>JANQFK010000011.1 GCA_028277885.1 Myxococcota bacterium
CGACGAGCGCCCCACGCCCCGCGACGTTCGCCAGCCGCACGCCCCTATCTCCCACTGCTCCCTCCTTCGCCCCTGGCCCCACACTGAGTGCCACATCGCCCGACCCCCGCCAAGCCCCGGCGCTCCGATCCTCGTCCTCTCGGACGTGCTCGCCGAGGAGGACCTGCCCGACCACTCCTGCCCGCCGCCGGCTCCCCGTGGGGTTGGACGCGACACCCAGACTCGGACGTCGAGCCCCAACGAAGCCTGGATGTCCTGTTCCCGAAGCCGGTTCCGCCGCGGAACGATCGCGATCGCAGCCAGCCAGCCTCGTGTGATCATTCCACCCCCTTCGAGCAGAAGGCTAGCGACGCGATCGCGACCGTGAAGTCGCCCCCAGCGCCGCCGCCATCCCGAGGGCCAGCGCTGCGCCGCCGAGCGGCGAGAGCGCCGGCACCGAGGCCGAGCAGGCCGGGTTGGGCTCGGTGACGCAGCCCAGCACCTCGTCGCAGCTCCCGATCAGGCACGGGTTGCCCGGGTCGCAGTCGAGCGGCGGACCGGACTGGCAGGAGCCCCCGGAGCAGGTGTCGCCGTCGGTGCAGAGGCTGCCGTCGTCGCAGGGGTCGGTGTTGTCCGGGTTCTGGCAGCCGAGATCGGGGTTGCACACGTCGTCGGTGCACTCGTTCCCGTCCCCGCAGTCCCCGGGCGAGCAGAGCGGGAAGCTCGAGGGCAGGACGGCCCCCGGGCTCGTGAGCGTGGTGCTGGTCTGGGTCCAGGAGGAGTCGCTCCGGTCGTACGCCCAGATCCGGTTCGAGATGGGGGTCGCGAAGTTTCCGTCCGACCCGACGAGCCCGCCCGGGGTGTAGGAGTTGAGCTGCGGCGACTCGCTCCACGAGTCCGTGTCGGAGTTCCATACGTTGACGCGCGTGGTCCGCTCGGCGGCGAAGTTCCCGCCCGAGGCCACGACGAGGCCGGTGAAGCTGAAGAGCTGGCCCGAGTCGTTCCAGCTGCCGTCGCTGCCGTCGAAGGCGTAGACGCGGTTGCTCGCCACGGCGCCGAAGTTGCCCTCGGACTCGAGGAGGGGCCCGATCGAGGAGTTGCTCCAGCTCGACTGGGTCCAGGTGGGCGACGCCGGGCGCCAGGTCCAGACGCGGTTGCTGATGCGCACGGCGAAGTTCCCGCCCGAGCCGACCAGCTCCACCGGCGTGAGCGTCTGCAGGTCTTCCCCGCCCCCGGGCACGCCGGCCCACGCCCGCCCGGTCCCGAGGACCGCGAAGCTCCCGCCCGAGGTCACCAGCGGGAGCGTGAGCCCGTTGATCGTCTCGGTGGACTGGCTCCAGCCGTTCGCCGGGTCCCAGGTCCACACCCGGTTGCTCAGGGTCGTCCCGAAGCTCCCCTTCGAGCCGACCAGCGCGCTCCCGCCGGACGGGGAGTCGGAGGGGGTGCTGAACGTCCCGGAGCCGGCGTCCCAGATCACGAACTCGCTGCCCGTCGCCGCGCCGAAGCTCGCGTCCGAGGCGACCAGGCCACTCGGGGTCGCGAGGCTCGACTCGACCCCCCACGCCCCGGTGACGGAATCGAAGACGGCGAAGTCCGAGCTCCCCACCGCCGCGAAGTTGCCCGCCGCCGCGCCCCACTCCGAGAGCGAGCTCACGGTCTGGGACTGCCACGTCGCCGTCGACCGCCGCCAGGCCCAGACCTGGTCTCCGGCGCGTGCCCCGAAGCTCCCGCCCGAGGCCAGCGACTCGTAGCCGGTGCCGAAGCTCGGCGAGGCCACCCACGCACCGCCGTCCCGGCTCCAGACGCTCATCTGGCTGCTGCCCCGCGCGGCGAAGCTGCCCCCGCTGGCGATCACCCCCGCCAGCCCCGACACGCTCTCCGACTGGGTCCAGGTGTCGTCGGTCTGGTCGTAGGCCCACACCGTGCTGCCGGTGACGGCGGCGAAGTTGCCGTCCGAGCCGATCACGCTGCTGGGGCTCGGGATCGTCGCCGAGGATTCGGTCCATGCACCGGTGGTGCGGCGATACGTCCAGACCCGGCTGCCCACCACGGCCGCGCAGTTGCCGCCCGAGCTCACCACCTGGCTCGGCGTCGACCCCACGGTCTGGATCACCCAGGCACCGGCCGCCTCGTTCCAGGCCACGGCCCGGTTCACCGCCGAGGAGCAGAAGTTCAGCGCCCGGGCCTCGCCGGCGCTCCCTCCGACCGCGAGGAGGAGCAGCAGGAGCCACGATCTCGAAACGAGGAATCGGCTCGACATGACGCCTCCATCGGCCCCTCCGCGGGCTCGCTAGAGCCCCCCCGAGCCCCGTGCGCGCCGCATGCGCAGGCTTCCCGCGGTCCGACCAGCGCTGCGCCGGCCGGGTTCACCCCCTCGGAGGAATCTACCGCAGCTGGAATCGCGAGCCTGGCGAGGAGATCCGCCTCACCCGGTTGCTAGGCTGTTCGCGTGGCGCGGCAGCTGGACGAGAGCCTCTGGGTCTTCGATCGCCCTCAGCGCTTCCTGGGACTGCACGTGGGCACGCGGATGACGGTGATCCGACTCCCGGACGGCGGCCTCTTCGTCTACTCCCCGGTCCCCCTCGACGACGCGACCCGGAACGAGCTCGACCCGCTGGGACCCGTGCGCCACGTGATCGCCCCCAACCGGTTCCACCACCTGCACATCGGCGACTACCGGGCGGCCTACGGCGAGGCGCTCCTGTGGGCGGCCCCCGGGCTGCCCGAGAAGCGCCCGGACGTCCACTTCGACGGCGTCCTCGGCGACGAGCCCGACACCGGCTGGGCGGGCAGCCTCGCCCAGCGCTGGGTGCGCGGCGCTCCTGCGATCGACGAGGTCGCGTTCCTGCACCCCGCGAGCGGGACCCTTCTGCTGGCCGACCTGGCGATGAACTACCGCGACGGGGCGGGCGGGCTCACGGCCGCCTGGCTGTGGCTGACGGGCGTCCGCGGCCGCTTCGGGGTCTCGCGCCTGGTCCGCCGCGCGTTCCGCGACCGCGCCGCGGCGCGGGAGAGCCTCGACGCCATCCTCGCGTGGGACTTCGAGCGCATCGTCGTGAGCCACGGCGTCGTACTCCACCGTCAGGGCAAGCGCCTGCTCCGGGAAGCCTACGCCTGGCTCTGAGCGGAGCGCGGCCTCAGCCGAGGTGCACCGGGTGGATCGCGTCGGCCAGCAGGCCGAGCACCGCCGTCAGCGGGCCGTCGCTCGAAGCACGCCCGCTCCCCGGCCTGGACCGGGCGAACGACCCGGGTCTGCCCGACTACGCGCTGCGCTCCTGCGGGCGGCGCGGCCAGCTAGGGCGCGGCGGGCCCCGCCAGGCGTGCGTCCGCAGCGGGATCGACGCGGTAGAGGTGGATCTCCCACGCTGCTTCGTCGTTGGCGAACACGCGCTCGCGGACCAGCCCCCGCGCCTCGACACCGCGCAGCTCGACGGCGCTCAGCAGGTAGGCGGTCCCGAGCGCGGCCAGCGCCTCGACGTCGAAGGCGACGTCGTCGATCGCCCGCACCGGGTGGTCGGCGGTGAACATCATCTCGCGGCCGAGCGCCCGGGTGAAGAGGTAGCAGCGCGAGCCCCACTCGTCGTAGTAGCTGCGCAGCCCCTCGTCCCGGTCGAGCTCCCCGGCGATCACCTTCCGGAAGGCGCGCTTGTGCGCCAGCTCGTAGTTGTAGTGGTAGCCGTCGATGGTCGAGAAGCCGTGATAGAGCGCGATCGCCGGGTGGAGCCCGACGCTCCCGACGCGGAACGAGTCGAGCGGTCGGTCGATGTGCTCCGCGATCTCGGCAAAGAGCCCGGGCGCGAAGTAGGCGCGGAAGCCCAGGCCCTGCTCGCGCTGGCGCTCGAGGCTGGCGTTCACCAGGACCAGCAGATGGACGGCGACGAAGCCGGCCGCGAGGACCGGACCGAGCGGCGCGTCCCGCCGGATCCGGTCGACACCGAGCGCCAGCACGACGCACCACAGGATCGGGTGGAGCCAGTTGAGGCGACCCAGGTTCACCAGCGCCAGGAGGCCGAGGTCGAGCGCCGCGAGCGCCTCGGGGATCGCGCGCCACTGCCAGAGCCCATGCCACAGGGAGATCGCCAGCGCGAGGCCGACCAGCCCCCAGAGGCGCCCCAGGGCCCGGCCGGCGCGGTCGTCGGCCGCGCCGCCGGAGCGTCTCCGTGCCGCGAGGTGGGTGCAGACGGTGGCCACGAGGACGACGGCTCCGATCACGGGGAGCTGGTGGCTCTCCACGTGGTACTGGCCGTGCAGCGCGTTGTACCCCGCCAGCTCGAGCGCCTCGCCGAGGCTGCTCCTCTGCAGGAGGAACTCCGAGCGGTGGCTCTCCGGTCCGCCGCCGCCGGAGAGGAGCGTCCACAGGAGCCGGTACTCGGTCGCCAGGTAGCCGCCGGCGAGGAGCGCGATCCCGCCCAGGAAGGGCAGCCGCAGCGCGCGGCTGCGGCAGGCGTCGACGAGCCAGAACGTCGCCGCCGCCAGCAACAGGAAGAGACCGGCGAGCACGAGGTTCGTGAAGAGCGGGAAGAGGAGGATCACGAGCCAGGCGGGCACGCTGCGCGGGTCGCGCCGCAGGCTCAGGAAGGCCCACGCCAGGAGCGGCTGGCCGGCCACGCTGAGGCCGTAGGTCGGGAAGAACGGGAGCAGCCCGAAGCAGAGCGAGAGCCCGGCGATCCAGGCAGGTGGCCGCCCGCGGAGGAGGTGGTGCGCGAGCAGCAGCCACATGCCGAGGACCCCGACGATGCGCATGGCGAGCTCCTGCACCACGAACACGACGAAGGGATCGAGCCAGCGGTAGAGCAGCATCGGCACGAAGAACTCCGACGGCATGAAGCCGCGGGGTAGTCCCCCGAGGAACGGCGCGAACTCCGCACGCGCGTCGGCGAAGAGCGCGTCGCTGCGGGCGAACGCCACCCGGTTCGGCAGGTTGCTGTCGAGGTTGTCGTGGACCAGGACCCGGGAGTCGGTGCCGTCGCCGTACTGGAGCCAGACGAACGCGCACGCCACGGCGACGGCGGCCGCCAGGGCCGCGCGGCGCCGAGCCGGCGGGGTCCCCGGCCCGTTCACCCGCGCGCTCGGGAGACCACGCTGCGGACGGACTCGATCACGTGGCGCACCTCCGGGTCGGTGAGCCCGGGGTAGAGGGGCAGCGAGATCGTCCGGTCCCCGATCCGCTCGGCGTTCGGGAAGTTTCCGGGCCCGAGCCCGAAGCGCTCGCGGTACCAGGTGAGCCGATGGACCGGGCGGTAGTTGACGGCCACGCCGACGCCGGCGTCCTGGAGCCCGGCAAGCACCGCGTCCCGGCGCTCCGGGTCCACCCAGATGGTGAAGAGGTGCCGGGCGCTGACCGCGTCCAGCGGGAGGCGCGGAAGCTCGACGCCGGCGAGCCCCGCGAAGCCCTCCTCGTACATACGGGAGATCTCCTCCCGGCGGGCGTGCTGCGCCTCGAGCCGCGCGAGCTGCGGCAGCAGCAGCGCCGCCTGGAGGTCCGTCAGGTTGGCCTTGTAGCCGAGCTCCAGCATGTCCCAGTGCTGGTACGACCCCGTGTAGCGATCGGCCGCGCTCCGGCTCATGCCGTGGAGCCGCAGCCGGCGCAGCCGGGCAGCCAGCGCGACGTCGTCCGTCGCCACGGCGCCGCCCTCGCCGGCCGTGAGGTTCTTGGTGGCGTAGAAGCTGAACGCGGCCGCCGCGCCGCGCTGGCCGGGCCGGAGTCCGCCGCGCACGGACTCGACCGCGTGGGCCGCGTCCTCCACCAGCGCGAGCCCGCGGCTCTCGCAGAGGGCGGCCAGGCTCTCGACGTCCGCCATGGCCCCGTAGAGGTGCACGGGGATCACGGCGCGGGTCCGCGGGCCGGTGGCCGCCGCGACCCGCGCGGGATCGATCAGCCCGGTGTCCGGCTCGACGTCGACGAAGACCGGGGTCGCGCCGCAGTGGACGACGGCGTTCGCCGTCGCGATGAAGGTGAGCGGCGTGGTGACCACCTCGTCTCCGGGCCCGATCCCGAGAGCGGTCAGCGAGAGGAAGAGCGCCGCGGTGCAGCTCGAGACGCCCACCACCTCCGCCACCCCGAGGTGCTCCGCGAGCGCGCGCTCGAGCTCCGCGGTCCTGGGGCCCGTGGTCAGGAAGACCCCGCGCACCACCTCGGCGAGCGCCTCGACGTCGGACTCGCGTAGCGCGTGGCGGAAGAACTCGACGCGGTCCATCAGAAGACCCGCCCGTCGATGGAGACCTCCTCGAGCAGGCGCTGCGCGTCGAGGAGATGGCGGTAGTAGTCGACGGTCCGCGTCGACACCGTGTCGTCGACGTCGCCCCGCTCGAGCGCCTCCGCAATCTCCTCGATGGCCGCGACGGGGGTGACCTCGGGCTGGAAGCCCAGCGTGGTCGCGATCTTCGTGAAGTCGACGCGGTAGCTCCGCTTGTCCGGGTCGTCGGGAACCAGCGAGATCTCCGTGTGCGGCAGCACCTCCCGCACCATCTGCGCGATCTGGCGGGCCTGGTAGTTCTGCTCGTTCGATCCGACGTTGAAGATCTCGCCTCCCACCATGAACTCGGGGGCCTCGATGGCGATCTGGAACGCCCGCGCGATGTCCCGGAGGTGGACGATCGGGCGCCACTGGCGGCCGCCGCCCAGCACGAAGATCCGGCGGTTGCGCACGGCGTGGAGCGTCATGAGGTTGATGGCGAGGTCGAAGCGCATGCGCGGCGAGAGGCCGTAGGCGGTGGCGTTTCGCATCACGGTGACGCAGAAGTCCTCGTCGTTCTGCGCCAGGAGGAACTCCTCGGCCTCGATCTTGGTGCGCGCGTACAGCGAGACCGGTTCGAGGCGCGAGCCCTCGTCCACGAGGGCGTCGCCGCCCGATCCGTAGACGCTGCAGGAGGAGGCGTAGAGATACTTCGGGACGCCGATCTCCTGGGCGAGACGCGCGGTCCGGACGCAGCCGCCGAGGTTGACGTCCGCGGTGATGGCGGGATCCAGGTCGCAGGACGGGTCGTTGGAGATCCCCGCCATGTCCACGACGGCATCCACCTCTCCCACGTCCTTCTCGCGGATCTCCCGCGTGTCCTGGCGCACCAGCTCGAGGCGCTCGGAGTCAGGCAGGCGCTCCAGGATCTCGCGACCGAAGAAGAAGCGGTCCACGACGCGCACGGCGTAGCCCTGCTCCAGCAGGTGGCGCGTGAGACCGCAGCCGAGGTAGCCCCCGCCGCCCGTGATCAGGATCGTCTTCACTGGAACCTCGCCTTCAGCCGCCGCAGCGGAAGCAGGTCGCGTCCATCGGCCGCCTCGAGCGCCGTGATGCGCAGCATTCCGCGGCCACACACGACCGTCGGCCGGCCCGCGTCGAGGGACCAGATCTTGCCGGGCTGACGGATGGCGAACGTCAGATCGGGGACGACCTCGGCGGCCCGCAGCACGACCGTCTCGCCCGCCAGGGTGGTACGGGCGCCCAGGTACGGGGCGCCCATGGCGCGCACGGCGCGCTCGATCTCCTCGGCCGCCGCGCCCCAGTCGAGGCGGTGATCCTCGAGGTCGCGCCAGATCGAGTAGGTCGCCGCCGCCTCGTCCTGGGGCCAGGCCTCCCGCAGCTCGCCGCGGTAGAAGGCCACGGCGCCCTCCTCGTAGAGGGGCGTCACCTTGTCGATGAGCGAGGCGTGGGTCTCGTCGGGCGCGATCTTCACCGCGCCCTGCCAGAGGACGTCGCCGTCGTCCACGCTCCGGCCGGCCCGGAAGAAGGTGACGCCCGTCTCCTCGGCGCCGATCAGGAGCGCCGTGATGAGCGGCGAGAAGCCCCGCAGCTTCGGGAGGAGGGAGTCGTGGGCCACGATCACGCGCTCCGGGAGGGCCGCCAGCACCGCCTCGGGCACGACGTAGCGCCAGCCGATGCAGAGGATGCGTCCGATCCCGTGGTCGGCGAGGAACGTCGGTGGATCCACCGAGAAGGCGCTCCACGGCACCACGCGCGCCCCCGCCTCCGCGGCGCGGCGCTCGATGGCCTCGTGGTACGAGACCTCCACGTCGCGCTCCCGGAGGGTACAGACGACCAGGTCCGGGCCGGCCCCGGCCCGGACGAGCGCTTCCAGGACGGCCAGGCCCTTCTGGGTGGCGACGCACAGGAAGATCCGGCCGTCGCCGGTCGCCGCCGCCATCTCAGCCGGCCTCGGTGAGTGGCAGCGAAGCCGCCGCGGCCGGCGTCTCCAGGGTCTCGGCCACCACGTAGAGCGGGCGCGCCTGGCTCTCGGTCAGCGTCCGGCGCACGTACTCGCCCAGCACGCCCAGGGCGACGAGCTGCACGCCGCCCAGGAAGAGGATCGCCAGCATCATCGAGGGCCAGCCGAGCTCGCCCAGGTCCCACACGACCTTGCGCAAGACGATCACGATGCCGTAGGCGAAGGAGCTGGCGGCCACCGCGAGGCCCAGGTAGGTGGTCAGCTGGAGCGGCAGCGCGGTGAAGCTCACCACCGTGGTGAGCGCCAGACGCAGCTGCTTCGAGAGCGGGTACTTCGTCTCGCCGGAGTGGCGCTCGCCGTGGCGGACCTCGAGCCCCGTCTGGCGGAAGCCCGCCCAGCTCATCAGGCCGATCACGAACCGGTGCGTCTCGCGGCACTCGCGCACGGCGTCGACCACGGGGCGGCGCGCGATACGGAAGATGCCCGCGCTCATCTCGAACTGCGCCAGGGCGCGGCGCATCAGGCCGAAGAAGCCCCAGGACGCCAGGCGCTTGGCCCGCGAATGCTTCTTCTCGGTCCGGATCCCGTAGACGACGTCGAAGCCCTCCTGCAGCCGCGCGTAGAGCCGGGGGATCTCCTCCGGGAGGTCCTGGAGGTCGGCGTCCATCATCACCACCAGCTCGCCACGCGCGGCGTCGAGGCCGGCCGTGATGGCGATGTGGTGGCCGAAGTTGCGCGAGAGACGGATCACGCGGACGTGGGCATCGCGGGCGTGGATGCGGTCGAGCCGCTCGAAGGAGCCGTCGGTGCTGCCGTCGTCCACCAGGACGATCTCGTACGGCTCGCCGAGCTCGGCGAGCACCCGGGTCAGCCGGCGGTGGAGCTCGTCCACGTTGCCGTCCTCGTTGAAGACCGGGGCCACCACCGAGATCCGCGGCGCGCCGTCCGCGGAGGGGCGCCGCGTGCCCGCCTCCCGCCGCGCGGGCGCCGCGCGCCGCCCCGCTGCCGACCTGATGCCGTTCCGATCCGCCAATCCCGCGCTCCCCGATGGATCCCTCTTTCCATCGGCAAGGAAGCCGCGAACCTGAAGGAATCGCTGGGCTTCTCGGCGTGTGGAGGGTCGCCCGGCCGCGGGGGTCGGGCGCGGACGTCGAGGCGGCGATGCCCCGCCTCCCCGCCACGGCACCTTTCTTTCCGGCGACTTACGGGCGGTCGGACGGGCCCCCGGCGGCGCCGTTCAGGCTCCCAGGAGCCCCGACGCCGGGGCGCGACGCTACGCCCACCCGCTCCCGGAGGTCTGCCTGCCCCGAGACTCCGCCTCCTCCCGGATCCAGCCGGCCACCCGGTCGGGGATCTCCATGGGCAGGAAGTGGGTGTGCTCCGGCAGGTGGACCTCCCGCCCCTGGCGGAACACACCGACGAGGCCCGGCCAGGTCGGTGAGGACGAGAAGTCCATCACGTCCCGGTCCGGCGGCGGGCGCCTCGCCCGCAGGACCAG
>JANQFK010000039.1 GCA_028277885.1 Myxococcota bacterium
GAAGCGGGCCACCTCGGGGAAGTCGCGCTCCCCGGTCTCGCGGATCTCGGCCTGCATGGCGGTCTCCACCACCCCCGGTGCGATGGAGATCACCCGGCAGCGGCCGCCGCGGCGCGCCTGCTCGAGGCCCGCCGTGCGCACCCACTGGTCGCCGGCCGCCTTGCCGGCGCAGTAGCCCGACCAGCCCTCGTAGGCGCTCGACGCCGCGCCGGAGCCGATGTTGAGGATCAGGCCCGTGGCCTCGCTGCGGGCCAGGGCCCGCAGGAAGGCGTCGCCCAGGATCTGGAGGGCGGCGCTGTTGAGGAGCACGTTGCGGCGGTAGGCGGCGGCCTCCACCTCGCCGGCGAAGCCGATGGGGGTGAGCACGCCGGCGCTGTGCAGCAGCACGGCGCGCTCGCCCTCGAAGCCCGAGAGCTCGCGCTCGAAGAGCTCCGCGACCGCGTCCCAGCCGGCGGGGTCCGAGAGGTCCGCGCGCAGGTGCTCGAAGCCCGGCGCGCCGCGCCGCGAGACGTCGATCACCCGCGCCGGGAAGGGCACGCAGCTCGCGAGGGCGAGGCCGATGCCGCTGGAGCCGCCGGTCACGAACACGAGGGAGTCGCTCATGGCATCGAAGGTAGCACCGCGTTCCGGGCGTCCGGCGCCGGCCGGGGCTTGGTCGCCGGCGCGCGAAGCGGTTAGGATCCGCTCCCGACGACCCCCGAAGGACCCACGCCATGGCCGCCGCCTCCAAACTGCTCGCCTCGCTGCTCCTCGCCGCCAGCGCCGCCCTGCCGGCCTCCCGGAGCGCCGACGAGATCGTGGACTGCGTGCGCGCGAACCAGCCCGAGCTCTCGGCCGAGCAGGAGATCACCCTACGCGTCGTGGACCGGCTCGGGGAGGACCGCAAGCTCGACGCGAAGGTCTACTGGCAGCGCTTCGGCGAGGGCTCGAAGGCGCTGATCCGCTTCTCGGCGCCGCCCGACCTGCGCGGCTCGGCGCTGCTCATGGTCGAGCGCAACGACCGCTCGGACATGTTCATGTACCTGCCCGAGCTCCAGAAGGTGCGCCGGGTGAACAACCGCTCCGTGGCGGGCGCCATGTTCGGCACCGACTTCAGCTACGAGGACTTCGAGCGCTACCAGGGCCTCTCGGACGACGGCGACCTCCAGCGCCTCGACGACGCCGAGGTCGAGGGGCGGCCGGTCTACGTGCTCGAGAGCAAGCCCGTGCGCGACGAGTCCTCGGCCTACGAGCGCGTGGTCTCCTTCGTCGACCAGGAGCGCTGCGTGCCCCTGCGCACCGAGCTCTACGAGGCGGGCGACCGCCTGCGCAAGGTGATGGAGATGCCCACGGAGAAGCAGACCCGGGAGGCGTCGAGCTGGGTGCCCCGGCTGGTGGTGATGAAGGACGTCCTGGACGAGACCCACACCGAGCTGGTGGTGCAGCAGATCCAGCTCGACGAGAAGCTCCCCCGCAAGCTCTTCTCCGAGCGCGCACTGATCTCGGGCCGCTAGCGCCGGGCCTCGAACAGCTCCCTCAGGTGGTCGTTCAGGAAGCGGCCCTCGGGGTCGAGACGCCGGCGCAGGGCGTGGAAGCGCTCCCAGTCGGGATAGAGCTTGGCCAGCTCCTCGGCGCGCCGGGTGTGGACCTTGCCCCAGTGGGGCCGTCCGTCGTGGTCCTGGAAGACCGCCTCCACGTCGGCGAAGACCTCGCGGAAGGGGCGGGCGGCGTCGCGGTGGATCGAGATCGTGACCGTCTCCCGGCCGTGGGCGTGGGAGAGCATGGCGTCGTCGGCGGCGAGGCTGCGGTACTCGATGGGCCACACCACGTCCGGGTGCCGGGTGCGCAGCCGCTCCCGCGCCGCCTCGAAGCAGGCCGGCCCGGCCTCGGCCGGGACCGCGTACTCCATCTCGTTGAAGCGGTCCTCGCGCACCGAGGGCAGCACGTCGGCGCTCCAGCCGATGCGCTCGCCCTTCACCTCCGGCAGCGCGTCCGGCTCGGCCTCGGTGACGTCCAGGCTCTTCACCTCGGCGAAGTCGTGCCGGGGGAAGTAGAAGAACTCGAAGTGGCGATGGCGCGCGATCCGCTCGTCGAGGTCGGCGAGCACCTCCTCCAGGGGCATGCGCGCCACGCGCTCGTGGAGCCGGTAGGCGGGGACCAGGCGCAGGGTCGCGGCCACCACCACGCCGAGGGCGCCGAGGGAGACGCGCCCGGCGCGCAGCGCCTCGGGCTCGCGATCCCCGCGCCACTCGACGGTCTCGCCGCTGGCGGTGACCAGCCGCAGCGCCTCCACCCGGCTCGACAGGTTGCCGAGCTCGCGTCCGGTGCCGTGGGTGCCGGTGGCGAGCGCGCCGCCCAGGGCCTGGACGTCCACGTCGCCGAGGTTCTGCATGGCGAGGCCGTGGGCGCGCAGTGGAGCGCCGAGGTCGTGGAGCTTGCTGCCCGCGCGCACCCTGGCGAGGCGGCGCTCGGGGTCCACGGACTCGATGCCCGCGAGGGCGTCGAGGGAGATCAGGGTGCCGGGAGTGGCGCACAGGGGCTGGAAGGAGTGGCCCGAGCCCACGACCCGCAGCGGCGGCTCGGCGCGGGCCACCAGCGCCGCCAGCTCGGCCTCGCTCCCGGGCCGCGCGACCTCCCGGGGCGTGCAGGTCACGGAGCCGGACCAGTTGCTCCAGCTCACCCGCCGCTCCCGCGGTCGCCGCGGCGCGCGCGCTCGGCGCGGCGCACCCGGGCGATCAGCTCCCGGAAGATGTCGAAGGACATCTCCGGCATCTGGAGCACGAGCTCCTTGAGCCGCTGGCCCGCCAGGGAGGCCATCCGCGCGTCCCGGGTCACCACCACGCTCGCGCTGCGCGGCGCGTCCTCGAGCACCGCCATCTCGCCGAAGTAGGTCACCGCGGCCAGCCGGTTGAGCTCCACGTCCGAGTCGGTGCCCAGGCCCGAGTGGATGGCGACCTCGCCCTCGAGCAGCAGGTACAGCTCGCTGCCCGGCTCGCCCTCGCGCACCACCACCTCGCCCGCCACGAAGGACTCCTCCTGCATGGCCCCGGCGATGGCCTCGAGCTGGTCCAGCGAGAAGCGGCCGAACAGCGGCACGCGGCGCAGGGCGAGCAGTCTCTCCATGGTCTCCCGGCCGGCGGGGCGCCCCGCTCCCTCCACGGCGAAGCGCACCCAGCGCTCGCTGGATCGATCCGCCGCCCCGACGACGCCGTCGGGCGTGCGCGGCCGCCCTTCGAGGCGCGCCACCCCGCGGATTCTATCCTCGAGGGGCGCCTCCTCGTGCAGCAAAGTGAGGAGCGCGGCGGCCTCGCGGTCGCCGAGGTTCGAGAGCACCTCGAGGGCCTCGGTGCGGGCCGGCGCGGGGCCCAGCCGCAGGGCGCGCTCGACGCTCTGGACCAGGGCGCCGTCCTCGAGACGGCCCAGGGCGCGAAAGGCCAGCCCGAGGTCGCGCCCGAAGGCGTCGAGGTGGGCGGCGTGGAGGAAACGGCCGGCGAGGTCCGCGGGCCGCCCGAGGGCGTGCATGCTCAGCAGGTGCTCCCAGGCGCCGAGCACGCGCTCCCGGAAGCTCGTGCGCAGCAGGCTCCGGGCCTCCTCGGCGTCCACGCCGCCGAGCACGTCGAGGGCCGAGGCCACGACCCGCCCGTGGGAGGACCCGAGCCGCTCCCGCGCCGCCTCGAAGGCGATCTCGTCGCGCCGCGCCAGTGCGGCGACGGCGGCGCCGCGCACCTCGGCGGCCGGGTCGTCGAGCGCCCGGGAGAGCGCGTCGGCGGCGCGCCGCTCCGGGAGGCCTCCCAGGGCCTCGACGGCGGCGCGGCGCACGCCGGGGCTCTCGTCCCGGGCCGCCGCCTCGAGGGCGCCGGGGTCCGCGGCGCCGGCCGCACCGAGGCGCGCCAGGCACGCGAGCGCGGCGCCGCGCAGCCGGGGCGAGGGGTCGGCGACGCGAGCCGCGGCGGAGCCCGCGAGCCCGGCGGGCAGGCAGCCGAGGGCCGCCTCCGCCTCCTCGGGGTCGCCGGAGCGCGCCATGGAGGCGAGCAGCGCCTCGCCCTGGGAGCCGAGCCCGGCCGCGGCCGCGGCGCGCACCCGGGGATCGGCGTCGGAGAGGCGCTCGGCGAGGATCGCGCGGGCGGCGTCGGGGTCGGCGGCCGCGCGGGAGAGGGCCTCGACGGCGGCGCGGCGCACGCGCGGGTCCCGGTGCGCCGCGCCCTCGCGCAGCGGCTCGACCAGTCCCCGGCCCGCGAGCAGCGGCGCCAGCTCGACGGCGACCACGCGGTCCGACTCGGTCTCCAGTAGCTGGCGCCACAGTGCGGCGAGGCGGTCCGGCGGGGCGGCGGCGAGGCCCTCGCCCAGGTCGCCCAGGTCGAGGCGCCCGGAGCGGAGCTGGTCGACCAGCGCGCGCAGGTAGGCGCGCTGCACGCCGAGGTTGGCGAGCAGGTAGATCGCCGCGAGGGAGCCGCCGACGAGGCACAGCAGCCAGGGCTCCGGGCTCCCGGTCACCACCAGCAGCGCGCCGGCCAGCGCCATGGCGGAGTACACCACGATGCCCTCCAGGAGCGCGCGCATGCGGCCGCGCAGCCGGGGCGGCACGGCGTTGTAGACCAGGTTGCGCACGGGCTCGGCGAGGGAGTTCTCGAGCATCTCCCGGTTGGCGCGGGCCAGCAGCGCCGGCGCCAGGCGGAAGTCGACCGCGAGCAGCACGAAGGCGGCGAGGGTGGTGATCGGATGCACCAGGTTCGCCTTGGCGAGCCCGAAGCGGCGGATCAGCCAGGGCGTGATCGCCACCTCGACCAGGACCTCGAGGGAGTTGCTCACGAGCAGGAACACGCCGAAGAAGGCGGCCAGCTCCTCGGGGCTCGGGAAGCTCCTCGCGAAGATCTCCGAGTAGAGGAACTGGCTCACGAACAGGGCGGCCACCATGGCGCCGGCGGAGACCACCATCCAGCGCCCCATGGAGGTCGCGCGGGCGTGGCGCACCGCCGCCCGCAGGCCCTCCACCGAGGTCTCGTCGGACTCCTCGAAGGCGAGGGGCCCCCAGCGACGCAGCGCCCGCCGGGCGGCCCAGAGCAGGCCGCCGCTGCCGGCGAGCCCGAGTGCCCAGGCCGCGATCAGGCCCTCGGTGGGTCCCACCGCGGCGAGGCCCGCGCCGAGGGCTCCGCCCAGGGCGCCGCCGACGCTCCCGCCCACGGTGAGCAGCGGGAACAGCCGCTTGCTCGCCAGGGTGTCGAAGTGGTCGCCGGCGAAGGTCCAGAAGTGGTTGCCGAAGATCGCCGTGGCGACGAAGTAGGCGCAGAAGAGCGCCAGGGGCAGGCCCGGGACCCCGGCCGCCGAGGCCCAGGTGCCGCCCGCCAGCAGCCCGGCGGCGGCGATCAGCATCACGCCGAACAGAACGTCGTTGCGGACGCGGCCCACCACCGCCGCGTAGCCCATGGAGCTCGCCACGGTGACGCAGGCCGCGGCGATGAAGGCGAGGGGAAGCGCTCCGGCCCCGTGGCGGCCGATCAGCAGCGCCTCGGAGCCCGCCAGGCCCAGGGTCTCGGAGAAGGTGAGCAGGCACTGCAGCGCGAGGAAGAAGCCGAAGCGGGCGCGCTCGGTCCTGCGCACGGCGGGAAGCCAGCGCCACGCTCCGCCGGGCGCCGCCTCGGGACCCGCCTGCGTCGACGTCGGATCCGGCGTGGGCAACTCTCCTCCGCCGCGAGTCTGGCGTCCCGTGGCGCCACTGCAAGCGGGGGCGCCGGCTGCTCCCGGCGCGCCGGTTGCTGGCGCCCCCGCGGTTCGTCACCCTCGCTTCATGGAACGCTACCGCGAGCTTCTCTCCCAGACGGACGCCGAGGTCTACGAGGCCCTGGCCGGCGAGGAACGCCGCCAGCGCGAGGGCGTCGAGCTGATCCCCTCGGAGAACTACACCTACCCGGAGGTGCTCGTCGCGCTCGGGTCGATCCTCACCAACAAGTACTCCGAGGGCTACCCCGGCCGGCGCTACTACGGGGGCCAGGAGTACACCGACGTCATCGAGAACCTCGCCCGCGACCGCGCCCGGGAGCTCTTCCGCTGCGAGCACGCCAACGTGCAGCCGCTGTCGGGCTCGCCCATGAACCAGGCCGTGTACCTGGCCTTCATGAAGCCCGGCGACACCATCCTGGGCATGGACCTCTCCCACGGCGGCCACCTCACCCACGGCGCGCCGGTCTCCCACATGGGGAAGATCTTCAACTTCGTCCGCTACAAGACGATCCCCGAGGAGGCCGGGCGGATCGACTTCGACGACCTGCGTCGCGTCGCCATGGAGACGCGGCCCAAGATCGTGCTGTGCGGCTACACCTCCTACCCCCGCGACCTCGAGTACGCCGACTTCAAGCGCGTCGCCGACGAGGTGGGCGCCATCACCATGGCGGACATCTCCCACATCGGCGGCCTCGTCGCCGCCGGCGTGATGCGCAACCCCTTCGACTTCGGCTTCGACATCGTCACCACCACGGTGCACAAGAGCCTGCGGGGGCCGCGCGCCGGGATGGTGATGTGCCGCAAGGAGTTCAAGAAGGAGATCGACAAGTCGGTCTTTCCGGGGCTCCAGGGCGGGCCGCACATGAACACCATTGCGGGGGTCGCCATCACCCTCGGCAAGGCACTCCAGCCGGACTTCCGCGAGTACGGCGC
This sequence comes from Myxococcota bacterium, assembly GCA_028277885.1. Classification (GTDB taxonomy): domain Bacteria; phylum Myxococcota_A; class UBA9160; order UBA9160; family UBA6930; genus JANQFK01. The sequence continues at coordinate 6,631 of JANQFK010000039.1, forward strand.
GAAGATGCTGAGCAACGCCAAGGCCCTGGCCGCGGGACTCATGCAGCGCGACGGGAAGCTGATCACCGGCGGCACCGACAACCACATGCTCGTGCTCGACACCGTGGCGAGCTACGGCATCGACGGACGCGTCGCCGAGGAGACCCTCGACCGCGTGTCGGTGACGACGAACAAGCAGATCGTCCCCGACGACCCGAACCCGCCGCTGCGGCCCAGCGGTATCCGCATGGGGACGCCCGCCGCGACCACCCGCGGCATGGACGAGGCCGACATGGACCGGCTCGCCGGGTGGATCCACGAGACGCTGACCCGGCGCGAGGACGACGCCGAGGTGGCGCGCATCCGCGAGGAGGTCGAGTCCTTCTGCCGCGGCTTCCCGGTGCCGGGCATCGAGTAGGCCCGGCGCCCGCGCGCTACAGCGCGGCCTCGTCGATCTCGCCGGTGCGGATGCGCACCGCCGCCTCCACCGGCTCGACGGTGATCTCCTGCCCCCGGCGGCACCCGGCGCGCCGCAGGGACTGGAGCGCCCGCTCCACCCGGTCGTCGTGCATCGCGATGCTCACCTCCACCCGAGGGCGCAGCGGACCGTCGGTGAGCTCCTCGGCGAGCACCTCGCTCAGGGTCAGTCCCGGGAACCCGTCGGCCTGGAGCGCCTCGACCACCACCGCCAGGTCGAAGGGATGCACGCGGGTCCGGACCCGTCTCACCTCGCCTCCTCGCCGCAAACCCGCCGCACCGTCGCCACGAGCTCGGCGGCGCGGTAGGGCTTCTGGAGCACCGCCGCCGGGGGCTCCCCGCGGAACTCCGTGCGGCACTCCTCGGCAGGGTAGCCGGTGGAGAGGACCACGGGAGCGTCGGTGCACTTGCGCAGCTCGCGAAAGGTCTGGAAGCCGCTCCAGCCGGGCATGGTCAGGTCCAGCACGACGGCGCGCAGGTCGCGGCGGTGGGCCCGGGCCAGCTCCACCGCGCGCTCGCCGCTCTCGGCTCCCAGGACCTCGAAGCCCGCGGCGGCGAGCGCCCGGCGGGCGAGGCTGCGCACCGCGGGCTCGTCGTCCACCACCAGCACGGTTCCCGACGCCAGGCCCGCGGCCTCACCGCGGGCGGTGCTCCGGGGCTCGGCCCGGGCCTCCCCGGCCCCGGCGATCGGGAACAGCACCGCGATGCAGGTCCCCCGTCCGGGGCTCGAGTCCACGCGGATGGCACCGCCGTGGGCGGTCACGATGCCGAGCGTGGCGGCGAGGCCCAGGCCGCGGCCCTGGAACTTGGTGGAGAAGAACGGGTCGAAGATCCTGCGCCGGACGCTCTCGTCCATGCCCGCACCGGCGTCGCGCACCTCGAGCCAGACGAAGCGGCCCGGCCCCTCGGTGCAGTCGAGGTCCGCCTGGTCGAGGAACTCCCGGCTGGCCGCGCGCACGACGATGCGCACGCTGACGCCGCCTCCCTCCTCGCCGAGCGCCTCGGCGGCGTTGGTGAGCAGGTTCATGACCACCTGGCGGACCTGGGTGGCGTCGGCCCGGATCAGCGGCGGCTCGCGCACGAAGTCGTAGCGGACCGACACCCGCTTCGGGAGCGACGCTTCCATCAGGTGGATCATCTCGCGCACGAGGACCGAGAGGTCCACCGCCGTCCGCGCCACCTTGGCGCGGCCCGCGTAGGCGAGCATCTGGCGCGTGAGCTCGGCGGCCCGGGTCGCGGCGAGCTGGATCTGGACGAGGCTCTCCCGCCAGTCTCCGCTGCCGGGCGGCGACGAGAGCGCGAGATCCGCGTTGCCGAGGACGCCGACCAGGAGGTTGTTGAAGTCGTGGGCGATGCCGCCCGCCATCACGCCCAGGCTCTCGAGCTTCTGGGCCTGCTGGAGCTTCGCCTCGATGCGCTCCCGGGCGGCCTCGGCCTCCTTGCCGGTGGTGACGTCGGTATGGGCGCCCAGGAGCCGCAGCGGCCGGCCGTCCTCGTCGCGCTCCACGATGGCGCCCCGTTGGAGCACCCAGCGGTAGGAGCCGTCCCCGGTTCGCAGACGGATCTCGCACTCGATGCGCGGCGTCTCGCCCCGCGCGTGGGCGGTGGCCGCCCGCATCGACAGCTCGCAGTCCTCGGGATGCACCAGGGAGCGCCAGGCCCCCGGGTTCCCGTCGAAGTCCTCGCGGCGATGGCCGAAGGAGTGGAGCCAGCGGTCGCTCACCTCCACGTGGTTCTCGACGAGGTCGCACTCGAACCAGCCCTCGGTCATCGAGTCGAGGGCGACGCGCAGGCGCGCCTCGCCGGCGCGCAGCTCCTCGCGAGCCCGCTCGCGCTCCTCGGCGAGGCGCTCCATGCGTCGGGAGCGGTGGGAGAGGGCGCCCATGGTGAAGACCACGTAGGCGGTGAACGCGAGCCCGCCGGCCAGCGCCCAGGTGGGCGTCCAGGTCCGGTACTCGGCGAGGGCCGCGGCGGTGGGCCGCAGCTGCACCCGCCAACGCCGTCCTCCCACCTCGAAGCCCTCGCTCAGCCCGAAGGAGGCGCGGGGCCTGCGACCCGGCGCCACCGGCAACCCACGGCTCTCGGCCGTCGTGCGTGCGGGCTCGGTGTGGAGCGCGAGGGCGGTGGCCGGATCCGTGACGTCGTACACCTCGATCGCGAAGGGGTCATTCGCGAACGCCGCGGTCGCGTCGCGCACCAGCTCGGCGACGCGGAAGACGCCGACGACGAGACCGAGGACGTCGCGTTGCCGGGCCCGGCCGGAATCGGGCCCGGTGCCGGGCCGGAAGGCCGGGTGGAAGGCGAGCACCGCGGGGCGGGCCTCGGCGTCCTGCACCAGCGCGATCGGCGCGCTGATCGAGGTCTCTCCCGTCTCGATGGCGCGCAGCAGCGCCCGCCGGCGCGCCGGCTCCGAGCCGACGTCGTAGCCGAGGGCGCCGCGGTTGGGCTCGAGGGGCTCGATGAAGCGCACCACGTAGTAGGTGTCGCGGGCGCGGGCCGGGATCCCGTCGCCGTCGGCGGAGCGCTCCCAGATGCGGCAGCCGGAATCTCCGCTGGCGAGGCAATCCGCCTCGTGGCGGTCACGCTCCGGCGCCCGAACGCGAGGGTTCCACGAGAGGGCCTCCAGGCCCGGGCTCGCGCGGGTGACGCTCCCGGCGGCGACCCGGAGCTTCTCGTGGGTCACGTCGCCCGAGCCCGCGAGGGAGGCCGCGACGGCGCCCACGGAGACGAGGCCGTCGGTGAGGCGATGCCGGATGGAGAGGGCCTCCTCGACGCCATGGGCCTCGATGTGGGCCTGGGCGGCGCGGTCCTCGGCGCGCAGCAGAGCCTGCCAGACCACCAGGCTGGCGATCACGCCGAAGGTGCCCGCGCTCCACTGCAGGGGCCCGAGCCAGGATCGCATTCCGGAGCTCCCTGAGCCTCTTGGGGGGACGCGCAACGATAGCGGGTCCGCCTCGCCGAGCGAGGGCCGAGCCGGCCTACTCGAAGGGCGCGCCCTCCCGGATCGCGCGGCGCCACTTCATGACGAGCCGGGGGCGGTTGAAGCCGAGCACGCCGACCACCCGTCCCTCCCGTCCGTAGAGCTGCACGAAGCGGCGCTCCTCGAGGGAGCCGTCGACCAGGCGCACCTCGTCGCCCGGCCGCGCGCGACCGGCGAACTGGATCTTCACGCCGTACTGATCGGACCAGAAGTACGGGACCGGGGCGTAGGGCTCGCCGGCATCGGGGCCGTCGAGCAGCCGGTCCACGGCGGCGTCGGCCTGCTCGGTGGCGTTGGTCCAGTGCTCGATGCGCATGGTCTCGCCGAACAGCGGGTTCGGCCAGCGCGCCACGTCGCCCGCGGCCACCACCCCCGGGGCGGCGGCGCAGCGGGCGTCGCACACGACCCCGTCGTCGAGCTCGAGCCCGGAGCCCTCGAGCCAGGCCGTCTCCGGCGCCACGCCGACGCCCACCACGACGAGGTCCGCGGCCAGGCGCGCGCCGTCCTCGAGCACGACCCCTTCCACCCGGCCCGATCCCTCGAAGCGGCTCACTCCCACGCCGCAGCGCAGGTCGACGCCCTGCTCGCGGTGGAGCTCGGCCAGGTACTTGCCCGTCTCCGCGCCGAGGGAGCGCTCCAGCGGCACCGGGAGGGCCTCGACGAGGGAGACCTCGCACCCGAGGCTGCGGGCGCTGGCCGCGACCTCGGCGCCGATGAAGCCGGCGCCCACCACGCAGACGCGCGCGCCCGCCGCGAGGGCGGCACGGATCGCCAGCGCGTCGTCGAGGGTGCGCAGGACGTGGATGCCGTCGAGGTCCGGCGTCCCCGGCAGCCGCCGCGGCGCGGCCCCGGTGGCGATCACCACCCCGTCGCCGGCCACCCGGCTGCCGTCGGCGAGACGCACCTCCCGGCTCGCCGCGTCGAAGCCGCTGGCCCGCATCCCGAGCCGCCAGTCGACCTCGAGGGCGTCCCAGCGCTCGGGCTTGCAGAGCGCGGTCTGCTCGGCCTCCCAGCGGCCGGTCAGGATCTCCTTCGAGAGCGGCGGCCGGTCGTAGGGCCGGTGGCTCTCGGCGCCGACGGCGACGATGCGGCCGTCGAAGCCCCGGCGGCGCAGCGCCTCCACGGCGCGCAGCCCCGCCAGGGAGGCGCCCACCACCACCACGGATCCCAGCCCGCTCATGCGCTCACGTCCGGCGGATGTCGGCTCCGAGGGAGCGCAGCCGCTCGTCGACGGCCTCGTAGCCGCGATCGACCTGGTGGGCGTTCATGATCACCGAGCGGCCCCGGGCGCACAGCGCCGCCGCGATGAGCGCCATCCCGGCGCGGATGTCCGGCGAGGTGAGGGTGTCGCCCTGGAGCCGGGTGGGTCCGTTCACGATGGCGCGGTGGGGATCGCAGAGGATCACGCGGCCCCCCATGGCGATCAGCCGGTCCACGAAGAACAGGCGGTTCTCGAAGAGCTTCTCGTGGATCAGCACCGTGCCCCGGGACTGGGTGGCGAGCACCAGCGCGATGGAGGTGAGGTCGCTCGGGAAGCCCGGCCAGGGCGCGTCGTCCACCTTGGGGATGGCGCCGTCGAGATCGTCCTGGATCACGAGCTCCTGCTTGCCCGGCACCGAGAGCGCGCGGCCTTCGAGCTCGGTCTCGACCCCGAGGCGGGCGAAGACCATGCGCAGCATGCGCAGGTCGTCGGGCTCCACGTCGCGCAGCGTGAGCTCGCCGCCCGTCATGGCGGCGATGGCGACCAGGGAGCCGATCTCGATGTGGTCGGGCCCGATGCGGTGGCGCGCCGGGCGCAGCGCGTCGACGCCCTCGATCTCGAGCATGTTGCTCCCGATGCCCGAGATGCGCGCCCCCATGGCGTTCAGGAAGTTGCACAGCCCCCGGACGTGGGGCTCCGACGCCGCGTTGGCGATGCGCGTGTGCCCCTCGGCGACCGCGGCGGCCATCACCGCGTTCTCGGTCGCCATCACGCTCTGCTCGTCGAGGAAGATGTCGGTGCCCTGGAAGCGGCCCTCGAGGGCGAGGTGGTACTGCCGCTCGCGGGTCTCGACCCGCGCGCCGAGGCGCCGCAGCGCCATCAGGTGCGTGTCGATGCGTCGGCGCCCGATCCGGTCGCCGCCGGGCCGCGGCAGCACCGCCCGGCCGGTGCGCGCGAGCAGGCCCGGCGCGAGCAGGAAGGAGCCGCGGATGGTGCGCGCCAGGTCGCGGCTCGGCAGCCGGTCGCTCAGCCCGGCGGTGTGGATGCGCAGGGTGTGGCCGCCGTCCTCGCTCCCCACGATCACGCCGACGTCGCTCAGCATCTCGAGGAGGGTGGTGACGTCGCGGATGCACGGGACGTTCTCGAGGATGCTCTCCCCGGACGCGAGCAGCGTGGCGCACAGCGCGGGCAGCGCCTCGTTCTTGTTGCCCGCCGGGGTGATCTCGCCCTCGACGGGACGACCGCCTTCGACGACGAAGCAGTCGTCGGGACCCGAGCCGCTCGGAATCGCGCTTTCGTTCATGGAGCTCCCCCCGGACCCGAACCTAGCGGAGTCTCCGCGACGTCTCCTCCCAGCTCCCCGCGGGCGAGCGGAAGGTGAGCAGCCGTCGCGAGGTGCGCACCGTCGCCAGGTTCGCGCTGGCATCGATGGCCTCGATCCGCTCCTGGAGACGCACCGAGCGCTCGACGAAGCCGTTCACGAAGGGCGAGAGGCCGATCGCGGTGCGGCTGGTCACGACCACGCCCACGTTGTTGCCGATCCGCGCGGCGCGCACCGACTCCGTCGGTCCCAGGCTCCGCTCCAGCAGCCTGCCGATGGACGTGACGAAGCCGAGCACGCGCTTCCGGGTGAGGACCATCGCCACGCGGTCTCCCAGCAGCACCTCCTCGGGCGGACGCTCGCCGTGGCGGTAGCGCGTCTGCTGCCAGGAGCCGGAGCCCACCCCGACCACCAGGATGCGGCGGTCCGTGATCGCGGCCCCGACGCGACCGCTCGCGTCGTGGTAGAGCAGGCGCTCGCCGATCTCGAGCCGCTCCCGGGGCCCGCCTCCTCCCAGGGCGTCGAGGGCCACGAGCTCGCCGTCGAGGAGCACGATCTGGAGGACGTCGTCGATGGGCACCTCGCCCGGGGTGCTGCGCCGCTGGGCGGGGGCGGCGCTCGCCGCGAGGGCGACCGCGAGCCCGACGAGCAGGGGAAGCCGGAAGGAGCGAGGCATCTTCGGAGGGTACCCCACGGCTCGCCGGGGGCCCGGAGCGCGCGCGGGCTCGTCAGCGTCCCCGGGCGAGGAGTGCGTCGATCCGTTCCGGCTCGAAGCCGCGCACCAGGGTGCCGTCGATCTCCACCACGGGGATCGTGGCGCGCCCGGCCTTGCGCACCAGCTCGTCCCGGTGGCCCGGGCTCGCGTCGACGTCCTTCTCGACGTAGGCGACGCCCCGGTCGTCGAGGTGGGCCAGGGTCTTGCGACACCAGCCGCACCAGGGCGCGGTGTAGACCACCACCGTGGGCGTCGGCGCGAGGGGCCGGCGGCGCGGCCTCTCCCTCCGCGGCCTGGCGTCCTCCCGCGGCTGCGCCCGCTCGGGCTTCGGCGGTCGCACCACCTCGATCCGCACCGCGGCGCCGCGCCGCTCCGCCGGAACCGCCTCCAGGCTCTGCACGAAGTGCAGGTTTCCCGAGGCGTCCGTGTAGCGGTAGAAGACGCGTCGGGTCGTCTCGGCGGCGGGCTCGGCGAGGGCGGCCCCGGCGCAGCCGACGAGCAGCACGGCGAGGGCGAGGGCTCTTCCGATCCGACCGGCCATGTTCCTGCATCGGCCGGCCGGAGCGGCGGGCTGAGGTCAGCCCAGCGGAGCCCGGCCCACGCCGGGCCAGACCCGCGCGGCTCCCAGGCCCCCGCGCAGGGCGTTCCAGCCCAGGGTCACCCCCCAGATCCAGGCCAGCGCGGCGGGGGACGCGGTGTCGAGGGCGAGCAGCCCCGCCACCCCGATGCCCGTGGAGAGCAGCATGACGTTGCGCAGGTAGGCGTAGTCCTCGGTGCCGAAGTGGATGCCGTCCGTCGCGAAGGCGAGGGCGCTCAGCGGGAGGGCGAGGGTGGCGGCGAGCCAGGCGCTGCGGAACAGCTCCCTCGCCTCGACGGGCACGAGCAGGAAGCCGATGCCCTCGCGGGTGGCGAGCAGCACGAGCATCAACACGACGCCGGTGGCGAGCCCCCAGCCGCAGGCCAGGAGCGCCACCCGGCGCGCGTCCGCGACCCGGCCGGCGCCCCGGAAGAAGCCCACCAGGCTCTGGGCCGAGAACGCCCAGGAGTCGAGCAGGAAGGCGGTGAGGAGCCAGACCTGCCGGATGCCCTGGTGGGCGGCCCCGGCCTCGGCGCCGGCCAGGGTGGCGGCGCGCGTGGCGAGCACGATGAAGGTGAGCAGCGCGGCCGTGCGCAGCACGATGTCGCGTCCGGTGACCAGCAGGCGCGTGGCCCCGCGCAGGCTCGGGCGCGCCAGGCCTCCCATGCGCTGCTCCACGAAGCCGAGGGTCAGGGCCACGCCCAGCCACTGGCTCACCGTGGTCGCCCAGGCGGCCCCGGCGAGGCCCAGCGCGGGGAACGGGCCCGGGCCGAAGATCAGCAGCGGATCGAGGACGACGTTGAGGGCGTTCATCGCGAGGGCGACGACCAGGGGCGAGCGCATGTCCTGGAGGCCGCGCAGCGCTCCCGCCCCCGCCATGGCGATCACCACCGCCGGCGCGCCGAGCAGGCGGATCGCCAGATAGGCGACGGCGTCGTCGTGGACGTCGGCCCGCGCGCCCATGAAGCGCGCCACGCCGTCGAGGAGCGGCCAGGCGCACACCGCCATGGCGGTGCCCAGCAGCGCGGCGAGGGTGAGGGCGCGCACCGTGGCCTCGCGCTGCTCCTCCGGGCGTCCCGCGCCCGCGAGGCGCGCGACCTCGGTCTGGGTCCCGATGCCGATGAAGTTGAACACCCAGAACACACCGGAGAGGACCGAGACGCCCACGCCCAGGGCCGCGGCCGGCGCCGCGCCGAGCCGCGCCACGAAGGCGGTGTCGACCACGCCCGTGAGGGGCTCCGCCACGAGGGAGAGCAGCACCGGGAGGGTGAGGCCGACCAGCGTGCGGTGGGGTCGCACGAGGAACGGATGCGGCGCGGCCCCGTCGACGGTCTCCCTCGCTTCCGAAGCCACGCCCGCCTCCCGCCTGGGTGGCGGGCAGCATACCGCCGGGCTCCCCGGCTCCCGGGCTCTGCCCCCTGGGGGGATCCGTACCCTGCAGCGGCCGCGCACCTCCGGAGCAGGGGCGGTGTAGAATCAGTGCAACATGTGGCGCCTCTCCCCCAGTGCGGGAGCCCTGCTGCTGCTCCTCCTGCTCCTCCTCGCCTGCGCGCCCGGGGGCTCCACCCCCCTGCCGCCGCCGGACGTCGCTGCGCGGCCGCCGCTCCCCGAGGACTACCTGCGCCACGTCGCCTACGAGGTGCCGATCAACGAGCACGTGCTGCTGCGCTGGCCGGAGCGGGCCATGCCGCTGCGCGTCCACCTTCCGCCGCCTCCGGCGGGGCTGCTCACGGACCCCGACGCGGCCCGCGAGGCGGTCCGCCTCGGCGTGCTCGGCTGGTCCGACGTGGTGGCGCCGGGGCTGCCGAGCTTCGTCTTCGTCGACGACCCCGGCGAGGCCGACGTGCCGATCGTGTGGTCCGCGAAGCCCCGCGGCTGGTTCATCGCCTCGTGCAGCTACGAGATCGACGTGTTCAACCGGCGGCTCGACGTGAGCCACGTGCTCATCAGCGGTCGCTGGCGCGGCGGCGACGAGGCGCCGCTGCCGCAGCTCGAGGCCGCGGTGCTCCACGAGATCGGCCACGCCCTCGGGCTCACCGGCCACAGCCCGAGCCCCGGCGACGTGATGTACAAGTACGTCACCCACGAGACGCGGCCGGTGCTGAGCGAACGGGATCGCAGGACGCTCCAGGCGCTCTACTCGCGACCCAACGGCGCCCGCGTCCTCGGCGCCCGCACCATCCGCTAGGAGCGGCGCCCGGCCCGCCGGCCGGTGCGGGTGAGCCGGCCAGGAGGCCGACCCAGGATGGATCGGCGTCCGCCACGGAGCGAGCCCGGAGGGCTCGTTCGGCTGGCTGCGATTCCGCTTCGCGGAATCGTTCGCGTCGTCGGCTGACCCTCTCGGGTCAGCCTCCTAGCCGCTGCTCCGCTCGGCGTGGAGCACGGCCCAGCCCTCGCCGACCTCGGAGAGGGCGCGCCGCCGGGCATCGGCCTCGGAGGTCGAGCGGACGCGCACCCAGCGCGTGCGCGGTCCCGCGACCTGCTTGAGGCGCACGCGGTACTCGTGGGAGGGGGCCTCGCGGCGTACCGGCGGCCGCGTGGTCTGCTCGGGACGCGCCGCCGGCGTCATGCCGGTGAGGAAGCGGAAGTAGTCCTCCGGCGCGTTCTCGATGCGCACGCCGAAGCCGCCGTGGCTCACGCTGCGAAGCTGCGGCGCCACCACGCGGCGCCAGACCACCCGGGCGCCCACCGGAATGCCGGCCCCGCCCGGCGCCACGTTGAGCTCCAGGGAGACGTCGTCCCCGGGCCGGGCGTTGGCGCTCGTCTGCACGAAGAGCCCGCCGCGGGAGAGGTTCAGCACCATCCCGGTGTGCTCGCGCCCACCCGAGCGCAGGGTGCACGGCACGCGCTTGCGGATCCGCGGCTCGCCCTGGAGCTGCATCCTCCCCCCCTCGCGCCCGCGGGCGCCCTGAGAGGTCGGTTTCGGCGTCGCGTGCGGCGGCCTTGAGGGCGGGGCCGTGCCGCTGGCCGGGCGAGCCGTGGGCTTCGCTTCGCGGCGGAAGCCCGACCCCCGGACGGACTCCTAGCGACCCTTGCGGCCGCCCGCCGACTTCTTCCCGGCGCGCTTGGTCTTCCCGCCCTTGTCGCTCTGCGCCGTGTCGCGAATGCCCGTGCGCGCGGCCCGGAAGTCGCCGGGGCGCCTGGGCTGGGCGGGGCGCGGCGGCTCGGAGCCGCGCGTCTCCTCCTTGCCGCCGAAGTTGGGCAGGGAGTCGAGCCAGCGCATCACGGCCTCCTCGTAGAAGAGTCCGAAGCGCAGGGCGCGGGCCGAGGGGGTCGAGTGGTCCTCGACCTCGGAGTGGATCTGCCGGTAGAACTCGAGCCGCTTCTCGTGGCGCGCGCGATGCAGGCGCAGGAACCAGTCCATCTCGTCCTCGGAGAGATGGTCGCCGAACCAGACGGAGATCAGCAGCGGGAAGCGGGCGATCTCGGGGCCGGGCTCGCGGGAGATCCACTCCGCGAAGGCGGCCCGCCCCGACTCGGTGATGGTGTAGGCGCGCTTGTCCCGCGGGCCCCGCTCGCCGCCGGTGACGAAGCCCTCCTGCTCGAGGGTCTTGAGCTCCCGGTAGATCTGGCTGCGGGTGACGTTCCAGAAGTTGCCGACGGTGAGCTGGACGACCTCCGAGAGGTCCCACCCCGTCATGGGCCGGTCGTGGAGGAAGCCCAGCAGGGTGCAGGCGGTGTCGTTCAGCTTGGCCACGCGAGCCGACCTCCCGAGCCCGGCGCGAGCGGTCCGAGCCCGGTCCGAACCCGTCTCGCTCGCGCCGACGCTGGAGGGTAGACGGCGGTCTGGGGGTGCGCACATCGGTGTCGTCCGCGTCGCGTCGGGTCGCTTGCATCGCCACCCCCGGCGTGTCCATAATCGCCTCGGCACTGAGGCGCCCAGGGGAAGGTAGAGATGGCGGAGACCCAGAGCGCTCCCGGGTCGACGGGCCTGCGCAAGGCGCGAGAGACCGCGGTCGGCGCCCTGCTGGCCCGCATCGCCGAGGGGTCGCCCGGAGAGGGGGAGCCGCTGCCCCCGCTCGCCACCCTCGCGCGCGAGCTCGAGGCCGACGAGGCCGCGTTGCGCGCGGCCGTGGACCAGCTCGCGCGCTGGGGCGTGCTGGAACGCCGCGGGGGCGGGCTGCGCGTGCGCGAGCGGAGGCGCTGGTCCTTCCACGTCCTGGCCCATCTGGTCCCCCACCACCCGATCGAGGGAGGGCCTCCCATGGCGACCCTGGTGCACGACCTGCTCGGCATCCTGCGGCCGCTGGTGCTCCACTCGGCCACCATGGCGTCGCGTCGCGTCGCCCCCGGCGACCTGGACCGTGCGCGCGAGGCGCTCGCGCTGGCCTGGGAGGCGCGCGACGATCCGCCGCTCTTCGCCGCCCGCCACGTCGAGATGATCCGCCACATGCTGGAGGCGGCTTCCATGTACCCGCTGCTGTGGCTCGCGAACGACATGGGGCCGGTCTTCGAGAAGCTGGCCGCGGGCGTCGGCACCCGGGCGCCGGAGAACTACGTCGCCATCGGCAACGAGCTCTTCGAGGCCATCGAGCGGGGCAGCCCCGACGACGCGGCGCGCGTCGTCGAGCACTACATCCACGACGTGGATCGCGTGTTCCTCGCCGGTCTTCGCCGCGGCGACTGAGCGCTGCCAAGCCGCGCTACCCTCGCCGCCGTGCCCCGCCCGACCAAGCCCGCCGCGGCGGTCGCCGCCATGCCCGACCGGGTGTTCTCGCCCCTCGCGCACCGGGTGCTCGGCCAGGGCGGCTCGGTCTTCCCGCTCCACGTGGGAGACACCTGGCTCGAGCCCTTCGACGGCGGTCGCATGCAGGACCTCGACGCCGAGAGCCACCCCGGCATCCACCGCTACTGCGAGACGCGCGGCATCCCCGAGCTGCGCGACGCGCTGGTGGAGAAGGCGCGCGAGCGCAACGGGCTGGCCTGCGAGCGCGACTCGGTGCTGGTGGCGGCGGGCGCGACGGGCGCCCTGGCCTGCGCGGTGGGCGCCATCGCCGACCCGGGGGAGGAGGTGCTGATCCTGGCGCCCTTCTGGCCGCTGATCCGCGGCATCGTGCAGGCCCTGCGCGCCCAGCCCGTGGAGGTCCCCTTCTACGACCGCGTGGCCTCGGCGGCGGACGCCGTCGCCGCCGTCGAGGAGCGGGTCGGCTCGCGGACCGTCGCCCTCTACGTCTCGACGCCCTCGAACCCGACGGGTCGCGTGCTGCCCCGGGAGTGGCTCGAGGCCCTGGCGGAGCTCGCCCGGCGCAACGACCTCTGGCTGCTCTCCGACGAGGTCTACGAGGACACCGTGTTCCGCGGGGAGCACGTCTCCATCGGGCGCTTCGCGCCCGAGCGCAGCGTGTCGGTGTTCTCCTTCTCCAAGGCCTACGGGATGGCGGGCAACCGCGTCGGCTACCTGGTGGGGCCGCCGGCCCTGGCCGCCCAGGCGGAGAAGGTCGGCGTGCACACCGCCTACCACGCGCCCACGGCGGGCCAGCTCGCGGCCTTCCGCGCACTGGAGCGCGGCGGCGCCTGGGTGGAGCGGGCCCGCGAGGCGTACCGCGCGGCGGGCGCCGACGCGGCCCGGGCCCTCGGCCTGCCCGAGCCCGAGGGCTCCACCTTCCTGTTCGTGGACGTGGGCGCGCGCCTCGACGAGCGCGGCATGGACGGCTTCCTCGAGGACTGCGCGGCCGACGGCGTGCTGGTGGCACCGGGGAGCGCCTCGGGCGCGGACTACGCCAGCTGGGTGCGGCTCTGCTTCACCTGCCTGCCGCCGGACCGCACCGCCGAGGGCGTGAGACGGCTCGCGAGGCGCATCGGGCCCGACGCGATACCCTGACCCCGCAGCCCCGAGGCGGAGCGCACATGCGGAGTCGTCTAGCACCGGCCCTCGCGGCCGGGCACCGCGCGGCGGCGCTGGCCTGCACGCTGGTGGTGGGCCTGGCCTGTCCCGGTGCGGAGCCCGAGCGTGGCCCTTCCGCCCGCGCCGAGCGCGGTAGGATCGAGCGCATCGTCGTAGCCACGGGCACCATCGAGCCCGAGGTCGAGGTGGAGGTCCGCTCCCGGGTGCCGGGCATCGTCGAGCGGGTCCACGTCGAGGCCGGCGACGTCGTCGAGTCCGACCAGGTGCTGGTCGAGCTGGAGCGGGAGCTGCTCGAGGCCCAGGTGGCCGAGGCGCGCGCCGCGGTGCGCGCCGCCGAGGTGGAGCGGCGCTTCGCGCGCATCCAGCTCGAGCGGGCCCGGGGCATGATGGAGCGCGGCGCCGCCTCCCAGAAGACCCTCGACGACGCCCGCAACCGCGCCCAGGCCGCCGACGCCGGCCTGGCCCGGGAGCGCGCACGGCTCTCCTCCCTCGAGGTGCAGCTCCGCTACGCGACGATCCGCTCGCCCATCGAGGGCACCGTGCTCGACGTGGACACCGAGGAGGGCAGCGCGGTCTCGCCCGTCACCTCGGTGACCGGCGGCACGCTGCTGCTCTCCCTGGCCGGCACCGCGTCGGTGCACCTCTCGGGCCTGGTGGACGAGAACGAGGTGGCGTACCTGGCCCTGGGCCAGCCCGCCCGCGTCCGGACCGAGGCGTTTCCCGAGCGCGTCTTCGCGGGCCGCGTGGCCCGCATCGCACCCGTGGGCGAGCGCGTCCAGAACGTGACCTACTTCGAGGCCGAGATCGCCATCGAGGACCCCGATGCCGGGCTGCTCAAGCCGCGCATGTCCGGGGATGCCGACATCGTGGCCGAGGTCGTCGAGCAGGCGCTCTTCGTGCCGGAGACGGCGCTGCGCTACGGCGGCGACGGCATCTCGGTGCACGTCGTGAACGGCCCCGGCGCCGAGCCCGAGAGCCGTCCGGTGCGGATCGGCATCGTCGAGGGCTCGAGGGTGCAGGTGCTGGAGGGCCTCGAGGAGGGCGACGAGGTGGCGCTCCAGTGAGCGCGGGCCCGCTCCTCGAGCTGCAGGGCGTGGCCAAGCGCTACGCCACCGGGCGCACCGCCGTCGAGGCCCTGCGCGGCATCGACCTGCGCGTGGACCGCGGCGAGTTCGTGGCGCTGATGGGGCCCTCGGGATCGGGCAAGACCACCCTGCTCGAGATCCTGGGCTGCCTCTCGCTCCCGAGCGAGGGCCGCTACAGCCTGGCGGGGCGGCCCGTGGAGGAGATCCCCGCCGACGGCCTGGCGAAGCTGCGCGGCGAGGAGATCGGCTTCGTGTTCCAGTCCTTCAACCTCCTGCCGCGGCTCAGCGCCCTCGAGAACGCCGAGCTCCCGCTGGTGTACCGGCGCGTCGGCCGGGGTGAGCGCCGCGAGCGCGCCCGGGCGGCGCTCGAGCGCGTGGGCCTCGGCGGCCGCGAGCGCCACCTGCCCGGCGAGCTCTCCGGCGGCGAGCGCCAGCGCGTCGCCATCGCCCGGGCGCTCATCAACCGGCCCCGCCTGATCCTCGCCGACGAGCCCACGGGCAACCTCGACACCACGACCGGCGGCGAGATCATGGCGCTGCTCGCCGGGCTCCACGCCGAGGGCAACACCGTCGTCGTGGTGACCCACGACGCCCGGGTGGCGGAGCGCGCCGACCGCCGGCTCACGATCCGGGACGGTCGCATCGCCGAGGACCGGAGCACGCACTAGATGGGGCTCCTCGACGTGCTGCGCCAGGCGCTGCGCACCCTCGCCGCCCACCGCTCGCGCTCGATCCTCACCCTGTTCGGCGTGGTCTGGGGCACGGCCTCGGTGATCTTCCTGATGAGCTGGGGCGAGGGCGTCGCCCTCATGATCGACCGCGGCCTGATGAAGACCGGCAAGGACATGGGGCAGGTCTGGCCGGGTCGCGTGAGCGAGGAGTTCACGCCCGCGGCGGACCGGCGCTGGCTCTGGTTCACCGACGCCGACATCGACTTCCTGCGCCGCCGGGCGCGCCTGCCCGAGCTGCTGGGCGCCGAGTGGTGGGAGTGGCTCACGGCGGCCCGCGGGCCCCGCTCCATCAACGCCGACGTGCGCGGCGTGGACCCGGAGGTGCTCGCGATCCGCGGCGTGCCCGTGGCGGCGGGCCGCAGCATCACCGAGGCCGACCTGGCCCACCGGCGCCGCGTGGCCCTGCTGGGCGAGAAGGCCCGCCAGCGGCTGCTGGCGCCGGGCGAAGGCGTCGGGACCCGCATCCGCCTGGGCGGCCAGCCCTTCGAGGTGGTGGGCCTGCTCGCCCACGTGGGCACCCAGCTCTCGAGGGACCGCGCCGAGATCGACGAGATGATCTGGATCCCGATCACCACCGCCCAGACCCACTTCCCGGCCTGGTGGACCGACGAGCCGGTGGTGAACCGCGTCCTCTACCGCATGCGCGATCGCTCGCTGCGGGTGGAGACCGAGACCGAGGTGCGCGCGCTCCTGGCCGAGCGCCTGCGGGTGGGCGCCACCGACGAGGAGGCCATCGGCATCTTCAGCTCCGTCGAGATGCTCGAGGAGATCCAGGTGGACCGGATCGTCGGCGTCCTCTTCATCATCGCGGTCACCACCCTGCTGGTGGGCGGCATCGGCGTGGCCACCATGATGCTCGACGCGATCCACCAGCGGCGCCGGGAGATCGGCCTGCGCCTGGCCGTCGGCGCGCGGCGGCGCGACATCCTGCTCCAGATCCTGCTGGAGAGCCTCGGCATCACGGCCCTGGGCGGGGTGCTCGGCATCGGGTTCGGGGTGGCGGCCTGCGCCGGCCTGGCCCGGCTCCACGTGGAGGACCTGATCCCGCTGCCCGTGCTGCGCCCGGGCATCGTGGCCACCGCCGTGGTGGTGCTGGTCTTCGTGGGCACCACGGCGGGCCTGCTGCCGGCGAGCCGGGCCACCCGGGTGGCGCCCGCCGAAGTGCTGAGGAACGAGTAGCCGTGCTGCTCGAGCTCCTCCGCGAGGCCCTGCGCAGCCTGCGCGCCCACGCGTTCCGCTACGGCCTCACCTCCGTGGGCATCGTCTGGGGCGTGCTCATGCTCACCTACCTGTCCGCCACCATGGAGGGCACCCACCGGCACTTCGTGGAGGAGATCCAGGAGGTCGGCCCCCGCATCGTGTGGGCGTTCCCGGGGACGGTGGCCAAGAAGAGCGTCGGCGAGCGCGGGGCGCGCGCGGTCGAGCTCGAGACCGAGGACGTGCTCCGGCTCGAGGACCTGGTCTCCGTGGAGCACTCGGACCCCAACATCGCGCTGTGGTCCATGGTGGTCCGCGCCGGGCGCCGCACCAAGCTCTTCAACGTGTTCGGCGTCACCGAGAACTCGCGCCACGTGCGCAACTTCGAGGTCGCCTCCGGACGCTTCCTGACCCGCACCGACGTCGAGAGCGGCGCGCGGGTCGCCTTCCTCGGGGACGAGGCGGCCCGGCGCCTGTTCGGCCGCGAGCCCGCCGTGGGCCGCACCCTCCAGGTCGACTCGGTGCGGCTGCGCGTGGTCGGCGTCGCGGAGCCCAAGGGCAGCCAGATGATCAACATGATGGGCCAGGACGACAAGCACATCCTCGTGCCCTACACGACGGTGCAGCGCTGGTTCCGGCGCACCGAGCGCGTGCACGCGATGGTGTTCTCGCCGCTCACCCGGGAGGAGAGCTGGCAGGCGATCTGGCACACCCGTCAGGTCACCGGGCTCCACCACCACTTCGAGCCCCAGTCGGACACGGCGATGTCCTTCGTGAACGTCCAGGACGTGCTCGCCATCGTGAACCGCATCTTCTTCGGCATGCGGATCTTCCTGGTGACCGCCTCCCTCGTCACCATCCTGGTGGGGGCGATCGGGGTGATGAACATCATGCTCGTGGTGGTCGGGGAGCGGACCCGGGAGATCGGGCTGCGCAAGGCGGTGGGCGCCAGCGACCGCTCGGTCTTCCTGCAGTTCCTGCTCGAGGCGGCGCTGGTCTCGACCCTCTCGGGGCTGGTCGGGGCGGCCCTGGGCCTCGGGCTGGTGCAGGGCCTGGCGAGCCTGCTGCCCGCCGACGACCCCAACGCCTCGCCGCCCATCCTCGACCCGGGGACCGCGCTGGCGACCTTCCTGGCCCTGGTCGCCACCGGGATCGCGGCGGGGGTGCTCCCGGCGCGCCGCGCCGCCCGGATCCCGCCCGCCGAGGCGGTCCGCAGCTGACCGGCTAGCGGCGCTCCACGGACTCGATCACCACGGGCTCGACGGGGACGTTCTGGTGACCGCCGGCGTTCCCGGTCTGCAGCTTGGCGATGCGGTCCACCACGTCCATCCCGTCGCTCACGCGGCCGAAGACCGCGTAGCCGAAGTCCCGCTGGCCGTGGTCCAGGAACGCGTTGGCCTTCAGGTTGATGAAGAACTGGGCGGTGGCGCTGTCCTTGGCCTGGGTGCGCGCCATGGCGAGGGTGCCTCGGTCGTTCAGCAGGCCGTTGTCGGCCTCGTTCTGGATCGGCGCCCGCGTGGGCTTCTGGTTCATGTCCTTGTCGAAGCCGCCGCCCTGGATCATGAAGCCGTCGATCACGCGGTGGAAGATGGTGCCGTCGTAGTGGCCGTCGTCGGCGTACTGGAGGAAGTTCGCGACGGTGACGGGAGCCTTGTCCGCGTCGAGCTCGACGCTGATTGCGCCGTGGGAGGTGTGGAGAACGACCAATTGCATTCCTTTCACGTCGCCGGTGCCCCCGGTCCCGCACGCGAGGAGGCAGCAGAGGGGGGCAGCCAGGAACAGCATGGGACGAAACGCCACGGAATCCTCCCCGGGTGGATGTGTGCCGCGAGGGGAACGGCGACGCCGGGCCGGAGGCGCCGGATGCCGACCTTCGGTATCCTGCGCCGTCCCCGACGGGCCCCTGGGTACCTGATCCGCCCGGATCCGCCAACCCGGATCCGCAGACTCGGATCCGCCGACTCGGCCGGCCCGCCGCGCCCCAGAACCCCCCACGGAGGCCCGACATGAGCAAGCGAGTCAAGGAGATCCTCTCCTGGTACGGAAACGAGAACGCCGGCACCCTCACCAACCTCGCCCGGCTGCTGAACCACGGTCGCCTCGGCGGCACCGGCAAGCTCGTGATCCTGCCCGTGGACCAGGGCTTCGAGCACGGCCCGGCCCGCAGCTTCGCGCCGAACCCGTCGGGCTACGACCCCCGCTACCACTTCGAGCTGGCCATCGACGCCGGCTGCAACGCCTACGCGGCGCCCCTGGGCTTCCTCGAGGCCGGCGCGGCCGAGTTCGCCGGCGACGTGCCGCTCATCCTCAAGCTCAACAACTCGGACAGCCTCAGCAAGGGCGAGCCCTGCTCGGCGGTGACGGGCGGCGTGGAGGACGCGCTGCGCCTCGGCGCGGCGGCCATCGGCTTCACCATCTATCCGGGCTCCGGCGAGCGCAACACGATGTTCGAGCAGATTCGCGAGCTCACCCTCGAGGCCAAGAGCGTGGGCCTCGCCGTGGTGGTCTGGTCCTACCCGCGCGGCGCCGGCATCTCCAAGGAGGGCGAGACCGCCATCGACGTGGTGGCCTACGCGGCCCAGATCGCCGCCCAGCTCGGCGCCCACGTGATCAAGGTGAAGCCGCCCAGCGCCCACATCGAGCAGGACGCCGCGCGCAAGGTCTACGAGAAGGAGTCGATCCCCGTGGACAGCCTCTCGGACCGCGTGCGCCACGTGGTGCAGAGCGCCTTCAACGGCCGCCGCATCGTGATCTTCTCCGGCGGCCCGGCCAAGGGCAAGGACGAGATCCTCGAGGAGATCCGCGGCATCGCCGAGGGCGGCGGCTTCGGCTCGATCATGGGACGCAACTCCTTCCAGCGCCCCAAGAACGAGGCCATCGAGCTGCTCCACGAGGTGATGGACATCCACAAGAACGCGTAGGCGCGGCGTGCAGCTCGGCAGCGGGTCCCTGGCGGACCTCGCACGCTTGCGGGACTTCCGCCGCCGCCGGCTCTCCTCCTGGGACCGCGGCGGCGGCAACGCCGACTACCTCACGCTGGCGCCCGGCGAGAGCGCGCTCCTCGGCGAGCCGCGGGGCGCCGGCTGCGTGAAGCACCTGTGGGTCACCCTGATGACGCTGCCGCCGGACCCCCACGAGCTGTGCGCCGCGGTGCTGCGCTGCTTCTGGGACGGCGAGGCGTCCCCGAGCGTCGAGGTCCCGGTCGGCGACTTCTTCGGCATGGGGTTCGGCCTGCGGCGCAACTTCGTGTCGCTCCCGCTGCAGATGAGCCCCGAGGACGGCAAGGGGATGAACTGCTGGTTCCCCATGCCCTTCGCCGACGGCGCGCGCCTCGAGGTGGAGAACCAGGGCGAATCCACGCTGATCTTCTTCTACTACGTCGACTACGAGGAGTACGACTCCCTCGACGCGGACCTGGCCCGCTTCCATGCGGCGTGGCACCGCACCCCGGTGAGCGCCGGTGTCGCCCGGGAGAAGGGCTGGACCCGCGCGGACTACCGCCTCGACGAGTCGCGTCCGGCCGGCGCCGGCCGGGGCTTCGGGCCGCCCTGGCAGGAGCCCAACCTCGACGGCGCGCGCAACTACGTGATCCTCGACGTGGAGGGCCGGGGCCAGTACGTCGGCTGCGTGCTCAACGTCGACGTGTTCGAGCGCCAGCCGAACGACTGGTACGGCGAGGGCGACGACATGATCTTCGTGGACGGCGAGCCCTGGCCGCCGCGCCTCCACGGCACGGGCACCGAGGACTACTTCAACACCGCCTTCTGCCCCACCCAGGAGTACTCCGCCCCCTACCACGGGCTCACCCTGTACGGCGGCAGCCCCGAGTGGCCCTGGGGCGGCAAGAACTCCATGTACCGCTTCCACGTCGAGGACCCGATCCGCTTCGAGCGCTCGATCCGGGTCACGATCGAGACGGGCCACGCCAACGCGCTGGCCAACGACTACTCGAGCACGGCCTACTGGTACCAGGCCGGGCGCAGCGAGCCCCTCCCGCCCCTGGCCCCGCTCGAAGCCCGCCGGCCGCGGTAGCCTCCGCCCGGTGGCCCGCGACGGCCACCGGCAACGGAGGCTTCCATGAGTGCATCGGTGAGTGACGGGACGGCCGGGATCGGCGACGAGCTCGACCGTCGCGACTGGCGCATCTGGTTCGGGCTGGGCTCGACCTTCTTCTGGCTGTGGCTCGGCTACCTCTACATCGACGGCGGCGTGGGCTGGGGGAACCTCGCCAGCCAGCCCGCCGACGCGCTCGGGAGCTTCCTCGAAGGGGCCTTCGCGCCCCTCGCCTTCCTGTGGCTGGTGATCGGGTTCTTCCTCCAGCAGAACGAGCTGCGCCACAACAACCGCGCCATCCGCGTCCAGAGCGAGCAGATGCGACGCGCCGCCGAGCACGCCGAGGTGCAGGCCCGGGCGATCTCGGCCAACGAGCTGCACCAGCGCCAGGAGACCTTCCTGCTGGTGGCCGACCGCGTGCACCGCCAGCTGGGCGCGGTGGTGGGGCTGCTGTGGATGTCGAGCCAGGCCACGGACGACGGGCCCGCCACCGAGGAGGAGGTCGCCGAGCTGTGGTCGCGCCTCGGCACCGGCGACCCCGAGGCCTTCGCCCGGCAGTTCATGGGCCTCCACTTCCGCCGCCGCGGGGCGGGCGAGAGCTCCCACGACCTCTTCTTCGGCACCGAGATCCGCACCCGCCACTCCGAGACCATCGAGAACACCTTCGGCCGGCTGCTGGAGATGGCGCGGGGCTGCGACCCCGACGGCATCATCCACGACGCCATCGCGGGGAGCGCCCACGGACGGCTCTACACGATCATCCGCGAGTGCCGCGCCGAGTCGGAGGTGCCGGCGATCTAGGGGCGGCGGGCGGGGCTCGCCGGGCGCGTCGCCTCGGGGGCGTCCTCGATCTCGACGCGCAGCAGGAGCACGCGCTCCCGGTCGGCGCGCTGGTTGGCCTCGTAGACGCGGCCGCCCTCGCGCCGGACGTCGTTGGTGCGGTCGATGCCGCCCACGGCGACGGTCTCGCCGGGCCGCACGGTCACCACCGTGGAGGCGCCGGTGAAGCGCACGCGGCCCCGGGCGTTCACGTCGGCCTCCATGGGCATGAGCTCCACGTGGACGCGGCCGTCGGCGAGGATGCGCGGCCGGGCCTCGAAGCCCGACTCCGCGGTCACGAAGGCGAGGTCGACGTCGAAGCGGCTGCGGCGGGCCACCGGCACGGTGCGGCCGGTGACGATGCGGCCGCTGCGTCCCTCGAGGATGCGCAGCACGCCGCCGAGGCCGCCCTCGAGCTCGGTGCCCACCGAGAAGCCCTGCACCCGCAGGCCCTCCTCGCCCGCGGGCACGCGCACGTTGCCCACGCGCACGTCGCCGGCCTCGACGTTCCACTCGACCCCGATGCCCCGCGCCGCCAGGCTGTCGAGGCGCTGGCTCGCGTAGCGCAGCACCACGGTGCGCGGCGCCCGGTCGAGCCGCTCGAGCAGCTCGACGGTCTCGGCGAGGGCGCCCTCGGGGCCCACCAGCAGCAGGCTGTTGGTGCCCGCGTCGAGCATCGCCTGGCCGCGCTCGCCCAGGCCCGCCCGGGCGAGGGGCAGCAGCTCCTCGGCGGGTCGGTGGCGGGGCTCGTAGACCGAGAGCGTGCGGTCCGCGGCTCCCGCCGCGACCGCGCCGCACACGACCGCCAGCGCGAGGAGCATCACCGCGACCCGCGACCCCCGCGGCGTGGGAGCGACCCTGCCCTTCATGCTCTCCTCATCGGCCGGACGCCCGCTCCCCGAGAGCCCCGGGCGCGTCCTCAGGGCACCAGCAGCACGCGTCCGAAGGCGGCCCGGCTCTCGATGTAGCGGTGGGCCTCGGCGGCCTCGGCCAGCGGGAACTCGCGGTCGATCACCACCCGCAGCTCGCCCCGGGCCACGTCGTCGAGGAGCCCGGCGATCATGGCGTGGACGCGGCCGGCGTCGATCACCGCCTCGGCGCCCAGGAAGACGCCGGTCAGGCTCTTGTTGCCCGCCGCCAGGTTCGAGAGGTCCGGCGGGTCCGGGTCGCGCCCGGCCCGGCCCACGCTGATGGCGCGCCCCCGGTAGCGGAGCGCGTCGATGCTTCCCTGGAGGGTGCGACCCCCGACCGAGTCCACCACCAGGTCGACGCCGCGGCCCGCGGTGAGCTCGCGCACCGCGGCCACGAAGTCCTGCTCGCGGTAGTTCACCCCGTGGTCGAGGCCGAGCTCGCCCAGCCGCTCGAGCTTCGCCGCGCTCGACGCCGTGGCGATCACGGTGGCGCCCGCCCGCTTGGCGAGCTGGATGCAGGCGAGCCCCACGGCGCCGGCGCCGGCCTGGACCAGCACCGTCTCCCCCGCCTCGAGCCCGCCGAACTCGAACAGGCAGTCGTGGGCGGTGCCGAAGGGGATCGGCACCGCGGCGGCGAGCCGCAGGTCGAGGCCCTCGGGAACGCGCCAGGTGAAGCCCGCCGGCAGGGCGACGCGCTCGGCGTGGGAGCCGTGGGTCATGATCGCCACCACGCGGTCGCCCACGGCCCGGTCCGTCACCCCGGCGTCCACCTCGCGCACCACGCCCGCGGCCTGGTAGCCCACCACGTGGGGCCGGCTCGCCATCTCCCCGCCGCTGCGGTGCAGGGTGTCGCCGCCCTCCACGCTCACGTAGGCGACGTCGAAGACCACGCCGCCGGGAGGACACTTGGGGTCCGGCAGGTCCTCGTAGCGGAAGACGTCCGGGGGCCCCGTCTCGTAGTAGACCGCGGCCTTCATGGCTCTCCTCCGGGTGCGGGGGACAGTCTACATCGGGTACGTTGCGCCAGGGGGGGACGCGAAGGCTTGTCCGAGAGGCTCGCCATCCACGGGGGGGAGCGGGTGCGCCGGCGCCCGTGGCCGGCCTGGCCCGAGCGCGGCGAGCCCGAGCGCGAGGCGCTCCTGCGCGTGCTCGAGTCGCGCAACTGGGGAGGCTTCCCGTCGCCCAACACCGAGGCCCGGGCGTTCTGCGAGGCCTTCGCGGGCTACGTGGGGGCGCCCTTCGCCGTGCCCTGCACCAACGGCACCCAGACCCTCACCCTGGCCCTCCAGGCGGGGCGGGTCTCTCCCGGCGCCGAGGTGGTCACCTCGGTCTACACCTTCGTCGGGACCGCCAGCGCCATCGTGGCGGCCGGCGCCATCCCCGTCTTCGTGGACGTGCTGCCCGACAGCTATTGCCTCGACCCGGAGCAGGTCGAGGCCGCCATCGGGCCGCGCACCGAGGCCGTCCTGCCCGTGCACCTCGCCTGCTCGATGGCCGACATGGATCGCCTGCCGGCGCTGGCCCGCAAGCACGGACTGCTCCTGGTCGAGGACTGCGCCCACGCCCACGGCGCGGCCTGGCGGGGCCAGGGCGCCGGCTCGATCGGCGACCTGGGCTCGTTCTCGATGCAGAGCACCAAGCTGATGACGGCCGGGGAGGGCGGCGTCGTCACCGCCCGGGATCCGGTCCACGAGCAGCGGCTCCAGTCCCTGGTGAACTGCGGCCGCAAGGAGCCCGGCTACGACGGCTACCCCGAGCAGATGATGGGCTGGAACGCGCGCATGACCGAGTGGCAGGCCGCCGTCCTGCGCGCCCAGCTCGAGCGCCTGCCGGGCCAGCACGCGCGCCGGGCCGAGCGCATCGCCCAGCTCGAGGAGGAGATCGCCGCGGTGCCGGGCCTCGCGCCGCTGCCGCCGCAGGAGCCCGTGAGCCATCGCACCGCCTACATGTTCATCCTGCGCTACGCCGCCGAGGCCTTCGCCGGGCTGCCCCGGGACGCGGTGCTGCTCGCCCTCCAGGCCGAGGGCGTCCCCTGCTACGGGCGCTTCTACGTCCCCCTCACCGAGGATCCGCTGTTCGCCCGGGATCCCCACACCAACGCCGCGGTGCGGGCAGGCGCGCGCTTCGACGAGCGCGAGTTCCCGGTGGCGGCGCGGGCCGCCTACGAGGAGTCGATCTGGCTGCCCCACGAGCTCTTCCTCGGCGGGCCCGACGAGGTGCGCGACCTCGTCGCCGCCTTCGCCAAGGTGCAGCGCGGCGCCGAGGCGCTGCGCGAGCGCCCTCCCGAGGGGCGGCCGGCGCGATGAGCGAGGCCCCGTACCGCATCGGCCTGCTGGGCTCGGGCTGGATCTCGCGCACCCATGCGGCGGCGCTGCGCGAGGTCGAGGAGGGCGAGCTCGTGGCCGTGTGGTCGCGCACCCGCGAGAACGCCGAGCGCTTCGCCCGGGAGCACGGCCTGCCGGTCTGGAGCGACGACGTCGGCGAGGTGCTGGCCGAGGTGGACGTGGTCTGCGTCAACTCTCCCAACGCGCTCCACGCCGAGCACGCCATCGCGGCGGCCCGGGCCGGGCGCCACGTGATCGTCGAGAAGCCCCTCGCCGTCTCCCTCGAGCAGGGGCGGGCGCTGGTCGAGGCCTGCGAGCGGGCGGGCGTCGGGCTCGCCTACGCGGAGGAGCTCGCCTTCGTGCCCAAGTTCGTGCGCGCGAAGCAGATCCTCGACTCCGGCGCCCTCGGCGCTCCGCTCTACGTGACCCAGCGCGAGGCCCACGCCGGCCCCTACTCGCCCTGGTTCTTCACCCGCGAGGAGGCCGGGGGCGGCGTGCTGATGGACATGGCGTGCCACTCCATCGAGCTGGTGCGCTGGCTGCTCGGCAAGCGGCCGGTGGAGCGCGTGACGGCGCGGCTGCGCAGCACCGGGAGCGCCCACGACACCGAGCTCGAGGACCACTCGGTGACGCTCCTCGAGCTCGAGGGGGGCGTCACCGCTACCTGCGAGGCCTCCTGGGTGCTGCGTGGCGGCATGCAGTCCACCCTCGAGGTGTGGGGCAGCGAGGGCGTGCTCGAGGTGGACCTGCTGCGCGGCACCGGGATGCGGATCCACAGCGAGGCGGGCCGGCCCGAGCTCCAGGCGGCGCCGGGCTGGTCGCCGGTGCTGACGGAATGGAGCGCGGAGAACGGCTACCTCCAGGAGCTGCGGCACTTCCTGCGCAGCTTCCGCGCGCGCACCGCCCCCGAGGAGGGCGGCCTCGACGGGCTCGCGGTGCTCGAGATCCTGTGCGCCGCCTACGCGTCCGCGGGCACCGGGCGCAGCGTCGCGCTTCCCTTCCAGCCCCAGGGCGTCGAGCGCGCCGTGGACCTCTGGCTCGCGCCGCGTCGGTGACCGGCGCCACCGCGCTCCGAGGCCGGCGGCGGCTATACTTCGCCCTGGCAGGGGCGGGAGGCGTCGTCGGTGACAGCGTCGAGCGGCGGTGAGCTGCGAGCCGGCGTGAGCGCGGTGGCGCTCCCCGTCGCCGTGGGCACGCCGATGATGGGCTACGGCGCGCGCGAGGGGCCCGCCTCCGGGGTGCGCGACCCGCTCCATGCCCGGGCCCTCCACCTGGCGCGCGGGCCGGAGCGGCTCCTGTGGGTCCAGTGCGACCTGTGCCTGGTGGGGCCGAGCCAGGCCGACGCCCTCCGCGAGCGCATCGCGGCGCGCACCTGCATCGCGCCGGGCCACGTCCTGGTGGGCTGCATCCACACCCACTCCGGGCCCGACACGGGGCTCCTCGAGCAGCTCACCGGCAAGCCCGAGCCCGCCCACGCGAGCGTGCTCTTCGAGGCGGTCGTCGAGGCCGGCGCGCGCGCGGCCGCGGAGGCCGAGCCCGCGCGCCTCGGGGTCGGACGCGCCAGCGCCCGCATCGGGCGCAACCGCCGCCGCGCCGACGGCCCCCTCGACCCGGACGTGCTGCTGGTGCGGGTGGACGCGGCCGACGGTGCGCCGCGGGCGCTGGTCTACGTGCACGGCTGCCATCCCACCGCGCTGGGGCACGAGAACCTGCTCTTCTCCGCCGACTGGACCGCGGCGGCGGGGCGCGAGATCGAGTCCGCGCTGCCCGGCGCCACGGCGATCTTCGCGCTGGGCGCCCACGCGGACGTGGACCCCCGAACCCGGGGGCTCCTCGACATGGGCATCCCGGGCCAGAGCCTGGGCGTGGGGTTCGAGGAGGCCGACGCACTGGGCCGCGAGCTGGGCGCGGCCGTCGCCGAGGCCGCGGCGCGGATCGAGACCGACGCGGACGCGCCGGTGGGGGTGGCCTCCACCCGGCTGCCCATCCCGGTGCACCCGGGCGCTCCCGATCCCGAGGCGCGCCGCGCGCGGCTGGCGGAGCTTCGCGCCGAGGCCCTGGCCGGCCTCGGGGTCGCGGACGACCCGGCCTACGGCACCCAGGACTTCTACCGCCTGGAGCGCGAGCACACCGCCGACCTGCCCGTCGCCGAGCGCCGCCTGCGCGTGGCGAAGCTGCGGCGCTACCTGCGGGACCGCACCGCCGAGACCTTCGCCGGCGGGCTGCTGCCGGAGGTCGAGGTCCAGGCGCTGCGCGTCGGCGGCGCGCGCCTGCTGGCCCTGCCCCTCGAGGCCACGGTGGACGTCGGGCTCGACTGGAAGCGCCGTCTCGGCTCCGCCGACGCCGCGGTGCTCTCCATCGGCAACGGCTGGCTGCGCTACCTGCCCCACCCGGCGAACTTCGCCGAGCCCGACGCCGCGCTGAAGTACGAGGTGTTGATGTCCACCCTGGTTCCCGACGCCGCCACGCGGCTGCTCGACGCCGGCGAGGCGCTGCACGCGGCGCTCGACGGGCCGGCGGCGCGCACCGCGCCCGGGGAGGCGGCGTAGTGGGGGAGCGCGAGGACCGCGTCCGCGACCTGCTGGCCCGGGAGTCCGCCGGCGGCGAGGTGACGGTGCGCGGCTGGCTGCGCAGCGCGCGCCACGGCAAGGACCTCTCCTTCCTCGACCTGTCCGACGGCTCGTGTCTCTCGGGCATCCAGGTCGTGGTGGATCCGGGCCTGCCCGGCTACGAGGAGGTCGTGAAGCCCCTGCGCACGGGCTGCGCCATCGAGGCCCGCGGCAGCCTCGCCGACTCGC
Source organism: Myxococcota bacterium (assembly GCA_028277885.1). GTDB lineage: Bacteria > Myxococcota_A > UBA9160 > UBA9160 > UBA6930 > JANQFK01. Next base: position 33,644 of record JANQFK010000039.1, read on the forward strand.
CGGGCAAGGGCCAGCGCTACGAGCTCAAGGCGACGGCGGTGGAGCTGCTCGGCGCCGTGGGGGACGACTACCCGCTGCAGAAGAAGCGCCACAGCTTCGAGTTCCTGCGGACCATCGCCCACCTGCGGCCGCGCACGAACACCATCGCGGCGGTGCTGCGCGTGCGCAACGCGGCGGCCCGGGCGATCCACGACTTCTTCCAGCAGCGGGGATTCCTGTGGCTGCACTCGCCGATCCTCACCCTCTCCGACGCCGAGGGGGCCGGCGAGATGTTCCGCGTCACCACCCTCGACGCCGACGCGCCGCCGCGCCGCGAGGCCGGCGGCGTCGACTTCGGCGCGGACTTCTTCGGCCAGGAGGCGCACCTGACGGTCTCCGGCCAGCTCGAGGCCGAGATCGCCGCGCTGGCCATGAGCCGCGTCTACACCTTCGGGCCCACCTTCCGCGCGGAGAACTCCAACACCAGCCGGCACCTGGCGGAGTTCTGGATGGTCGAGCCCGAGATGGCCTTCTGCGACCTCACCGGGAACATGGAGCTGGCCGAGGCGTTCCTGAAGAGCGTGATCCGGCGCGTGCTCGACGACTGCGTCGAGGACATGGCGTTCTTCAACCAGCGCATCGAGAAGACCGTGCTCGAGACGCTCGAGCACATCGCGGCGACGCCCTTCGAGCACATGACCTACACCGAGGCCATCGCGGTGCTCGAGGGCAGCGGCCGCTCCTTCGAGTTCCCGGTGAAGTGGGGGGCGGACCTCCAGAGCGAGCACGAGCGCTACCTCACCGAGGAGCACGTCGGGAAGCCGGTGGTGGTGACCGACTACCCCGCCAGCATCAAGGCCTTCTACATGTACCTGAACGACGACGGCGCCGATCCCGAGCGCCGGACCGTGCGGGCCATGGACGTGCTGGTCCCGCGCATCGGCGAGATCGTGGGGGGGTCCCAGCGCGAGCACCGCGAGGACGTGCTGCTGCGCCGGATCGAGGCCCAGGGCCTCGATCCCGAGCGCTACTGGTGGTACCTGGAGCTGCGCCGCCACGGCACGGTGCCCCACGCCGGCTTCGGCCTGGGCTTCGAGCGCCTGGTCCAGTTCATGACCGGCATGGCCAACATCCGCGACGTGATCCCCTTCCCCCGAGTCCCCGGCTACGCCGAGTTCTAGGCGGGGACGTTCCCTCCGATTCTCACTTCCTGCCCCCGGGGTGCCGGAAGTGAGAATCGGAAGCAACGTCCCCCCTCCGGGGGTCAGGTTTTGCGGGCGGGTTGCCGATCCGTGAGACCATGGATGCCGGCTTCCTGGGATTCCTGTACCGCTCGGCCCGGGCCGGCCTGGCGGAGGAGCGGGTCCGCTACCGGCTGGGCCGCCGGCTGCCGGGCAGCCGGATCTCGCGGCCCTTCCGGATCGAGCGGCCCGAGGCCCTCTCGGCCGGTCGCGACCTCTACGTCGGCCGCAACTGCATCTTCCACTGCGGCGGCGGGGACCACTTCGGCGAGCAGGGGCGGATCCGCTTCGGCGAGGGCTGCTGGATCGAGCACAACAACGTGCTGTGGGGCATGGGTGGCATCGAGATCGGCGACTACACCGGCACCGGGCCCGGCACCCAGATCATCTCCTACGCCGACGACTACGGCCTCGAGTTCCTGAACCGCAACGCGTTCCAGCTCGCCCACCAGATGGCCCCGGTGAAGATCGGGTCGAACGTGAAGATCTACGCGGGGGTGGTGGTCGGGCCCGGCGTCCACATCGGCGACGGCGCGGTGATCGGTGCCGGCTCGGTGGTGACCCGGGACGTGCCGCCCTGGACCATCGCGGTGGGTGCACCGGCGCGGCCCATCGGCCCGCGGGAGAAGATGAGCCTGCGCCGCTGCGTGCGGCAGGCCTCCTAGCCGGACCCCGGTGTCGGCCCTCCTCGAGCGGGTCCAGGGAGGCGCGCGCTGGGCCGCCGGGGCCCACCTGGCCCGCCACGCGCTCCACTTCGCCACCCTGCTGGTCCTGGCGCGCTGGCTCGCGCCGGCGGTGTTCGGCGAGTTCGCGATCCTGGCGCTGGTGGTCGGCGTCGTGCGGCTGCTGGCCGACGTGGGCTTCGGCGCCGCGCTGGTCCAGCAGGCGGAGATCGAGGACCGCGACGTCGACACGGTCTTCTGGGCGGGCGCCGCCCTCGCGCTGCTCCTCGGCCTCGCCACCGCGGTCGCCGCCGGGCCGGCGGCCCGCTTCTTCGGCGCCCCGGAGCTCGCCGGGCCGCTGCGCCTCTACGCGCTGAGCTTCCTCGGCCTGGCCGGCACCCAGGTGCCCCTCGCGCTGCTCCAGCGCCGGGTCGACTTCCGGCGCATCGCGGTCCACGAGATCACCAGCCAGTGCGTCTTCAGCGCCACCGCCATCGCCCTGGCGGCGCGGGGTGGCGGGGTCGAGTGCTTCGTCGTCGCCCACCTGCTGGGCGACGCGGCCTCGGTGGGCGTGCTGCTCGCCCTCACGGGCTACCGCCCGCGCACCGGCTTCGACCGCCGGTCCCTCGCGCGGCTGTTCGGCTTCGGCGGCCGGGTGGTCGGCCTGCGCGTGCTGAACCACGCGGCCAGCCGTCTCGACACCCTGCTGATCGGCAGGCTCGCGGGGCTCCATGCCCTGGGGCTCTACGGCATGGCGTCCCACGTGATCCGCCTGCCCGAGCAGCACGTCTCCCAGCTGCTGAAGCGCGTGCTCTTCCCCGCCTTCTCGCGCATCCAGCACCAGCCGGAGCGCCTGGCCTCCCACTACGTGCGGCTCGTGGGCTACGTGGCGCTGGTGACCTTCCCGTTCTCCGCCGGCGTCGCCCTGGTCTTCCCCGACTTCGTCGCGCTCTGCCTCGGGCCGCGCTGGGTCGAGACGGTCCCGCTGGTCCGCGTGCTCGCCCTGGCGGGCGCGCTCTTCTCCGTGGGCGGCACCATCGGGATCGCGAGCTGGGCCCTGGGCCGGCCCGACGTGGACCTGCGCCTCGCGTGGCTCCGACTGGTGGGCATGGGGGCACTGCTCGTCCCCGGGGCGCGCCACGGCGCCCTCGGCGTCGCCGTCGCCACCGCGGCCTACACGCTGCTCACCTTCCCGGTCTACCTGTGGGTGGTGCACCGGCTGCTCGGGGTGGGGCCCGCCCGGATGCTCCGCACCCTGTGGCCCGCGCTCTACGCCACGGCCGTGATGGCCGCCGTCGTCGCGGCGGTGCTCGCCGCCCTGGGGCCCCACGCGCCGGGCGCCGCGCCGCGCCTCGCGGCCGCGATCGCGGCCGGCGTGCTCGCCTACGGCGGGGCGCTCTGGGCGCCCCGCAACGCGCTGTTCCTCGAGCTGCTGCGCGTGCTGCGGGGCCGCGTCCCGGGCGCCGGCGCCCCCGGCAACCCGGGCCTCGCGGAGCCGCGCCCGGGGCTTTCCTAGCCGTCGCGGCGGGCTCGGGAGCGGGCTGCCGGCGGGTTGCCGCACGCCGCGGCGCGGCTCCCCGGGAAGCCGCATCCCGGGCCCCCGCACGCGTCAAGCCCGCGCTCCATCGCGCCGATTCCCCCCCCAGCCCCGGAGGCCTCCTTGCGCCTGATCGCGTGCAGCGACTGCCATGCGCAGTACGACGTCACCCACGTCGCCACCAAGCACTTCCCCTGCCGCTGCGGGAGCCAGCTCGAGAACCGCGTGCTCACCGCCGTGGATGCCGAGGTGCACCGCTGCGGGTCCTGCGGCGCCATCGTGAACGCGTCGGCCGAGGGCTGCTCGTTCTGCGGCTCCGAGATCGTGCGCGACGCCCGGCGCCTCAGCCTGATCTGCCCCGAGTGCTTCGCGCGCAACGCCGAGGAGTCGCGCTTCTGCACCGCCTGCGGCATCGCGTTCCGCCCCGAGGCCGTCCGGGTGGACGCCGAGGAGCTGCCCTGCCCGTCCTGCGGCGGCCTGATGCCGGGCCGCGCCGTGGGCGGCGTGGCGGTGAACGAGTGCCCCGGCTGCAACGGGCTGTGGGCGCCCGGAGAGTCCTTCGACGTGCTGGTGAAGCGCGCCGCCGAGGCGCGCCGGGAGAACGAGGCCCTCGAGGTCTCGGTGGCGCCGCGCACCACGGGCTCGAACCCCGCCGCCCAGAAGGTCGCCTACCGCAACTGCCCGGCGTGCGACGCCCACATGCACCGCCGCAACTACGGGCGCAGCTCCGGCGTGATCGTCGACGTCTGCCACGAGCACGGCACCTGGCTCGACGCCGACGAGCTCGAGCAGATCGCCGGCTACATCCTGAGCGGCCGCGCCGCGGAGAAGGCCTTCGTGCACCGCGAGCACGAGGACGCCTCGCAGATCCTCCGGGACGATCCCGCGCGGGCCGCCGCGGCCAACGCCGCCTTCCAGCGCGTGCTCGCCCGCAACCAGGCCGAATCCTACGCGTCCGGGCGCCGCCGCTCGGGCCTGTTCCGCACCGTCACCGAACTCCTCGAGCTGCTGCTCACCTGAGCTCGAGAACGAAAGGAGGATCTCCCATGGGTCTGCTCGACAAGGTACGCGCCGAGTTCGTCGACATCGTCGAATGGATCGACGACAGCCTGCACACGCTGGTCTGGCGCTTCCCGCGCTACCACAACCAGATCAAGAACGGCGCCCAGCTGATCGTGCGGCCCGGTCAGCTCGCGATCTTCGTCCACCAGGGGAAGATCGCCGACGTCTTCGAGCCGGGGCAGTACCGGCTCACCACGAAGAACCTGCCCGTGCTGTCGACCCTCGCCGGCTGGCCCTACGGCTTCGACAGCCCGTTCAAGGCCGAGGTCTACTTCGTCGCCACGCGGCAGATCACGGACCTCAAGTGGGGGACGCCGAACCCGGTCCTGATGCGCGACGAGGACTTCGGTCCCGTGCGGGTGCGCGCCTTCGGCACCTACGCGCTGCGCGCCGTGGACCCGCGCGCCCTGCTGACGGAGCTGGTGGGCACGGATTCGGAGTTCGAGGCCGCGGAGATCACGGAGCTGCTGCGCGCCATCGTGAACTCGTGCTTCGCCGACCTCGTGGCGAGCTCCGAGATCGCCGTCCTCGACCTGGCCTCGAACTACACCGCGCTCTCCGAGGAGCTGCGGCGGCGCGTGGTCGAGAAGGTGGACGACGAGTACGGCCTCGACATCCCCCAGCTCTACATCGTGAACATCTCGCTCCCCGCCGAGGTCGAGAAGGCCCTGGACGTGCGGACCAGCATGAACGTGGTGGGCGACATGGCGACCTTCCAGCAGTACCAGCTCGGTGCCGCGATGCCCGTGGCGGCCGAGAACCCGGCCGGCGGCGTGGCCGGTGCGGGCGTCGGCCTCGGCATGGGGCTGGCCGTGGCCCAGCAGATGGGTGGCGCGGGTGCGGGCGGCACCGGTGGCCCGACCGGCGGCGCCGCCGCGCCGACGGGCCCGGCCCCCCAGGCGCCGCCGCCGCCGCCGGTCAGCTGGCACGTGGCCGAGGGCGGCCGCGCCGTCGGTCCCTTCAGCGACGCCCAGCTGGCCCAGGCCGTGGCCGAGGGTCGCGTGCGCCGCGAGACGCTGGTGTGGAGCGCGGGCATGGCCCAGTGGACGCCCGCCGCCCAGGTCCCCCAGGTGGCGACGCTGCTCGCCTCGGCGCCGCCGCCGGTGCCCGGAGGCGGCCGCTAGCCGCTGGTAGACGGGAGGCGGCCGCTGGCCGCCGGCAAACGGGAGGGGGCTGCTGGCCGCCGGCAAACGGGAAGCGGCCGCCAGCCGCCGGTGCTACACGACCAGTCCACGCCGGAGCGCCGGTGGAGGGCCCGTCGTTGGAGCTTCCCCAGCCCGTCGCCGCGGTCCTCGACCGCGTGGTGCGGGCCTTCGAGGATCTCGCGCAGCTGCGCGGCATCGCCCTCGGCGGCTCCTGGGCGCGCGGCGCGGCGCGCGAGGACTCGGACCTCGACGTCGGGCTCTACTACCGCGACGCCAAGCCGTTCGACGTCGGCGAGGTGCGCGCCCGGGCGGCCCGCCTGGACCCGCGCCCCGAGCGCAGCGTCACCGACTTCGGCGAGTGGGGCCCCTGGGTGGACGGCGGCGCCTGGCTCGTGGTGGACGGCCGCCGCGTGGACCTGCTCTACCGCAGCCTCGACCGGCTGGAGGAGACCCTGGCCGCGGCGCGGCGCGGCGAGCACGCCTGGCACTTCGGCCAGCAGCCGCCCTTCGGCTTCCACGGCCCGACGCTGCTGGCCGAGCTCTCGATCGCGGTGCCGCTGCGCGATCCCGAGGGCGAGCTCGCCCGGCTGCGGGCGGAGGTGGCCGACTACCCGCCCGCGCTGCGCGACGCGCTGGTCCAGGACTTCCTGTGGAGCACGCGCTTCACGCTGCTCCACGCCCGCCGCTTCGCCCGCCGGGGCGACGTGGTGAACTGCGCGGGGTGCCTCACGCGGGCGGCCGCGACCCTCGTGCAGGTCGTGTACGCGCGCAACCAGCGCTGGTTCGTGACCGACAAGGGCGCCCTCGAGGCGGTCGGCCCCGACTGGATCGCGCCCCCGGGCCTGGCCGGGGAGCTCGCGGCGGTGCTGGCCGCGCCCGGCGCGTCGGCGTCCGCCCTCGGAGCCTCGGTGGCGCGGGTGGAGGCCCTCCTGGACGCCGCCGAGGAGGCCTGCCGGGACCTCTACGCGCCGCCGTTCCGTCTCCCCAGGTAGCCCCGGGCAACCCAGGCAACCCCAAGTAGCTGGAACGGCTCCGGTTTCCCGGGCGCTACAGCCCGCCCCCGGGGCTGCCGGTGTAACACCGTTAGCTTCCTCTAACGGTGTTAGATAACTTGGGGCCCCGATGACCGCCTCCACCGTCCAGGCCCGCCGGCTCCAGCAGCGCGAGGACGCGCGCCGGGCGATCCTCGCCGAGACCGAGGCCATCCTCCTCGAGGGCGGCGCCGAGGCGCTCTCCATCCGTCCGCTGGCCGAGCGCTGCGGCTGCACGGCGCCGACCATCTACCACTACTTCGGCGACAAGCAGGGCCTGGTGGACGCGCTCCTCGAGGAGCGCTTCCACGAGCTGCACCGCGCCCTCGAGAAGGTGCCCGAGTCCGAGGACCCGCTCGAGACCGTGCGCTCGCGCTCCCGCGCCTTCGTCGCCTTCGGCCTGCGCAATCCCGTCCACTACCGGCTGCTCACCGTGGCGCGGGAGCCCGGCACGGATCCGCCTCCCGCCGCCGAGGCCGCGCGGGAGTTCCTCGAGCGGCCCTGGCAGCAGCTCGCGGAGCAGGGCCGGCTGCGGCCCCCGGACATCGAGATCTGCCAGCGCGCCCTGTGGGCCGCGGTGCACGGGCTGCTCAGCCTGCACTCCAGCCGGCCCGACCTCGAGTGGCCCCAGGCCGTCTTCGACGAGAGCGTCGACGCCGTGCTGCGCGGCCTCGTGGCTCCTCCCGAACCCGAAGCCCCCGAGCGGCGCAAGCGCCCCCGCCGCGACAGGAGAACCGGATGACTCGTTCCCGCAGGTGGATCGCCGCCGCGCTCGCCGCGGCCCTGGGCGCGGGCTGCGGCGAGGCGGAGCCGGAGGTCGTCGTGGCCGCCGCTCCCGTGGTGCTGGTGCCCGTGGAGGTGCGTGACCTCGAGGAGCGCATCGAGGTGACCGGCGAGCTCGTCGCGCGGCACCGCTCGGTGCTCGCCGCCGAGGTGGCCGGCCGCGTCAGCGAGATCGTCTTCGACGAGGGCCAGCACGTCGAGGAGGGCGAGGTGATCCTCGAGATCGATCCCGAGCGGCGCCAGCTCGACGTCGCCAGCGCCCGGGCCGGGCTCGCCGAGGCGCGCGCGGGGCTTCGCGAGCGCGAGCGCGACCACGCGCGGGTGAAGAAGCTCCACGCCCAGGAGATCGCGTCGGCCCAGCGCCTCGACCAGGCCCGCACCGAGCTCGCCCTGGCGCGCGCGCGGGTGGATGCCGCCGCCGCCCAGTCCCGCATGGCGGAGCGCGCCCTCTCGGACGCCAGCGTCACCGCGCCCTTCTCGGGCCGGATCGCCGAGCGCTTCGTGGGCGAGGGCGAGTACCTGAACGTCGGCCAGAAGCTCGTGGACCTGGTCGCCCTGGACCCCATCGAGGTCGAGTTCCACCTCGCCGAGCGCGACACGTCCCGCATCGAGGTGGGCCAGGAGGTGCGGGTGAGCCTGGACCCGCACCCCGACGAGCTCTTCGGTGCGACGGTCACCATGATCTCGCCCACCATCGACCGGCGCACCCGGACGCTGCGCGTGCTGGCCCGCCTCGAGAACCAGGAGGGCCGCCTGCGCCCGGGCCTGTTCGCCCGGGCGGACCTCGGCGTCGAGCGCCGCAGCGACGTGGTGATGGTGCCCGAGGAGGCGGTGCTCCAGCGCGCCGACGGCTCGGTGGTGTTCCGGCTCGGGCCGGACAACCGCGTGCTGCGCACGCCCGTGGAGGTCGGCGTCCACCGCGCCGGCACCGTGGAGGTGCGCCGCGGCCTCGGCCCCCGGGACTACGTGGTGACCCGCGGCCACGCGAGCCTCACCGACGGCGAGCTCGTCTCGCCCCGGGACCTGGACGGCACGCCCATCCAGGCCGAGCTCGCCGTGGCGACGCCGCCCAGCTCGGAAACGCCGTGAACCCCATCGATCTCTTCATCAAGCGTCCCATCCTGACCTGGATGGTGACGCTCTCCCTGGTCGTCTTCGGAGCGCTGGGCTACGTGCGCCTCGGCGTCGACCAGTTCCCGAAGATGGAGTTCCCCACGGTCGTGGTGAGCGCGCTCATGGAGGGCGCCAGCCCCGAGGTGATGGAGGAGGACGTCACCGACGTCCTCGAGGAGCACATCAACACCATCGCGGGCGTGCGCACCCTCACCTCCAGGACGCGCCAGGGCGGCGCCAGCATCACCGTGGAGTTCGAGCTGGGTCGGGACATCGACCTGGCCGCCCAGGACGTGCGCGACAAGATCGCCCGGGCCCGCTTCCAGCTGCCCTCGGAGCTCGAGCCGCCGGTGCTCGAGAAGATGAACCCCAGCAACCACCCCATCATGTGGATCCCGCTGAACAGCGACCGCCCGGCGGTGGAGACCTCGGAGTTCGTGCGGCGGGTGGTGAAGCCGCGGGTGGAGACCATCGAGGGCGTGGCCTCGGTGCTGATCTTCGGCCGCACGGACCGCAACATCCGCATCTGGCTCGACGGCGAGGGCCTGCGCGCCCGCGGCCTCGCGGCCACGGACGTGCTCGCCGCGCTGCGCCGGGAGAACGTCGAGATCCCCGGCGGGCTCGTGGAGAGCCGCCAGGTCGAGTACTCGGTCAAGACCGAGGCCGAGTTCCGCACCCTCGAGGAGATCGAGGAGCTCGTGGTCGCCCACGTGGACGGCGCGCCGGTGCTGCTGAGCGACGTGGCGCGGGTCGAGGACGGCACCGAGGACGTGCGCGAGTTCGCCCGCTACGACGGCAAGCCGGCGGTCGGGATCGGGATCGTCAAGCAGTCCGGCGGCAACACCGTGGCGATCGCCGACGAGGTGATCCGCCGCATCGATGCGATGCAGGAGACCCTGCCGCCGGGCATGAAGTTCAAGGAGGGGGAGGGCGTCGCCGACTTCTCCCAGGCGATCCGGGAGTCCGTGGCGGAGACCATCTTCGCCCTCGAGTTCGGCGCCATCCTCGCAACGGTCACGGTGTTCGGCTTCCTGCGGCGCTGGCGCCCGACCCTGATCGTGGGCCTCGCCATTCCCACCTCCCTGATCACCACCTTCGGCGTGATGTGGCTGTTCGACTTCACGCTCAACACCATGACGCTGCTGGCCATGACCCTGGCGGTGGGGGTCGTGATCGACGACGCCATCGTGGTGCTCGAGAACATCGAGCGCCACCGCGAGCGCGGCGAGTCGCCCCGGCAGGCCGCCTCCAAGGGGACCCGGCAGATCGCCTTCGCGGCCACCGCCGCCACCTTCTCCATCGCGGTGGTGTTCGTGCCGGTGATCTTCGTCGAGGGCCTGGTGGGGAACTTCCTCGGTGAGTTCGGGGTGACCGTCGCCGCGGCGGTGCTGATCTCGCTGATCGTGGCCCTCACCCTCACGCCCATGCTCGCCGCCCGCATCCCCGCGGCGAAGGAGCGCTCCCACGGCGGCCTCTACCACCGCCTCGAGCAGGGCTTCGAGTGGCTCGAGGCCCGCTACCGGAGCCTGCTCCACCTCGCCCTCGCCCGACGCGCGGTGACGCTCGCCGCCGCCGCCCTGGCCTTCGCGGCGGCGGTCTTCTTCGCCTCCCAGCTCGGCGCCGAGTTCTTCCCGCCCTCGGACGAGGGCAAGTTCTTCGTCAGCATGGAGACGCCGCCGGGCACGAGCCTCGACGCGACCCTCGACATCATGGAGCGCAACGAGCGCTGGATCCTCGACCAGCCCGAGGTCGCGGGCCTGTTCGCCGGCGTGGGCACCTCGAGCTCCGACGGGCCGGGCGTCCCCAACGAGGGGATCATGTTCGCGATCCTGAAGAGCCAGAAGGACCGCGGGCGCGGCGCCCTCGAGCTGGTGGAGGAGGCCCGGGCGAACCTCGGCGCGATCCCCGGCCAGAAGGCCAAGGTCTTCGACCTGTCCGGGATGATGACCGGGGCCGAGCAGGGCCAGGTCTCCTTCAACCTGCGCGGCAACGTGGACCTCGCCACCCTCGACCACTACGCGGACCGCATGATCGCCGGGCTCGAGAAGAAGGGCGGCTGGGTGGACCTCGACAAGAGCCTCAAGCTCGGTCGCCCCGAGGTGCGGGTGCTTCCCGACCGGGAGAAGGCCGCGGCCCTGGGCGTCGACGCCACCACCCTGGCCCAGACCATCCAGGCCATGATCGGCGGCCTCGACGTCGGGACCTTCAAGGAGGGCGGAAGCCGCTACGACATCCGCGTGCGCCTCGACGAGAAGGACCGCAGCGATCCCGCCGCCATCGAGCGCCTCTACGCGCGCACCCGGGCGGGAGACGTGGTGGAGCTTCGCAACCTCGTGCAGCTCGAGCGGGGCGCCGCCCCGGCGGAGATCACCCGGGTGGACCGCCAGCGCAGCGTCACCGTCACGGCGAACCTCGAGGGCAAGGCCCTGGGCGCGGCGGTCACCGAGGCGCGGGAGCTGGCCCGGGAGATCCTGCCCGAGGGCGTCACCCTCTCGCTGTCGGGCCAGGCCGAGGCCTTCCAGGAGGGCATCCGGCAGTTCCTGCTCGCCGCCGGCCTCGCCATCCTGATCATCTACATGGTGCTCGCGGCCCAGTTCGAGAGCCTGGTGCATCCCCTCACGGTGATGCTGGCCCTGCCCCTCGCCATGGTGGGCGCCCTGGGCGGCCTCTGGGCGCTGGGCCTCGCCGGGCGCCCGGGCATGACCCTCAACCTGTTCAGCCTGATCGGGATCATCCTGCTCTTCGGCCTGGTGACGAAGAACTCGATCCTGCTGGTCGACTACGCCAACCAGCTGCGCGCCCAGGGCATGGACAAGATCGAGGCGATGCGGACCGCGGCGCCGGTGCGCATGCGCCCGGTGCTGATGACCGCGCTCTCCATGATCTTCGGCGTGCTGCCGGCGGCGATCGGGCTCGGGCCCGGCGCCGAGTCCCGCGCCCCGATGGCGGTGGCCACCGCGGCGGGGATGCTCTCCTCGACGCTCCTCACCCTGATCGTGGTGCCGGTCTTCTACCTGGTGCTCGACGACGCGGTGGAGAACGCCAAACGCCGCCTGCGCGGAGCGCGAGGCGGCGAGGCGGTCGCGGCGGCGGCGCGCTAGCTGCGCACCGCCGCCTCTCGAAGCCGTGGCCGGTGCTAGCGGCGGTTGCGGCGGATCGCCCAGGCGACGCCGAAGGCGCCGGCGCCGAACACCAGGGCCGCGGCCGGCTCCGGGACGGCGGCCGAGGGGCCGCTGGTCTGCGAGCCGGAGTCCGAGTATGAGTCGGAGTCGGATCCCGAGTCGGAGTCCGCCAGGGCCGGGGCCGCGGCGAGGGCGAGGCTGAACGCGAAGGGCAGCAGGGCCACCACGAGATTGCGGATGCGCATGAGGAGTCTCCCGTCGGCGGTCCCGTGCGCCGCGCACCACACGCGGCCGGCGGGCGTCGCCAGCTCAAGGTGAGTACCCGTTCCACTGGAACAGGTAACGGACGTTCATCCCATGGACGCGAGGGCCGAGTCAACACCTCGAACGGGGCATCGTGCTTCACGAGCCCGCAACCCGAGGCGCAAGCTCCGGGACGGCGCCGGGGAGTCGAGGCTCAGGAAATTTCGCGTCCGCGTCGGCGCCGTTTCGCGAGCCAGAAGAGAGCCGGCAGGGCGAGCGCAAGCTCGGCGCCGAGTCCGCAGGCTCCGGACTCGAACGCCACCGTGGCCTCGCTGCAGTCGGGATCGGGATCCCCGGCGAGGAAGCCCAGGGCCGAGAGCCCGCCGTCGAAGTCGAAGTGCCCGTCCTCGTCGTCGTCGAGGCCGTTCTGGCAGGCCGGGTCCTCGCGCAGCGCGCCCGGGCGCGGACAGCCCGGGTCGTCGGGGAAGTCGCGCAGCCCGTCGCCGTCGTTGTCGAAGCCGTCGCGGCAGCCGAGGATCTCGCCGATGGGCAGCGCCCACAGCTCGCGCCCGGCAACGCCGTCGTCGGCGGAGAGGTAGGCCAGGCCGAGGCGTCGATCGAAGAAGGCCTCTGGGTCGGAGGACGCAGGCCCGGGAGCCACGTCGGCGAGCTGGCGGGTTCCTGCCTCGGTCCCGTCGCTGGCCCAGAGCTCGCGTCCCGCCGCGGCGGTGGTGGCCGCGAACAGCACGAGGCCCTCGGCCGCGACCAGACCGGCGGGGCTCGAGCTCTCCGGGCCCGGCGCCAGGTCGGCGACCCGGCGGGTGCCCGCTCGGGTGCCGTCGCTGGTCCAGAGCTCGCGGCCCGAGACGCCGTCGTCCGCGGCGAAGAAGAGGCGTCCACCGACGCTCACCAGGTCCGTGGGATCCGACCCAGCGGGCCCTTCCGCCACGTCCATCACCCGCTGCGTGCCGGCCTCGGAGCCATCGCTCTTCCAGAGCTCGCGACCGCTCGCCCCGTCGTCGGCGGCGAAGTAGAGGGTGCCGTCGCCGTCCGAAGCGAAGCGGCTCCGCAGCGTCGGCAGGATGAAGCTCCCCCCGAGCGGCTCGATGCCCGGCCCCGGGCCGGGGTCGACGTCCTTCACGAGCGTCGTCCCGGCGGCGGTCCCGTCGCTCCTCCAGAGCTCGTGGCCCGAGGCCTCGGTGTTCCCGGTGAAGAAGAGCGTTCCGTCCAGGTCGATGAAGTCGGTCAGGGAGTCCGTGAAGCCCGGGACGAAGTCGGCCAGCGGCAGGGTTCCCGCCTCGCTGCCGTCGCTGGTCCAGAGCTTCGAAGCCTCGAAGGTCCGGAGCTCGTAGAAGAAGGCGCGACCCCCGGCGGCGGCGATGCTCACGATCCCCGGAGCGGTGAAGCCGTTGAGCGGGACCACGGCGACGGGCTCCGCCGGGCCGTCTCCATCGCTCACCAGGAGCGCGTCCAGGAACGGCTGGAAGCGCGCCGAGGCGAAGAAGAGCGCAGCGCCGGTGGACGCCAGGCGGCGGGGAGCGCCGAGGTTCGCGGGAACGCTGACCGCCAGGGTCGCGTCCCCCGGCTCCCCGTTCGTCCGCCAGAGCGCGTTCGGCACGCCGCCCCGGTGGAAGAAGAGCGCCCCGTCGTGGGGAGTCAGCTGCGCGGAGGCGTCGTCGAAGGTGGTCCCACCGAAGTTCTGGATCCCGATCAGCACCTCGGTGGACGCAGCGGTCCCCTTGCTCAGGTAGAGGCCATCGTCGGGCGCGCCCGGGATCTCGGCCCGGAACACCAAGCTGCTCCCGACGGCGGCGAACTCGCTGCGGCCGGGCGGAGGCAGTGCGCCCGCGGCGTCCGACGCCAGGTTCGCCACCCGGGTCGTTCCCTCGGCGCTGCCGTCGCTGCGCCAGAGCTCCCGACCGACGCTGCCGTCGTCCGCGCTGAACAGCAGCCGGTCGCCCAGCGCGAAGAGGGAGTCCGGCCGCGAGGAATCGACTCCGGGAAGGACGTCCCGGACCAGGAGCGTGCCCGCAGCGGTCCCGTCGGTGCTCCACAGCTCGGTCCCGGCGAACCCGAAGGCCTGGAAGTACAGGCGGTCCCCCACCACCTCGAAGTCCCTCGGCGTTGAGCTGCCCCCCACCGGGGCGATGTCCGCGGCGAGGAACGTGCCGGCCTCGGTGCCGTCGCTGCGCCAGAGCTCCACGCCGTTGTCACGGTCCCGGGCTCCGAAGAAGAAGGCGTCGGCGAAGCTCGCGCCCTCGGTGAAGGTGAAGAAGCCGTCCCGGACCCGCCTCGTTCCCAGCACGGTGCCGTCGCTGACCCAGAGCTCGTCCTGGCTCGGGAAGAGCACGGAGAAGAACAGCAGCCCGCCGTGGATGCCGAGAGGGGATGCGCTTCCGTTGGTGAGGTCCGTGAGCTTCTCCGTCCCGCCGATGCTTCCGTCGGTCACCCACAGCTCGCGGTTGTCGCCGTCGACGGCGGTGAAGAACAGAAGCCCGCCGAGGTGCGTGAAGCTCCTCGGAAACGAGCCCCCGTTGCTGCTGAGATCGGCGAAGCGGACCGTTCCCTGGCTCGTCCCGTCGCTGATCCAGAGCTCCCGGTCCACCACGCCGTCGTCGGCGGAGAACCACAGTGCTCCACCGAACTCGGTGAGCTCGAGGGGCGCGGAGCCCTCGCCGCCCTCCCGGATGTCCGCGACGAGGCGGGTGCCCTCGGACGTGCCGTCGCTGCTCCAGAGCTCCGCGCCGTGGGCCGGGTCGGACCCGCTGAAGAAGAGCTGGCCTCCGAAGGCGGTCAGGGCGACGGGCTCGTCGTCGAACCGCGCGAGCACGCGGGTGCCCGCGGTCGTGCCGTCGCTCCGCCAGAGCTCCCACGTCGCCGCCGATCGCGCCACGAAGAACACCAGGACCCCCGCCCGGGTGAGGTCGCGGGTATCGGCGAGGTCGCGCAGCAGGTGGGTGCCGGCGGGGGTCCCGTCCGTCCTCCACAGGTCCCCGCTCGCGGCGAAGAGCGCGCTTCCCGCCAGCTCCACGAACGCACCCGGGTCGGAGCCCCGGACCATGCTGCCGGGATCGATGTCCTCGACGAGGAAGGCCGGCGCCTGGGCGAGTGCGAGGCTCGCGGGAAGCGCCAGCGCCACGGCGGCGGCGAGCAGCGGGCGCGCGAAGGACGCCATGCCTGGTCCCCTCGGGGCGAGCCCCCGTCCCGCCCCTCTCCCCTACCTTACGCCAAACTTACGCCAAACGACGCGAGACGGTTCCGGGGCCGCTAGTATGCGCCTCTTCCCGGACCCGAGCTCGGAGAGCCCCATGCGAAACCCCCGCGACTTCGGCAAGCCCCTGGCGATCGGCGCCCCGACCCCCTGGCTCGACATCCCGGTGCGCCCCTCGCGGATGATCCACTTCTTCGACCCCAGCAACCCGCGCATGGCGGCCAAGGTGCCGGACATCGCCAAGAAGGTGGACATCCTGCTGGCCAACCTCGAGGACGCCATCGAGGTGGACAACAAGGTGGCGGCCCGGGAGGGCCTGGTGAAGATCGCCCGGGAGACGGACTTCGGGGACACCCAGTTCTGGTCGCGCATCAACAGCCTCGACAGCCCGTGGGTCCTCGACGACCTGATCGGCATCGTGGGCGAGGTGGGGAACACGCTCGACGTCGTGATGGTGCCCAAGGTCGAGGGGCCCTGGGACATCCACTACGTGGACCAGCTGCTGGCCCAGCTCGAGGCCAAGCACGGCGTGACGCGCCCGATCCTGATCCACGCCATCCTCGAGACCGCCCAGGGCGTCGCCAACGTCGAGGAGATCTGCGCGGCCAGCCCGCGCATGCAGGGCATCAGCCTCGGGCCCGCGGACCTCGCCGCCTCGCGGCGCATGAAGACCACCCGCGTCGGCGGAGGCCACCCCGGCTACCTGGTGCGCGAGGACCCGGACCCGCAGAACGCCGACGCGCCCCGCGCCATCGCCCAGCAGGACCTGTGGCACTACACCATGGCGCGCATGGTGGACGCCTGCGCGGCCACGGGCTGCCTGCCCTTCTACGGGCCCTTCGGCGACATCGGCGACGCCCAGGCCTGTGAGGACCAGTTCCGCAACGCCTTCCTGATGGGCTGCGTGGGCGCCTGGTCGCTGCACCCGAGCCAGATCGCCATCGCGCGCAAGGTGTTCAGTCCGCCGCCCGAGGAGGTGGCCTGGGCGCGCAAGGTGATCGACGAGATGGGCGACGGCTCCGGCACCGTGATGATCGACGGCAAGATGCAGGACGACGCCACGGTGAAGCAGTGCCGCGTGATGGTGGAGCTGGCCAAGCTGATCGCCCGCCGCGACGCCGACATGCGCGAGGCCTACGGGTTCGCCGAGGCGGACCTCGCCTGAGGCGGCGGCCCGCCGCGGAGCGGCGGGCGGCCCTCCGGCCCGGGGGCCACCCGGGCTAGCGCAGGCTCAGCACCCGGGGCGCGCCGCCCAGCCCCACGAGGCGCGCCAACGCGCGCCCGCTGGCGTCGCGGGCCTCGACGCTCGCCCCGTCGCGCACCAGGGTGAGCCGGTGGCGCGTGCCGTCGGGCTCGACGAGCTCCACGTCCAGGGCGCCGTCCTCGCGCAGGGTCGCGGTGGCCCGCTCCCCGCCCGGCCCCCACACGGTGCGCCGGCGCTCCGCCTCGCCGAGGATCGGGTTCGAGCCGGTCCAGAACTCCACCGAGTTGGCGAAGAGGACGTCCAGGGTGACGGCGAAGGCGTAGATGGGCACCACGTTGAGCACCAGGAACACCATCCACTGGACCCACTGGTCGGGGTCCACGCGCTCGTTGAAGCGGTAGATCTTGCGGGTGAGCTCGAAGCCGCCGAAGCAGCCGGTGGTGGCGACGGGCAGGAAGCCGGCGAGCACGAGGGCGCCGATCCAGCGCAGCATGCGCCTGCGAGCCAGGGACAGGGCGTTCATGGGTTCCTCCGGTTCCGTCCGCCGCCCCAGTCTAGGGCGCCTGCGGGGCGCGCCGGTAGTGGTAGCCGTAGGCCTCGCGGAACCCCGCGCCCGCGTAGAGGGCGAGCGCTCCGGGGTTGTCGCGCTCCACCTGGAGGTAGAGCCGGCTCGCGCCGCGGCGCCGGGCCCAGCCCGCGAGTGTGCCGAGCACGGCGCGACCCCCGCCGCGCCGGCGACGCTCGGGAAGGGTGAACATGGAGAACACGCCCGCCCAGTCGCCGCGCACGACGCCGAGGCCGGCGGCGGCGGGCTCGCCCCCGAGGCGGGCCAGTGCGAAGCCCGCCGCGGGCCCGATCCGGGCCAGGAAGCCGCGGTAGGCGTCCTGGGCCTCGCCGAAGCGGCTGCGCTCGCCGGCCACGTGGAACCAGTCGGCGTCGGGCTCCTCCTCGACCGCGGTGGCGACGCCGGGTGCCTCGGGCTCCGCGAGGCCGTCGAGGCTCGCGATCTGGATCGACACCCCCGCCTCGAGCTCCCAGCCGCGCCCCGCCAGCGCGGCGTCGAGGCCGGGCGGCGCCGAGACGGGCGTGAGCTGCACCCGCGCCGGCGCGCCGCGCTCGGCGTAGAAGGCCAGGCTGGCCTCGATGCGCTCGTCGAGGGTGCGCGCGCCGCGGGTCTCGCCCGGCCAGACCGAGTTGCCCCGTCGGGTGATCCCCGGCGGCGTGTGGCGCAGCCGCCAGCCGTCGAGATCGCGGACCTCGGCGGCGGGCCAGGCCGCGAAGGCGGTCTCCTCGAGCTCGCGGATGCGTGCGGCATCGGCGCCCGTGGGCCGATGCTAGGGGCCGCGGGCCCGGGAGGCGAAGCCCTAGATCTCCGTGCCGGGCCCGGGGTGGTGGCGGTCGTAGATCGCGAGGTACTCGGCCAGGGACGTCTCCCCGTCGGCGTCGGCGTCGCACTGCTCGAAGGTCACGCCGAACCGCTCGAGCCCAGCGGCCTCGTACTCGGCCGCCGTGAGCGCTCCGCTCCGGTCGCTGTCCGCCTTCTCGAAGATGTGCTCGACGACCGCGCGGGGGTCCTGCTCGCCGGCGAGCGCCGGCGTAGCCAGCAGCAGGGAGGTCGCGAGGACGATTCGATGCATGGCACTACCCCTCTTCGTCTCTCCCGACGGAGCCTATGGCGCGTCCATGCGCTGTCAAACCGGCGGGTGGTCAGATCCGGTACGCCAGCTATCCCTATGGCATGGAGCTGGAGACCACGGAAGAAGCCGTCCGCGTCCTGAACGAGATCATGGAGTACGAGCTCGCGGGCGTCGTGCGCTACACCCACTACTCGCTGATGATCACGGGCCCGAACCGCATGCCGCTGGTGGAGTTCATGAAGGCGCAGGCAACGGAGTCCCTGGCCCACGCCCAGGCCGCGGGCGAGATCCTCACGGGGCTCGACGGCCATCCCAGCCTGAAGATCGCTCCCATCGAGGAGACCCACGAGCACTCCGTCCATGCCGTGCTGAAGGAGAGCTACGCCCACGAGATGCGGGCGCTGGGGCTGTACAAGGAGCTGCTCTCCGTGGTGGCCGACGAGAGCGTGTACCTCGAGGAGTACGCCCGGGGCATGATCGGGCAGGAGGAGCTCCACACCGTGGAGCTCCGGAAGATGCTGCGCGACTACGGGCAGGGCTAGCCGGACCGCACCTCCGTGCCTCCTCGCACCGTCTTCGTCTGCCGGGGCAGCCACTGCCGCGAGGCGCCCAAGCGGGACCGCCTCGATCGCCTGCTCGCGAGCCTTCCCGTGTCGGTCCGACCGGTCCGCTGCCAGAAGGTGTGCAAGGGTCCCGTCGTGGGCCTGCGCGTGGACGGCGAGCTGCTGTGGTTCCGCGAGGTGGCCTCCGAGAAGTCGCGCCAGGCGCTCTCCCGTCTGGTGCTCGACGGCACCCTGGCGAAGCCGCTGCGCAAGCGGCGCAGCGCCCGCCGCAGCGGAAAGCTCCGCGCCTGAGCGCCTTCGCCTATGCTGCGGGCGTGCGGCCGAAGCTCGGCATCACCCTGCGCAACATGGGAGCCGCCTCCGAGCCCGGCGTGCTCGTCGCCTGCGCGGCCGCGGCCGAGGAGGCGGGGCTGGACGACGTCTGGGTGGCGGACCACGTCGCGATTCCGCCCGACGCTGCCGAGGGCTCGGGCGGCCGCTATCTCGACCCGCTCGCGACCCTCGCCTGGCTGGCCGGCCGCACCACGCGCATCGGTCTCGGCACCGGCGTGCTGGTGGTGCCCTACCGGCCGCCGCTTCCCACGGCGAAGTGGGTCGCGACGGTGCAGGAGCTCTCGGGCGGGCGGCTGCGCCTCGGCGTGGGGGTGGGGTGGATGAAGCCCGAGTTCCGCGCACTGGGGGTTCCCCGCGAGCGGCGCGGCGCGCTCACCGACGAGACCCTCGCGTTCCTCGGGCGCTGCTTCGCGGGCGACGAGGTGGAGGCCCACGGCCAGCGCTTCCTGTTCCGCCCGCGTCCCGCGCGACCGCCGATCCTGGTGGGCGGCGCCGCGCCCCAGGCCCTCGAGCGCGCGGCGCGCTGGGGGGACGGCTGGCTTCCGATGGCGCTCGCCCCCGACGCGTTGCGGGCCCCCGCGGCCGAGCTGGCGGAGCGCTTCGCCGCGGCGGGCCGGGGACGGCCCGAGGTGGTGGTGATGACGCGCCTGCCCCTCGCCGAGGGCGCGCAGGCGGAGGACCTCGTGGGCGCCTACGCCGAGGCCGGGGCCACCCATCTCGTGCACGGCGTGCGCTACGAGGTGGCGCGCGAGTTCGCCGAGGAGGCCGCCCGTCTCGGCGCGCTACGCGAGGCGCTCGCCGCTCAGATGTCCCGCGGGTCGGGCCCCACGTCGCGCACCTCGCGCTGGCTCTCGCCGAGCAGCGTGCGTCCGAAGTCCAGCACCCGGTCGAGACCCGAGTCGCCGTCGCGCTCCCCGGGCATCAGGAACCAGAGGATCCCGTAGAGCCAGATGCCGACGCCGTGGAAGGCCGGGAACAGGGTCAGCAGCACGAAGCCGGCCCGCACCGCCACGACCGAGGCGCCGAGCTGCTCGGCCACGCCGGCGCAGACGCCGGCGAGCTTGCGCTCGGGGTGGTCGCGGTGCCACTCGCGAAGGTTGCGGGATCGTTCGCTCGCGGTCGGTCGCTCCAAGGTCTTCCCTCCTCCACGGCGCGCTCGCAGTCGGTCACCGTGTGGTACGCGGCGGGCCCGGCCCGGGTTCACGCCCCGGCCGGTGGCCGGGAGCCCGGAGGGGCCGGCCCCGCGGGAATCCACTGGCACGGCCCCGCGCGGCCGGTACTTTCGAGCGCTCCGTGCCTTCCCTCGCCGCCATCCGCCGCGTCCGGGCGCTGCCCGCACTGGCGGCCGCCCTCGTCCTGGCGCTGCCCGTGGGCTGCGCCCGCAACCCGACCACGGGGCGGCCCGACCTGGTGCTGGTCTCCTCCGAGCGCGAGCGCGAGATCGGGCGTGAGGAGGCGGCCAAGGTCGAGCAGAGCATCGGCCACGTGGAAGACCCCGTGCTCCAGGAGTGGGTCTCCTCCATCGGGTCCCGCATCGCCGGCTTCTCGCCGCGCCAGGACGTCGAGTACCGGTTCCACGTCCTCGACATGATCGAGCCCAACGCCTTCGCGCTGCCCGGCGGCCACGTCTACGTCTCGCGCGGTCTGCTCGCGCTGGTGAACTCCGAGGACGCGCTCGCCTGCGTGCTCGGCCACGAGATCGCCCACGTGGCCGCGCGCCACTCGGTGCGTCGCGTGACCGTGGCCACGCCCTTCGCGCTGGCCCTCGGCCTGCCCACGGCCGTGGTGGGCAGCATCAGCGACACCCTGGGCAGCGTGCTGGGCGGCGTCTCGTCCCTGGCGGCCGGTGCCGTGATCGCGCCCTACAGCCGCCAGCAGGAGCGCGCCGCCGATCGCCTCGGCCTCGAGCTGGCCGCCCAGGCGGGCTGGGACCCCACCGCCATGGCGCGCTTCCTCCACACCCTCGAGCGCGAGGAGCAGCTGAAGCGCAACGGCTCGCGCCGGCCGCGCTTCTTCGACTCCCATCCCTCCACGCCCTCCCGGGTGCGCAACACGGAACGCCACGCCGGCGGCCTCGAGCGCGGGCCGCGCTCGCCTTCGGCCTCGACGCCGAGCGCGCTGCTGGACCGGCTCGACGGGCTCATGGTGGGCGAGAACCCGGACCGGGGCGTGTTCGTGGACGGCTCCTTCCTGCACCCGGAGCTGGGGTTCGCGATCCGCTTCCCGGAGGGCTGGCGCACCGCCAACGTGAACAGCTACGTGGCGGCGGTGGAGCCGGCCCACGAGGACATCCTCTCGATCCTCCAGCTCGCCGGCGAGGGCGACGACCCGGCGGCGGGCGCGGTGGCCGACGGGCTCGACGAGGAGGTCGCGAAGAAGCTCGAGCCCGTGGACCTCGGCGGGCTCGCGGCGGTGCGCATCGTCTCCACCCGGCGTGGCAAGGGCTTCGACCTCACCTGGGTGGCGCACCGCGGCCACGTCTACCGCATCGTCGGGACCGGGCCCGAAGGGAAGTTCGAGCGCCTGAAGCCGATCTTCCGCGAGGTGGCGTTCTCGTTCCATCCCCTCACCGAGGCCGAGCGCGACCGGATCGAGGTGGGCCGCCTGCGCATCGCCCGGGCCCGGGCGGGCGAGAGCCTCGAGGCGCTGATCGAGCGGACCGGCTCGAGCTGGTCCGTCGAGGAGGCCGGCATCGCGAACGGCATCGAGGGCGGCGGCGAGCTCGGCGCCGGGCAGCCCGTGAAGCTCGCCATCCCCGAGCGCCACGCGGGCTCGCGGGGCTGAGCGCCCGGCCGCCTGGGAAGCCGACCCAGGATGGGTCGGCTTCCGCCGCCAAGCGAGCCCGAGGGGCTCGCTCGGCTGGGAGGCTGACCCGAGAGGGCCAGCCGACGACGCGAGAGATTCCGCGAAGCCGAATCGCAGCTAGTCGGTCTCGGAGGCGATCAGCGGCACGAACATCACCGGCTCGAGGCGCTCGCGGCGGTACTCCTCGGGGCCTTCCCGGGTGATGCGGATCAGGGTCTGCACGCCCCCCACCGGACCCACCGGGACGAGCAGGCGGCCTCCCACGGCGAGCTGCTCGGTGAGGGCCGGGGGGATCTCCTCGGCGCCCGCCGACACCAGGATCGCCTGGTAGGGCGCATGCTCGGCCCAGCCGAGGCTGCCGTCGCCGTGGCGCACCCGGACGTTGGCGAAGCCCAGCCCGGCGAGGCGCTCGGCGGCCTCCCGGGCCAGGCGCCCGATGCGCTCCACGCCGTAGACCTCCGCCGCCAGCCGCCCCAGCACCGCGGCTGCGTAGCCCGAGCCGGTACCGATCTCGAGCACCCGGTCCTCGGGCCCCACCGCGAGGCGCTCGATCATGTGGGCGACCACGAAGGGCTGGGAGACGGTCTGCCCGTCGCCGATGGGGACGGGGCCGTCGTCGAAGGCGCGGTGGCGCAGCTCCTCGGGGACGAAGCACTCGCGGGGCACGCTCTCCATGGCGGCCAGCACCGCCGCGTCCCGGACGCCCCGCGCCCGGATCTGCTCGTCCACCATCCGGCGGCGATCTGCGGCGTGGGGGTCCATGGGGTCTCCTCGGGCCGGCAGTCTATCCACTCGAATCCGGAGGGGCCGCTGGTAGAGTCGCGGCGTGAGCCCTCGGTCCACGCTGCGCGCGGGGCTCGCGCGCACCCACATCAGCCCGCCCCCGCGGAGCTACCTGATCGGCTACGGGGACCGCCTGCGCGGGAGCAGCGGCGTGCGCGACGAGCTCACCGCCACGGCGCTGGTGCTCGACGACGACGCCACCCGCGTGGCGCTGCTGTGCGTCGACATGCTGTGCCTCCACGAGGACGTGGTGGCGCGGGTGCGGGAGCGCGTGGCCGCCGGCACCGGCGTGGCGCCCGAGGCGCTGCTGATCGCCTGCTCCCACACCCACGCGGGGCCGATCGCCTGGGCGGGGCCGCGCAGCGCGCCCTGGCGACGGCGGCTCGTGGACCGCCTGGTCGCCAAGCTGGCCGCCGCCGTCACCCAGGCGAGCCAGACCCTGGCGCCGGCCAGCCTCGCGGTCGGCCGCGGCCAGACCCGGGTGGCGGTGAGTCGCCGCGAGCGCCGGCTCGACGGCCGCGTGGTGCTGGGCGTGAGCCCCGAGGGCTTCGTGGACCGCGGCCTCGACGTGGTCCAGCTGCGCGACCCGGACGGGGCCCCCCGCGCCACCCTGGTGGGCCTCGCCTGTCACCCGGCGGTGCTGTCGCCGCGCAACCGGCGGGTCTCTGCCGAGTGGCCGGGCGTGATGCGTGCCGAGGTCGAGGCCGCGACGGGCGCCACCTGCCTCTTCCTCCAGGGCGCCACGGGAGACCTGAACCCCGACCACGTCTGGGGCGACGACGACGAGATCGCCATGGAGCGGATCGGGAGGAGCGTCGCCGACGCCGTGGCCGCCACCCTCGAGGCGGGCCTCGAGCCCGTGGCGTCGGTCCCGCTGGCGGCGGGGCGCGCCGAGGTCCCGCTGGCCATCGACCTGCGCCGCGGCGACGACGGCCGCGTCGAGAGCTACGCCGAGACCGGCGCGCGGCGGCTGCGGGGCGGCGGCCGGCTGCCCGTGCCCCGCTTCGCCGTGGAGGCGCTGCTCCGCTACGCCTACCCGTGGCGCCCGCGTCAGCGCCCGGGGCCCGACGGCCGGCCCGAGCTGCCGATGGAGGTGCAGGCCCTGCGGGTGGGGGACCTGGCGCTGGTCTCCCACGCGGCGGAGACCTTCAGCGCCATCGGGCACGCGATCAAGCAGCGCGCCGCCGCGCCCCACACGCTCTTCGTCGGCTACGCGAACGGCTGCGTCGGCTACCTCGCCACCGCCGAGGCCCACGCCGAGGGCGGCTACGAGGTGGAGGAGGCGCCCCTCGCCTACCGGATCTCGGGCCGCTTCGACCCGGGCAGCGCCGAGCAGGCCACGCGGCGCAGCCTGGAGCTGGTGGCGGAGCTCTTCGGCTGAGCCTCAGAGCCAGCGCAGCCTGCGGAACAGCAGCAGCTGGGCCGCGGTCAGCGCCACGAGGAGTCCGCACAGGATCCGGAAGGCCCCCGTGTCCTCCACGCCCGGGATCCCCGCGACGTTCACGCCGAGCAGGCCCGTCACGAAGCTCAAGGGCAGGAAGATGCCCGCGATGATCGAGAGCGCGTACATGCGCCGGTTCATCTGCTCCGAGAGCCCGTTCGAGATCTGCTCCTGGGTGACGGCGGCCCGCTCGCGAATCGCGTCGAGGTCCTCCACGTAGCGCAGCGTCCGGTCCGCCGTCTCGCGGAGCTGGAGCCGCGACGTCTCGCCGAGCCAGTCGACGCGCTCGCTCGGCAGCCGCACCAGGACGTCGCGTTGGGGCGCCAGGTAGCGCCGCAGGATGATCGCCTCGCGGCGCAGGTCGGCGAGGCGGGTGCGCTCGCGGGACGTCGGCGCCTCGAGCACCGCCTCCTCGACCTCGTCGATGGCCTCGGAGAGGCCGTCCAGGACTCCCGCCATGCGCGCGACGAGCCGGTCGGCGAGCTCGGTCAGCAGCTCGCCGACGGCGGCGGGCCCCCGACCCTCGCGCAGCGCCGTCTGGATGTCCTC
>JANQFK010000042.1 GCA_028277885.1 Myxococcota bacterium
ATCAGCGTCGCGGCGAGCGGCGGGCGCAGGGTGAGGGCGAGCCCCAGGGAGATGGGGATCCAGATCAGAAGCGCGAGATCGGCGAGCATCGTGGGCGCCCCTGGCGCCCCATCGCCGCATCCGCTCCACCGTGCGGAACGAGGGCGCGCCGCATTATACTCGCCCGACTCGCCGTCGCCGTCCGGAGCCCCCGTTGCCTCTCGCCTATCTCGTGAACCAGTACCCGAAGGTGAGCCACACCTTCATCCGGCGGGAGATCCGCGGCCTCGAGGCGCGCGGGGAGCGGATCCTGCGCTTCTCGATCCGGCGCAGCCAGGACCGCTCCCTCGACGGCGAGGACCTCGAGGAGGAGGCCCGCACCGAGTACTGCCTCGACGGCGGCGTGGCGCCCCTGCTGCTCGCGACGGCCCGGGTGGCGGTGACGCGCCCGGCCCGGCTGCTCGACGCCCTGGGCGTGGCGGTCCGCATGGGTCGGCGCAGCCCGCGCGGCATCCTGCGCCACCTCGCCTACCTGGCCGAGGCCTGCCACCTGCTGGGGCGGATGCAGGCCGGTGGCGCGGACCACGTGCACGCCCACTTCGGCACCAACGCGGCCACGGTGGCGCTGCTCCTCCACCGCCTGGGCGGCCCGCCCTACAGCCTGACGGTCCACGGCGCCGAGGAGTTCGACGCCCCCGAGGCCCTGTCCCTGGGCCGGAAGATCGAGGAGTCGAGCTTCGTGATCGGGATCAGCAGCTTCGGCGCGAGCCAGCTGCGCCGCTGGATCCCGACCTCCGCCTACGACAAGGTCCACGTGGTGCGCTGCGCCGTGGACGAGGCGTTCCTCCGGGAGGTGTCGCCGGTACCCGAGACGTCCCGGACGCTCCTGTGCGTCGCGCGGCTCTCGGCCGAGAAGTGCCCCCTCGACCTGGTCTCCGCCGTCGCCACCCTGCGCGACGAGGGCTGCGACGCGCAGCTGGTGTTCGCCGGCGACGGCGACCTGCGCGAGGCGGTGGAGGGACGCGCCCGGCGGCTCGGCGTCGAGGACGCGGTGGAGGTCACGGGCTTCCTCACCAGCGCCCAGGTGCGCAGCCGCATCCGCGACGCGCGCTGCGTCGTGCTGCCCAGCGTGGCCGAGGGACTGCCGGTGGTGCTGATGGAGGCCCTCGCCATGGGGAGGCCGGTGGTGGCGACCTGGGTCGCCGGCGTGCCGGAGCTGGTGCGCCCGGGCGAGAACGGCTGGCTGGTGCCGCCGGGCGACCCTCCGGCCCTGGTGGCGGCGCTGCGCGAGGCCCTCGAGTCCTCGTCCCAGCGGCTGAGCGCCATGGGCAAGGCGGGCCACGAGCGCGTGCGCCGCGTGCACCACCTGGAGACCGAGGTCGCCGAGCTCGCCGCGCTGTTCGCGCGACACCGGCCGGATCGCCCAGGGGACGCCGCGCGTTGAAGCGGGTCGTCGCCGTCGTCGTCAACTACCGGACGCCGGACCTCGCCCTCGACGCCCTCGCGTCGCTCTCGGGCGAGCTCGACCCCCGGCGCGACGCCGCCGTCGTGGTGGACAACGCCTCGGGGGACGGGTCCGCGGAGGCGCTGCGCCGCGGCCTCCGCGAGCGGGGCTTCGGCGACTGGGCGCGGCTCGTGGAGGCCGAGGAGAACGCCGGCTTCTCGGCAGGCAACAACCTCGGCATGGAGCAGCTGGGCGCCGAGTTCCACCTGCTGCTCAACAGCGACGCCACCCTGCGGCCGGGCTGCCTCGGCACGCTCCTCGACGCCGCGGCCCGCCACCCCGACGCCGCGCTGCTGAGCCCCCGCCTCGAGTGGCCCGACGGGCGCCCCCAGGTGAGCTGCTTCCGCGACCCGTCCCCGCTGGGCGAGCTGGTGGAGGCGGCGGCCACCGGCCCCGTCACGCGTCTGCTGGCCCGTCACGGCATCGCGCTGCCCGTGGCCGACCGGCCCATCGAGCCGGACTGGACGAGCTTCGCCTGCGTGCTGCTGCGCGCCGCCGCCCGCGCCGAGATCGGCCCGATGGATCCGGACTACTTCCTCTACTTCGAGGACGTCGACTACTGCCGACGCGCGCGCGACGCGGGCTGGCGCGTGCGGCACGTGCCCGGCGCCCGGGCGGTGCACCTGCGCGGCGGAAGCGGGACGCTGCGGAGCGCCCAGGCGCGGCGCGAGCGCCTGCCCGACTACTACTGGCGGGCGCGGGCGCGCTGGTTCGAGAAGTTCGGCGGGCGGGCGGGCCGCCTGCGCGCGAACCTCGGCTGGCTCACCGGGCGGGCGGTCTCCCTGCCGCGCGAGGCGGTGGGCCACAAGCGTCCCCACCTTCCCCGGCGGGCGTGGCTCGACATCTGGCGCAGCCCCGCCCTCGAGCCGAACCGGTGAGCGGGACGGCGCTGCGCTTCCCCGACTTCCTGGTGATCGGCGCCATGAAGTGCGCGACGAGCACCCTGCACGAGCAGCTGGGTCGCCAGCCCGGGATCTTCGTGTCCGACCCCAAGGAGCCGGGCTACTTCAGCCACGACGCGGTCTACGCCCGGGGGCCCGAGTGGTACGCGGCGCTGTTCGAGGACGCCGGGCCCTCCGACCTGTGCGGCGAGTCGAGCACCCACTACACCAAGCTTCCCACCCACCCGAAGTGCGCGGAGCGGATCCGGCGGGACCTCGGCGAGGTGAAGCTCGTGTACGTGATGCGGGACCCGGTGGAGCGCCTGGTCTCCCACTACGTGCACGCGTGGTCCATGCGGGAGATCCGCATGCCCTTCGAGCGGGCCCTCGACGCCCACCCCGAGCTGGTGGACTACGGCCGCTACGCCATGCAGCTCGAGCCCTACCTCGCCGCCTTCGGGCGCGACGCCGTGCTGCCCGTCTTCCAGGAGCGTCTCCAGGCGGCTCCCCAGGCCGAGCTCGAGCGGGTGTGCCGCTTCCTCGGCTACACGGCCACGCCCACCTGGGACCCGGAGTACGCGCGACGCAACGCCTCGGACGAGCGCCTGCGCCAGAGCGCCTGGCGCGACGCCCTCGTCGCGGCCCCGGTGCTGCGGACCCTGCGGCGACGACTCGTTCCCCAGGCCCTTCGCGACCGCGTCAAGGACTGGTGGCGCATCCGCGAGCGTCCGGAGCTGGCGCCGGAGCGCCGGGCCGAGGTCGAGGCCCGCTTCGCCGAGGATCTCGACAGGCTGGGGCGCTGGCTCGGGATCGAGCTCCGCTGCGGCGCCTTCGCCGAGTCCGTGGCCGCCGCGGCGCCGGAGTGGTCGACGGAGTGCCCGTGAGCCCGCCCCCGCTGGGGGTCGTGGTGATCGGGCGCAACGAGGGCGAGCGGCTGCGCGCCTGCCTCGAAGGCCTGGCCGGCGCGGAGCACCGGCTGGTGTACGTGGACTCGGGCTCGAGCGACGGCAGCGTCGCCCTGGCCCGGGAGCGGGGCGGGACGGTGGTGGAGCTCGACCCGGCGCTCCCCTTCACGGCGGCGCGCGCCCGCAACGCGGGCCTCGAGGTCCTGACCCGGGAGGCCGAGGCGCGCTTCGTGCAGTTCGTGGACGGCGACTGCGAGCTGGCGCCGGGCTGGCTCGACCGCGCCCGGCGGGAGCTCGAGGCCCGGGCCGGGCTCGCCGTGGTGTGCGGACGGCGTCGCGAGCGCCGGCCCGAGGCGTCGGTCTACAACGCGCTGTGCGACGTCGAGTGGGACACGCCGGTGGGCGACGCCGAGGCCTGCGGCGGCGACTTCATGGCGCGGCGCGAGGCCCTCGAGCAGGTCGGGGGCTTCGACGCGGGGCTGATCGCCGGCGAGGAGCCCGAGCTCTGCATCCGGCTGCGCGCCGCGGGCTGGAAGATCGCGCGGGTGGACGCCGAGATGACCCGGCACGACGCGGACATCCATCGCTTCGGACAGTGG
>JANQFK010000091.1 GCA_028277885.1 Myxococcota bacterium
CGAGGTGGTGGTCACCGCCACCCGCCACATCGTCGCGACCACCCTCACCACCATCGGCGGGTTCCTGCCCCTCATCGTCGCCGGCGGCCGCTTCTGGCCGCCCCTCGCCACCGCGATCGCGGGCGGCGTCGGGGGCGCGGCGATCCTGTCGCTCTACCTGGTGCCCTCGCTCTTCACCTGGATCGCGCGCCGCGAGCAGCGGCGGCGCCGGGAGCTCCGCCTCGCCGCCTGATATGCTCCCGCCACCCCGAGCCCGAGGAGCCCCCATGAGCCTGTTCTCCCACGAGATCCGCGACGGCATCGCCTGGGTGACCTTCGATTCCGGCGGCATGAACACGCTGTCCGTGGCCGCCATCGAGGCCCTGGGCGGCGTGGTGGACGACGTGGAGACCGCCCACGCCGAGAGCCCGCTGGCCGCCGTGGTGCTCCAGGGCAACCGCTTCGGCCTGGGCGCCGGCGCCAACATCGGCGAGCTGCTGGAGGGGAGCCGCGCCGACCTCGAGCGGCTCATCGACCGCGGCCACGAGCTGCTCTTCCGCATCGAGGAGGGGCCGGTGCCCTGGGTGGCGCTGATCGACGGCTTCGCCCTCGGCGGCATCTACGAGCTGGCCCTCGCCTGCCGCGCCATCCTGGGCACCCCGGGCTCGACGCTGGGCTTCCCGGAGATCCGGCTCAACATCTTCCCGGGCCTGGGCGGCACCCAGCGCATGCCCCGGCGCAGCGGCCTGGTGCACCCGACGGACCCGGTGAACGGCGCCGCGGGCTTCACCGCCGTGCTCACCGGCCGCAACTTCCGCGCCCCCCAGGCGGCCGAGATCGGCATGCTGGACGCGGTGGCGCCCGAGGGCGAGGAGCCCGCCGGCTTCGCCGAGCGCTTCGTGCGCGAGACCCTGCCGGGCTTCGAGCCGCCCCGGGCCGACCTCGCCAACGCCGCCTCGCTGAAGCCCATGGTGCTGCCCATGGTCCAGAAGGCGACCCAGGGGCGTCCGAACCCGCGCGCCCCCTACGTCGCCCTCGACGTCATGGTCGAGGGCGCCACCCTGCCCCTGCACGACGCCATCCGGCTCGAGCGCGACGCCTTCATCGAGGTGGCCGCCTCGAGCGAGGGCAAGGCCGGGATGCGCTTCTTCTTCACCCAGCAGCGGGTGCAGAAGCTCCCGAAGAGCTTTCCGGGCAAGGCCCACCCGCTGCGCCGCATCGGCGTGGACGGCATCGACGGCTACATGGGCAACGCCATCGGCTGGCTCGCCCTCGAAGCGGGCTTCGAGGTGGTGGGCCACGTCCCCCTCGCGAAGTTCGCCGAGTCGGTGCCCACGAAGCTGCGCGCCAAGTACGGCCGCGCGCTGAAGAAGGGCAAGCTCGGCGAGGCCCAGGTGGACGAGAAGCTGGCCGGCGTGAAGGTCACCACCGAGATCGCCGACCTCTTCGACTGCGACCTGATCGTCGAGGCGCGCTTCGAGAACCGCGAGGTGAAGGCCGAGTTCTACCGCGCCCTGGGCCAGGGGATCTCGCCGCGCACCGTGGTGGCGTCGAACTCGAGCTCCATGGGGCCGGGGATGCTGACGCCCTACTTCGAGGAGGGCGGCGGCGATCCGGCCCAGTTCGTGAACCTGCACTTCTTCAGCCCCGCCGAGCACCCGATGATGCAGCTCGTGGAGGTGATCCGCGGCGAGGCGAGCAGCGACGACGCCGTGGCCACGGCCCACGCCTTCGTGCGCCAGATCGACAAGACCCCGCTGCTGCTGCGCGACGGCTCGCCGGGCTTCCTGGTGAACGCCGGCCTCGCCGCGTACTTCGGCGCGGCCGAGGAGCTCTACCTGGAGGGGACTCCCGTCGACGCCATCGACGCCGCGATCCGGGCCGCGGTGCTGCCCATGGGCCCCTTCGAGCTCGGCGACCAGGCCGGCCTCGACATCGCGGCGGGCATGTACGACACCATCGCGGCGGTGGAGCCGCCCGAGCGCGAGCCCCTGGTGTGGAAGATGCGCGAGGCGAAGCGCTTCGGCATCAAGACCGGCGGCGGCTACTACGACTACGCCGACGGCAAGCCGCAGGGCGTGTGGGCCGGCCTCGACGCCCTGGCGCCCGGGCGGGGCAGCCGCGTGGCCGGCGCCGACGAGATCGTCGAGCGCTGCGTGCGGGCCCTGTGGGCCAAGGCGAAGGAGCTGCTGGCGCGCGGCATCGTGGCCAGCGAGGAGGAGGCGGACCTCGCCTTCGTCTACGGCATCGGCTTCGCGATGCACCTCGGCGGCCCGCTCTACTACGGGCGCGAGCAGGGCTGGAGCTGAGGTGGCGGCGGCCGCCGTCGCGCCCGACGCCGTGGACGTGATCCGGCCCGAGACCTACGCGGCCGGCGGCTATCCCCACGAGGGCTGGGCGCGGCTGCGCCGCGAGGACCCGCTGCACCGCTGCGAGATCCCGGGCTTCGACCCGTTCTGGGCCGTGACGAAGCACGCCGACGTGGTGGCAGTCTCGAAGCGGCCCGACCGCTTCGTGAACGCGCCGCGCATGATGATGATGGGGAACGCGGTGCGCCCCACCGCGGCCGACCTGGCGGACCCGAACCGGCCGCGCCTGCGGATGCTCCTCAACATGGACAACCCGGACCACCGCCGCTACCGCAAGCTCGCCTTCGGCTGGTTCACGCCCCGCTCGGTGAGGCGGCTCGAGGCGCGCATCGGCGCCATCGCGGACGGGCTCGTCGACGACCTGGCCGAACGCGGCCGCACCGGGACCTGCGACTTCGTGACCGAGGTCGCCGGACGGCTGCCCCTCAAGGTGATCGCGGAGATCCTCGGCATGCCCGAGGAGGACGAGGACCGGGTGCTCCAGCTGAGCAACCAGGGGATCGGCGCGCAGGATCCCGAGTTCCAGGTCGCGGGCCAGAGCGCACGGGAGTCGCGCCGGGCCGCACTGGTCTCGCTCTTCGCCTACTTCTCGAAGCTGGTGGAGGACCGCCGCGCGAGCCCGCGCGACGACCTCGCGAGCGTGCTCGCCAACGCCCGGCTGGGCGGCGAGCCCCTGCCCATGGTGGAGCTGCTCTCCTACTTCGGCCTGATCGCCGTGGCGGGCCACGAGACCACCCGCAACGCCACGAGCGGCGGGCTGGCCGCCTTCCTCGACCACCCCGACCAGTGGCGGCGTCTCCGCGAGGACCCCTCCCTCGTCGCCGGCGCGGCCGAGGAGATCGTGCGCTGGACCTCGCCCGTGATCCAGTTCACCCGCACCGCGACGCAGGACTTCGAGCTGCGCGACCGCCGGCTGCGGGCCGGCGAGCTGCTCGTGCTGTTCTATCCCTCGGCGAACCGCGACGAGGAGGTGTTCGGCGATCCCGAAGCCTTCCGCATCGATCGCAAGCCGAACCCCCACCTCGCCTTCGGGATCGGCGAGCACTTCTGCATGGGCGCCAACCTGGCGCGCCTCGAGCTGCGGGTGATGTTCGACCGGCTGGCCCGACGCCTCGCCCGGGTGGAGCCCGCCGGGCCCCGGGAGTGGCTGGCGTCGAGCTTCGTGGGCGGGATCAAGCACCTGCCGATCCGCTACGAGCTGGCCTGAGCCCTACAGATCCGGCCCGGGAGGGACGGGGAAGACACCGCCGGGCTCGAGGATGCTGAAGAGCAGCAGGCGCTGCGGCTCGCCGGGCTCATCGAGCCTGGCGAAGCCGATCACCTCGCCCGAGACGTGGGAGAAGAGCTCGCCCGTCGCGCTCGAGGCCGTGGCGTCGCCGATCCGGGCGCTGCCTCCGCTGCCGGCCGCGAAGTCGAGGGCGACCTCGACGCGGGCGCCCCCGGCGTCGGGAAGCGCCCCTTCTCCGCGCACCACCGTGGCCTCGCCACCGGCGCTCCGCTCCACCCGGAAGTCGCCCTCCAGCAGCGCTCCCCAGGCACGCCGCGGGTCGGGCCCGAGCAGGAGCAGCAGCAGGCGGTCCGGCGCCGTCGCGGCCCCGGGCTCGAGGCGCACCTCCACCGGGGCCGACTCGTTCCCGTCGGCGTCCCGCGCGCGATAGGTGAAGCGGTCGGGGCCGGCGCCGTGGGGCGTGTAGTCGAAGGTGCCGTCGGGCCGCAGCCAGAGGTCCCCGGCCGTGGGCGGCGTCTCGAGCACGGCCACCAGCGGGCCCGGCTCCGCGTCGCGATCGTTGGCCACCACCGAGCGCACCGCCACCACGCCCGAGGGCGCGCCGCCGCTGCCCAGCGCGTAGCGGTCCGCCACGGCCACCGGAGCCCGGCGCCGCTCGCGGTCGCAGTCGGGATCGTCGGTGTCGAACAGCCCGTCGAGGTCGCCGTCGAGGCCGTCGCTGCAGGGCTCCCCCGCGATCACGAGCACCTCCCGGGGCAGGCTCTCCGCACCGGCCTCGTCGGTCACCACCAGGCGCACGCGGTAGGGTCCGGGGTGATCGGCCAGCAGCACGGGCTGGAAGCCGTGCGCGTCCTCCAGCCGCTGCGCGCTGGGCGGCGGCGCGGAGACCAGCTCCCAGCGCGCGGACAGCGCGTCGCCGTCGGCGTCGCAGCTCGCGCGGCCGTCGAGCACCACGCTGGTGCCGGGCGCCACGCGCCGGTCGGGGCCGGGGTCCGCCGCCGGGGCGGAGTTGCCCGTGTCCGGCCGCAGGGTGACGCGCCGCTCGCGGCCCAGCGCGATCTCGACCGCGCCGCCACGCCGGCGCAGCGCGCAGGCCCCGTCCGCCGAGCCGGGCCCGAAGGGCAGCGCGGGCAGCACGAAGCTCGGGTCCGCGTTGTCGAGCACCAGGTCGACCCGCTCGGCGGACGGCGCCACGCCGAGGAGCCCGGGCGTCACGGCCTCGAGGAGCGGGCTCCCCCCGTGGGACAGGCGGGTGGCCTGCTCGGCCCAGGCCAGGGCGAGCCCGCCGTCCACGCTCGTCTCGAAGAGCAGCAGCTCGCCATCGCTCTCGACGGCGAGCGCGAGCGCCTCGGCGTCCTGGGAGACCTCGCTCCCATGCAGGACCACCACGCGGCGTCCCTCGGTCTCGTCGACGAGCCGCAGCGCGGCGCTCCGCGTCCCCGCCAGCTCCTCGATGCGCGGCGGCTCGGAGCCCAGGGGCGTCGGGTAGACGAGCCCCACCGATCGCACCTCCGCGCCCTCGGCGTCGCTGCGCAGCACCGTATGGGTGAGCTCGCGCTTCGTCGCGTACTCCTCGTGGATGCCGGTGTCGGTGGTGCGCTCGCGGAAGGTCCCGGGCGTGAAGGCGAAGCCGGCGTCGAGGCGCGCGTTGCGGGTCCAGCGGCCGCCGCCGGGCACGTCCTCGTAGGCGCCGCCGCTGGTCCCGCCCCCGTTGCCGTGGAGCAGCCAGGTGTAGCGGTGGCTGCGCCCGCGGGAGCCCTCGACGTGGTCCGCGATGGCGAGGTAGCGGTGGCCGGGGAACAGGAAGCGGCGCTCGATGCGCGGCGCCTCGTCCTCGGGAGTGAAGAGCCCGAGCCCGTAGCGCGTCGTCACCGTGGTGGCGTCCAGGAACGTGCCGTCGAGGTTCTCCGACAGGCTGGCGTCCCCGTCGCCGGGGTGGCGCCGCTCGAGGCCGTCGATCACCCAGCGGAAGCTCGCGCCCAGGTAGTCGATGGGCCCCCGGCCGTCCACCAGGATCGTGTTGTGGTGCTGGGGCTGGTTCACGCGCAGCCGGTCCGGGAAGTTGAGGAAGCCCGGGTCCATGGCGAGGCGCTCGCCGAAGGCGTCGAGCAGGAACGCACCGGGCTCGGCGTGCTCGTGGGATTGGGGGAACACCCCGAGGCCGTCGCGGTCGCGGCCGAACTCCGAGGCGGTGTCGTGCTCGCCGAGCACCACCGCCATCACGGCGCCGGGCTCCCAGCCCGAGCGCAGGATCGCGTTGCCGCCCTCCACGTAGAAGGCGGTGGGCGGGATCGCGGGCGGTGCGGGCGCGAGGGTGTCGTCGAAGTACAGGATCGAGTCGGGCCCCATGTCGATGTTGCCGTCGGTCTCGAAGGGCTGGGGGGCCCGGGCCCAGCGCCAGGCGAAGGCCGGCGCCAGGGGGTGGTCCTGGGGCGCCGCGCCGAAGTAGAAGGAGCGTCCCACGTTGCCGTCGTCGATGGGGGCGAAGGAGCCGTCGGGCAGCGTCATGGCGAGCATCCAGCGCTGGGCGCGGCGCCACACGGGGTGTCGCCAGTAGCTCGGGTAGGTGCGGTCGCCGAAGGTGACGTCGGCCCCGTCCACCAGCCGGTCCCAGGCGCGCAGGAACGGGATCAGGTTCTGGGACGCGTAGCGGAGGTAGAAGGGCCCCTCGGCGTAGACCCCGTCGCCGGTCATCAGCACCCAGCGCATGATGAGGTCCACCTGGTCGATCCCGTAGGCGATCCAGTCCGCGGGCTCGCGGATGCTGCGCGGGTCGCTGCCGGGCTCGGGCGTGTACTCGGCGAGCACGATGCCCGCGACGGCCAGCGCGGCACCGGACTTCGAGCGGTGGTTGTTCTGGTGGAGCAGCACCGCGTTGTTGGCGGTCTCGGGCCGCGTGTAGTTCTCGTAGAGCGAGCTCGCCAGCGACGCGATGTTGTCGACGATGCGGGCCTCGTCCTCGGGCGAGAACGCGTAGCCGGCGCCCGCCATCACGTCGTAGGCGGTGGCGTACTGGAGCAGCTCCTCGGAGGTGCTGATGTCGCGGTCGGGCCCGCCCAGCCTCCCCCCCGCTACGAGACGGCTCACCGTGAACATGTTCAGCAGCAGGTCCCGCACGCGGTCGCCCGCGGCGGCGCGCTCCTCGGGGCCCGCGAAGGGGACCGCCCGCCCGTCCTCGAGCCGGCGGTCCAGGGCCCAGAGGAACGCGAGGTCCTTGGTGGCCCGGGCCTTGAAGCGCTCCGACGCGATGGCGTGGTCGTCGAGGGCCACGCCGAGGCCCAGGCGGATGCGGCCCTCCATGTCGCGCAGGACCGTGAGGTAGGGCTCGCGATCCAGGCGCTCGGCGACCCCGGCGAGATCTCCGGGGCGGTAGAGGATGCGCGGCCGGGTGAGGTCCACGCCCTCGGGCTCCCAGGCGGCCCCGGCCGGAGCGGCGCAAAGCCCCACGCCGACCCACAGCGCGGCCAGGATCCAGGACCGGGTTCGCATCGGATCGATCCTACCGCACCGGTTCGGGCCTAGACTCCGGCGGCCATGACCGAGCCCCGACCCCCGCGCCGCCGCGTCCCCCGCAACGTGTGGGCCGCGAGCGCGACGAGCTTCTTCACGGACCTGTCGAGCGAGATGGTGCTGAACGTGGTGCCGCTCTTCCTCGCCAACGTGCTGGGTGCGCGCACGGCCGTGATCGGCCTGATCGAGGGCGTGGCGGGATCCACGGCGAGCTTCCTGCAGGTGGTCTCGGGATCGCTCTCGGACCGGCTCGGCCGGCGCAAGGGGCTGGCGGTGGCGGGCTATGCGCTCTCGGCCTGCGCAAAGCCGCTCTTCGCCGTGGCGACGAGCTGGGGCGCGGTGGCGGCGGCGCGCTGGGGCGACCGCGTGGGCAAGGGCATCCGCACGGCGCCCCGCGACGCGCTGGTGGCCGACTCCATCGCGCCGGACCAGCGCGGACTCGCCTTCGGGCTGCACCGCGCCGCCGACACGGGGGGCGCGGTGGTCGGCATCGGCATCGCGCTGGCCGTCGTGTGGGGGCTCCAGGGCGGCGGCCTCACCCTCGACGCCGACACCTTCCGCACCCTCGTCCTCGTGAGCCTGGTGCCCGCCTTCCTCGCCGTGGCGATCCTCGCCTTCGGGGCCCGCGAGGTGCCCCGCCCCGCCGAGGCCACCGCCGGCCCGGCGCGCCCGCGGCTGGGTGTGCGCGGCCTCGGCCGGCGCTTCGGCCTCTTCCTCGGCGTCTCGGCGCTCTTCGACCTGGGAAACTTCTCCGACGCCTTCCTGGTGCTGCGCGCCCAGGACGCCGGGCTCGGCGTCCACCAGGTGCTGCTCGTGCTGCTGGGCTGGAACCTCGCCTACGCGCTGCTCTCGACGCCCGCCGGCTCGCTCTCGGACCGCGTGGGGCGGCGGCGCGTGCTGGTCTGCGGCTGGCTCCTCTACGCCCTCGTCTACCTGGGCTTCGCGCGGGTGGAGGGCGGCCTCGGGGTAGCGGCGCTGTTCCTCGCCTACGGGGCCTACTACGGGCTCACGGCCGGCACCGCCAAGGCCTACATCGCGGACCTGGTGCCGGCCCCGCTGCGCGGCACCGCGTACGGGACCTACCACGCGGTGCTCGGCCTGATCGACCTGCCGGCGTCACTGATCGCGGGGCTGCTGTGGCAGGGCGTGGGCGCCTGGGAGGGGTTCGGCGCCGCGGCGCCCTTCACCTTCGGCGCGGCCTGTGCCGGCGCGGCGGCTCTCGGCCTCTGGGTGCTGCTGCACGAGCCCGCGCCTCCCGGCTCGGCCCAGGACGAGGACGAGGAGGACGACGAGCCGAACCTCGAGGATCCGGTCGTCCTCCCCATCGAGCGCGCCATCGACCTGCATGCCTTCCACCCGCGGGAGATCCCGGAGGTGGTGGACGCCTACCTGGATGCCGCGCGGGAGCGGGGCTTCACCCAGGTGCGGCTCATCCACGGGCGCGGCAAGGGGGTGCAACGCGCGCGGCTACGCCGCCTCCTCGAAGGGGACCCCCGGGTCGAGCGCCTCGCCGACGCGCCGCCCGAGCGCGGGGGCTGGGGTGCGATGGACGTCTGGCTGCGCGGCGGGGACGGCCCGTAGGCGGGCGGGCGCTGAGCTCCGCTGCCGCCGGGGCCGCTGGCGCCACAGCTCGAACAGGCTGTCGCCCACGATGATCGCCACCAGGCCCAGGCTCGACACCACGAGCCAGATTCCGATCGCGCTGGCGAGACTCATGTCCAACCTCTCTCGTTCGTCGGGCGCAGACGGGTGCTTGGATGCGGGGCTCCCTCGCGAGGTCACGCGGGGTGCCGGGGAGCCCGGCGTGCGGCGCCCGACCCCTCGGGTGGGCGGCCGGGCGGGAGCTGGGATACCCGTATCCCGATGAGCGAGACCCGCCAGACCCCTGTTTCGGAGAAGCAGCTGCTGGAGGAGGCCCGCCGCGAGACGGGCCTCTCGGACTTCGGGCCCGAGGACTTCCGCGAGGGCCTCCGGGTCCTGATCGAGACCATCGAGAAGAACCCCTTCACCGAGAAGGGCCGGCGCCGCAACCGCCGCCGCCTGCTCCAGCTGCTCGCCACCCGGCTGCGGGTCCAGGAGGCCTTCCGGCGCCACCCGGAGATCCGCGAGCGCGAGATCCGCAGCCCGGTGTTCCTGACGGGCCTGCCCCGCTCGGGCACCTCGGCGCTGTTCAGCCTGCTGGCCGCGGACCGCGCGGCCCGTCCCCTGCTGCTCTGGGAGACCCAGTTCCCGGACCCGAACTGGGAGCTCGCCCCCGGCGCCACGGATCCGCGCTTCCTCGCCGTGAGGGCCTACATGGACGCCCAGCGCGAGCAGAACCCCGAGTTCACCAAGATCCACTACGCCGGCGCCGACGAGCCCGAGGAGTGCGTGCTGCTCCACGCCCTGGGATTCGACGGCGGCCAGACCGGCTACGAGCTGATCCTCGAGCCCTACCGGAGCTGGTTCCCCGCCCACGACCTGCGCCCGCTGTACCGCTACTACGCCGACCTGCTGCGCCTGCTCGACTGGCAGCGCCCCGGCGAACGCTGGCTGCTGAAGACCCCCTCCCACCTCTGGGCCCTGGACGCGCTGGTGGAGGTGTTCCCGGACTGCCACATCGTCTGGAACCACCGCGACCCCGCCGCCTGCGTGCCCTCCATCGCGAGCATGATCCACATGATCCTCGCCGCGCAGATGGACGTCTCGAAGCCCCAGGTGGGGGCCCTCGTGTTCGAGCACTACGCCGCCTCCATGGACCGCGGCCTGGCGCTGCGCGAGGCGATCGAGCCCGGGCGCATCTTCGACGTGGGCTACGACGCCCTGGTGGCCGACGGCCTCGGCGTGGTGCGCGAGCTGTACGCCTCCTTCGGCCTGCCCCTGGACGCGGCGGCCGAGGCCGCGATGCAGGCCCACCGGGCGGCGCGCCCGAAGGACAAGCACGGCAGGCACCGCTACGACCTCGCCGAGTTCGGCCTGGACCGCGACGAGGTGGAGGCGCGCTTCCGCCACTACACCGAGCGCTTCGGCGCGCTCGCCGGGAGGAGCGACCGATGAGCCGCGGCGACGAGGCCCTGCGCAAGGTGGAGAGCGGAGAGGCCTGGGCGGAGTTCTGCGACCTGCTCAAGAAGGCCGGCGACGTGCTGCTGCGCGAGGAGCTCGAGCCGAGCCTCTTCGACCGTGCCGAGGGCCTCCGCTACCTGTCGCGCCTCACCCGCGCCGGGCTGCTCTCCTTCGCCGAGGCCACGGGCCCCACCACGCCCGTCTTCCGCACCATGCCCGAGGGCGTGAAGATGGGCCTCGACAACCCCGACAACTTCTACCGCAGCGCCTCGGTGAACCCGGACCTCACCTACCGGATCCGCGGGCGGCGGGGCAGCATCCACTACCTGAGCTTCGCCGCCCAGGACCAGAACTTCGCGGCGCGGGAGCGCATCACCGGGGGCGCCGGCCACCTCGAGGACTCGGAGCTCGAGCTCGGCCCCGACGGCCGCTTCGAGATCGTCGCCAGCCAGAAGGAGCACCCGGGCAACTGGCTGCGCATGAGCCCGGCCACCAAGCAGATCCTGGTGCGCCAGACCTTCCTCGACCGGCTGAGCGAGCAGCCCGTGGAGGTCGCGATCGAGTGCGTCGGCCACGACGGCCCGCCGCCGCCCCTCGACCCCGCGCGGGTGCCGGGCCAGCTGCTGGGCAGCGCCCTCTACGCGCTGGGCTGCGCCCAGTGGTTCTACGACTGGGTGACGGACTTCCGGGAGCACGCGCCCGTGAACGCCTTCCACCTGCCGCCCATGGAGAAGCACCTCCACATGGGCGGCGACCCGAACATCCGCATGTGGCTCGGGGCCTGGAAGCTCGAGCCCGACGAGGCCCTGGTGATCGAGGTGACGCCGCCGCGCTGCCACTACTGGAACCTCCAGCTCGGCAACATCTGGGCCGAGTCCCTCGACTTCGAGTTCCGCCGCACCCACGTGAACAGCGGCCAGGCGGTGCTCGAGCCGGACGGCTCGGTGCGCATCGTGGTCGCCCACGAGGACCCGGGGCTGCCCAACTGGCTCGACACCGCGGGCCACCACCACGGCACCATGGGGGTGCGCTGGGTGCGGGCCGATCGGCACCCCGAGCCCGCCTGCCGGGTGGTGAAGCTCGCGGAGCTCCGCTGAGCGGACGCGTGGCGGGCTCGCTTTGCGGCGGAAGCCGACCCAGCCCGGGTCGGCCTCCTAGACGGCCTCGCCGGCCGTGGACGCTACGCAGCTGCACACCGAGCTCACGCGGCACGAGACCTGGAAGTGCTCGTGGCGCAGCTCGCGGCAGTGCCGATCCGGGTCGAAGAGCTGGGCCACGGGGCTCGAGGAGCCCTCGCACAGCCGCCGGCCGCCGATCTCCTTGAGGGCGCCGCAGAACTCCTGGCAGCGCTCGCGGTGGAGGTGCTGGGCCTCCCGGCAGGCGCGCACGTAGACGCTGGCCGAGCAGGCACCGGACTGGGTCTCCTCGATCCCGTACTCGGCGAGCCCGGTGATCTCGCACTGGGGCGCCGCGGCGAGCTGGGCCGGGGCCGCCGGAGCCTCGGCCGACGGCGCCTCGGAGATCCGCACCACCAGCGGGTTCATGGCGAGGATCGCCAGGGCCACGACGCCTCCGGCCACGCTGAGCCGCCAGAGCCACGCAGAGCTGAGCTCGCCCATCCCGAGATCCCCCTCCGGGACGTTTCGGGTGGTGGCCCGCCGCTCCTTAGCCGTCCATCGCCGAGGCGGGCGGTGGGGCGTGCCGTCCCTGCTACAGCGCTCCAGGCGATCGGACGATGCGGTCGGCGGGGGGACGAATCATGTTGCTGGTCACCGGCTCGAAGATCCTGGTCTGCCACCGCCGCCTCTTTCCCGAGGACCCGCCGCGCTTCTTCGTCGGCTCGGTCACGGCCTGCGAGGAGGGCGTCGTGAAGGCCACCGGCTTCAGCTGGACCCGCGACCCGTCGCGAGGCTTCCAGCGCAAGGGCGACCGGCGCACCAAGCTGATCGCGCTGGCCTCGGGAACGGTGATCGTCTACGAGCTGCCCGGCGAGATCGACCCGGAGGAGCTCGACATCGAGCAGCCCGGGGGCCAGGCCGTGGTGCTGACGGACGGCGCCAAGTTCTCGATGGACCTTGCGGAGCGACTCCCCGGCGGAGGCGTCTGAGCCCGTCACTCGGGCGTGTTAGGATGGCCCGGCAGGATCCGGGCCGTTGAGACGCAGGGACTTCCTCCGATACGCGAGCGGTGCAGCGGCCACGGGCCTGCTGGGCGGCTGGCCGGACCTCGCCTCGGCGGGCCGGCGGCGCCAGTGCGCCGAGCCCGCTGGGGAGAGCGGCGTGGCCCACGTGCTCCCCACCGTGAGCCACGACCGCATGCTGCTGAAGGTCTCGTTCCGGGAGCCCCAGGAGACCCCGCCCTGGCTCCACGTGGACTGGCGCCGCGTGCCGGGGATCCCGACCGACACCCGGGGCCGCTACTGGGCCTTCGACGTCGAACGTCTCGAGCCCGGCCGGCGCTACACCCTCGAGCTGCTCGCCGACGGCTGCCCGGTGATGGACCCCTGGGAGCTCGCCACGTTCCCCTCGCCCGGCGCACGGCCCGAGCGGTTCCGGGTGCTGGTCTACACCTGCGCCGGCGGCGACGACTTCCTGCGCATCTACGTCCCCATGGAGTCCCGCCGCGCGCTGCTGCGGCGCGCCCTCGACTTCGAGCCCGACGCCGCGCTGGTGATCGGCGACCACGTCTACTGGGACCGCGAGGCCGGCGGGCTCTCCTTCCTGGTGGGGCTCGCCCGGCAGGTACTGGGCTTCGGCGACGGCTTCGACCCGAGCGCGCCGGTGCTGGGGAACGCGACCAACGAGGAGTACCTGACCTTCATCGGCGACCGCCAGATCGGCGAGCTCTACGGCACGCTGTTCCGCTCGCTGCCGACCTTCTTCACCCTGGACGACCACGACTACTTCGAGGACGACCGCGAGGAGCTCTTCAAGTTCCCCGCCGACGCCTTCATGCGCGAGCTCGCCCGCTCCATCCAGTGGCTCTACTACCCGGAGCTGCTGGCGCGGGCCGGCCAGCCCCAGCTCCCCGGCTCCGCGGCACCGGACCGGCCGCGGCGCGTCGGCGAGGCCTTCGGGGCGCTGCGCTACGGGCGGCTCGCCGAGCTGCTGATCTACGACTGCAAGGGCTACGTCTCGACGGGCCCCGAGGGCGGCCTGGTGCCCGACGCCGTGGAGGCCTGGCTGCACCGCCGCATGGGCACGAGCTCCGCCACCCACGTGGTGAACGTGCCCTCGAACCCCGTCGGCTGGACGGCCGGGAAGCCCGCCGAGTGGTACCCCGACGCCGTGGTGCGCGGCGAGCTCACCCTCGACGTGGCGAAGAACGGCTGGCAGCCGGGCTGGCTCGCCCAGCACGACCGGCTGCTGCGTGCGGCATCCGAGCGCCCCGGCCTCCCGCTCTTCCTCTCCGGCGACATCCACAGCATCGCCGAGGCGCGCATCCTGCGAAGCGGCGACGTGGACCTCTCGGCCAACCCGATCGTCTCGCTGATCTCCGGGACGCCGGGCACCGGGCCGCGGGGCTTCCCCTCCCAGGTGCGCCAGACCGTCGCCCTGGCGCCGCTCTCCATGCAGGCCGAGGACGTGGTGCCCGTGGAGGAGCACAACGGCTTCCACCTGGTCGACTTCGAGCCCGACCGGGTGACGATCCACCACTTCCGCTGGATCCCGCCCCCGGGCTTCGACCCCGTGGACGTCCCCACCCTCGAGCCCTTCCACGTCAGCAGCTACCCGCTCTAGCGTGCCCCCCCGGCCGGGGTGCGCCTCCGCAGCCAGGAGGCGTCGAGGTCCGCCACCGAGGGACAGCCGAGGAGCGCCAGGGTGCGCGCGAGCTCGGCGCGCAGCAGCGCGAGCGCCCGGTCGACGCCGGCCTCCCCGCCCGCGCCGAGGCCGTAGAGGTAGCTGCGTCCCACGAGACAGGCCCGGGCCCCCAACGCGAGGGCCTTCACCACGTCGCTCCCGCGCCGCACCCCGCTGTCGAGCAGCACCTCGGCGCGGTCCCCCACCGCCTCGACGATGCCGGGCAGGACGTCGAGGGTCGGCGGGACGCGATCGAGCTGACGCCCGCCGTGGTTCGACACCACCACGGCGGCCACGCCGCAGTCGACCGCGCGCCGGGCGTCCTCGGCGCGCAGCACCCCCTTCAGCACGAAGGGCCCGTCCCACTGCGCCACCATCCACTCGAGGTCCGCCCAGGTGACCGTCGGGTCCAGGGAGGCCGAGGCGATGCGGCCGAGGGCGCCCAGGTCCCCCGCCCGCTCGGGCAGCACGTTGGGTAGCCCGATCGCGGGGCCGCGCAGCCAGTCGAGCAGCCAGCGCGGGTGGCGCAGCGTGTCGAGGGCCGTGCCCA
This sequence comes from Myxococcota bacterium, assembly GCA_028277885.1. Taxonomy (GTDB): domain Bacteria; phylum Myxococcota_A; class UBA9160; order UBA9160; family UBA6930; genus JANQFK01. The sequence goes on from JANQFK010000091.1 coordinate 14,479, forward strand.
GGGTGAGGCCCGGAGGATCGGTGCGGCCGCGCAGGTCGCGCTCGCGGCGACCGGGCACCGGGGAGTCCACGGTGAGGCAGAGCGCGCGGTAGCCGGACGCCCGCGCGCGCTCGAGGAAGCCCCGCAGCAGCCCGCGGTCCTTCCACACGTAGACCTGGTACCAGAGCGGCCCCGGGGCCTCGCGCGCCAGCTCCTCGATGGAGGTGCTGCCGACGGTGGAGAGCACGTGGACGGTGCCGGCGCGATGGGCCGCCCGGGCCGCCGCGGCCTCGCCTCCGGTGTGGATCAGGCGGATCAGTCCGCAGGGCGCCAGCACCAGGGGCAGCGCGATGCGCTGGCCGAGCACCGTGGTGGCGAGCTCCACCTTGCCCACGTCCACCAGCGCGCGGGGCACCAGCTCGAAGCCGTCGAAGGCCTCGCGGTTGCGCGCCAGGGTGGTCTCGTCCTCGGCGCCTCCGTCGAGGTAGTCGAAGGCCACCCGCGGCATGCGGCGCCGCGCGCAGCGGCGCAGGTCGGCCACGCTGTGGCAGCGGGCCAGCTGCCTCCGCGTCCAGAAGCCCGGTGCAGGCGCGGAATCGGACGCCTTCATGCCAACGAAATGCTACCCGAGGCGCCGCTCATGCGCGGCCCGGCGCGGAACGCTACCTCGTAGGCATGAGCCCCGACCCCGCCCCTTCCCGGGCGCGACTCTCGCGCCTCGTCTGGACCCTCGTCGCCGTCGTCCTCGCGGTGGGCCTGCTGCTCCTGCTGGGCCGCGAGCCCGAGCCCGCGGCGCCCGACGCCGCCAAGGCGCCCGCTCCCGCGGCCCCGGAGGCCCTGGCCGTGCCGCCCGCTCCGGAGCCGGCCCGGGAGGAGCGCCCCGACCCCGCCGCGCGGCTTCGCATCACGGGCCGCGTCGTCGACGCGGCCGGGGAGCCCGTCCCGGGCATCGAGATCGACGCGCGCCAGATCGGCGGCCACGCGGCGGGCTTCGAGCTCGCGCGCAGCGACGCGAACGGACGCTTCGAGCTCGCCGGCCTCGAGGCGGGCCGCTACCGCGTCACCTCCCGTGCCACCTCGTTCCATCCGCCGCGCACCCTCATCGCCGAGGCCGGCGCCAGCGGCCTCGAGCTGGTCCTCGACGCGAGCTTCCCGGTGCGCGTCCACGGCCGGGTGACCGACGGCCGCGACGAGCCCCTCGCCGGCGCGCGCGTCGAGCCCGTGGGACATCCCAAGGCCCGGACCACCAGCGACGCCCGGGGCCGCTACGAGGTGCGGCTCGACGCCCGCGCGGCCTCGACCTACCTGGCCCTGGTGTTCGAGGCCGACGACCACCGCAGCCACCACGCCCGCATCCGGCTCGCCGACTACACCCACGGCGGCCTCGAGCGGAACGTGCGGCTGGCGGCCGCCGAGGGCTTCACGGTGACGGGACGCGCGCGCACGCCCCGGGGCGACCCCCTCGACGGCGTGACCGTCTACCTCGCCTCGGCGGGGCTCCGCGAGCGCGCCTACGGGGTCACCGACGCCGACGGCCGCTTCCGCCTCGCCGGCGTCGCCGAGAGCGACGACTGGCGCATCACCGTGGGCCCCACCGAGCGCTTCGCCGCCACCAGCCTGGGGCCCTTCCCGCTCGCCGAGGGCGCCGACCCCATCGAGGTCACGCTCACGCCGCTCGAGACGGGCAGCCTGAGCGGTCGCATGGTGGGCCCCGAGGGCGACCCGCTGCCCGGCGTCCGGCTGCTGGCGGTCAGCAACGCCAACCGGTCCTTCGCGATCCCGGTGGTCGCCGACGCCTCGGGCCGCTTCGAGCTCGACGACGTGCCCGCCGGCCCGCTCCAGTTCGAGACGCGCGCCATCCCCTCCCACCAGGTCTCCGGCGCCAGCGTCGAGGTCGGGACGCGCACCGAGCTGGAGCTCGTGCTCGACGTGGGGGACCACGAGCTCGCCGGCAGCGTGGTGAACGCCGCCGGGCGTCCCATCCCGGGCGCCGACCTGCGGCTCTCCTGGGACGGGGGCTCGGGGCCGATGGCGAGCCGCTCCTTCCGGCGCACCGCGAGCGATGCCGACGGCCGCTTCCGCTTCCCCCGGCTGGGCGGAGGCTCCCACCGCCTCGAGGTCCGCGTCCAGGGACGCAAGACCAAACGCGAGACCTACGAGGTGGGCCTTCTCGCCGGCGAGATCGAGATCCGCCTCGAGGACTGAGGCTTCCGTGGAGGCGACGCGGGTCTGCACGATCTCGCGCGAGGGCACCCCCACCATGAACGCCATGGTGCGGCGCACCCTCGGCGCCCTCGCCGAGGCCGGCCACGCGATCGCCGCCGTCCACCTCGAGGCGCGCGACACCGCGCTCTCCGACGCGGTGCGGAGCGCCAGCCCCGACGCGATCGTACGGCGCCGGCCGGGGGGCGCCAACCCGATCGCGGCCGCGGTGGAGAGCTCGCGGCTCCTGTTCGCCGGCGTCCGCGCACAGCTGCGTCGGGCCGTGGAGGAGGGTGCGCGGGCGCTGGTCTACCTGGAGGGCGACAAGCACAGCTTCGCGGAGCACGTCCGCGCGCTGGCCGCGCCCGTCCTCGCCGGCGACGCGGGCCTCGCCCTCGCGGTGCGCTCCGAGGCCGGCTTCGCCGCGTTCCCCTGGACCCAGCGGGTGATCGAGCGGCGCTACAACCGCCGGCTGGCCCGGCGCACCGGCGTCGAGACCGACTACCTCTACGGCCCGCGCGCCTTCTCTCCCACGGCCGCGCGGCTCCTGGACGCGTACCCGAGCGACGACTGGGGCGTCATCATGGTCCCGGTCGTCGCGGGCCTCCAGCGGGGCCTCCGCCTCGCGCGCGTCGGGGTGCCGGGCCACCCGCCGCCCGACTACATGCGGAAGTACGACTGGATCATGCGCTCGCCCCCCGCCCACGCGGCCTGGCGGCTGGTGCAGCTCCGTGCCATCGACCGCGCCAGCCGGCAACCTCCCTCGGGCCCTTAGGGCATCGTCGCGGGCAGGCAGGCCTCGGGCCGCTGTGCTCGGTACACGTCCACGAGACGCCGGACCGGGTTCTCGTCCGCGGTGCCGCGCTTCGGCCAGAAGCCGCGGAGCAGCACGAACCACAGCTCGTTGGCGCCCTCGTAGGGGACGACGATGCGCAGCGAGGGCGCGCCGGGCGGATCCTCGGGCCCCGCCACGGCGACGAACGCCGAGAGGGCTCCGAGCTCCGGCACGCAGCGGCGATCGCCCCCGGCCTCGGCGCCGGCCAGGAGCGCCCCGACGAGACGGTCCGCCAGGTCCGGCTCACAGGCCTCCGGTGCGGGCGCGACGAACCTCGCCAGGGACTCCTGCACCACCGCCTCGCCGATCAGGACGTTGCCCGTCACCGCCACCCCCGGCGCCGTCGCGCCGCCCGACCAGCCGGGCGTCCCCTCCCCGGTGAAGGTCTCCTGGCTCGGTCCGTCGAGGGACGCGATCGCGTACTGGCGCCGCGATGCGCCACCGATGGTGTGCCAGGGGGTCGGGTCCCAGACCTCGGTCGCGATCTCGTCGAGGATCGCCCGGGGCCCTCGCCCCTCCCCCAGCCGCGCCACGGCGTGGGCGCGCCCCGCCAGGTTCGAGAGCGCCTGGGCGGCCACCGCGCCGCGGCCCGGCACGAGCCCGCCGATCACCTCCACCCGCTGGAAGCAGGAGGCGCCCGCCACCCCGACCTCCCGGGTCGCGGGATCGACGGCGACGATGGACCAGGTGGCGTCCGCGGGAGCGGCGGCGCCCAGCGCGAGCGAGACGGTGAGCACGACCAGGCCGGGGCGCACGCCGCGATGCTACTTCAGCAAGGCTCCAGTGGGGAGATCGGGCGAGCGGCCAGGCCGCGACGCGTTCCCGGCCTGGCAGCCCGTACCCGGGCTTGGCAAACCCCTCCGAGCTGGGCAACGCTCGGGCAGCGGCGAAGGAGCAAGATGGCCTCGATGGAGACGACGAATCAGGCAGAGCTGGGCGACGCAGGGCTCATCGTGGACCTCTCCGACGAGCAGCGGCGGGAGCTCGAGCTCCGCCGGTACCTCCGCGTCGGAGACGAGCTGATCTGGATCGGCATCGACCAGCGCGTCCGCCGCGAGCGGGTCTCGCAGGTCGGCTACGTCCAGACCTCGCGCGGGGTGTTCCGCGTGAGCCGACTGACCGGCGAGGTCGTCGAGGTCTAGAGCACCGCGACTGGCGTCCCCAGCGGGAATCGAACCCGCGTTGCCGCCTTGAAAGGGCGGAGTCCTAACCTCTAGACGATGGGGACGCGGCGGCGGGAAGTATCGCGAAGAGGTCCCCGGGCCGCGAGGCGCGGCTCACAGCTCCGTGGCGCGCCACAGGTACCAGGTGCCGACGCTGCGGTAGGGGCGCCAGGGCTCGGCGAGCTCCTCGAGAGTGGCGGGGTCGGGCAGCTCGTCGAGGCCGTAGACGACGCAGGCGCCCTTGCGCACCCCGTAGTCGCCCACGGGCAGCACGTCGGGGCGCAGCAGGGAGAACATCAGCAGCATGTGGGCGGTCCAGACGCCCACGCCGTGGATCTGGGTGACGGCCGCGATGACGGCGTCGTCGTCCATGCGGGCGAGGCGGCGGTTGCTGACCCGGCCCTCCGCGAAGGCCTCGGCGATGGCGAGGACGGCCCGGAGCTTGGGGCCCGAGAGGCCGGCGGAGCGCAGCTCGGCCTCGGTGGCGTCGGCGAGGCGCTCGGGGCGCGGGATGCGGCCTCCGAAGAGCGCCTTGAAGCGGGCCTCGATGGCGCGGGCCGCCGCGGTGGCGATCTGCTGGAACAGCACCGAGCGCACCAGGTTGCGGTAGGGGTCGCCGCGGCGCTGGATCCCGCAGGCCCCCACCTGGCGGATCACGGCGCCGAGGGCCGGGTCCCGGCGCCGCAGCCGGCGGCACGCGGTGGCCATCACGTCCGGGTCCAGGCGGCCGTCGGGCATCGCGGCAGCATACCCGGGCCCCGCCCGCCGCGGAATCGACTACCCTCCGGCGCGATGGACGACCCCCGGATCCGGCAGGAGCGAGCCCAGAACCTCTTCGGGAGCCTGGTGCGGAAGTTCCCGCCGCTCGCCAAGGCGACGGAGCTGGTGGCGGCCCCCGAGGTGGGGACGGACCGCATCGGCGGGCTCGCCCAGGCCCAGGACGAGCTGCTCACCTACGGCTGCGCGATGACGGACCCGGAGGTCTACGCGCGCTGGGGCACGGTGCCGCCGACGGGGGTGCTGCTGATCGGGCCGCCGGGCTCGGGCAAGCGGCTGCTCACCAAGGCCCTCGCCACCCGGGCAGGCACCGCCTGGCTGTGCCTGCGGGTGCCCCAGCTGGTGCTCGAGATCGTGCACCGCGGCGGCAAGGTGGGGGAGCTCCTCGACGCCTGGGCCCACTTCCTCGACGAGTTCCCGCCCGTCACCGTGTTCTTCCAGGAGCTCGAGTTCTCCCAGGCCCGGGAGATCGGCGAGCGCCGGCCCGACCTGCCCGTCGGGCCCATCATGGACTTCCTGCTCGACTTCGTGGACCGCTCCATCGGCGTCGACCAGGCCCTGGTGGTGGCCTCCACCATGCACCCCGACACGCTGCGGCCGGCCTTCTTCGCGCCGGGGCGCTTCGAGCGCGTCGTCGAGGTGAACCCGAGCTACCCCGACGACATGGTGGAGGCGCTCCAGATCCACTCCCGGGCGGCGGAGAAGCGCGCCGGACGCACGCTCTTCGAGCAGGTGGACTGGATCGACGTGGTGCGCCGCTTCCGCGACCCCTCCATCGGCGACTGGGTGCGGCTCATGCACGACGCGCTGCGCCGCAAGGCGCGCTGCGAGGCCTCGGCCGAGGAGCCGGGCCCGGTGCGCACCGAGGACCTGGTGCTCGAGGTCGAGCGCTTCCGCCACGCCAGCCAGCGCCTGCCGAAGTCGGCGAGCGGAACCTACGTCTAGCGCGATGCCCACCTGGATCGTCACCGGCGGAGCCGGCTTCATCGGCTCGAACTTCGTCCGTCTCGCACTCGCCGAGACCGACGCCGACGTGGTGGTGCTCGACAAGCTCACCTACGCGGGCAACCTCGAGACCCTCGCCGACGTCGCCGAGAACCCGCGCTTCCGCTTCGTCCAGGGCGACATCGCGAGCCGCGAGACCGTGGCGGACGTGTTCCGGGAGCACCGCCCCGACGCGGTGCTGAACTTCGCCGCCGAGAGCCACGTGGACCGCTCCATCGAGGGGCCGCGGCTGTTCGTCGAGACCAACGTCCACGGCACCCTCGAGCTCCTGGAGGCGGCCCGCGCGCTTTGCACCGAGCTCGCCCCGGCGGACCGCGAGCGCTTCCGCCTGCTCCACGTCTCCACCGACGAGGTGTTCGGCTCCCTGGGAGCGACGGGGGCGTTCAGCGAGGAGACCCCCTACGCGCCGCGCTCGCCCTACTCGGCCTCCAAGGCCGGCGCGGACCACCTGGTCGCTGCCTGGCACGAGACCTTCGGGCTGCCCACGCTGCTCACCAACTGCTCGAACAACTACGGGCCCTTCCAGTACCCCGAGAAGCTGATCCCGCTGATGATCCTGAACGGGCTCGAGGGGAAGGACCTGCCCATCTACGGCGACGGCGGGAACGTGCGCGACTGGCTCCACGTGGAGGACCACTGCCGCGCCATCCTGCTCGTGCTCCGGCGCGGGCGCCCGGGCCAGTCCTACAACGTGGGCGGGCGCTCGGAGCGCACCAACCTCCAGGTGGTGGACGCCCTGTGCGAGGCCCTCGAGAGCGTGCGGCCCGCCGCCGAGAACCCCGCCCTCGCGGCGCGGGGCATCGCCGGGTACGCGGGCCTCAAGACCTTCGTGACCGACCGCCCGGGCCACGACCGGCGCTACGCGATCGACGACTCGAAGCTGCGCCGCGAGCTCGGCTTCGACCCCCGCTACGGCTTCGAGGAGGGGCTCCGCGCCACCGTGCGCTGGTACGCGGAGAACCGCCGCTGGTGCGAGCAGGTGCAGGCGGGGAGCTACGCGCGCGAGAGGCTCGGCCTGGAGGGCGCGGCGAAGTAGTCGCCCGCTGCCGGGAGGGATGCGGAGGAGCGAGCCGGGGCCGGTCTAGGCGGCGGGGCGGACGCTCTCGAGCTGCGCGGCGAGGCAGCTCGGGCAGATGCCGTGGCTCACGTCCCCCTGGGGCGCCTGGTTGGCGGCCTTCGCGGGGCTGAGGAGCTTCTTGCACCATGCGCAGATTCGCATCTCGTTAGGGACGTGGCCGGCACCCCCTCGCGAGTGGCAGATTTTTTTCGGGCCCGGGGCCGTTTTTCCCGGATCTGGGACGTGCCAGCTACGGGACGCACGCAGACGGCGTTAGAGCCGGTTCTCGAACCCCCAAATTGGCTAGACGGCGTTCCGGCGGCTCCCGGGCCACCTGGGTCCGCCGGCTGCCGATGCGCGAGGATGCACCCCCGGGGCAGGCCGGGCGCAAGCTGCGGGCCGGCTTCCGGTGGGCTTCCGCCCGAGCGTCCCGGTTCCGGGATCGGAGCCGCTCCGGGGCGGACCGGCAGCTTCGCCTCCAGACCGCCGCGACCGCGGGCTTCGTCGCGCACCGCACCGCGCTGGCACGTCCCTTGAAGTCGGAGAGCCCCGAGCCGCCCGGGCGGACCCGCGCGGCTCTCTGGGGGAAGGCGGATGGAGACGCACACCGTCCTGTTCGTGGACGACGAGCCGAACATCCAGAAGGCGCTCCAGCGCCTGATGCGGCAGGAGCCCTTCGAGGTGATCACCGCCTCCCGGGGCGCCGAGGCCCTCGAGATCCTGGACCGGACCTCCGCCCAGGTGGTGGTCTCCGACCAGCGCATGCCGGAGATGAGCGGCGTCGAGCTGCTCGCGGCGGTGCGCGAGCGCCATCCCTCGGTGGTGCGCGTGATGCTGACGGGCCACGCCGAGATGGACGTGGCCGTCGACGCCGTGAACCACGGCCAGATCTTCCGGCTCGTCACCAAGCCCTGGAACGAGGACGAGCTCAAGACGACGCTGCGCCAGGCCCTCGACCACTGGGACCTCAAGCAGGAGATCCAGCGCCTCAACCAGGTGACCCGGGAGCAGAACTTCCGGCTCCAGGACATGAACCGGACCCTCGAGGACAAGGTCCGGGACCGCACCAAGCAGCTCGTCGAGAAGCACCTCGAGCTGCGCACCGCCTACGTCCAGACCCTGCGCACCCTCGCCGAGGCGGTGGACGCCAAGGACGCCTACACCCGCGGCCACTCGGAGCGCGTGGGCGTCTACGCCTCGAAGGTGGGTCGCGAGCTCGGGCTCCCCAAGGACCTGATCGAGCGCATCTACATCGCGGGCCTGCTCCACGACGTGGGCAAGATCGGCGTGCCCGACGCGGTGATCCAGAAGCCGGGCCACCTCGACGACGCCGAGTACGAGCTGATGAAGCGCCATCCCGAGATCGGCGCGCGGATCCTCGAGCCCGTGGAGTTCCTCTCCGACGTGGTCGAGTGCGTCCGCCACCACCACGAGTGGTTCGACGGCTCCCGCAAGGGCTACCCCGACCGCCTCTCGGGCAACCGCATCCCGCTGCCCTCGCGGGTGATCCTGGTGGCGGACACCGTGGAGGCCATGACGAGCGACCGGCCCTACCGCGAGGGGATGCCCCTCGAGCGCGTCGTGGACGAGCTGCACCGCTTCTCGGGCTCGCAGTTCGATCCCAACGTGGTGGACGCCTGCCTGCGCCTGCTGGAACGTGAGGCCGAGGGCTTCCTCAAGAAGGACCAGAAGTTCGACATCTACGCGTTCCTCGAGGTTTGAGACCGTTGCCCCCCCCTGCCGATGCGCCGCGCTCCCCCATGCTCGAGGCCCTGGGCCTCGACCTGGAGAGCACCCTCGCCCAGGAGCCGCGCTTCCTGCTGGACGCGCGCTTCCTGGGCGCCCTCCACGCCGAGCTCCGCGAGGAGCTCGGGGTCGGGGGAGCGGCCTGGGCGCTGTTCCAGATGGGCTTCGTCCACGGGCTGCGCGACGGCTGCGAGCTGGTCCAGGACGGCATGCAGGGCGTCGGCTGGGACCGCCCGCCCGCCACCTCGCGGATCGCCATGCGGATCTCCCCCGGGCAGCGCCCCGTCGCCGGCGCGGCGCTGCGGATCGAGGGCTGCTGGCCCGAGCGCCACGAGGCGGAGGCCCTGCTCTCGAGCCTGGGCCGCCTCGACGCCGCCGCCTGCGCGGCGAGCGCGGGCTACACCTCGGGCTGGCTCTCGGGGCTGTTCTCCGCCGACGTGCTGGCCGTCGAGACCGAGTGCGGCGCCTGCGGCGGGGTCCGCTGCAGCTTCGAGGCACGGGAGGCGTCGGACTGGCGCGAGCGCGGCCACGAGCGCGCCCTCGCCTGGCTCGAGGAGCTGCCCTTCGACGACCTGCGCGAGCTGGTGGGCCGCCACCTCTCGGCGCGCCCGGAGCCGGTGCGCAGCCCCGCCGACGGCATCCAGCCGGGCGCCCCCGTGATCCACGTCTGGGGCCCCGTGATGGTGCTCCCCTTCGCCGGGGTCGACGAGTCCCTGCGCGCCCTCGACCTGATCGGCAACGACCCGGGCGCCCGCGCGGTGCGCGTCGTGGTCCTGGACCTCTCCGACGCCATCATCGACGACGGCTTCGGCGCGGTCGCGCTCGAGCAGATCCTCGCCGCCGTGGAGGGCTGGGGGGCCGAGGTGATCCTCACCGGCCTCTCGCCGCTCTCGGCCCGGGTGGTGGAGGACCTGGAGCACGCGCCCCTGATGCTCGTGAAGGACCTCTCCGAGGCCGTGGCGGTGGGGTTCCGCGTGGCCGAGGCCCAGCGGCAGGCCCTTTAGGGGCCGCGCCGTTCGCCCGAGATGCCGGGCATGGAGTCGCTTCCGCCCCTGGGTCGCCTGAGCGTCCTGCCGCTGCCGCGGCTGCTCGTCTCCCTGCACGCCTCGGGCTACACCGGCGGCGTGCGAGTCGTCCGCGAGCGCGTGGAGAAGACCCTCCTGCTCCACGCCGGCGATCCCGTGCAGGTGGAGTCGAACCTCGCCAGCGACGGCCTGCTCCGGGTCCTGGCCGAGCAGGGCAAGCTCGGCCCCGACGACGTCGCCAAGGCGTCGAAGCTGATGTCCGACCGCGGCTGCAAGGAGGAGGCGGCCCTGGTGGGGCTCAAGCTCCTCGGCCCGCGGGACGTGGTGCTGGCCCTGCGCGACGTGACGCGGCGCCGCATCCTCGAGGTGTTCGCCTGGCCCGAGGGCGAGTTCCACCTCGAGCCCGAGAAGAAGGCGCCGGCCGGCGCCGAGGCCCTCGCCGTCGACGCCCTCGCCCTGGTGCGCGACGGGCTCGTGGCCCACTGGACCTCGGAGCGCCTGCTGACCGAGCTCGGCGACAAGCTGAGCGGACACCCGCGGCGCTGCGAGCGCTTCGAGGACGCGGCGCGGCGCCTCGGCGGCCACGCGGCAGCCGAGCGCCTGCTCGAGAGCCTCGACGAGGATCGCGTGGCCTGGACGGCGCTGCGCACCTGCAACGAGCCCGCCGCCATCGCCAGCCTGTGGATCCTCGACGGCGTGGGCGCCCTCGAGTTCCTCGCCGAGGCACCGGGCGCCGAGGCGGAGGCCGCCGAGGAGGAGAAGGAGGAGACGCCCGCCCTCCCCCCCACGGCGTCCGACATCGAGATCGTGATCGCGGGCGCGCCGAGCGGCGGAGGCTCGGCGGCCGCCGCCGGCCCGCGCGGCAAGAAGAAGCCCCAGAGCGCGGTCAAGCAGCGGCGCGCCGAGGCGCTGCGCGAGGAGGTGCAGGAGAAGCACCGCCGGCTCGAGGAGCTGACCTACTTCGAGCTCCTCGACGTGGCGCCCGAGGCCGGCGCCGGCGAGGTGAAGAAGGCGTACCTGAAGGCGGCGAAGCGCTTCCATCCCGACGCCCTCACCCGGCTCGGGCTCTCGGACCTGAAGGAGGAGGCGAACCAGGTGTTCGCCCGCATCGCCAAGGCCCACCAGGTGCTGATCGACACCGAGCAGCGCGAGACCTACGAGGCCAGCCTGCGCGGCGAGGAGGAGATCGACGCCGACCTCCTCGCCCAGGCCGAGACCCTCTACCGCAAGGGCGAGATCCTGCTGCGCGC
>JANQFK010000016.1 GCA_028277885.1 Myxococcota bacterium
CGCCGCTGCTCGCGGCGGCCACCAACTCGCCACTGCTCTTCGGCCGGCGGCTGTGGCACGAGACCCGCATCGCGGTTTTCCGGCAGGCGATCGACACCCGCTATGTCAAGCCGGTGCATCACCGCAACCTGCAGCCGCGAGTGAGCTTCGGCCGTACCTGGGTCGAGAAATCGGCGCTCGAGATCTTCCGGGAAGACATCGCCCGCTTCCGCCTGTTGCTCGCCTGTGACCCACGAGATGAAGACGCCGCTGGCCTCCCTGCGGCTGTACCTCGAGACCCTCGACCGGCGGGACCCGGAGCCCGAGCGGCGGCGCGCCTTCCTGGCGAAGATGGGCGAGGACGTGGTGCGCCTCGAGCAGACCGTGGAGCAGGTGCTGGCCGCCGCGCGCGCCGACACGCGGCGGCCGGTCCGCGAGCGGCCCCGGGAGCCCGTGGCCCTCGGCGAGCTCCTCGGCGAGTGCGTGGCCGAGCTGCGCGCCCGCCACGGCCTGGCCGACGACGCGGTGCGGCTCGAGGTGCGCGGCCCGGCGCGGGTCTGGGGCGAGGCCGCCGAGCTCGCCGTGGTGTTCCGCAACCTGCTCGAGAACGCGGTCAAGTACTCGGAGCCGCCCGTGGAGGTGCGGGTGTCGGTGGGCGCCGCCGCCGAGGACCGGGCCGGCCGCGTCGCCGTGGAGATCGTGGACCGCGGCATCGGCATCGAGCCGAAGGAGCTGCGCAAGATCTTCCAGCGCTTCTACCGCGCCGGGCGCGACGTCCAGCGCCAGGTGGCGGGCCTGGGCCTGGGCCTGTTCATCGTGCGCAACCTCGTGCGCCGCCAGGGCGGACGCGTGGAGGCGCGCAGCGAGGGCTCGGGCCGGGGCAGCCGCTTCCGGGTGGTGCTGCCCGCGGCGGGCGAGCTCGGCGGCGAGCCGGCCCCCGCGGCGGCCCGGCGCCCGCGAGCCGCCCGGGCCCCGGAGGCCGGCGGCGCGGCGTGAGCGCCGACGCCCAGCGCGTGCTGCTGGTCGAGGACGATCCCCACATCGCCGAGGGCGTCGTCTTCAACCTCGAGGCCGAGGGCTACGCGATCGAGCACGTCGCCGACGGCCGCACGGCGGTGGCGCGCGTCGCCAGCGACGACCCCGGCGCGATCGACCTGGTGATCCTCGACCTGATGCTGCCCGAGATGAACGGCTTCGAGGTCGCGCGCCGGGTGCGCGCCTCGGGCAACTACGTCCCCATCCTCGTGCTCACCGCCAAGGACGACGCCGAGGACGTGGTGCGCGGCATCGAGGAGGGCGCCGACGACTACCTCACCAAGCCCTTCAAGCTCGACGAGCTGCTGGCCCGGGTGCGCGCGCTGCTGCGCCGGCGCCGCTGGGACGGCGTGCCGCGGGAGCCCGAGGGGCCGCGCACCGAGCGCTTCGGCGACGTGGCGGTCTACTTCGACCGCTTCGAGCTCGAGACGCCCCGGGGGACCACGCGGCTCACCACCCGCGAGGCGGGGCTGCTGCGCGCGTTGATGGACCGCGAGGGCGAGGCGGTGACGCGCGGGGAGCTGCTCGAGGGGGTCTGGGGGCTGCGGCCCGAGACCCGCACCCGGGTGGTCGACACCTTCGTGCACCGCCTGCGCCGCTACGTCGAGCAGGACCCGTCGCGGCCCCGCCACATCGTGTCCGTGCGCGGCCACGGCTACCGGTTCGTGCGCTGAGGGTGTGCCGGCGGTCTTGTGCGGCGGGTCCGCGGGGGTCACCCTGTCGCCATGCCGCGGGACGACCTGCGCCGCTTCGTCACTCCCACCCTGCGCGACCCCGCCGCCATCCTCGCCTTCGAGGGCTGGAACGACGCCGGCGAGGCGGCGAGCGGTGCCGCCCGCTACGTCGCCGAGGGCGTGCGCGGCGTGCCCCTGGCCGAGGTCGATCCCGAGGAGTTCTTCGACTTCACGGTGCGCCGGCCCGAGGTGAGCCTCGGCGAGGGCGACCTGCGCCACGTCAGCTGGCCCACCTTCGACCTGCGCTACGGCAGCGCGGGTCCCGAGCGGGACCTCGTGGTCGGCGTCGGCCCCGAGCCCCACTTCCGCTGGCGCCGCTACGTGGCCCTGCTGCGCGGCCTGCTCGAGGAGACCGGCGTGCGCCGCGTCGCGCTGGTGGGCTCCTTCCTGGCCGACGTGCTCTACTCGCGCCCCGTTCGCGTGATGGGGTTCGCGAGCGACCCCGAGCTGGTGACGCGCCTCGCCATCGAGCCCTCGGGCTACGAGGGGCCCACCGGGATCGTGGGGGTGCTGGCCTCGGAGCTGCGCGAGGCGGGCCTCGAGGTGGTGAGCCTGTGGGTCGGGCTGCCCCACTACATCAACGCGGCCCCGAACCCCCGCGGCTCGCTGGCGCTGCTCCACAAGCTGACCCAGTACCTGGGCTTCCGTGTCGACGAGGCGCCCCTGGCCCAGTCCGCCGCCGAGTTCGAGAACCGGGTCAACGACATGGTGGCCGCGGACCCCGCCCTCACCGAGTACGTGAGGGACCTCAAGCGCCGCGAGTTCGCCCAGTAGCCCTACAGCTCGATGCTCTCCTCGACGAGCATGACCGGGATGCCGTCGTCGACGGGGTAGAGCAGGGCGCCGTCCTCCCGCACCAGGGCCTCGGCGATCTCGCCCTCCACGGCGTCGCCGCCGCGGTTGCGGAGCGAGCCGTCGCGGATGCGGCCGTTCACGCGCTCGAGCTCCTCGGGGGTGGCGAGGCGCACCGGCTGGCGGGTCTCGGGGCAGACCAGGATCTCGAGGAGCTCGGGGCTCACGGTGGCGGGGGCGGACACGCGCGGTCCTCCTTCAGCGAAGCATGCTGGAAGGGTAGTCGAGGATGCGGCGGGCCACGATCAGCTGGTTGATCTGCTGGGTGCCCTCGTAGATGTCGTTGATCTTCGCGTCGCGCATCCACTTCTCGACCAGGTGGCGGCAGGAGTAGCCCGGAGGGCCGAGCAGCTCGACCGCCTTCTGGGTGATCTCGGTGACGGCCAGGCCCGCCTTGGCCTTGGCCATGGAGGCCTCGAGGTTGTTGGCCTGCCCGCGGTTCATCATCGCGGCGGCGCGCCAGGTGAGCAGCCGCGCGGCCTGGAGCTCGGCCTCCATGCGCATCAGGTCCCGCTCCACGGCGGTGAGCTGCTCCGGCGGGGCGTCGTAGCGCACCGTCACGCCCTCGGCGGCCAGGGCCTCCACGACGTAGTCGAGGGCGGCCTGGCCGACCCCCACCGCCATGGCGGCCACGATGGGGCGCGTGGCGTCGAAGGTCGCCATGGCGCCCTTGAAGCCCTTGGTGCTGCTCTTGCCGCCCTTCGCGCCCGCGTCCCGCTTCTTCACCTCGGCGCTGCCCAGCAGGTTCTCCTTGGGGACGCGGCAGTCCTCGAACACCAGGGTGGCGGTGTCCGAGGCGCGGATGCCGAGCTTCTTCTCGCAGCCCACGAGCTTCATGCCCGGCGTGCCGGCGGGCACCACGAAGGACTTGATGCCCGCGCGCCCGGCGCTCTTGTCGAGGGTCGCCCACACCACCACGAAGCCGCCCTCCACCTGGGAGGCGCCCTCGCCGGCGGTGCAGAAGATCTTGGTGCCGTTCAGCACGTACTCGTCGCCGTCGGCGGTCGCGGTGGTCTGGATGGCGGCGGCGTCGGAGCCGGCGCTGGGCTCGGTGATCGCCATGGCGCCCCAGACCGGGTGCCCGTCGCTGCGGAAGGAGGCCAGGAAGCGCTCCTTCTGCTCCGGCGTGCCCGCCGCCGCCACGGCGGCGCCGCCCAGGGCCGCGCTGGGGGTGCGCAGGTAGAGGCCCGCGTCGCCCCAGCAGAGCTCCTCGGCCTGCACGCAGACCTGCACCATGCCGTCGGCGGGGCCGTCCACCCGGGGCGCCGCGCCGCGCCCGTTCTTCCAGTACCAGTCCACCCACTCGCGCGGCAGGTCGTGCTCCTGCTCGTCGTACTTGCGCGAGACGGGGCGCATCTGCTCCTGCGCGATCTTGCGGAAGTGCTCCCGGGCCAGGCGGGTGTTCTCGGTGGGCTCGAAGCTGATCGGCATCTCGGGCTCCTCGTGGAGAGGTTCGGTGGAGAGGCTACCTGGCCTGGTCGAGCGAGCCCTCCGGGCTCGCTTTGCGGCGGAGGCCGACCCATCCTGGGTCGGCCTCCTAGGTGAGGGCCAGGGCCTCGAAGGCGGCGAAGCCCCGGGCGTTGCGCAGGTGCATCTCGGGCAGGTAGTCGCGGATGTAGCCGTGGCCGCCCAGCACCTGGACGGCGCCGTCGGCCGCCTGGAGCGCGACGCGCCGCACCTGGTCGTAGGCGAGGGTGGCCTCGCGCAGGGCGTCCTCGCCCCGGTCGAGGCGCCAGGCCGCCTCCCAGGCGAGCAGGCGCGCGGCGTCGATCTCGATCGCCATGTCGGCGAGCTTGAACGCGATGGCCTGCTTGGTCGCGATGGGGGCGCCGAAGGCCTCGCGCTCCTTCGCGTAGTCGCGCGCCGTCTCGAAGGCGGCCCGCGCGACCCCCACCCCCATGGCGGCGAGCGCCACCCGGCCGCGGGTGACCAGCGCGGCCACGTCGAGGGCGACGCGTGCCGAGGCCGGCACCCGCACGCCGTCGAGGCCGAGCTCCACGGTGGGCAGCGCACGGATCCCCATGTTTCGCTCCGGGGTCGCGCCCAGCCCCTCCTGGCCGCGGGGCACGAGGAAGCCCGCCGCGCCGCCGTCCTCCTCGGCGGCCACCACCAGCACGACGTCGTCGCCGTCCTGCCAGGGCACCAGGCACTTGCGGCCGTCGAGCACGAAGCCGTCGCCGTCGCGGCGCGCCGTGGCGGCGGGGCGGAAGGGGTCCGAGCCGAAGCGCGGCTCCACCAGGGCCAGGGAGCCGGGCACGTAGCTCTCGCCGAGGTAGCGCGGCAGGTGCTCGGCGCGCTGGGCGTCGCTGCCGAAGTCGGCCAGGGGCAGGGCGACCAGGCCCGGCGAGAGCACCGCCAGGGCGATGGCGAGGTCGCCCCAGGCGAGCTCCTCGGCCACCAGGGCGGCGGTCACGGCGCTGCGCTCGCCGCCCCCGCCCTGGGCCTCGGGCAGGGCGTTCGAGACCAGGCCCAGCTCGTGGGCGTGGGCGAGGACGCCGTCGGGCAGCTTGCCCGACTCCTCGCAGTCCCGCGCCACCGGGCGGATCTCGTTGGCGGCGAACTGCCGCACGGTCTCGACGATGAGCTGCTGCTCCTCCGAGGGCTCGAAGTCGATCATGGCCTACACGCGCTCCAGGATGGTGGTGATTCCCATGCCGCCGCCGATGCACATGGTGACGAGCCCGGTGGTCCGGTCGCGCCGCTCGAGCTCGTCGAGGAGCGTCCCGACCAGCATGCCGCCCGTCGCGCCCAGGGGGTGGCCCAGCGCGATGGCGCCGCCGTTCACGTTCACCTTCTCGGGGTCGATCCCGAGGTCCTTCATCACCTTGAGCGGGATCGCGGCGAAGGCCTCGTTGATCTCGAACAGGTCGATGTCGCCCACCTCCATGCCCGCCTTGGCGAGGCAGCGGCGCGTGGCCGGGACCGGTGCCGTCAGCATGATGACGGGCTCGTCGGCGGCCGTCGCCATGGCGACGACCCGGGCGCGGGGCTCCAGGCCGTGGGCCCGGGCGTAGTCGGGGGAGGCCACCAGCACCGCGCTCGCGCCGTCCACCACGCCCGACGAGTTGCCCGCGGTGTGGACGTGGTCGATGCGCTCGACGTCCGGGTAGCGCTGGCGGGCCTTCTCGTCGAAGCTCGCCGTGTCGCCCTTCTGCACGTAGGAGCCCATGCCCTCGAAGGAGGAGGGCAGCTTGCCGAGCCCTTCGAGGGTGGTGCCGGCGCGCGGGTACTCGTCGCGGTCGAGCACGACCTTTCCGTCGGCGTCGCGCACGGGCACGAGGCTGCCCGCGAAGCGGTCCTCCTTCTGGGCGAGGGCGCAGCGCTCCTGGCTGCTCACGGCGAAGCGATCGACGTCCTCCCGGGAGAAGCCCTCGCGGGTGGCGATCAGGTCCGCCGAGATGCCCTGGGGCACCAGGGGATGCAGCTCGCGCAGGTGGCGGTTGTGTCCGTCGAGGCCGGACTTGTCGCTGCCCATGGGCTGGCGCGACATCGACTCGACGCCGCCGCCCACCACGAGGTCCTGCTGGCCCGCCATCACCCCCATGGCGGCGAAGTTCACCGCCTGCTGGCCCGAGCCGCAGAAGCGGTTCAGCGTCACGCCGCTGGCGGCCTCGGCGTCCCAGCCCGCGGCGAGCACCGCCATGCGCGCGATGCAGCCGCCCTGCTCGCCGGCCTGGCTCACGCAGCCGGTGACCACGTCCTCGACGTCCCGGGGCTCGAGGCCGGTGCGGTCGCGCAGGCCGTTCAGCGCGACGGCGAAGAGCTCCTGGGGATGGACGCCCGAGAGCGCGCCCGTCTCCTTCTTGCCGCGGCCGCGCGGCGTGCGCACGGCGTCGATGATCCAGGCTTCGCCCATGGAGGTCTCCGTTCGGTGTAGGGAAAAGGGTGTGTCGCGTTGGGCCCCGGTCGGGGCGTCGTCGCTTCGAACGTCCGTTTCCGACGACGTTCGACGCTGACCAACAGTCAGTCCGGCGTCGCCCCGCGGGTGTCGAAGGTCGGGCCGAGACGACGGTTGAACGATACTATCAGCTCGCATCCGGCCGCGCATCGCGGTCGCTTCCGAGCCTTGACTCGGCGTTGCCGACGTTCTAATCACCTGTCGCACCGCATCGATTCGGCCGTCGAGCACCGCTCTCGGGCTCCCCACCGGACGCCGCCCATCGGACGCCGTTCTGGAAGGACGTCGTTCCGGAAGCACTTCCGGCAGGGACCCGTCGCTTGGCTCGGCCTTCAGCCCTGCGATGCGGGCCCTTCACCCGGGCACGCGTGTCGCTCCGGCCGCGTGGGCTCCTTGGAGGACTCGATCGGCACCCGCATGAACGACCACTCCCCCCACGCTCAGCGCTCGCGCAACGGCCGATGGGTTCTCGCCGCGAGCCTCACCGCCGCCGCCCTCGCCGCCCTGCTGCTGCCGTTCCCGGGTGACTCCGGCTCGGCCGACGCCCGCGAGCCCCTGCGCGCCGGGAGCATCTGCGAGGCCCAGGAGCTGAAGGCCGCGAAGGCGGCCAACCCCGACCTCGAGATCGAGATCCCGCGCGAGTACGACAAGCCCTTCCCGTCCCTCTCCGCCTGCGAGAGCCACGACCTCGCCTGGGACGAGGAGGCGCCGGGCCCCAACCAGCCCATCCCCTTCAGCCACGCCCACCACGCCGGCGAGTACGAGATCGCCTGCCTCTACTGCCACGGCGGGACGGACCGCTCCCAGGCCGCGGGCGTGCCCTCGGTGGAGCTGTGCATGGGCTGCCACGAGCACTTCCCCGCCGAGTACGACGAGCTCGAGGGTATCCGCATCCTCAAGCAGTACTGGAAGGAGCGGGAGCCGATCCCCTGGGTGCAGATCCACCGGGTGCCCGAGCACGTGCAGTTCCGCCACAACCGCCACGTCCAGGCCGGCGTGGACTGCACCCAGTGCCACGGCAACGTGGCCCAGGAGCACAAGCTCTACCTCGATACCGACTACATCTGGTGGAAGGCGAGCGTGACCCCGACCCAGCCCCTGATGATGGGCTGGTGCATCGACTGCCACCGCGACAACCAGGTCTCCCAGGACTGCTTCACCTGTCACTACTAGGGAACGGCCTGCGCTGGCCAGAGGCGTGAATGCCCGATTTCGACCGTCGTGATTTCCTCAAGCTGGTGGGTGCCGGAGCCGGCGCCGCCGCGGCGACGGGCTGCTCCGACCACGTCGAGAAGCTGATCCCGTACGTCGTGCAGCCCGAGGAGATCACCCCGGGCATCCCCGTCGTCTACGCCTCCACCTGCCGCGAGTGCCCCGCCGGCTGCGGGCTCCACGTGAAGACGCGCGAGGGGCGGCCCATCAAGCTCGAGGGCAACCCCGACCATCCCGTGAACCGCGGCGCGCTGTGCGCGCGGGGCCAGGCCGGCATCGGCCGCACCTACTCGCCGGACCGCATCCAGGGTCCGCTGCGCCGCAACGACGCGGGCGAGCTCGAGCCCATCGGCTGGGACGACGCCATCGAGCTGCTGGCCTCGAAGGTCCGCGAGTCCTCCGGTCGCACCTGGGTGCTGGGCGCGGATCCGGGCCCCACCGCGAGCGACGTCGTCGACCGCTTCCTCGCCGCCGTGGGCGGTGGCGGGCGCGTCCTCTACGAGCCCTTCGCCGAGGAGGCGCTGGTCGAGGCCACGCGCCAGGTGTTCGGCGTGGCGAGCGTGCCGCTCTTCGACCTCTCGAAGGCCGACATCGTCGTGGACTTCGGCTCCGACTTCCTCGAGACCGGCCCCTCGTCCACGGAGCACGCGCGCCAGTGGGCCGAGGCCCGGGACGTGGCGGAGCACGGCGACGGCGGCGGGCGCCTCGTCTACGTCGGGCCGCGGCTCTCCATGACGGCTTCGAACGCGGACGAGTGGCTGACGGCGCGCCCGGGCACCGAGGGCATCCTGGCCCTGGGCCTCGCCCGCGCCGCCGTGGACGCCGGCGCCGACGGCTCCGGCCTGGGCTCCCTGCTGGCCGGCTTCGACGCGGCCAGCGTGGCCGACAAGACCGAGGTCCCCGCGGAGACCATCCGGCGCCTCGGGCGCGCCCTCGCCAAGGCGAAGGGCGCCGTCGCGCTGCCGCCGGGCGTCGCGCTACGCAGCCGCCGCGCGGTTCACACCGCGGGCGCCGTGCTGGTGCTGAACCAGGTGGTCGGCGCCGTGGGGGGGGCGATGCGCGTCCCCGCCGCGCCCGAGCGGCCGGTGGCGAGCTACCGCGAGATGCTCTCCCTGGTGAAGGCGATGCAGGACGGCGACGTGGGCGTGCTCCTCGTCCACGACGCGAACCCCGTGCACGGGCTTCCCTCCACGGCGGGCTTCGCCGAGGCCCTCGAGAAGGTGGGCTTCACGGTCTCCTTCGCCTCCCTGGTGGACGAGACCAGCGAGCGCGTCGACCTGGTGCTGCCCGACCACACGGCCCTCGAGTCCTGGGGCGACGCCGCGCCGCGCGCCGGCGTGCGCTCCGTGGTGCAGCCCACCCTGCGCCCGCTCTTCGACACCCGGGCCCTCGGCGACACCCTGCTCGACGTCGGCCGCGCCGTCTCGCCCCAGGCCGCCGAGCGGCTTCCCGCCGGCAGCTTCCGCACGCTCCTCGAGCAGGAGTGGGCGGACGTGGGCCTGCGCAACGTGCTGCCCGCGGGCGGCGTGTTCTCCGCCGCGCCCGCGAGCTCACCCGGCCTCGCGCCGGGCGCGGCGCGCCTCTCGGTGGTGGAGCCCAAGATGACGGGCAGCGGCGACTTCACTCTCGTCGCCTTCCCCCACGGCCTGCTCTGGGACGGCCGCGGCGCCGCGCTGCCCTGGCTCCAGGAGATCCCGGACAGCGTCACCAAGATCTCCTGGCAGAGCTGGGCCGAGATCAGCCTCGCCTCGGCGGAGCGGCTCGGCGTGCAGCTCGGCGACGTCGTCGCCATCGAGACCTCGGCGGGTCGCGTCGAGGTGGCCGTCTACCCGCGCGGCGGCATCCGCGACGACGTGGTGGCCGTGCCCCAGGGCCAGGGCCACAGCGTGGGCCACTACGCCTCGGACGAGGGCCAGCTGCGGGGCGTGAACGTGATCGACGTGCTGCCCGCCGGCGGGGTGGACGAGAGCGGCGGGCGCGCCTGGCTGACCGAGCGCGCCCAGGTGAGCGCCACCGGGGCCAGCCGGCGGCTGCCGCTCTCCCAGTTCTCGGACAACAAGCGCGCCCGCCAGCTCGGCGAGGTCGTGCCCCTGGCCGCCCTCGCGAACGGCGACGGCCACGGAACCCCCCACGTCTCGGCGGCCCCCAAGGAGGCGGGCCACGGCGACGACCACGGGGGGCACGGCGGCGGCCACGGTGGCGGGCATGGGGACGGCCACCACGAGATCCGCGAGCCCTACGACCCGGCGGACGACGCCTACAACGACAGCCCCTACCGCTGGGGCATGACGATCGACCTCGACCGCTGCACCGGCTGCAACGACTGCGTGGCGGCCTGCTACGTCGAGAACAACATCCCCGTGGTGGGCGAGCGCGAGACCCTGGCCGTCCGCCAGATGGCCTGGCTGCGCATCGAGCGCTTCATCGGCGAGGGCACCCCGGACCTCCCCGTGGGCCGCGCCCACCCCCAGGTCAACAACGAGAAGCTCGGCGACGTGGACGTGCGCCACTCGCCGATGATGTGCCAGCACTGCGGCGCGGCCCCCTGCGAGCCGGTCTGTCCCGTGATCGCGGCCTACCACAACGAGGAAGGCCTGAACGGGATGATCTACAACCGCTGCATCGGCACGCGCTACTGCGCGAACAACTGCCCGTACAAGGTGCGGCGCTTCAACTACTTCGACAACCAGCTCACCAAGTGGTCCGAGCCCATGCGCCTGATGCTGAACCCGGACGTCACCGTCCGCGGCCAGGGCGTGATGGAGAAGTGCACCTTCTGCATCCAGCGCATCCAGTCCGCGCGCCAGGGCGCCAGGGACGAGGGGCGCCTGATCGCCGACGGCGAGGTCGTGACCGCCTGCCAGCAGGCCTGCGGCACCAACGCCATCCAGTTCGGCAACCTGAAGGACGACGACGCGACGGTGAGCCGGACGGCCGACGATCCCAAGCGGGGGTACCACGCCCTGCACGTGCTCAACACCCGGCCCGCCATCACGTATCTCGCCAAGGTCGTCCGCGGCCCCGTGGAGGAACCGTCGTGACGCCGCCCCCCGCCATGCCCGCCGCCGCCGCGATGACCCGCGGCGCCGAGCTGCCGGACTCCCAGACCAACCGCGACATCCTGGCGGTGATGGGGCGTCCGAGCCTGGGCTACTTCGCGCTGCTGGGGCTCTGCGTGGCGAGCGTCGGCCTGGCCGCGGCCATCTGGATCTTCCAGGTCTACCAGGGCCTCGGGATCGGCGGCTACACCCACCCCGTCTTCTGGGGCATCTACATCGTCACCTTCGTGTTCTGGGTGGGCATCGCCCACGCGGGCACGCTGATCTCCGCGATCCTCTACCTGTTCCGGGCCAAGTGGCGGAACGCCATCAACCGCAGCGCCGAGGCGATGACGGTGTTCGCGGTGCTCACCGCCGCCCAGTTCCTCGGCATCCACGTCGGCCGGATCTGGAAGTCCTACTTCATCCTGCCCTACCCGAACCAGCGCGGGCTGTGGGTGAACTTCAAGAGCCCGCTGATGTGGGACACCTTCGCGATCTCGACCTACGCGACGATCTCGATCGTGTTCTTCTACATCGGGCTGATCCCGGACCTCGCCATCGCCCGGGACCGCTCGACGGGCTGGCGCAAGCTGCTCTACACCGCCCTCGCCCTGGGCTGGCAGGGCACCACCCGACAGTGGAAGTCCCACACCCGCTCGGTGCTGCACCTCTCGGGCCTGGCCACGCCCCTGGTGCTGTCGGTGCACAGCGTCGTGTCCTGGGACTTCGCCAGCTCCATCGTGCCGGGCTGGCACGCCACCATCTTCGCCCCCTACTTCGTGGCGGGCGCCATCTTCTCCGGCTTCGCCATGGTGCTGACGGTGATGATCCCGGTGCGGCGCATCTACCGCCTCGAGAAGTACATCACCGACTACCACTTCGAGAACATGGCGCGCTTCCTGCTGCTGACCTCGATCATCGTCAGCTACGCCTACGGCACCGAGTACTTCATCGCCTGGTACAGCGGCGTCGAGTTCGAGAAGAGCGCCTTCTGGCTGCGCGCCTTCGGCCCCTACTGGTTCTCGACCTGGGTGATGATCATCTGCAACGGCTTCATCCCACAGATCTTCTGGTTCAAGAAGGCACGGACCCACCTGCCGACGCTCTTCATCGTCTCGACCTTCATCAACATCGGGATGTGGTTCGAGCGCTACGTCATCGTCATCACCTCGCTGTCCCGCGAGTTCGATCCGGCGGTGTGGGGCGTCTACACGCCCTCCTTCTACGAGCTCGGCATCCTGGCCGGCAGCTTCGGCTTCTTCGCCATGCTGTTCCTGATCTTCCTGAAGATCTTCCCGGTGATCGCCATCGCGGAGGTGAAGGAGCTCGACATCCACCACAAGGCGGCCCACGACGACCCGAAGGTCCACGGGGCCTGGGCCGAGGGGGCACGCTGATGCCGGCGCTGCGCGGAGTCTTCGACCAGCCCACGCCCGTGGCCGACGTCGCCAAGCGATTGCGCAACCGCGGCTTCGAGAACCTCGAGATCTACTCGCCCGCGGCCTTCACGGAGCTCGAGGACGCCATCGACGAGAAGCCCAGCAAGGTGCGCGCCTTCACCCTGGTGGGCGGCCTGCTGGGCGTGTTCACCGGCTTCTTCATCACCATCTGGATGTCCTGGGACTGGAGGATCGTGATCGGCGGCAAGCCCTTCGCCTCGATCCCTCCCTACGTCATCATCGGCTTCGAGCTCACCATCCTGTTCGGCGGCCTGCTCACCCTCGTGGGGCTGCTCGCCGTGGGCAAGCTTCCCTACGGATCCTTCGGCAAGAACGACAAGGGCTACGACGCGCGTTTCTCGGCCGAGGAGTTCGGGCTCGTCGTGGAGTGCGACGCCCGCGACGTGGCCGAGGTCGACTCGCTGCTGCGTGCGCACGAGGCCAAGGAGGTCAGCGTTGTCGAGGCCTAGCGTCCGAAGCCGGGTGACCGCGGCGCTCTGCGCCCTCGCCCTCACGGGCATGACGGGCTGCTGGGAGCAGTGGTCCGAGACCTGGTTTCCGCAGATGAAGTGGCAGAAGGCCGTGCAGGCCTTCGAGCGCGTGGAGTGGGACGGCCGCGTGGAGGGCTTCCTGCCGCCCGAGGGAACGGTGCCCGTCACGGGGAGCACGCCGAGCTACGGCCGCTACGACCCCGCCAACGACACCCTGGTGAATCCGTTCAAGAACGACGGCTTCAAGTCCGTGCAGCGGGGGCAGGAGGTCTACGAGGCCAACTGCGAGGCCTGCCACGGCGCCACGGGCATGGGCGACGGCCCGGTCAGCGCCGCGGGCGAGATCGCCGGGCCCTTCGCCGGCGTCTTCCCCCTGAGCGCCGCGCTGCCCCGCAGCGACGGCTACATCTACCAGATCATCCGCAACGGCGGCGGCCGCATGCCGAGCTACCGCCGGATCCTCGAAGAGGACCGCTGGCACCTCGTGAACTACGTGCGGTACCTGCAGCGCGGAGGCCGCCCGTGAGGGCGGCCGATCGACCGGGACGGCCGCCCGTGAGGGCGGCCGATCGACAGGGAGACCGCCCGTGAGCGCGCCCGCCATCGAGCGCACCCGGCCCCAGGCCCTGAACAGCGGCCTCGTGGCACTCGCACTGACCCTCGCGATCGTGGGGCTGCTGAGCTTCCTGATCGGTCTGCTCGTGGACGCGCCCACGGCGTGGCGCTCCTTCCACGTCAACTACCTCTACTTCGGCGGCATCGCCCAGGGCGGCCTGGTGCTGGCCGCGATCTTCGTGATCGTCGGCGCACGCTGGCCCGGCCCCGTGCGGCGGCTCGCCGAGGGGCTCGCCGCCTGGGTGCCCATCACCTTCGTGCTCGGCGCGATCGGCTTCCTCGGGCGCCAGCACCTGTACCCCTGGATCGAGGAGCCGATCCCCGCCAAGGCGGCGTGGCTGAACGTGCCGCGCCTGGTGATCACCGACCTCGCCGTCCTCGCCATCCTGGCCGTCCTCACCGTGGCCTTCCTGCGCGCCTCCCTGCGTCCCGTCATGGGCGGCGACGGCGCGCCCCCGGCCACCGGCCTCGCGGCGCGCTGGACCGCAGGCTGGCGCGGCGACGCCGCCGAGCGCGCGGCCTCGGCCGGCCGGCTCAAGGTGCTCGCCCCGACCATCTGCCTGGTGTACGCGCTGGGCTACACCATCATCGGCTTCGACCAGGTGATGTCCCTCTCGCCCCTGTGGTTCTCGAACCTGTTCGGCGCCTACTTCGCCTGGGGCGGCTTCCTGTCGGCGGTCTCGGTCACCGCGATCCTGACCGTCTGGCACCGCAACTACCCGGGCCTCGAGGGTCACGTCACCACCGAGCGGCTCCACGACCTCGGCAAGATGGTGTTCGCCTTCTCGATCTTCTGGATGTACCTGTTCTTTTCCCAGTACATGATCATCTGGTACGGGAACCTGCCCGAGGAGACGAGCTTCTTCGCCGCGCGCCTGGGCAGCGAGTTCCTCCAGTCCTCCAACGACTGGGGCATCGGCTGGTCGACCCTGCGCGATCGTTGGGTGGAGACCGTCTGGAGCGAGCCCTGGGTGAAGGTGACGCTCTTCGCCTGGCTGTGCTGCTGGGTGATCCCGTTCTGGTTCCTGCTCGGCCAGCGCCCGAAGAAGACGGCCTGGTTCCTGGCCAGCGTGGCGCTGATCTCCGCCTTCGGGTTCTGGGTGGAGCGCAACGTGCTGATCTGGCCCTCCCTGGAGCCCGACGACACCTGGGCGTTCCTGGGCTGGATCCAGGTGGGGACCGCGCTGGGCTTCCTCGGCGCCTTCTCCCTCGTCTACCTGATCTTCACCCGCAAGTTCCCCGCCCTGGCGGTCCCCGAGCGCGGCTGAGGCGGCCCGCTAGCCTCGGGCCGTGGAAGGTCCCACGCCCGAGGAGCGCTTCGAGCTCGGTCCCGGCCTCGGCGCCGTGGAGATCGAGCCCGGCGGCCTGCGCCACCCGCGCTCGATGCTGCTGGGCCGGCTCGCCGGTCGCAGCTTCACCCCGTGGTGGCAGATCACGGACCTCGCCATCGGCGGCCTCGGCCTGCGGGTGGCGACGCGCCGCGGGATCTTCCTGCTGCGCCGCAACCGCTTCCGGGATCCCGCCGCTCCCGAGGCCCTGGCCCGGGTGATCCTGGGCCGAATCGAGGCCACGCCCGGAGGCGAGACCCAGCTCGCGCGCATCCGGGCCCTCGGCGAGCGGGCGCGCGCCGCGCGCCGCCCCTGGCTGGTCCGCGTCGCGGCCGGCCTGTGCGTCGCGGCCTTCGGCTTCCAGCTCCTGTTCTCGCCCCACGCCGAGCTGGCGGGCGTGTTCAGCACGTCGCTGGTGGGCGCCGGCGAGCTCTGGCGGCTGGTGACCGCCAACGTGCTCCACGGGGGCCCCTTCCACCTCGCCGTGAACGTCGGTTGCCTGCTGCTGATCGGCGGCCTGGCCGAGCGCTGCCTGGGCGCCTCCACCACCGGCGTGGTGATGGGGCTCGCGGCGGCCGGCGCGATGCTCGGGAGCTGGCTCGCGGACTACGAGTGGGCCCTGGGCGCGTCGGGCGTGGTGGCGGGGCTGGTGGGTGCGCTGGTCGGGCTCGAGCTGCGCCACCCCGAGCAGGTGCCCGCGGTCTGGCGGCTGCCGCGGCGGATCTTCGTCGGCGTCCTCGTGCTCGAGAGCGTCAGCATGGGCTCCATCCCCGGCATCGCCCACGCGGCCCACGCCGGGGGCTTCGCGGCGGGGCTCGCGGCGGCGGCCTGGCTCGGTGCGCCGGGGGCTCGCGACGACGGCGCCGCTCCCGCGGCCGGCGGGCGTCTGGCCCGGCTGCGCCTGGCCAACGTCGCGCTCGTCGCCGTCGGGGTGCTCGGCGTCGCACGCGGCGCGCTGCTCGCCGTCTCGCCGGACCCGGCGGTGATCGAGCGCCGGGCCTCGGTGCTCCTCGAGCTCGAGGACATCTCGCCCTGGATCCTCAACAACGAGGCCTGGCTGATCGCCACCTCCGAGCGACCGGGCCTGCGCCAGCTCGACGCCGCGCTCGCCCTGGCCGAGCGCGCCGTGGCGGACACCGGCCGCGAGGACCCCAACGTGCTCGACACCCTGGCCGAGGTGCACTTCGCCGCCGGGCGCAGCGAGCAGGCCGTCGCGACCATCGACGAGGCCATCGCCCTGGCGCCCGCCGAGCCCTACTTCCGCGAGCAGCGCCGCCGCTACACCGGCGAGCGCGAGGCCGGGGACCGGCCGGCTCCGCCGTCGCCCTTCGGCGCGCCTCCGCCCGGCTCGCCGTCCCTGGAGCCGGAGCCTCCCGGCATCCCGATCTGAGCGCGCGCGCTCAGGGCCGGATCTCGAGCCCGTCCTCGGCGATCACCACCTCGCCGCGGAAGTCCTCCACGACGTTGCGGTACTGGAAGTCGTAGACCGGCGGCGGGCGCAGGCGCATCAGCACGAGCTTCCGCACCCCCATGCGGCTGGCGAGGGTCCCGGCGTCCTCGAGTCGCGTGTGCCAGGCCGCCTCGCGTCGCAGCACCTCGGGCCGCTCGGCGCCCTGCTCGAGGGCGGCGTCGAGGGCCGCGCCGTAGAGCGCCTCGTGGACCCAGAGCCGCGCGCCCCGACCGTGCTCGACGAGGGCGTCGGGAGCGAAGCCGACGCTCGAGACCAGCACCGCGCGACCGTCGGCCTCGATGCGCCAGGCCAGCGCCTCGAGGGGCCCGTCGGGCAGCCGCTTCGGCTGCACGTCGAGGCCGGCGACCTCGAGGCTGCGGGCGTCGGAGAGCTCCGAGGCCTCCACCGGCACCGCCTCGACGAGCCCCGAGGCCCGCGCGGCGCCGAAGCCGCCGGCGTGGGCGGAGAGCAGGCCCTCGACCAGGCGGCGGGTGCCCTCGGGGCCCCACACCGCGAGCGGCGCGGCCTCGGCGGCGAGGGCGCGGGTCAGCACCAGGTCGTCGAGCCCGACGGTGTTCTCGGGCAGCAGGCTGGTGAGCAGCACCGCCTCGGGCTGCTGGACCGGGATGGCGGCGGCGCGCAGCGCCTCGGCGACCCCGCGCCCGGCGTCCACCAGCAGCATGCGCTCGCCCCGGGCCACCACCACCGCGGGCCCGCGGCGCAGGTGGTTCTCGAAGGTGCCGCCGGTGCCGACGGTCACCACGGTGAGGGAGTCGAAGGAGCGCGGCTCGAGGGGCAGGGCGCCCGCCGCCACCTCCTCGAAGCGCTTCGAGATCAGGGTGAAGGTCCAGACCCCGGCCAGGGCCACCAGCCCGGTGAGCAGCATCAGCAGCCGCAGCCACATCAGTCGAAGACCACGGTCTTGTTGCCGTAGACCACCACGCGGTCCTCGAGGTGCCAGCGCACCGCGCGCGCCAGCACGGTGCGCTCCACGTCGCGGCCCTTGCGCACCAGGTCGGCCACGGAGTCGCGGTGGGAGGCGCGCATCACGTCCTGCTCGATGATCGGCCCCTCGTCGAGGTCCGTGGTGGCGTAGTGGGCGGTGGCGCCGATCAGCTTCACGCCGCGCTCCTGGGCCTGGTGGTAGGGGCGGCCGCCCATGAAGGCCGGCAGGAAGGAGTGGTGGATGTTGATGATGCGCGAGGGGTGCCGGGCCACGAAGTCGCCGGAGAGGATCTGCATGTAGCGCGCCATCACGACCAGGTCGATGCGGCTCTCCTCGAGCAGGGCGAGCTCGCGCTCCTCCTGCTCGGCCTTGTTCGCCTTGCTGATCGGGAAGACGTGGTAGTCGAGGCCGAACTGGCGGGCGACGGGCTCGAGGTCCGGGTGGTTGCTCACCACCATCACCATCTCGCAGTCGAGCTCGCCGGCGCGGTGGCGCAGCAGCAGGTCGTAGAGGCAGTGGTCGTAGCGCGAGACGAAGATCGCCACGCGCTTGGGCTCGCAGGCGTCGCACAGCCGCCAGCTCATGCCGAAGCGCTCCGCCACCTCGCCGATGGCGCGCTCGAGCCCCACCCGGTCGGTGTGCATCTCGGAGCGGTCGAAGCGGATCCGCTGGAAGAACTGCCCCGCCGAGGCGTCGGTGTGCTGGTCCGAGTCGAGGATGTTGGCGCCGTGGCCGTAGAGGAGCTGGGCCAGGGCGGCCACGATGCCCCGCCGGTCCGGGCAGGTCACCAGCAGCGTGGCGGTCTGATCCGCGTCCCGGGCGTCCCCCATCCGGCCATTCTAGCGGCCCCGGGGCGCCCCGGGGGACCCGCTGTAGCCGGCGCCCCGGGGTTCCGATAGATTCGGATGCAAGGGGAGCTCACTCCTCCCCGAGTCCGGCTCTGCGGGGCGAGAGGCGCCACGTGGGGCGGGCGGCCCGGGGCGGTCGGTTCGGCGCCCTCCCAACCCTGGGACTGAAGCGAGGCCTGGGCCCCGCTGGAAGTACCCGACGCCGAGAAGAGGAGGTGATCAATTGGACCAACCTAGTACTACGGCGAGTGAGGTGGCGGCGTCCTGACGCCACACGCCGAAGTAACCTGCTTCTCGGCGGTGCCTCGGGACGCAGTCCCAGCGCCACCGACCCCGGGAGGGCGGACGCCGTAGCCGCCACGGACCCGCGAGGGTCCGCTCCCGGGGGTCTTCGTTTCTGAGCTCCGTTCGCCTTCGGCTCACTGCGCGAACGGCCCGGCTCTTCGCCGGGCCGCGCTTGCGGGGGAGCCCTCTCGGGCATCCTCTCCTGCCTGGCCTCTCGTAGGCGCTGCGCGCAACCGGCGCGGACCTCCTCTTGGACGTAGCGCGCAGCCCGCGCGGACTTCCTCGTGGAGGCCGCGCGCACTGAGCCCGCAAGGAGGCGGGGCCGCGCTCGCGTCCGCGGTGTCGACGGTCTCGCAGGCGCTGCGTCCAGCTCCCGCAGCCTCGGCCGCGACCGCCTCGGCGCTGGCTCGCCTCGCCCTCGCCGCGGAGCGCCCGGCCTCCGCCGCGCGGCGGTCTGCCGGGACGTTGCGCGCCGTCCACCGACGCTGGCCTCTGGCTGGCGGGCCGGGATGCCTCGGTCTCGTCCGTGGCTCTAACGTCTCGCCGGCGCAGCTTTTTCCCATCATGGGCGCGTCGCGGCCGGGGTTTTTTCGGGCGATGGGCTCGCGTGTGACGGGGCGCACAGAGGGGGGTCCACCGTCGGTGCAGACTCCCTCCCAGATCGCGCGCGGGGGCGGCGAGCTGGCCGCCGGTGGGCCGGGAGGTCCGGTCCGCCAAACCCGTCCGGGCGGCATCGCCGCCTCCGCACGCGAGCTTCTCCTAGCTGAGCGACGGCGTCCGGCCCGGCCGGGCGCCGTCGTCGCTTCGGGCCCGCGCCGCATATACTCCCGCCCCATGAGCGAGCCCACCGGCGTCCACCGCGATCCCCTCTCGCCCGTCCGCATGCTGGAGCGGACCCTGCGCGTGTTCCCCGACAAGACGGCGGTGGTGCACGGCGGGGAGCGCTGGAGCTTCCGCCGCTTCGCCGAGGAGGTCGGGCGCCAGGCGGCCGCCTTCGCGGCGGCCGGCGTCGGGCCCGGCGACCGGGTGGCGTTCCTCGCCCCGAACGTGCCCGCCCTGCTGGCCGCCCACTTCGCGGTCCCCCTGCTGCGCGCCGCGCTGGTGGCCATCAACACCCGGCTGAACGCCGAGGAGGTGGGCTACATCCTGGACCACTCCGGCGCCAAGCTGGTCTGCTGCGACCCGGAGCTCGCCGACCGCGTGAGCGACGCGCCCGGGGGCCTCGCCGCGCGTCCCACCCTCGTGAACCTCGAGGATCCCGTGGCCGGCGTGACCGGCACGCCCCTCGACGGACCGCGCTACGCCGAGCTGCTGGACGGCGTGACGCCGCTCCCCATCGAGATGGACCTCGACGACGAGGAGCGCGTCATCTCCATCAACTACACCTCGGGCACCACGGGCCGGCCCAAGGGCGTGATGTACACCCACCGCGGCGCCTTCCTGAACGCCATGGGGGAGATGCTCGTCCACGACCTGCGCCGCGACTCGGTCTTCCTCTGGACGCTGCCGCTCTTCCACTGCAACGGCTGGTGCTTCCCGTGGGCGGTGACGGCGGCGGGCGGGACCCACGTGATGCTGCGGGCGGTGGAGCCGGCGCGCATCTTCGCGCTGCTCGACGCCGAGGGCGTGACCCACTTCAACGGCGCCCCCACGGTGCTGCTGATGCTGGCCGAGGCGCCTGAGGCGAAGGGGCGGCGCTTCGATCCGCCCCTGCGCGTCGCCACCGGCGGCGCGCCGCCCTCGCCGACGCTCCTCGCCCGCATGGACGAGCTCGGCGTGCGCGTGTGCCACCTCTACGGCCTCACCGAGACCTACGGCCCCCACGTCTACTGCGAGATGCAGCCCGGCTGGGAGGGGCTCGACGCCACCGCCCGCGCCGGGGTGATGGCGCGCCAGGGCGTGCCCTACCACCACGCCCTGCACCTGCGCGTGGTCGACGATGCCATGGGCGACGTGCCCGCCGACGCCGAGACCATGGGCGAGGTGGTGATGCGCGGCAACAACGTGATGAAGGGCTACTACGAGGACCCCGAGGCCACGGCGAGGGCCTTCGCGGGCGGCTGGTTCCACTCTGGCGACCTCGGGGTGGTCCACCCCGACGGCTACATCGAGCTGCGCGACCGCAAGAAGGACATCATCATCAGCGGCGGCGAGAACATCTCCACCATCGAGGTCGAGCACACGGTGGTGAAGCACCCCGCGGTGCTCGAGTGCGCGGTGGTCGCCATGCCCCACGAGAAGTGGGGCGAGGTGCCGAAGGCCTTCGTGGCGCTCAAGCCGGGCGAGAACGCCAGCGAGCAGGAGATCGTGGACTTCTGCCGCGACCACCTGGCCCACTTCAAGTGTCCCAAGGCCGTCGAGTTCGGGGACCTGCCCAAGACCTCCACGGGCAAGATCCAGAAGTTCCGCCTGCGCGAGAAGGAGTGGGGCGACCGCGCGAAGCGGATCAACTGACCCGGACGCCGAGGGCCTCGATGGCGCGCTCCTCGGCGAAGCGCACGATCTCGTCGGAGAGGGACCGGTCGACGAACAGCGCCGGGTCGGGCCCGAAGCGGGCGTCCTCCTCGGTGAGGGACGCCACCTGGGGGTACAGCACCCGGCGGGGTCCGTAGCTCACCGCCTTGGGGGGCGGCTCGGCCATCACGGCCTCGAAGCCCAGGAAGCCGACCACCTGCTCGAAGCGGCTGGCGTCGCCGGCGAGGCTCTCGAGCAGGGTCAGGGCCCGCGCCATGCGGCGGGTCTCGCGCTCGTGGGCGTCGAGCCAGGGCTCGAGCTCGGCGGCCAGGCGCCGGTCGGCGAGCCCCTCGCGCAGCGCGGCGGCGGCGCCCTCGCGCTCGGCGAGCAGGCGGGCGAGCTCCGCCCGGGCGTCCTCGGCCGGCGCGCCGTCGGGGGGCGCCGCGCGCAGCGCCGCGAAGGCGGCCTCGAGGGGCCGGTCGCGCTCCGTCGGCGCCAGGGGGGAGAAGCGGTGGGCCTCGGCGAAGCAGCGCAGCGCCGCCGGCGCTCCGGCGCCCAGATCCTCGAGGGCCCGCTCCCAGGCGGCCTCGCGGTCGTAGCCCTCGGCGTCGTCCAGGAACTCCGCCGCTCCCGCCAGGGCGATCCACGACGCCCGGGCGTGCTGCATGGGGTTGAGCAGGATCCCGGAGCAGTGCTCCTCGAGTCCGGCCTCGCGTCCCCGGTACGGGCCGAGGTGCAGCATGGGCCGCATGGGCCCGTCGCTCACCGGGACGTTGTCCCACACCAGCAGCCGCCGGCCGAGGATCGCGGCGCGGCGGCGCGCCTCCTCGGCGCGGATGCTCGGGCTCACCAGGGTGCGACCGGTCCAGCCCACCTCGACGGCCGGGTCGAGCCCGGCGCCCAGGGCCTCGAGGTAGGGGCTCGCCTCCACGCCGTTGTAGTCCGTGGGGACCAGCCACAGCCGACAGCCGTCGCCGAGGCGCTCGAGCAGGTCGTGGGCGAGGGCCACGTGGGCCTCGCCCAGGCTCGGGAAGGCGCGCCGGTCGGCGTCGTGCACGAGGCGGCTCGGAACGTCGTCGAGGGCCAGCGTGAAGAAGCGCGCGCCGCGCTCGCGGAAGGCCCCGAGCTTCGCCGCCAGGGCCGCGCGGTCCGAGGCGTCCGCGTAGGCGATGGAGAGCCCCGGCGACAGCGCGAAGCCCACCTCCACGCCCGCCGCTGCGCCGGCCTCGATCAGCTCGGCGAACTCGGCCAGGGCCGCGGCGGGGTAGGGCTCGCGCCAGCGCTCGCGGTGGAGCGGATCGCTCTTCGGCGCGTACACGTAGCGGTTCATGCCGTGGCGCCCGAGCCGCGCCACCGCCCACAGGCGGTCCTCGTGGGCCCAGGGCTCTCCGTAGAAGCCCTCGATCACGCCGCGGTGCTCGAAGCGCGTCACGCCGGCCACCCCCTCGATCCCTCATCGGGCTCCCGGGCCCTGGACCTGCGCCCCTCTCAGCCGTCCGAGCCGCCGCCCACGGCGGGCGCTCGCCGCCCCAGGAGGGCAGACATCCGACGCCGGAAGGCCGCGAACCACCGCGCCACGCGCTCGCGGGTGATGATCAGGCTCGTGTAGGCCAGGGGCACGGCGAACAGGGTGCCCACCATGGCGACGATCAGCCCGAAGGAGATGGAGGCCGCGAAGGGCCCGTAGGTCTTCGAGGAGCCCTGGAGCCCGAACGCCATGGGGAGCAGGGCCACCACGGTGGTGAGGGTGGTGAGCAGGATCGGGCGGAAGCGCTTCACCCCGGACTCGCGCACCGCGACCAGCAGCGGCATGCCCGAGCGCCGCGCGCGGTTGATGAAGTCCACCATCACGAGGGAGTCGTTCACCACCACGCCGGCCAGCCCGATGGTGGCGTAGAGCAGGATGAAGCTCACCTTGTACTGGAACACGGCGACGCCCAGGACCACGCCGGCGAAGCCGAAGGGGATGGCGGCGGCCACCACCAGGGGCTGGATGTAGCTGCGGAACAGGGCGGCGAGGATCATGTAGATCGCGAGCAGCGCGACCGGGAACGCGGCGTACAGGTTGTCGAGGGCCTCCTCGGTCTCCTCGAACTCGCCGCCGTAGCGCACGTCGACGCCCGGATGCCGCTGCTCCACGTCGGCGAAGGCGGCCTGGAGGCGGCGGTTGGCCTCCACGGACGTCATCAGGTCCTCGTCGAGCTCGGCGTAGACGCTGACGGTCCGGCGCGCGTCGTAGTGGCGGTAGGCGCGATGGCCGCGCGTCAGGTCCACGTCGGCCACCTCGCGCAGCTTGACCAGGTAGCCGCCCGGGGTGCGCAGGTCGATCTCGAGCAGGTCCTGGAGGGTGCGGCGCTGGCCCGCGGCGAGCAGCACCCGGATGTCCACGTCCTCGTCCCGGGTGGGGTCGCGGAAGCTCGAGGCCACGATGCCGTCGTTGGCGCCGCGCAGCGCCCGGGCCAGGTCCTCGAAGCCCAGGCCGTGGCGCGAGGCCCGCTCCTCGTCCATCACCAGCCGCACCTCGGCGGGGCCGAGCTTCAGGTTGTCCTCGATGTCCCGGGCGCCGGGCAGCCCGTGGAGCCAGGCCACCATCTCCGACGCGATGGCCTCGTTCTCGACCCAGTCCTCGCCCTGGATGCGCACCTCCACCGGCGGGCCCACGGGCGGCCCGTCCTGCTGGGCCACCACCCGCAGCTCGGCGATGCCGCGGGGGTTCGCGGCGCGGAAGGCGTCGACGCGGGCCTTCACCCGGGCGAGGACGGCGTCGGGGTTCGCGCGGTGCTCCCCGCTCGGCTTCACCGCCAGGAACGAGATCGCGACGTTGGCGCCGGTCAGGTCGTCGTAGTTGGCGTCGATGGAGAGCCCGGTGACCGTCGAGAAGTCGAGGATGTCGGTGCCCAGGAAGCTCGCGAGCTCGGGCTCGTAGCCCTCCGCCACGGAGTCCGTGAAGGCGAGGCTCGAGTCGGGCTCGGTCTCGAGCAGGACGTTGAAGGTGTCGTACTCGCCGGGGAAGAGCTCGACCCTCAGGTGCTGGGCCCCGGCGAAGGCGAACACGAGCACCGCCACCCCGAGGAAGCCGAAGGAGGCGCGGTGCTCGAGCATCAGGTGGAGCGCCGTCGCGTAGGCGTCGCGGATCCGGGCCAGGCCGCGATCCGTGGCGGCGCGCACCCGGGCCGCGATGCCGCTCCCGGGGCCCGCCTTCCCGCCGGAGCGGCGGCTGCCGAAGTCGAGGTAGTGGGCGGGCAGGATCAGCAGGCACTCGAGCAGCGAGGCCACCAGGCACACCACCACCGCCTTGGGCAGGATCGAGGCGAACTTGCCCGCGGTGCCCTCGATCAGCAGCAGGGGCAGGAAGGCCGCGATGGTGGTGGAGACGGCGCAGATCACCGGCCACATCACCTCCTGGGTGCCCTTCACCACCGCGTCGGCGAGTGGCTCGCCCTCCTCGACGCGCCGGTAGATGTTCTCGAGCACGATGATGGCGTCGTCCACCAGCATCCCCGAGACCAGCAGCATGCCGATCAGCGTGGTGGAGTTGATGGTGATGTCGAGAACCGGGAACAGGATCATCGCGGTGAGGAAGCTGAACGGGATGGCGATGATGGTCAGCAGCGAGTTGCGGAAGCCGATGGTGAACCACAGGATGGCCAGCACCAGCGCGATGCCGGTCACCAGGTTGTCGGTGAGCACGCGGATCCGGGGCTGGATGAAGGCGGCGGTATCGAGGGTCTTGTGGATCTCCATGCCCTCGGGCAGCAGGGGCCGGTACTCCTCGACGAAGGCGTCGAGGCGCTCGACCATCTCGATCACGTCGGTGCCGGTCTTCTTGGTGAGGCTCACCAGCAGGGCGGGCTGGCCGTTGTAGCGGCTGACGAAGCGCGCCTTCTCCAGGCCCTCCTCCACCCGGGCGATCTCCCCCAGACGCACGTAGGTCCCGTTGGGGTTCTCGCGCACCACCGTGGCGAGCAGCTCCTCGAGGCTCTGGTAGTCGCCGCGGGCGCGGAGCGTGGACTCCGCGCCCCCGTCGGCGAAGGTCCCGGCCGGCACGTTTAGGTTCTGGCGTCGGATGCGCTCGGCGATCTCGACGGGCGTGAGCTCGAAGCGCGCGGCGGCGGCGCGGTCCACCAGCACCCGCACCTCCCGGTCCTGCTCGCCGCGGATCGTGGCCCGGTTGGCGCCGGGCAGGTCCTCGAGGCGGGTGGCGATGTCCCGGGCCACCTCGCGCAATGCCACGGGACCCGCGCCGCCGAGGTCCACCACCGCCACGAGCGCCACCGGGCCCACCTCGCCCAGGGTGATCTCGCGCAGGATGGGCTCCTCGGCGGCCTCGGGCAGGTCGTCCACGCGGTCGAGGGCGCCGCGCACGTCGTTCACCGCGGCCTCGTACTCGAGGTCGTCGAGGGTCTCGTCGAAGTCGATCACGATGAGGGACTGGTCGGCCTGGGAGACCGAGCGCATCTCGTCGATGTCCCCCACGCTGCGCAGCTCGTCCTCGAGCTTGGTGGTGACGAGGCGCTCGACCTCCTCCGCCGAGGCCCCGGTCCAGACCGTGTCGATCTGCACCGTGTTGAGGGTGATGTCCGGGAAGAACTCGACGGGGATGCGCTGGAAGGCCGCCCAGCCGCCGAGCAGGAACACGAAGAACAGCACGTTCACCAGGACGGTCTGGCGCACGCTGAAGGCGGGGAGGCTCACGCGCCGGGCTCCCGGTCCACGTAGCCGACCCGCAGGCCCTCGCGCAGCTCCCGCACCCCGGTGATGGCGATGCGGTCGCCCACGGCGAGCCCCTCGGTGACCTCGACCTGGTCGGGCCGGAAGGGCACGGCGCGGATCGCGACGCGCCGGCGCCGTGCCAGCGCGACCCCGGAGCTGCCGTTGGCCTCGGCGGTGGCCTCGAGCACGAACAGGTGCTCGAGCTCGAACTCGCGCTGGAGCGCGCTGCGCGGCACGCGCAGGGCCGGCCGCGCGTCGCCCAGCTCGAAGCGCACCGTGCCCAGCATGCCGGGCAGCAGCCGCTCCTCGGGGTTCGCGACGCGCACCGGCACCGGGTACTTGCGGGTCTGGGCGTCGGCCACGCGACCGATCTCGTGCACCCGCCCCGAGAAGGGCTCGCCGGGCAGCACGTCCACCCGCACCCGGGCGGTGTCGCCCTCGCCGATCCCGAGGATCTGGGCGTCCCCCACCCCCACCTCGATCTCCACCTCGGACAGGTCGTCGAGGCGGGCCACCGGGCTGCCGGGCCGGAGGTAGGCGCCGGGCTCGAGGTCGAGGGCGCTCACCACGCCGCCGAAGGGGGCCGTGATGCGCGTCTTGGCGAGGCGGGTCTGGGCGTCGACGAGCGCGGCCCGCGCCTCGGCGACCTCGGCCGCGGTGGAGCGTTCCTCGCTCTCGGCGCGATCGAGCTCCGCCGCCGAGGTGACACCCTTCTCGGCGAGGCCCTGCTGGCGGCGCAGCTCGGCCCGGGCCAAACCCGCCGTCGCCCGGGCGCGCTGCAGGCTCGCCCGGGCCCGGGCCACCGCGGCCTCGGGCAGCGCCGGGTCGAGGCGCACCAGCAGGTCGCCGGCGGCGACGTGGGCGTGCTCCTCGACCGCCACCTCGACCACGCGCCCCGCCACCTCGGCGCCGAGCTCGACGGAGCGCACCGCCTCGAGCAGGCCCGAGACCTCGACCAGCGTCCGGGAGGGCCGCTCCCGCACCACCACGGCGTCGACGCGGATCCCCGGCGGCGCCGGGGAGTCGCCGGCAGCCCCGCCTGCCAGGACCTCGGCGCGCTGCCGGGCGGCCTCGGCCCCGGGCGAGGTCCGGAGCAGCCACAGGGCGGCCGCCAGGAGCCCCAGAGCCACCCCCAGGACCACGATCGGAACGCGTCCGGGCATGCGCAGGCTCAACGGGGGGCTCCCATGGGACTCACGACGGGATCTCGCTTCCCGGCCCGGGGTGGGCGGCCCGCCGGCCGGTCCCCTAGGGTGGCTGGCCTCGCCGCGGCGTGCCACCGGGGGCACGCCCACCACGCCGGGCCGCGCGCCGCAGCTCCGGGGCCGGCCT
>JANQFK010000034.1 GCA_028277885.1 Myxococcota bacterium
CAACCCGGCCCTTGCGGACGAGCGCCCAAAGGACACCTGCCCCGCTCGCGCGGCCGCCCCGAGGAGCGACGAGACCACACCACCCCGAGGGCGGCTGGCATACGAGCGCTTCGAGAACGAGGGCAACCTGAACCGCCCGGGCGCAGATGCAGAGATCGAGCTCGCCGAGAGGGGCTGCTTTGCCGGGCCGTCGCCGCAAGCCACACCGCTGCGAAGCCCTGGAGCCCGACCGTGTGCCTTGCTTGAAGAAGAGAGAGCGCCCGCTTCCCGCGGTGCGCCTAACGGACCTGGCGCTCAGCGGCCGGGCCGCCGCCCTGGTGGCCCGGAGCGCCCAGGTGCATGGCCAGACGCTACCACCCAAATTTGGAGCGCGCTGGGCCCGGTCCGCTGCAGCGCTTAGTTAGGCGGCAGCCGTCGCCCGCTAGTAGGCCTGATGAGCCCAGCCGATTGCGCAGGAAAACCCCATAGCCGTTGCGGGCGAAAGGTGGGCATTGAACCGAGCAAGCACCTCCGCATAGGTGCCGGGATCTTCCCGCTGGCAGATGCGAAGTAGGCCAAAATGGTGATCGCGAACGACTCTCTTGAGTTCTTGGCGAAGGCTCGCGCGTTGATCGGTGGTGAGGGCCTCGACGTCGGCCTCGCACATTGTCAGAGAGGCCTGGCCGTCGAAGGAAACTCCAGCGTCGCTCCAGATGGTCGTGCCCGGGGAGGAAAGCGGGAACTCAGCCTCAGAACAGGGCCGGGTTCCGCTACATGAGAGCGCGACGATTCCCATCACGACTATGAGCGGACCGGCCACACCTCTGACGCCTAACGGACCTGGCGCTCAGCGGCCGCCAAGGGCCCCGCTGCCCAGGGCCGACCGGAGCGCCGAAGTTCGACGCCAGACTACCACACGCTGTTTTTGAAACGGGCCCTTGGCGGTCCGCTGCAGCGCCTGGTTAGGCGGAGCGCGCGTGCGACCCTGCCGCTGGCAGCCGAGAGCCCAAGTACGAATGCCCCGCTCGGATGCGCGCGACGACGGGCACCGGAACCACACCACCCAGCGGGCGCCGGCCTACGCCCGCTACGACAACGAGAGCCACCGCCGCTGCTGATTGGACCGCGCCGCTCGGAAGGAGACGAAGAGAGGGCGCTTCGGGCCGGGGCACCGGCAAACCGAGCCGCCACGGAACTCTCGCGGCAGAGCGGGCAAGGTGCTGGAGAGAAGGGGAACGCCCGCTTCCCGCGGTACGCCTAACAAGTAGTTGAGTCCAACCTACCGCCCCATATCATGAGCCGGATGCCCGGGGCCAGCAACCCGCATCTCTCGCCCCACCATGCGCTTTCATCGCACCGAGCCCGCGCCGGCGTATCCAATACGCATACCTCGTTCGCGTATTGAATACGTGCGCCGCTCCGCGTAGGCTGCTGGAGGTCGCTGTCCCGGAGCGGCTCGCCGGCTCCTCACCCCGACGACGACCGTGAACGCGCGTTCGCGCTGCCACTAGGCGGGCGCGGCGTGCGCGGCGGGTGGGGTGGGGATTGGACACGACCGGGCCTCCGCGGCTCCTCGATCGGGTGCGCGCCGCGATCCGGCTGCGCCACTACAGCCTGCGCACCGAGCAGGCCTACGTGCACTGGATCCGGCGCTTCATCCTGTTCCACGGGAAACGCCACCCGCGCCAGATGGGCGCGGAGGAGATCGGCGCCTTCCTCTCCCACCTCGCCACCACGCGGAGGGTCGCGGCCTCCACCCAGAACCAGGCCCTCAACGCGCTGGTCTTCCTCTACGGCACGGTCCTGGAGCTCGAGGTCCC
The DNA here is from genome assembly GCA_028277885.1 of Myxococcota bacterium. Lineage (GTDB taxonomy): Bacteria > Myxococcota_A > UBA9160 > UBA9160 > UBA6930 > JANQFK01. The sequence goes on from JANQFK010000034.1 coordinate 1,800, forward strand.
CGAGCTCGAGAACGTGGTCCGGGCGCGCCGCCCCCACCGGCTCCCCGTCGTTCTCTCGCGCAGCGAAGTGGAGACGCTGCTCCACGAGCTCGGCGGCACCCAGCGCCTCGTGGCCGCGCTCCTCTACGGCGCGGGGCTGCGGCTCCTCGAGGCGCTGCGCCTGCGCATCAAGGACGTGGACTTCGCCCACGGCGAGCTCGCGGTGCGGGACGGCAAGGGGCGGCGCGACCGGGCAACCATGCTCCCCGAGACGCTCCGCGAGCCGCTGCGCCGCCAGCTCGAGGTGGCCCGTGCCCTCCACGCCGCGGACCTGCGGGCGGGCTTCGGGGCGGTCTGGCTCCCGAACGCGCTGGCGCGCAAGTATCCGGCGGCGCCGCGCGAGGCGCGCTGGCAGTGGGTGTTCCCGGCCCGGGATCGCTCGCGGGACCCACGGACCGGGATCGAGCGGCGCCACCATCTGAGCGCCGGCGCCATCCAGCGGGCGGTGCGCCGCGCCGTCGAGCGCGCCGGCATCGCGAAGCCCGCCAGCCCCCACACGCTGCGCCACAGCTTCGCCACCCACCTCCTCGAGCGCGGCCACGACATCCGCACCGTGCAGGAGCTGCTCGGCCATCGCAGCGTCGCCACCACCATGGTCTACACCCACGTCCTGAACCGCGGCGGGCGCGGGGTGGTGAGCCCGCTCGATGGCATGGGGACCGGCCGGGGCGGGCGATCCGGCCGTGGCGACGACGAGCCGTGAGGCCTCGGCTCAGCCCGCCCCGCGCGCCGCCCAGCACTCCCCGCGCAGCCCCGCGTACGCGACGGCGAGGAACACCGCGAGCGTCGATACCGCGAAGACCGGCACCGAGGCCGGCACCGGCCCGAGCGTGACCACGGTCTGGAGCACCACCAGCCCCCCTGCCCCGATCGCGATCGCCCGGACGCCGCGGGGCGAGAGACCGCCCCGCACCGCGCAGTAGGCCGCCGCCCCGACCAGGAGCGCCACCTCGAGCGCGAAGGCGATGGGCGGTGCATCCCAGAGCGCGAAGCCGAGCTTCGGTGGGGCGCCCCAGAGCGTGAGGTCCGGGCGGTGCACCACGAGGTCGAGCCCCCAGTGCGACGCCACCACGAGCCCCACCGCCACACCCGCGCGCGCGGTCCCGCCGAGCCCGCGCACCCGCGCCGCGACGAGGCCCGCCGCCGCGCCCCACACCGCTGTCGCCGCCAGGCTGTGCGTGTAGGGCATGAACTGGAGGTCCAGCGGGTTCGAGGGCAGGCTCGGGTCGAGCCGCACCTGCTCGATGCCGGCGAGCACGAGCAGCGCCCACGCCACGTCCACGAGCTGGGCGGCGAGCAGGTAGGCCCACAGCGGCACCCGCGGCTCGACCGCCCGGGCCAGGAAGGCCGCGCTGTAGTGGCCTACGAACGTGGCGCGTCTCCTTCGCCCGGCTCGTCGTAGACGATGAACTCGAGCAGGTTCGCGTCGGGGTCGCGCACGTAGACGCTGCGGCCCCGGCCGCGGGCGCCTTCGAGCTCGACGGGGCCGGCGACGCGCTCCACCCCAGCCCCATCGAGCATGCGCTCGAGCGCCGCCGCGCCCCCCTCCCACACGAAGCAGAGGTCGCCGCAGCCCGGCTGGGCGGTGGGGCCCCGCAGCGTGAAGTCGGGCTTCTGCCACATCGCGGGCGTGTGGAAGTTGATCTTCTGGTCCCCGAAGGCGATCACGAAGAAGGGCCACCCGGAGCGGCGCCACGCCTCGACGTCCGGCACGCGGAAGCCGAGCGCCCCGTAGAACCGGATCATCGCCTCGGGCTGGCTTGTGGGCAGCGCGACGTGGTCGAAGCCCGTGATCGGCACGGCGGGGGATCGGCCCTCTCCCTCAGGCCGCGGGCGGGCAGCCGCCGGGCGTGAGGGAGTAGACGCGCCCCACGCCGAGGGCGGGAGGGCCCGAGGAGGCGAGGCCCCCGCGGATCGGGAAGACGAGCATCTCGGCCCGTACCGGACCCCCCGGCTCCACGTCGAGCTCGGCCTGGAGCGTGATCCGCTCGGAGGACGCGACCGAGGTCGGGACGGTGCGGTAGAGCCGGCCGGTCGCGCACTCGCGGAACCCCTCGGCCCCGTACTCGCCCACGATCCGCCAACCGGGCTCGGGCGACGCGCAGCCCTGGAGCAGCAGGCCGGCGAGGGCCGCGGTGGCGGAGCGCAGCATGCCCCCATGCTGCTTCATCGCGCGCTGGCCCGCATGCCCAGCCGGGCGCCGGCCAGGCTGATGAGCTGGTGGAGCGCGACCACGAACGCCACGGACCACAGCAGCCGCGACGGCGTCGGCGGCACCCAGGCCCAGACGACGAGCCAGGCCCCGAGCAGGAAGTCGACCTGGTCGTAGAGGTAGAACGGGACGGCGGCGGGCCCTGCGCCGGGCGCGCCGGGCTCGATGGCGAGGCGGCGCTTCAGGAAGCTGTTGGGCAGCTCGCTCAGCATGGCGGCCCCCCCGATCGCGAAGCCGAGGACGGCGAGCGCCGGGAACGAGAGCCCCGTCCACGCGCGCGGCTGCAGCGCCGGCGAGAGGCCCTGGAGCGCGTAGCCGAGCGCCGAGCCGAGTGCGACGGCCAGCACCCCGCGCCAGGTCTTGTTGGCGCCGAAGAGCGGCCGCCCACGCCAGCGGCGGCCGCCGTCGATCGGCACCGCGGCGAAGCCCAGCCAGCCCCCCTTGATGCAGACGCCGTGCACCACGAGGCCGAGGAACAGCGGCGTGAAGGCCGACGCGACGAGGACGAGATCGTGCGGCGTGGAGGCCAGGGCGGGCTGCCTCGCGGACCGGGGCGAAGGGTCCGCGGCAACGGTACCACGAGCCCCGGGCAGCCGCGGCGGCCTCCTAGCTGAACCTGGTCAGCTCGAGGATCGCGGCCGCCCAGCAGACGAACCAGAGCGAGATGACGAGAGCGGAGAGACCGTGCTCGACGACGCGGATCTTCGACATGGGATGGGACCTCCTGACGGCCTCCAGTCTCCACCCCGCTCGGTGGCGACGCTGTGAACGCGTTCACACGGGGCGGAAGAGTTGCCAGGGCCCTGGGGGGTCCTCCGGCGGCCCCGGCGCGGCCCGGGCACCCCATCCCGGCCTGGGCCACCATGGCCCTGCACCCAGGAGAGAGGAGGTGCCCGATGCACCGCAGCCGACTCCACTGCGTGGTGATCGATTGCGCCGAGGACGACTACGAGCGCGGCCTCGAGTTCTGGAGCCGCGCCCTCGGCCGCGAGCCGATGCCCGAGGACGACCGCTACGCGACGCTGCGCGGCCGCATCGGCGGCGAGGGCGGCCCCTACGTGCTCCTCCAGCGCGTGCCCGCCGAGGAGCGCGCCACCCACCTCGACATCGAGGCCGACGACGTGGAAGCCGAGGTGGCGCGCCTCGAGAAGCTCGGCGCCCGCGTGAAGACGCGCATCCGCGGGCACGTGGTCCTGACCGCCCCCACCGGCCACGCCTTCTGCGTCGTCCCCGCCCGCCGCAGCGACTTCCCGGGCGACGCGCGGCAGTGGGAGTGACGCCGGCCGGGACGCCGGGGCCGACCCCAGGAGCCGGGCCGAAGCTGGGAGGCTCGCCCCCCCCTGGTATGCTGCGGGTCCCGCGCGCGGTGCGCCCGGGGCGGGGGGAAGGTTGCCGCTCGACACCCTGATGCTGGTCTGCGGGCTGGCCCTGCTGCTGGGCGGCGGCGAGGCGCTGGTGCGCGGCGCCTCGGGCCTGGCGCGCAGCCTCGGGGTCTCACCCCTCGTGGTGGGCCTCACCGTGGTGGCGTTCGGCACCAGCGCGCCGGAGCTGGCCGTGAACGCCTTCGCGGCCTGGAGCGGCAGCACCGGCCTCTCCTTCGGCAACATCGTGGGCTCGAACCTGGCCAACATCGGCCTGATCGTGGCTGGCGCCGCCCTGCTGCGCCCCCTCGACATCAAGAGCGTGGTGCTGCTGCGCGAGCTGCCCATGATGATGCTCGCCACCGCGGCCGCACTGGTGCTGGCGCTGGACCGCTTCCTCGACGGGGGCGGCGAAAATCGCTGGGACCGGGCCGACGGGCTGGTGCTGCTGCTCGTCTTCCTGGTGTTCGTCTACTACACGGCCGGCGAGCTGATGCGCCAGCGGCGGCGCGCCATCGTGCCCGTGGAGCTGCCCGGCGCCGGCGTGCCGGCGGCTCCGCCCGCCCTCGAGGAGCCGGACGAGGAGGAGGAGGCCGAGGAGCCGACCCCCTCGGTGGGCTCGAACGCCGTGCTCGTGGCCGGCGGCATCGTGGCCCTGGTGGTGGGGGCGCGGCTCACCGTGGACGGCGCCGTGGGGCTCGCGCGCGCCCTCGGCGTGAGCGAGGTGATCGTGGGCCTCACCGTGGTCGCGGTGGGCACCTCGCTCCCCGAGCTGGCCGCCACCGTGGTGGCCGCGCTGCGCCGCCAGGCCGACCTCGCCGTCGGCAACGTGGTGGGCTCCAACATCTTCAACCTGCTGCTGGTGGGCGGCGTGTGCGCCACGCTGCGCCCGATCCCGCTGCCCGAGGACGGCCTCCAGGACCTGCTGGTGACCTTCTGCCTGTCGCTGCTGCTGTGGGCGGTGGCGGCGACCCGCGGCCAGCAGATCATCCGCGCCGAGGGCGGGCTGCTGCTCCTCGTCTACCTGGTCTACGTGCTGCAGCGGGCTTCGCTGCTGCCGGGCTCCTAGGAGGCCGACCCAGGACGGGTCGGCTTGCGCCGCTGAGCGAGCCCGGAGGGCTCGCTCAGCCAGGGGCCTCGGCGGCGATCCTCGCCTTCGACGCCGCCCAGCCGCACACCGGGCAGGCGGCGAGGTCGTGGCCCCGGGCGGGGCAGTGCTCGCGGCCGAAGTAGATCATCTGGAGGTGCACGCGGCCCCAGCTCTCCTCGGGGAAGACGCGCTTCAGGTCGCGCTCGGTCTGCTCGACGTTGCGCCCGGTCGAGAGCCCCCAGCGCGCGGCGAGGCGGTGGATGTGGGTGTCCACCGGGAACGCCGGCCGCCCGAACGCCTGGGTCATCACCACGCTGGCGGTCTTGTGCCCGACGCCGGGCAGCGCCTCGAGGGCCTCGAAGCTCTCGGGCACGCGGCCGCCGTGCTCGGCCACCAGGATCTTCGAGAGCGCCGCGATGTTCTTCGCCTTGGCGGGCGCGAGGCCACAGCTCTTGATCTTCGAGCGGATCGTCTGGACCGGGAGCTTCGCCATGGCGGCGGGGGTGGCGGCCCGGGCGAACAGGCCCGGCGTCACCAGGTTGACGCGCTCGTCGGTGCACTGGGCCGAGAGCACCACCGCCACCAGCAGGGTGAAGGGGTCCTCGTGGTCGAGGGGGATCGGGGTCTCGGGGTAGAGGCGGTCCAGGATCTTCTGGATGCGCTCCGCCTTCTCGGCGCGCTTCACGGCGAGGGGACCTCGTCAGGGCACCAGCAGGACCTTGCCGGTGTTCTTGCGGTCCTGGATGTAGTGGTGCGCCAGGGCGGCCTCGTCGAACTTGAACGTGCGGTCCACCAGGGGCGCCACCTCGCCCGCCCGGTACTGCTCGAGCAGCCGCTCGAGCCAGCCCTGGATGCGGTCCACCTCCTCCCACATGTGGCCGAGGTTCACGCCGAACACGCCCTTGTTGTCGTTCATGAGCCTCATGGGGTTGAACTGGAGCCACGGCGTGGTGGCCGCCGCCTTCACGAAGCCGAGCACGCTGCGGCTCTTCTGGGTGGCGGCCGCCGACATGCCGAACATGCCGAGGCGCCCCGTCGGCGCGAGGCACGCGTAGCTCTTCCCGAAGGAGCGGCCGCCCACGGCGTCGATCACCAGCTCGACGCCGCGGCCGTGGGTGAGCTCGGGCACCCGCTTCGCGAAGTCCTCGCTGCGATAGTCGATGCAGTGCTCCACCCCGATGGACTTGAGGTAGTCGTGCTTGCCCGCCGACGCGGTGCCGATCACCGTGGCCCCGAGCGCGCGGGCGAGCTGGATGGCCGCGATCCCGACGCCGCCGCCGGCGCTGTGCACCAGCACGGTCTCGCCGGCGCGCAGGCCCCCCATGGCGACCAGCAGCTGGTAGGCGGTCAGGTAGTTGACCGGGATGGCGGCACCCTGCTCGGCCGTCATGCCCGGCGGGCGCGCCTGCACCTGGGCCTCGGGCACGCAGACCACGTCCGAGTAGCCACCGAAGCGCGTCATGGCGAGCACGTCGCGCCCCACCCAGTCGCCCTCGACCTCCTCGCCCACGGCGTCCACCCGGCCCGCCACCTCGTAGCCCACCACCACGGGCATCTTCGGGAGGTCCGGGTAGATCCCCATGCGGCCCATGATGTCGGCGAAGTTCACGCCGCTGGCCTCGACGCGGATCCGCATCTCGCCGCGCCGGGGCAGCGGGTCGCGAGCCTCGCGGACCTCGAGCACCTCGGGCGGCCCGGCCTTGGGGATCCAGATCTGTCGCATGGGAGCGCCTTTCGAGGCCGCGACCCTCTCAGCCGCCCCAGCCGGTCTCGCTCCTGCGGAAGCGGTCGTAGAGCGCGTCGTAGTGGCCGAACACGTGGTCCACGAAGTCGGGGCGCAGGTCGTGGTGGCCCTGCTTGAGCAGCCGCCGCACCCGGTAGGGGCCCATGTTGTAGGCGGCCAGCGCGAGCTCGGGCTCGCCGAACATCTCCATCATCTCGGCGAAGTAGTAGGTGCCGAGGCGCACGTTGTAGGCGGGCTCGAAGAGCGACTCGTCGCCCTTCCAGGGCAGCCCGTAGCGCGCCGCGATGTCCTTGCCGACCCAGGGACGGATCTGCATCAGCCCCAGCGACCCGGCGGGGCCGACGGCGCGCGGGTCGAAGCGGCTCTCCTGGGTCATCAGCGCCAGCACCAGCAGCACCTCGAGGTCGAGGTTCTGCTCGGCGTCGGCCAGCACCCGCGCCACCTGCTCGCGCTGCTCCTCGGTGAGGCGGCGCCCGGCCTCGACGCGCAGCACCCGGCGCGCCAGCGCGACGGCGGTGATCTCGGGCAGCACCACCGTGGAGGAGGCGGCCACCGCCTCGGGCGCCGGCTCCTCGGCCTCGGCGAGCGCGGCCTCGGCGGCGGGCGGAGGGGCGGCCACGGGGCCCGGCGCGGGCGGCGGCGGCTCGGCGACCGGCGGCGGGGCCGGAACCTGGGCACAGGCGACCGCGATCGCGAAGGCGAGCCCGGTCGTCAGCGCCGCGATGGGGGGGCGTCGCGGGGGCATGACCGGGCGGGATCCTACCAACCTTTCGGCGGGTTGCGACGCCAGCTGCGAGCCGGCTGCCACCCCCTGACGCGGGCCTGGATTTCCCTAGATTCGGCGGCGACATGGCGGCACCCCCCCTAGGCGGCTTCCAGCGGCGCTGGCTGCGTGGCCGGGCTCACGCCCTGCGGCCCCTGGTGCAGGTGGGCGCCGGCGGCATCACGCCCGCCGTGGTCGGCGCCCTCGACGACGCGCTGCGCGACCACGAGCTGGTGAAGGTCCGGCTGCTCCAGCCCGAGGACAAGCGCGCCGCCGCCCGCGAGCTGGCCGCGGCGAGCGGCGCGGCGCTGTGCGGCGTGGTGGGCCACACCGTGATCCTCTACCGGCCGCACCCCGAGCAGCCGCGCCTGGTGCTCCCCACCCGCGACGCGGGGCGGGACACGGGGGACGGCGAGAGCGGGTAACATGGCGACTTCTTCGCAGGAGGATCCGCCATGGGCCCGCTCGAGGGCGTGAAGATCGTCGAGATCGCGGGGATCGGGCCCGGGCCCTTCGCCGCCATGATGCTGGCCGACATGGGGGCCGAGATCCTCCGCGTGGACCGCGCCGCCGCCGTGGACCGCCGCGACGGCGCGCCCGGCGACCTGCTGAACCGCGGGCGGCGCAGCATCGGCGCCGACCTCAAGCATCCCGAGGGCATCGCCACGGTGCTGCGCCTGGTCGAGCAGGCCGACGCCCTGATCGAGGGCTTCCGCCCGGGCGTGATGGAGCGCCTCGGCCTCGGCCCCGACGTCTGCCTCGAGCGCAACCCGCGCCTCGTCTACGGCCGCATGACGGGCTGGGGCCAGGAGGGCCCCCTCGCCCAGGCGGCGGGCCACGACATCAACTACATCGCGCTGGCCGGTGCGCTCCACCCCATGGGCCGCAAGGGCGAGCGCCCCTACCCGCCGCTCAACCTGGTGGGCGACTTCGGCGGCGGCGGGCTGATGCTGGCCTTCGGCATCGCGTGCGCGCTGGTCGAGCGCCAGCGCTCGGGCCGGGGCCAGGTGGTGGACGCCGCCATGGTGGACGGCGCCGCCACCCTCATGACCATGATGCACGGCTTCCGCCAGACCGGCTTCTGGACCGACGAGCGCGGCACCAACCTGCTCGACACCGGCGCCCACTTCTACGAGGTCTACGAGACGAGCGACGGCGAGCACGTCGCCATCGGCTCCATCGAGCCCCAGTTCTACGCCGAGCTGCTCGAGAAGACCGGCCTCGCCGGCGAGGCCGGAGAGCTGCCGCGCCAGATGGACCGCAGCCAGTGGGCCCCCATGAAGAAGCGCATGGCGGAGATCTTCCAGCGCAAGACCCGCGCCGAGTGGTGCGAGATCATGGAGGGCACCGACATCTGCTTCGCACCGGTGCTCTCCATGGGCGAGGCCACCGAGCACCCCCACAACGTGGCGCGCGGCACCTTCGTCGAGGTGGCGGGCGTGAAGCAGCCCGGCCCGAGCCCGCGCTTCAGCCGCACGGTACCCGAGATCCAGTCGCCCCCCGCCCACCCGGGCCAGCACACCGACGAGGCCCTCGCCGCCTGGGGCTTCTCCCCCGAAGAGATCCAGAAGCTCCACGACTCCGGCGCCGTCAAGTAAGCGGCGGTAGCGGGGACGTTCCTTCCCATTCTCACTTTCGTCCCCGGAGGTGATCGATGCCGGGCTTCCTGATCCGCCTCGCGATCTCGGCGCTGGGCCTGTGGATCGCGTCCCGCCTCGTCACCGGCTTCGAGATCGAGGGCGCCGGCACGCTCGTGCTCGCCGCCTTCCTGCTCGGGCTGGTGAACGCGCTGGTCCGCCCGCTCGTGGTGGTCCTCACCCTGCCCCTCACCGTCGTCACCCTGGGCCTGTTCCTGTTCGTCGTGAACGCCGCCATGCTGGGCCTGGTGGCCGCGCTCCTCGACCGCTTCAGCATCTCGGGCCTGGTGCCCGCCGTGCTCGGCTGGCTCGTGGTGAGCCTCACCAACTGGATCGCCTCGTGGTACGTCGGCCCGAGCGGCCGCGTCGAGGTGATGGTGGTGCGCCAGGACCGCCGCATCGGCTAGGGCCGGGGCCAATCGCGGCGCCCTTCCGCGGTCCAATCCGGGGAGCGCGCTGGGCTAGCCTGCCCGCGGCGTGCTCACGAAGGGAGACGCGTGATGAACTGGCGCATGCTGCTTCTCGGACTCGTCCTGATCGACTTCGTTGCCCTCACGGGCGTGGTGCTCGTCGAGCACGGCTACCTGGGCTTCTTCGAGCTGGCGACCGCCAACACCGCCACGATGCTGCTCTTCACGGACCTGGTCATCGTGCTGGCCCTGGCCGGCGTCTGGATGTGGCGCGACGCCCAGGAGCGCGGCGTGCGGGTGGTCCCCTACCTGCTGGTCGGCCTCGCCTTCGGCGCCGCCGGCCCGCTCCTCTACCTGATCGTGCGCGAGCACCAGACCCGCGCCGTGGCGGCCCCGCAGCGCGCTTGAGCGGCGTCAGACCGGCGCGCCGACGGGCGCGCCCTCGAGAGCCCCGAGATGGGCGGTGCAGTTCAGCAGCCGCACCCGCCAGGGCTCGCCCGCCTCCGCGATCGTGACCGACGTGTTGCCCCAGCGGCGCGGCGCGTCCGCGGCGTCGGCGCCGACCACCATGTGGCGCTCGACCAGCGCCTGGCAGACCAGCCCGTGGGTCACGACGGCGACGTGCCCCTCGGTCGCCTCGGCGGTCTGCAGGACCCGCCGCCAGGCCCGCTCCACCCGCTCGTGGAACACCGGCACGCTCTCCCCCTCGGGCGGGTCGTCGGTGAAGTCCGGGTCGAACCCGATCTCGTCGTAGGACCTCCCGCGCAGCGCTCCGAAGTTGCGCTCCTGGAGCAGCGGGTCGTGGTCCAGCAGGGCCCCGGTGGACTCCGCCAGCAGCTCCGCCGTCATCGCCGCCCGCCGCAGGTCCGACGCCAGGATCCGCACGATCCCCTCACCCGCCAGCCGCTCCGCCAGCCGCCGAGCCTGCTCCACCCCCCGCTCCGACAACGGAACCCCCGGCAGCTGCACCACCCGAGCCCGGTTCTCCCGAGTCTCCCCATGCCGAATCAGATACAGCGCCATGACCCGCCGAGCATAGCCCCCCTCGAAAGGACGCGGCGCCCGCTCCCGAGGAGACTCTGCCGAGAATCAAAGCCCGCCCCGGTAGCCCCAAATTCCCGAACCGAAGAGGCCCCGCCACGAAAGCGATGCGGCGCCGCAGAGCGGCGCAAGCGAGCCCGAGGCAACCAGAGTGGGAACGAGCAACGACGCAAGGCCGTGCCAACGGCCGCGCAGCGCGCGCGGAAGCGCGCGCGAAGTCCAGAAGCACGGAACCCGCCTCTAGTCCGGCAAGATATCCAGATCGATATCCGTGTCGTCCAGGATTCCCGCCAGCGCGAGCTCCTCGTCCACGCGGACGGGCGCCTCGGCCTCGACGGGCTGGCGCCCGTTCCAGCACGGCGGGCACAGGCCGGACTTGCTGCGCACGAACATCCGCTGTCCGCAGCTCTCGCAGTGGTGCACGTCCCCCCGGCGCAGCAGGGACGCGATCAGCTCGGCATTCGGGATCATCTTCGCCATCGTTCGCAGCAGCTCCTGCAGCTCCGGCCCGGGATGCGGCCCTCTCGCTTCGTAGGTGGCCGCGCCCTCGAACGGGGTGACGTGCCGGCCGCGCCACCGGCAGGGCGTGCGCAGCGGGCGTGCAGGTGTGGGTGCAAGGCCGGAAGCATCGATGGGTCGAAGGCGCCGGCTCGGGCTCAGTGGGGCGCGTCGATCCGCCACGCGATCCCGCCCGCCGCGGACGCCAGCACCACGCGGCGGGGGTTCTCGTCGTCGGCGCGGAACTGCACCCGCAGCTCGGCTCCCCCCGTCTCCGCGCCGACGCGCACCAGCGGGCTGCCGAGCAGCGCCCACCAGGGCTCGTCCTCGTTGGCGTCCACGAAGCCCGGGCCCGGCTCGCCGCCGGCGGCCTCGGCCTCGAGGCGGCCGGCGCTCTCGCGCAGCTCCACCACAGCGACGTCGAAGGTGAGGCGCAGCACCTCGGAGCGGCCCGCCCCGGCGCCGCCGGGCGCGGGCAGCCGATCCACGCGCAGCAGCCGACCGCCGGCCTCGACGACGCGCTCGAGGAGCGCGCCCGCCCCGCTCATTCCGGGAGTCGCCCCTCCCAGAAGCAGCGCTCGGACTCGAGGGGGGCGTGCTCGATGAAGCAGCGACGCCCCAGCACCATGGTCGAGCGCAGCTCGGGATCGTAGGCGTCCCACACCCCCACGCCCTCGGAGCTCGGGTTGCCGGTGTGGGCGAAGGCCAGCCAGGCCTGCTGGAGGTCGCGCGCGAGCTGCGCGCCGCCGCGCAGGCCGAGGGGCCGCAGCAGCGGGTGCTTCAGGGTGCCGAACACGAAGGGCAGCTCGAGCCCGTGGCAGGCACCGATCCGCTCGCCGAGCATCGGCGGCGCCCAGGTGAAGAGGTAGGAGAAGGTGCGTGTCTCGTGGGGGGCCTGGAGCTCCGCCAGGCGCGCCGCCGGGTAGCGGAAGATGCGGTCGCTCTGGAACGCGACCCAGATCTCGAAGGGCGAGAGCTCGCCGCGGCCGAGCCGCTCGCGCCGGTAGGTCTCGACGGCGAGCTCGGCGTGGCGCCGGCCGCCCGCGTCGCGCCCGGGCAGCAGCTTGGCGACGCGCTTCAGCAGCCCCTCCTCGGTGAGGCGCCGCGCCCGCGGCTCGTGGAGGGTGAAGAGCTTCCACTCGTCGCGGTTCGTGCCCACCAGCACCGGGATGCCGGCGGCGTCGCCCTTCCCGATGGCGTCCAGCGGCGCGTAGGGGATCACGTCGGCGTCGACGGCGGGCTGGAAGGGCAGGCCGCCGGTCGCGAAGCCCAGCCGGCCGAGGGTCCGGCGCTGGGCGTCCATCAGCGCGGGCAGCGGGATCTCCCGCAGCTTCGCGGCGTCGTCGTGGGTGGGGTGGAGGCCCAGCTCGTTGAGGAAGAACTCGGCGGTGCCCGTGGCCCGGTGGGAGCTCGCCACGTTGTGGCAGGCCCCGCTCTGGAGGATGGCGCGGTGGAAGAGCCGGCGCGCCCGGGGAGCGCCCAGCAGCGCGCCCACGCTCATGGCACCCGCCGACTCGCCGAACACGGTGACGTTGTGGGGATCGCCGCCAAAGCCCTCGATGTTGTCGCGCACCCACTCGAGGGCGGCGATCTGGTCGCGCAGGCCGCAGTTCGACGTGACGGGGCCCTCGGGCCCGAGGAGCTCGGCCAGGTGCAGGTAGCCCAGTGCGCCGAGGCGGTAGTTGATCGTCACCACCACGACGTCGCCCCGGCGCGCCAGGGTGCGGCCCGAGTAGAGCGCCGTGGCGCCGGAGCCGAACAGGAAGGCGCCGCCGTGCAGCCACACCATCACCGGGCGCCGCTCGCCGTCGCAGCCCGGCGTCCAGACGTTGAGGCGCAGGCAGTCCTCGCTCGTCTTCGAGCCCACGGTGCCGAGCAGGCTGCGCGCGAAGCCGACGATGGGCGGCGCCGGCTGGACCGAGGCGGGGCCCACGTCGTCGGCGGTGCGGATGCCGCCCCAGGCCTCGGGCGGCTCGGGCGGGCGGAAGCGCAGCTCGCCCACCGGCGGCGCGGCGTAGCGGATGCCGCGGAAGAGGTGGATGCCCCGGCGCTCCACTCCCGAGAGTCGGCCTTGTCGGGTCTCGACGACGCTCATCCCATGCTCCTGGGGACTCGCCGCATCCTAGCAGGGACCGCGCGCGCCGGAAGTACACAATTCCGGTACCGTTCGGCGCGCCTCGCCATGACGCAACCTCTCGGACCGGGTCGGTCCGACATGGCGACGGTCGAGAGTCCCTTCGTGCGTCATGCCCGACTCCATGACGCAGTGGAACGCGGCGCAATCCGATGACCGAGCCCGTCCCGCCGCTGCTGCGCCGCATTCCCGAGGGCGCGCTGCTCGACACGAGCGCCATCCTGGACCGCTTCCTCGGCTGGGTGACCGAGAGCGGGCTCGAGCCCTACCCCCACCAGGAGGAGGCGATCCTCGAGCTGCTGGCGGGCCACCACGTCGTGCTCGACACGCCCACGGGCTCGGGCAAGTCCCTCGTCGCGCTCGGGCTGCACTTCCAGGCGCTCTGCCGCGGCCAGCGCTCCTTCTACACCGCGCCCATCAAGGCCCTGGTCTCGGAGAAGTTCTTCAACCTCTGCGACCTCTTCGGTGCGAAGAACGTCGGCATGCTGACCGGCGACGCCAGCATCAACTGGGCCGCCCCGATCATCTGCTGCACCGCCGAGGTGCTCTCCAACATGGCGCTGCGCCAGGGCCGCCAGGCCGACGCGCCCTGCGTCGTGATGGACGAGTTCCACTACTACGGGGATCGCGATCGCGGCAGCGCCTGGCAGATCCCGCTGCTGGTGCTGCCGGACACCCAGTTCCTGCTGATGTCCGCCACCCTCGGCAACCCCGCTCCCATCGCCGAGCGCCTGGAGCGAGACAGCGGCCGCAAGGTGGCCCACGTCTGGTCCGCGGACCGCCCGGTGCCGCTGGACTTCGAGTACCGCGAGACGCCCCTCCACGAGACCGTCGAGGAGCTGCTCGAGACCGGGAAGGCGCCCGTCTACGTCGTGAACTTCACCCAGCGGGAGTGCGCCGAGCAGGCCCAGGCGCTCACCAGCGCCCGGGTGGCGGACCGCGAGCTGCGCCGCCGCATCGCCGACGCCATCGGCGACTTCCGCTTCGACACCCCCTACGGCAAGGACGTGCGCCGCGTGCTCTCCCACGGCGTGGGGATCCACCACGCCGGACTGCTGCCCAAGTACCGGCTGCTGGTGGAGCAGCTCTCCCAGCAGGGCCTGCTGCGCGTCATCTGCGGCACCGACACCCTGGGCGTCGGGGTCAACATCCCGATCCGCACCGTGCTCTTCACCAAGCTCTCGAAGTTCGACGGCGAGAAGGTCCGCATCCTCTCGGTGCGGGCCTTCAAGCAGATCGCCGGGCGCGCCGGGCGCAAGGGCTTCGACGAGCAGGGCAGCGTGGTGTGCCAGGCCCCGGAGCACGTGGTGGAGAACAAGCGCGCCGCGGAGCGCAGCGCCGGGCGCAAGAAGCCGCCGAAGCGCCGGCCGGCGCCCCAGGGCTTCGTGGGCTGGAGCAAGGACACCTTCGACAAGCTGGTGCACAGCCCGCCCGAGACCCTGGAGTCGAGCTTCCGGGTGGGCCACGGCCTGATGCTGAACCTGCTCCAGCGCGAGCGCGAGATCGCCGGGCCCCGGGGCGGCTACGGCAGCCTGGTGGAGCTGATCGCGCGCTCCCACGAGCGCGCGGCCCGCAAGCGTCGCCTGGTGCGCGAGGCCGCGGTGCTGTTCCGCGCGCTGCGCCGCGCCGGGATCGTGGTGGTGGAGCGCGACCCGCACAGCGGGCGCCCGGTGGTGCGCGTCCAGGAGGACCTCCAGCGCGAGTTCTCCCTCCACCAGTCCCTCTCGCTCTACCTCGTGGAGGCCATCGCGGCCCTCGACCCAGAGGACACCGACTACCCGCTCCAGGTGCTCTCCCTGGTGGAGGCGATCCTGGAGAACCCGCGCGCCGTCCTCTACGCCCAGGAGCGCAAGCTCAAGAGCGAGCTGATGGCGCGCCTCAAGGCCGAGCGCGTCCCCTACGAGGAGCGCCTCGCGAAGCTCGACGAGGTGTCCTGGCCCAAGCCCGACGCCGAGTTCATCTACGCCACCTTCCGCATCTTCGAGGAGAAGCACCCGTGGGTGGGGGACGAGAACATCCACCCCAAGGGCATCGCGCGGGAGATGGTGGAGGGGTTCAGCCGCTTCGACACCTACGTGCAGCTCTACGGCCTCCAGCGCATGGAGGGGCTGCTGCTGCGCTACCTCGGCCAGGTCTGGTCGACCCTGCTGCGCACGGTGCCCGACGCCGCCAAGACCGAGCCCGTCTGGGAGGCCATCGCCTACCTGCGCGCGCTGATCGAGCGCGTGGACTCGAGCCTGCTCGAGGAGTGGGAGAGCCTGGTGCACCCGGAGCGGCGCCTCGCCGGCCGCGAGGACGCGCCGCCCGTCCCGCCGAAGCGCGAGCCCGACATCACGCCGCGCGCCTTCCGCGCCCGGGTGCGCGCCGAGCTCCACACCCTGGTGCACGCGCTCGCCGACGCCGACTACGAGGAGGCCGCCGCCTGCCTGCGCGCCGACCCCGACGACCCCGACGACCCCTGGGACGCCGCGCGCCTCGAGGCCGCCCTCGCGCCGTTCCTCGCCGAGCACGAGCGCGTGGTCTTCGAGCCCCGCGCCCGCCAGGCCGACTACACCGTCATCAAGCCCACGGGCCCGCGCCAGTGGGACGTCAGCCAGGTCCTCTGCGACCCCGAGGGCGAGGACCTCTGGTGCCTCGAGGGCCACGTGGACCTGCGCGACGGCGTCCCCGACGGCCCCCTCGTCACCCTCCGCCGCATCGGTGAGTAGCGGGGACGTTCCTTCCGATTCTCACTTGCGTCCCCGGAGGGCGAGGAAGTAAGAATCGGAAGGAACGTCCCCTCTCTAGCGGGCGCCGCCGGTCTCCTGCTCGACTCGTTGCATCAGCGTGACCAGGGTGGGCTGCGAGGCGATCAGCTCCGGGCCGCCGGGGATGTCGTTGCGGAAGAGGGTGCGCAGGAAGGAGTAGACCGCGAGGTCGGCGCGGCTGATGCGCTCGGAGTAGAAGTAGGGGCGGCCGCCCAGGAAGCCCGCCACGTCCTCGATGCGCCGCGCGAACTCCTCGCCGAGCCGCTCCGCGGAGCTCGGGCCCGAGACCGACGCCGGGCCGCGGTCCATCACCCGGCGCAGGATGCCCAGGCGCGCCAGCGGGCCCTGGCGGGGCGCCGCCGAGCTGGCGATCGCGTCCTCGGTGCCGACGCGGTCGCGCAGGTAGCTCACCCAGTAGAAGAAGAACGTCTCCCCCACCCAGGACTCGAGGGTGCGCTGGCTGGCGGCGGCGCGCGGATCGCTCGAGGTGAGCGGCGGCTCCGGGAAGCGCTCGTCGAGGGCGTCGAGGATGCGCGCCGAGTCGGCGACGCGGCGGCCGTCCACGTCGGCGACGGGCAGCAGGCCCGTCTCCGGGTTCCAGCGCCGGTAGTCCTCGGGGCCCTCGGGCTCGACGAGCTCGTAGGCGAGCTTCTTGAGCGCGAGGGCGCGCACCACCTTCTCGACGAAGGGCGCCATGGGCGGCCCGTAGATGCGGATCGTGGGCTCGCTCACCCGCGAAGCTCCGCCGCCTCGGGGACCGGCCGGCCCGTCAGCCACGCCTCCAGCATGGCGTTCACCACCTCGGGCGCCTCCTGCTGCACCCAGTGAGAGACACCAGGAAGCCGCCGCAGGGTCAGGTCCGCGACCCAGCGCTCGGTGCCCTCGGTGGTCTCGACCCGCAGGGCGACGTCCTCCTCGCCCCAGATCATCAGGGTAGGGGTCTCGATCACCGGGTAGCCGAGGCGCCGCTGGCGCTGGCCCCCGCCGCGCAGCAGCGCGCGGTAGTAGTTCAGCATCGCGCGCGCCGCTCCGGGCGCGAGCACCGCGCGCCGGTGCTCCTCCAGCACCTCCTCGGGGAACGTGCGCGGGTCGAGCGCGCTCCGGCGCAGCGCCCGGGTGAAGAGCCGCCCGCCCCGCGCCCGCAGCGTCCACTCCGGCAGCCCCGGCACCTGGAAGAACAGCGCGTACCAGGAGCGGCGGCGCTGGTGCCAGCCCTTGCCGAGCTCGCGCTCCATGGCGCCGGGGTGGGGCACGTTCATGATCACCAGCCGCTCGATGGAGCGCAGCTTCCGCATCGCGAAGTACCAGGCGATGATGGCGCCCCAGTCGTGGCCGATCAGCAGCGTGGAGCGCGCCCCCGAGGCGTCGATCAGCCCCGCCACGTCGTCGAGGAGCTTCTCGATCGCGTAGTCCTCGACGAGCGTCGGCCGCTCGGTCCGCCCGTAGCCGCGCAGGTCCGGCGCCCAGGCGCGGTAGCCCAGGCGCGCCAGCAGCGGCAGCTGGTGCCGCCAGCTGGTCGAGCTCTCCGGGAACCCGTGCAGGCAGAGGGCGAGCCGCTCTCCACGACCGCAAGCCGCCACGTGGAAGCGAA
Source organism: Myxococcota bacterium (assembly GCA_028277885.1). Lineage (GTDB taxonomy): Bacteria > Myxococcota_A > UBA9160 > UBA9160 > UBA6930 > JANQFK01. The sequence goes on from JANQFK010000034.1 coordinate 19,067, forward strand.
GACCGTTGGCCTCGACCGTCTCCACGCTGGTCTGGGGCATGGCGGGGGCGACGCCCGGATCGGCGTCCATGGCGAGAGTCTAGCGCGCCGCCCCCATCCCAGGAAGGTCCGAACGGATGGGGCACGGGGCGCTCATGCGCGGGCACCGGCGCGCCGGCGGGCCAGCGCGAGGAGACCGTCGTCGGGGATCTCCAGGGGAACGTTCAGGAAGTTGTAGAAGTTCTCCACCGCGTTCACGATCGTGATCTCCGCGATGGCGCGGTCGTCGAAGTGTTTCCGAAGCGCCTCGAACGTGACGTCGGACACAACACGGCTCCGCGTCGCCTCCTCCACGTAGGCCAGGGCGGCGCGCTCGGCGTCGTCGAAGGCGTCGCTGCTCCGCCAGTCCGCCAGCGCGCCGAACTTCTCCATCCCGAGCTTCTCCTGCACCGCGCGGGCCTGGGCGATGTCGGCGCAGAACCCGCAGCCGTTCAGCATGGCGACGTGGGTCTGGAGCAGCAGCGAGAGCGAGGAGGGCAGCCGCAGGCCCGTCGTGTCGAGGCGGATCATCGCGAAGGAGACGTTCCACATGCGCGGCACGCGGTTGTAGAAGACCCGCGCAGGGGTGATCACCTTGCCGAGCTGGCGCCGCATCGCGAACGAGATCAGGCGTCCCAGCCAGGAGGACGGGCGGTCGACGGGCTCGAGTCTCATGGTCGGCTCCTCTCTCGTCTTCGGGCGCCTGCCGCGGCTCCGCGGCCCGCCCGTCGGCGCGAGCGGCGCGCGCCGGCGTGCCGGCTGGCGATGCCGCCCAGCACCTCCATCCCCTCGGCGATGGCGGCGGGCTCGGCGTTGGCGAAGCCCAGCAGCAGGTGCGAGGCGCCGCCGCCGTCGGCGAAGAACAGCTCGCCGGGCGTGTAGGAGATGCCCGCGGCGCGGGCCTCGGCGTGCACCGCCGCGCCGTCGCAGCCCGGGGGCAGCGTGGCCCAGACCGCGTTGCCGCCGGCGGGCCGCAGCCGCGTGCTGCCCTCGGGCATGTTGCTGTCGAAGGCGTCCAGCATGGCGTCGAGCCGCTCGGCGTAGCGCTTGCGCACCCGGCGCACGTGGCGCTCGAGCCCGCCCGAGCCGAGCAGCTCGGCGAGGGCAGCCTGCTCGACCAGCCCGGTGCCGAAGCCCTCCACCATGTGCGCCTCGGCGAGGCGCGCCAGCACCGGCGGCGCCGCCACCACGTAGCCGAGACGCAGGCCCGGGAAGACCGCCTTCGAGAACGTCCCCACGTAGAGGACGCGGCCCGCGTCGTCCTCGGTCTTGAGCGCCGGGATGGCGCGGCCGTCGAGGCGCAGCTCGCTGTCGTAGTCGTCCTCGACGATGGGGACCTGGTGCTCCTCGGCGAGGTCGAGCAGCGCGCGGCGGCGCTCCGCGCTCATGCGCACGCCGGTGGGCGACTGCACGGCGGGCGTCGCGTAGACGAGCTTGGCGCGGCGCCGGCGCAGGATGCGGGCCAGCTCCGCGGTGCGCAGCCCCTCGTCGTCCACCCGGCAGCCCACGGGATGGGCGCCCGCGGCCAGCAGCGCCAGCAGCGCCCCCACGTAGCCCGGCTGCTCCACCACCGCGGAGTCCCCCGGCTCGATCAGGATGCGCGCGATCAGGCTCAACGCCTGCTGGGCGCCGCCCACCACGAGCACGTCGTCGGTCTCGCACGCGATCCCGCGGGCCACCAGCGCGCGCGCGATCCCGGCCCGCAGCGGCCGCCAGCCGAAGGGCTCCATGCGGTTCGCGAGCTCGGTGAGGGGCTCGTGGGTGACCCGCGCGAAGGCGCGGCGCAGCTCGCTGCGCGGCAGCGACGCCGTATCCACGTGGCCGGCGCGGAAGTCCCACAGCATCCCTGCCCGGGCCCGGGCCGGATCCCGCAGGTGGGCGGGCAGCCGCAGCCCGCCGGGCGAGCGCGCGAAGAGCCCCTCCCACGCGAAGCCCCCGGAGCGCGCGCTCGCGTCCGACTCGGCGGCCTCGCCCGGGGCGGGCGCCCGCGCCGCCCCCGCGGCGCTCGCCGCCACGAAGGTGCCCTGCCCCACGTGGGCGGTCACCAGCCCGGCCTCGTTCAGCGACTCGTAGGCGAGGTTCGCCGTGGTGCGCGAGACGCCCAGCGAGATCGCCAGCTCCCGGGTGGCGGGCAGCTTCTGGCCCGGCACCAGGCGCCCGGCCTGCATCAGCTCGCGCAGATGGTCGGCGAGCTGACGGTAGAGAGGAGCGCCCGGGCGGCCCTCGGGCCGCCGGTCGGGTCGAAACGCGATCTCGAGCATGGGCGCCAGGGTAGGTTGGGTCCAATCGGCTCGAAAGAGACCATTTCAGGCGGAAGTATGGAGCCAATGGAACCCAGCGAAATCGCTAGGGATTCCGTAAGGCGCTGATCTAGCTTGGGATTCTAGCGCTTCTTGCGGCGGGGCTTGCGGCGCTTCGGCTTTGGGGCGGGCTTGGCGACGGGGCGGAGGAGACGGTCCAAGCCCTCCAGGGGGTCCAGATCGACCTTGAGTGTCTCCGCCTCGGGGCCGGGCTTCTTGACCGGATTCGGCATGGTGGGATCATAGCGCTCGGGAGGGTGAGCTGAGAAAGGTCCGGCCTGTCGCGCCGTGGTCCTGAACGCCGAAGACCCCGCCGGGCAGGGCGAGGTCTCCGGGGAAGCTCAGTGGGGCGAGCGCTTGTCCGATAGCGCACGGGAGAGGTGTGTCAAGCACCCCCGCGCTTGGAGGGGCGCTCCATGACGGCTGAGTTCTCTGCCTTCTCATTGGACGATGTGGTGTCGCTGACGGGTCTTACGAAGCACCAACTTCGGTACTGGGATGAGAGCGGGCTTTTCTGTCCTTCCTTCAACGTAGATGGACGGCGGGTCTACTCGTTCCGGGATCTCGTTGGCCTTCGCGCGCTTGCGGGCATTAGAAAGAGGCTATCGCTTCAGGCGATCCGGAAATTCTCAGAGGAGCTGAACCGCAGCTATGAGAGTCCGTGGTCATCACTGAAGTTCCTGTTCGCCGGAGACGAGCTTGCGTACCAGGAGCCCTGGTCACTCCAAATACTCTCCGCAAAGTATCCCGGCCAGGAGATCATCCCGATTGATCTTGAAGCTGTGCGCGGCACGACGATTACCGCGGTCAATCGCCGAGCCGAGAGTTCCCGAGAGGTCGGGAAAGTAGTGCGGATGCGCGACGTGATGCGAAACAAGCCCGTCCTTGCTGGCACCAGGGTCACTACGCGCGCTGTTTATGAGTTCCACCAAGACGGCTACAGCGTCGAAGAAATCCTCTCGCAGTACCCCGGCCTTACCGCAGAAGATGTTCGAGCTGCTGTCCGGTGGGAGGAAACCCATTCGCGCAAGGTCGGGTGATGATGCCATGGCATGCTCTTTCTGATCGATGAGGACATGCCACGGGCTGTTGCAGATCTCCTCCGCGAAGAGAGTCATCAAGTTCGCGAGGTCACCGCTGAGCCAGGACTTAGAGGCAAATCCGACCCCGTTCTAGCGGCACTTGGGAACGAAGAGAACGCGATCATCGTCACCTACAATGCCAGGGACTTTCGAAGGATCACCAACAGAAGGTCTGGTGGATCAGAGAAGCTGCGCTGGCTGGGTGTTGTGTCCTTTATCAAAGTTCCGCATCCGCGAGCCGCCGAACGTCTCGGCCAAGTTCTCGACGCGATCTACTTCGAGTACGACAGACAGCAAAGGTGCCGAGATCAGCGGATGTTCATCGAGATCTACAAGAGCTTGTTCCGGGTCCTGCGCTAGCTGGGCCAAAGTGGCAGTTGGGCTGGTAGCGTCTCACTGCGTCGTCGCAGGTCGCGCGTACAAAAGACGCTTCCCCTCACCGCCGTCGATCGCGGCAAGCGTTCTCTCGCCGTCATTCACCTTCCGGTGGTTGTACCGAAACTCAAACTCGGCGAGGTAGCGGTGTAGGTGCTGCTTGCTGACGCTGTGGAAGGTGCCGAACACACCCCGCTTGAGCAGCGCGAAGAAGCCCTCGACCGTGTTCGTCGTCACGTCGCCGCGGGCGTACTCCTTCTTCGAGTGCGTCACCCAATCGTGCTTGTAGCCGGTCCGCCCAAGCGCCTTGTAGCTCGGGTTCTCATCGGTGTGAACGCGAGACCCACGCTCCACCAGCTCGTGAACGGCGCCGCGTAGCTTCGTGGCATCCAGGCGCTCAAGCTGGCGTGCGCGAACCCGGCCGCCACGCTCCACAAGCGCCTGGACCGGGATCTTCTCCGTTCCGCCCTTCATGGCTGCGGCCGGTAGGTACTGAGTCACGCGGCCCGTCTTCGGGTTCTTGACGGTCCGAACGGAGTGGCGGGGCTTGCCGCCGACGAAGGTCTCGTCCACCTCCACGACGCCCGACAGCTTCGGCTCGCCGCTGGGATCTTCCAGCATGGAGAGCCGAATTCGGTGCATGAGGTAGAGCGCCGTCTTGTAGCTGATCTCGCACTCTCGGCTGATCTGGAGCGCCGATACACCCTTCTTGGAGGCACAAGCCTTCCAGTAGGCATGGACCCAGATCCGCAGGGGCAGGCGCGTCTCCTCTAGGATCGTTCCCGTGCGGACCGTGAACCGCTGCTTGCAGCCCCGGCAACGCCAGCGAAAGTTGCGCTCGCGCTCGCCCGTGTCGCGGTCGCGCATCTGGTACACGTCCGTGTCGCCGCACCGGGGGCAGTAGGCGCCATCGCGGAAGCGGCGCCACTCGAACAGCTCGACCGCCTTCGTCTCGTCCTGGCTCGCCTCGCGGAGCTTGCGGAGAGCCTGACTTCGGGGGTTTTTCGTTGCCATGACCGGAGCTTAGCATCTTTTTACCTGTTGGCAACTCCAAAAAGGTAGAAAAAACGGTTACTTCCAACAGATACCTACTTCCCATTTCAGGCGCTTCGGAAGCATCCAATTGACCCCCAGGGGAGCCCCTGGGAGGAGCCGGACGCTCGGGAAGCTCCGCGCCCTACGTTCTCGAAGCGCGGAATTCTAGAAGTAGGAGAAGCTCGCCCACCGCCCGGATTCTGCTACTTCCTTGAATCGATGTCCTCAAGAAGTAGGAAAAAAGCAGACCAGGGCCCGGGGCGCCCCTCCCTCGACGAGGTGCTCGCTCGGGTCGACGAGGAGGTGCGTCTGCTCTTCGAGCACCTCGGCGGCCTCCCCAGAGCCGTCGAGGCAGATCAGATCCTCAAGGCGATCTGGATCGACGACGTCCACAACTCCACGGCCATCGAAGGCAACACCATGACGCGAGCCCAGGTGGAGAAGCTCGTCGAGCAGAGACAGGCCTCGGCCTCGCTCCTCGAGAGCATGGAGGTCGAGGCCTATGCGCGCGCTGCGGACTGGGTGTACCGCCATGCCTCGGAGTACGAGAACCACGTTCCGGTCGGAGTCGTCTCGGAGATTCACGAGATCGCGATGACCCTCCCCTGGGCCATCGAAGCGCCCGTGACGCAGGACCGACCGGGAGACTGGAGAAGCAGCGGGGTTCGCGTCCGAGACGTCCGAGTCTCCGTACCTGCTGTGATCGCCTCCGATCTCCCATCGTGGAGCGAGTCCACAAGGCGTCCGAGCGGAGCGCATCCCTTGGTCCACGTCGCGGAGCATCACGCCTGGTTCGAGCGCATCCACCCCTTCGTCGACGGCAACGGGCGCGTCGGCAGGCTGTTGCTGAACTTCATGCTCGTGCAACGGGGGTATCCGCCCGCGGTCATCCTGGCATCACGGCGGCGGCACTACCTCGAGGCGCTGAAGACCGCCGACGGCGGCAACCCGAAGCCGCTCGCCAAGGTCATCGCCCGAGCGGTGAGCGGCGCTCTCAGCCGATTCCTGATACCCGGGCTGGCCGGCGAAGCCAAGCTGGTTCCGCTGGCGGCGCTGGCCGCCAAGGGTCCCTACTCGGCCGCCTACCTCCGGCAGCTCGTCCTCGCAAACCGGTTGAAGGCGATTCGCGACGGGAATCTCTGGCTCAGCTCGAGGGCGTGGATCCGGGAGTACGTCGAGGGACGCGACCCCCGGGGCGGACCCATCCCGAAGCTTCCGAAGCGTCGACGTACCGCACCGAAGAAGGGAGGCGAGCGACAGGAGAAGCTTGCTCTCTAGCAGGGTCCGTTGGCCCCTGGGCTTTCGCCCGGGGCGATCGGTGCGCGATGCCGAACGAGCCGCAATCTCGCGCCTCGGGGGCCCGCTGGTTACCCTCGCGAGGCCTCCGGGAGAGCCGCCGCCGTGAGCCCCACACCCGCACGCCTCGTCCCCGCCGCCCCGGCCTGGCTGGCGGCCGTCCCCCTCGTCTGGCTGCTCGCCGCCGCGCCGGCCCCCGCCGCCGAGGAGCTGGTGGACGGCATCGCGGCCCAGGTGGGGAACGACATCGTGCTGATCTCCGAGGTGCGCCAGCTCGCCGGCCCCGCCGCCGAGCGGATGCGCGCCGCCGGCGCGCCGGCCAGCGAGATCGCCAAGCTGCGCGCCGACGTGCTCGAGAGCCTGGTCGAGCGCGCGCTGATCCGGCAGGTGGTGCGGCGCAGCGAGCTCGACGCCAGCGAGGAGGAGGTGGACGCCGCCGTCACCGCCATCGCCAAGGAGAACGGGCTGCGCTTCGACCAGCTCCAGGCCTCGGTGCAGGCCCAGGGGCTGAGCTTCCAGGCCTACCGCGAGCGCATCCGCGGCGAGATCGAGCACCAGAAGGTGCTGAACGGCATGGTGGCCTCGCGCGTGCGGGTCGACGACGCCGAGGTGCTCGCCGCCTTCGAGGAGGAGTTCTCCGAGCAGCCCCAGGGCGGAGGCGAGGTGCACCTGCGCCACCTGCTCGTGCCGATCCGCAGCAAGAAGCCCGCCGAGAAGCGCGCCGCGTGCCAGCAGGCGCGCGCCGCCCTCGCCCGGATCCGCGGCGGCGAGCCCTTCGCCCAGGTGGCCGCCGAGGTGTCGCCCGTGAACCCGCGCCAGGGGGGCGACATCGGCTGGCTCCACGACTCCGAGCTGGCCTCGTGGATGGCGCCCGCCGTGGCGGAGCTCGGACCCGGCGCCACCAGCGACGTCATCGAGACCGCCTTCGGCTGCAACCTGCTCCAGGTCGTCGAGAGCCGCAGCTTCGAGCCCTTCACCTTCGAGGACGTCCGCGATCCCCTCACCCAGCGCATCTTCCAGGAGAAGCTCCGCGCCGAGTACGCCCAGTTCATCGAGAAGCTGCGCGGCCAGACCTACATCGAGCGCAAGGGCTTCTTCGCGGACGCCGCCCGGCTGGGCGGGGACGCCCCGGCGGCGCCCGGAGGCGCCGCCCCTTGAGCGACGCCGCGGACCGCGGCGCCGGCGCGGTCCACACCGAGATCCACGTCCACGGCGCGAGCGAGCACAACCTGCGCGACGTGGACGTCCGCATCCCCCGGGACCAGCTCGTCGTGATCACGGGCCTCTCGGGCTCGGGCAAGTCGTCCCTCGCCTTCGACACCCTCTACGCCGAGGGGCAGCGCCGCTACGTCGAGTCCCTCTCCGCCTACGCGCGCCAGTTCCTCGAGCAGATGAGCAAGCCCGAGGTGGAGTCCATCGACGGGCTCTCCCCCGCGATCTCGATCGAGCAGAAGACCGTCAGCAAGAACCCCCGCTCCACGGTGGGGACCACGACCGAGATCTACGACCACCTGCGGCTCCTCTACGCCCGCGCCGGCCAGCCCCACTGCTGGAGCTGCGGCAAGCCCATCGCGAGCCAGACCGTGCAGCAGATGACGGACCGGGTGCTCTCCCTCGGCAAGGGCACGCGCGTGCAGGTGCTCGCCCCGGTCGTGCGCGGGCGCAAGGGCGAGTACAAGAAGGAGCTCGACGCGTTCCGCCGCCAGGGCTTCGTGCGCGTGCGCGTGGACGGCAAGCTGCTCGACCTGGGCGACGACATCAAGCTGGCCCGCCAGGCCAAGCACGACATCGACCTGGTGGTGGACCGCATCGCGGTGGCGCCGGGGGCGCGCAGCCGCATCGCCGACTCCATCGAGACGGCGCTCAAGATGGCGGACGGGCTCGTCGTGCTCGACACCGGCGACGGCGAGCCCGAGCTGCTCTCGGAGTCCAACGCCTGCGTGGACTGCGGCGTCTCCTTCCCCGAGATCGCGCCGCGCTTCTTCTCCTTCAACAGCCCCCACGGCGCCTGCCCGCGCTGCGGCGGGCTCGGCACCCGCGACGTCTTCGACCCGGCGCGGGTGGTCCCCGACGAGGGCCGCAGCCTGGCGGGCGGCGCCATCGAGCCCTGGGGCCGGCGCCCCGGCCGCTACTACCGGCAGCTCCTCGAGAGCCTCGCCGCCCACCTCGGCATCGACCTCGAGACGCCCTGGGGCGAGCTTCCCGCGAAGGCGCGGCGCGCCATCCTCGAGGGCACGGGCCGGGCCGAGGTGGCGTTCGAGTTCGAGCGGCGCGGCCGCACCGAGAAGGTGCGCCGGCGCTTCGACGGCGTGCTCGGCGAGCTCGAGCGGCGCGCCGAGGAGGACGAGGCCGTCCGCGAGGAGCTGGCGCGCTACACCACGCCCGCCGCCTGCCCCGGCTGCGACGGCTCGCGGCTGCGCGCCGAGGCGCGCTCGGTGAAGCTCGCCGGGCTCTCCATCCACGAGCTCGCGCGCCACTCCGTCACCCGGGCCGCCGCCTTCCTCGACGGGCTCTCGCTGCCTCCCACCCAGGCCGCCATCGCGGAGCGCATCCTGCGCGAGATCCGCGAGCGCCTGCGCTTCCTCGAGGACGTGGGCCTCGGCTACCTCACCCTCGACCGCGGCAGCGCCACGCTCTCGGGCGGCGAGGGCCAGCGCATCCGCCTCGCCACCCAGATCGGCTCGAGCCTGATGGGCGTGCTCTACATCCTCGACGAGCCCTCCATCGGGCTCCACGCCCGCGACCACGCGCGGCTGCTCGAGAGCCTGCTGCGCCTGCGCGACGCCGGCAACAGCGTGCTGGTGGTCGAGCACGACGAGGTCACGATCCGCGCCGCCGACTGGGTGATCGACATGGGGCCGGGGGCGGGCATCCACGGCGGCGAGGTCGTCGCCGAGGGCACCCCGGCCGAGATCGAGCGGAACCCGGACTCGCTGACCGGCGCCTACCTCTCGGGGCGCGAGTCGATCCCCGTGCCGGAGACCCGGCGCGAGCCCGACGAGCGCGTCCTCGTGGTGACGGGCTGCCGGGAGCACAACCTGAAGGGCCTGCGGCTCTCGGTCCCGATCGGGCTGCTCACCGTGGTGACCGGCGTCTCGGGCTCCGGCAAGTCCACCCTGGTGAACGACACCCTGCACCGGGCGCTGGCCCGCAAGCTCCACGGCGCCAAGGAGCCGCCGGGAGCCTTCGGCCGCCTCGCCGGCCTCGAGCACGTCGACAAGGTGATCGACGTCAACCAGGCCCCGATCGGGCGCACGCCGCGCAGCAACGCCGCCACCTACACCGGCGCCTTCGACGGCATCCGCAACCTGTTCAGCCAGGTCCCCGAGGCGCGGGTGCGCGGCTACTCGCCCGGGCGCTTCTCCTTCAACGTGAAGGGCGGGCGCTGCGAGTCCTGCCAGGGCGACGGGCTGCTGCGCATCGAGATGCACTTCCTGCCCGACCTGTTCGTCACCTGCGAGGTGTGCCGCGGACGCCGCTACAACCGCGAGACCCTCGAGATCTTCTACAAGGGGCGCAGCATCGCCGACGTGCTCGACATGACGGTCGAGGAGGCGCTCGAGTTCCTCGGCAACGTGGGGAGCGTGGCCCGGCCGCTCCAGACCCTCTCGGACGTGGGGCTCGGCTACCTCCACCTCGGCCAGCCCGCCACCCAGCTCTCCGGCGGGGAGGCCCAGCGCATCAAGCTGGCGCGGGAGCTCGCCCGCAAGGCAACGGGGCGCACCCTCTACCTGCTCGACGAGCCCACCACCGGGCTGCACTTCGCCGACGTCGCGCAGCTGCTGCGCGTGCTGCTGCGCCTGGTCGAGCGCGGCAACACCGTGGTGGTGATCGAGCACCACCCCGACGTCATCAAGAGCGCGGACTGGGTGATCGACCTCGGGCCCGAGGGCGGCGAGAAGGGCGGCGAGATCGTCGCCGAGGGGCCCCCCGAGGCGATCGCCCGCGAGCCGCGCAGCCACACCGGCCGGGCCCTGGCCGACGTGCTGCGGTGAGCGCATCGCCCGAGGGCGAGCCGCCCCCGCCTCCCCTCGGCCCGGCGGGCGCCGTCGCCGCCACCGCCTGCGCGTGGTTCGCCTCGGTGGCGGTCTCGGCGCTCTTCATCGGCTGGGCGAGCGCCCCCACCGCCATCGCGATCGGGGTGGCGGCGGGCTTCGGCGGCGTGGCGACCTGGCTGGCACGCCAGGTCCCGCCCCCCGCCGAGCACCACCTCGGGCTGCGCGCCCTCTCGACGCGCTTCGTCCCGATCCTGCTGCTGCTGGTCCCCGCCGCCCTGCTGGCGAGCGAGATCGACAACGCGGTGACGGCGCTGTTCCCTGTCGAGCCCCCCGGGCCGGACGCGCTCGGCGAGCCCGACCCGCTGCTCCCCGAGGAGCCCGGCGCCGAGGCCGCGGACCCCGAGACGGTCCCCGCCTGGCTGCTCGCCGAGGCGATCGTCGCCATGGTGCTGCTGCGGCCGGTGGTGGAGGAGTTCTTCTTCCGCGGCGTCCTGCTCCAGGGCCTCGTGCTGCGCCTCGGCGTGGCGGCGGGCATCACCGCCACCGCGCTGCTCTCGGCGCTCTCGGATGCCGCCTTCAACCTGAACCCCGACCCCGCGATCCCGGTCTCGACCTTCGTCCAGGGGGTCTTCGTCGGGGTGCTGCTCGGGGTCGTGCGCCTGGCCTCGGGCTCGCTCCTCGCCCCGATCCTGCTGCTGGCCGCGATCCGCGGCCTCGGCGGGCTCGCCGTGGCGTTCTCCGGAGCGTTCCCCATCCCCGGCTTCAACGCGCCCGGTGCCTCCACACCCCCCGAATACATCGGTTTCGCCTTCGTCTCCGTGGTGCTCGGTCTGCTCCTCACGCGGCGTGAGTGGCGGAGCCGCGACGTCGGGGAGGAGAACCCGCGGGGCGAGTGTCCGACGGACGACGACTGAGATAGATTGCGGAGCGGGATTCCGCTGCGGTGGACGTCCCGGCAGCATCCATGGCCTCTTCCCTCCGAACCCTCCTCGTCCTGCTCCTGCTCCTCGGCCCGCTGCTCGCCGGCGGTCGCTCGCGGGCCCCCGACGACCGCGACGGCGACGGCCTCACCAACGGCCAGGAGCTCGCCCTCGGCACCGATCCCGACGACCCGGACACCGACGACGACGGCTACGGCGACGGCACCGACCCCGACCCGCTGGTACCCACGCCGCCCCTGGCTCCGCCGGGCCTGTGGGCCCAGGACGGCGTCGACGGCGTCACCGTCTCCTGGAGCGAGCCGCCGGGCCGCGCCGACGAGTACGAGATCTGCGCCGCCGACTTCCTCTTCAACCCCTTCAACGACTGCACCATCGTGCCCGGCGGCACCACGAGCTGGCTCGACACCGGCGTCGCCACGGGCCAGTCGCGCGCCTACTGGGTGAAGGCGAGGAACACCTTCGAGAGCCCGCCCCTCGAGAGCCCCGACCTCGACGCGGACTTCGACGACCCCACCAACCCGCGCCTGCCCGTGTGGGGCGCCCGCATCCCGGCCGGCGTGCCGGCGAGCCCGCGCTTCAGCGCGACGGGCGGCGACGGCCAGCTCGACGTCGACTGGGAGCCCACCGCGGACCCGAGCGTCACCGACTACCGCGTCGCGCTCTACACCAGCGGTGCGGTGCCCCAGCTGCCGCCCTTCGTGGAGCCGGACGTCGAGGTGTTCGTGCCCGTCGGCGGAGCCACCGAGCTCGCGTTCCCGGGGCTAGCCAACGGCACCGACTACTACGCGCGCGTCCACGCCGTCGCGCCGGGCGGCGAGAACCTTCCCGGCGGCACCCACCAGGTGGTGGTGCGCGTCGCCCTCTCGGGCGCCGGCGCCCCGCCGCCGCCGGAGAACCTCCAGCCCGTCCAGGTCTCGGGCCAGCACTTCGACCTCACCTGGGACCCGGGCCTCGCCGACCAGGTCGAGGACTTCGACCGCTACCGCGTGCGCCGCCGCGCAACCCCGGGCGGCACCGCCGTGGTGGTGGCCGAGCCCCTCGACCCCGTGCTGCGCGTGCCCGTGCGCCCCGGCGAGGAGGCCTGGTTCAGCGTCGCCACCCTCGACGACGAGGGCCTCGAGAGCCCCGAGCTCGGCCCCGAGCTCGCCCTGGCGCCCGACGTCCCGCTCTCGGACCGAACCCTCGTGGTCTGGGACACGACCCACGGCGACGGCAACGGCGACGGCGTGAACGACTCCGAGGAGGTGGCGCGCCACTACCAGGCGCGCCGGGGCATCCCCGAGAGCCACATGCTCGGCGTCGCCGCAACGCCCAACCGGCGCTACGGCGCGGGCGACTGGGCGCTCTTCGAGTCGGAGATCCTGGCTCCCGTGCGCGCGCGGATCCAGAGCCTCGGCATCGAGCAGGTCTACTACGTCGCCCTCGTCTACGGCGTCCCCCTCTACGCCGACACCCAGCAGATCTTCGGCGACACCAGCCTCGACACCTGGATCGAGATCGCCCTCGACGCGCCCGTCACCGTGCCCGTGGACGCCTTCACCTCGGCGGGGAGCTCCGCCTTCGAGCTCGACGGCGACAGCCACCTGCGCGCCCACCTCGACCTGCCCCCCACCGTGAACGACCTCGACAACCCGTTCGTCGAGGAGACCATGCTCTTCGACCACACGGTGAAGCGTGACCTCGGCGGCGGCGTGCTGGCCGACATGTTCCTGACCAGCCGGGTGGACGGCTTCGACGCGCGCCGCGCCAAGGAGATGGTGGAGGCCTCGCTCTACGCCGAGAAGTACCTCTCCCCCACGCCGGGCCACTACCACGGCGCCGTCGTCCTCGACCGCGGCGACCTGCCCCTCGGCGTCTCCCTCGGCACGCCGGGCCCCATGGGCGACTTCAACAGCGACGGCGACCCCGACGAGTCCGGCTTCTGGGGCGACGGCGACTCCGACGACCTGGCGGAGAGCGAGATCCGCTCCGCCTACCCGGGCGGCGGCTTCCAGGGCTTCCGCGACTCGGACCTCGACTGGGCCTACATGCGCCTGTTCTTCGAGGACCGCGGCTGGACGAGCTACACCGAGGTCACCCCCGCGGAGATCGGCGAGCCCGCGGCAGCCTGGGTGGACCCCGCCCTCCAGGCCACGAGCCCCGCCGCCGACGGTCCGCCGGCCCCGGTCCAGTGGGCGTTCAGCAGCTACAACAACCGCAGCTACGAGGACGTCTGGACCTGGGCGGTGGGCGCCGTCGCCCACGACCGCGGCTCCTTCACGTTCTTCCACCCCAAGGATCCCGTCGGCACGCTGCCGGACTGGGCCTCGGACGAGAGCGAGGCGGCCCGCTCGCTGCCGAGCTTCGGCTGCAACGCGCTCTTCCGCGGCGCCGCCGCCTACGCGGGCGGCGCCTCGGAGTGCGGCGACTGCGTGAAGGCCGACGTGCTGCTCGGCCTGCTGCTGGAGGGCCACCCCTGGGCCGACGCCGCGGCGCGCGCCCAGTTCTCCGGCGGCCTCTCCCACGCCTTCGGCGACCCGCTCTACCGCCCGTTCCCCCCCGGCAAGGCGCCGCTCCTCGACAGCGTGCCGCCGCCCCAGCCCAGCCTGCGCGCGACCGACGAGACGCTCGTGCCCGGCAGCCGCCGCCTCGCCGTGCACTGGTCCATCGACCCGCCGGCGGGCGAGCCCGACCTGGTGCTCGCCGCCCTCGAGCACGGCACCACCCCGGCCCTCGGCACGGTCCTGGTCCCCGACGACATGGGCCACGGCGTCCACCACCTGGGCGGCAGCTTCGTGATCGAGGGCCTGCTGCCCTTCGCCGCCACCTACTACCGCGTCGTGCTGTGGGACCCGAGCGGCAACGTCACCACCAGCCCGATCCAGCTGGTGCCCGGCCCGCCCGCCGCGGAGATGATCACCAACGGCGGCTTCGAGCTCGACCTCGACGAGGACGACGTCCCCGACGGCTGGTTCCTGGTGGGCAGCCCCGCCAGCTTCTCGGGCCAGCTGCTGCGCAACGGCGGGTTCGAGCGGGACGTCGACGCCGACGGCGTGCCCGACGGCTGGCCGGCCGGGGGCGTGTGGTCCGGCGACGGCAGCGAGAGCGCGAGCGGGCTCGGCGCCTACCGCACCGCCGGCGCCGACCTCCACTTTCCGGGCGCCGGCCGCCCGCTCCCCGGCACCGCCCAGGAGTTCGAGCTGACGGGCCAGGTGCGGCGCGCCAGCGCGGGCACCGCCGAGCTGCGCATCGGCGTCGATTGGGACGCCCCGGACGTCCTCGCCCCCTCGAGCTTCTACGCCACCCTGCGCCGCTTCGGTGTGGACGGCGCCGGCACCGCCTACCCGCCCCAGGTCGGCACGGCCTGGACGCCCTTCCGCGTGCGCGGGCGCGTCCCCAACGGCGCCGAGGGGATCGAGAACGTGGTGCTCGGCTTCGCGCCCGACGTGCCGGGGGAGACGGGCAGCGAGAACTGGTTCGACGACGTCCGGCTCGCCGTGGTGAACCCCAACGCCTGGGGGGGCTACGGGAGCGTCGGCGTCGTGGACGAGACCGACCGCGTCCTCCAGGCCGTGGCCGCCGCCACCGCCCACCGCTACCGGCTGCGCGCCCGGGTGCGGCGCTCCGACGCCGAGGGCAGCGGGGACCCGCGGGTGCGCGTCACCTGGAGCTACTTCGGCGGCCCGCCCCTGGGCAGCCAGACCTTCGTCGTGGCGGACGTGGGCGCGAGCGACTGGGTCGAGCTCGACGTCCTGACCGACCCCGCCCCCATCGGCTCGAGCCAGATGGTGATCGAGCTGCTCGGCGCCGCGGGCAGCGGCGAGCGCTTCTGGTTCGACCAGGTCTCGGTGCTCGACGCCGGCTTCTGATCCGCCCCGCCCGCCGGACCCCTAGGGCAGGCAGGCCACCGCGTTGAAGGCCGCCTGGATCTGGAGCGACAGCCGGCAGTCGTCCGCCTGGGCGGGCGTGACCGGCAGGACGAGCGGCCCCAGCGGGATCACCGACGAGTGCACCCGGCAGAAGAACGGGGAGTAGAGGTCGGCGAACAGGCTCGTCGCTGGCGCGTACGTCACCGTGTAGCTCTGGCCGGCCCCGAGCTCGCGATCGACGCAGAACGTCGGCGCCGACGCGAGCACGTCGAGCAGGTCGAAGCAGGCGCAGTCGCAGGCGTCGCCCTTCTGGTCGCCGTCGGCGTCCTGCTGGCCGGGGTTCGGGAGGTCGGGGCAGTTGTCGGCGTCGTCCGCCACCCCGTCGTCGTCGTCGTCGGCCGCGAAGCGTCGGGCCTGGACGCTGGCGGCGTCCGTGTCGGTCCCGTACGACCCATCGCTCTCCCAGGCGACCACGAAGTCGCCGCTGGCCGACATCGCCACCGAGGGAGTGTCCTGGTCCCCGGTGGTGTAGGAGTTGATCTGGAACTCGCCGCCCTGGGGCGTGCCGTCCGCCGCGTAGCGCTGCCCCAGGATCGCGTCCGGGTCCGGATCGACGTCCGACCCGTCGCCGTGCCAGGTGACGACGAAGTCGCCGTCGGCGGCCGCGGCGACCGAGGGGCTCTGCTGGGTGTCGGTCGTGTAGGTGTTGACCTGGAACTGGCCACCCAGTGGCGTCCCGTCCGCCGCGTAGAGCCGCCCCTGGATGCTGCCTTCGCTCGTGTCGCTCCCGGCCGATCCTTCGCTCCTCCAGGCCACCAGGAAGTGGCCGTCGGGGACGGCAGCGACCTCGGGGCTCTGCTGGAAGCCGGTCGTGTAGGCGTTGACCTGGAACTGGACGCCCAGGGGCGTGCCGTCGGCCGCGAAGCGCTGGGCCTGGATGCTCTCGTCGCCCGTGTCGCTCCCGGAGGATCCGTCACTCGTCCAGACCACGACGAAGCGGCCATCGGCGGCCGCGGCGACCGAGGGTTCGCCCTGGGAGGATGTGGTGTAGGTGTTGACCTGGAACTCGCCACCCAGCGGCGTGCCGTCCGCGGCGTAGCGCTGCCCCTGGATGCTGGAGCCGCTCGTGTCGCTCCCGGACGATCCGCTGCTCGCCCAGGTCACGACGAAGCGGCCATCATCGGCGACGGCAACCGATGAGCTGTCCTGGGCGATCGTCGTGTAGGTGTTCACCTGGAACTGACCGCCCAGCGGCGTCCCGTCCGCGGCGTAGCGCCGCCCCTGGACGCTCGCGTTGTCGGAGTCGTTCCCGACGGATCCGAGGAAGCTGGTCCAGGTGACCACGAAGTCGCCGTTGGGGGCCGCGGCGACGAAGGGATCGTACTGGGAGTCGGTGGTGTAGGTGTTCACCTGGAACTCGCCACCCAGCGGCGTGCCGTCCGCCGCGAAGCGCTGGCCCTGGATGTCGCCCTCGTTGGATCCGTCGTTCCTCCAGGTCACGACGAAGCGGCCATCGGCGGCCGCCGCGGCCGCGGCATCGGCCTGATCGGACGTCGTGTAGGTGTTGACCTGGAAGTCGGGGGCCTCGGGCACCTGGCCCCAGGCGGGCGCGGCGGTCAGGGTGAAGAGGGCCAGCGCCCAGGGAACCGGGACAAGACAGCTCCGCATCGCGTTCTCCTCGCAGCTCTGCGGCGGACAGTCTACACGCAGCCGCCGAAGACGGGACGCAAAACCCGACCGAGGACCGCGCGAGGGCGCGGGCTCGCAACGTCGGTCGCGCGCCAAGCCTTCGACCTGGCGGGGGAATACCCAAACGGGTCCTGGGAGGCCGACCCAGGGTGGGTCCGCTTCCGCCACAAAGCGAGCCCGGACTCCTAGTCGAGGAGGTCCCGCCCACGCAGCGCCCCCAGGATGGCGGCGTGCACCGCATCGACGTCGCCACGGGCATCGATGCGCTCCAGGTAGTCGAGCTCCAGCGAGGCGAACACCGAGGCCACGCGCTCCAGGAAGTCCTGGCGCTCGAAGACCGGCTCGCTCGGCTCGCCGCGGGTGCCCGCCCGCTCGAGCCCCAGTGCAGGCTCCACCTCGAGCAGCAGCACCAGGTCCGGGAGCGGGAACTCGACCTCGCTCTCGTGGAGCAGCACCGCCGGGTCGAGGCCGCGGGCGCCCTGGTACGCCACCGTGGAGAGGTAGTAGCGGTCGCACACCACCGTGCACCCGCGCGCCATCGCCGGACGGATGCACTGCTCGACGTGGTCGCGGCGCTGCTTCCAGAACCAGCTCAGCTCCTCGTCGGGCGGCAGGGGATCGCCGGCCCGCGCCATGGCGCGGATGCGGCGCCCCCACTCGCTGCCCTCGAAGGGCTCGGCGGTCACCACCACCTCGCGGCCGCGCTCGCGTAGCGCCTCGGCGAGGCGCGCCACCTGGGTCGACTTGCCGCTGCCGTCGAGGCCCTCGAAGACGAGGAAGGAACCGTGCTTCACGCCGGCTCCGAGGCGCCGGGTTCACCGCACGGCGCGGCGGCGGCGCGCGCCGGCGCGCAAGTGTCCGTCGGACGGGCGGTTCGGGCCGGGTCGGGCATCGCGGGAGGGTGGCACGCCGGTTGCTCCGGGGGAAGGGAAGACGCGAAGGCGTCGCCCGCCACCGCCCCTCTACCGGGACCGGGGGCCGGCGGGTCCGGAGTCGCCGGGCGGGGGCTCGGCTCGGCGCGGGATGAAACGATGGGGTGAGGCCCGCGTCGTTGCTCCCGCCCGGTGGCTTCCAGCTTCCTGAACTTCGCTTCGCTGGCCGCGCCGATCCCGATGCCGGGATCGGCGCTAGCTCGCTGCGCGCGCAGCCCGCCGAAGGCGGGCCGCGCTTGCGTCGTAGGGGACTCGTTCACCGTGCCGATGCTCGCGGCGCCGCTCTGCCGCTCCGCTTCGCTGTTCGCGGGCAGTGCGGGCCCCAGGCCGGGGGCTCCTCCGGGGGCGTGCGAGGGCCTTCGGCGCCCGAAGACACGACGGGCCAGGGTGGCACCCCACCCTGGCCCGTATGGTCTCGAACGGTTGGTCTCGTCGCGCTAGGCCGGGATGCGGAAGACGAGGAGCAGGCCGACGACGAGGGCATAGATGGCGATGGACTCGATGAGCACCATGCCGAGGATGAAGTTGGTGAACATGGAGCCGGCGGCGCCGGGGTTGCGGGCGATGCCCGCGGTGGTGTTGCCGGCGGTGAGGCCCTGGCCGATCCCGCAGCCGAGGGCGCCGAAGCCGATCGCGATGCCGGCGCCGAGCGCGTAGCCCCAGGAGCCGCTGCCGGCCGCCGCCGCGGCGTCCTCGGCGAAGGCCGCCACGGGCAGCAACAGGGCCGCCAGGGTCCAGAGAACGAGGTTTCCGAATCGTCGCATCGTCGGGGTCCTTTCTTGGTGGATGGGTGGCCGGACCGGGGGGCGCTAGTGCGCCTCCTCGAGCGCCAGACCGATGTAGATCATGGTGAGCAGCGCGAACACGTAGGCCTGCAGGAACGCGACCAGCACGCCGAGGCCCATGAAGACCGCGGGCAGCACCGCGGGCACGAGCAGCAGCCAGACGCCGACCACGGTGTGGTCGGCGAACATGTTCGCCAGCAGGCGGATCGCCAGGGACAGCACCCGGGCGAGGTGGGCGATGATCTCGAGCACCAGGAAGAGCGGCGCCAGTGCGCGCACGTGGATGGTGCGTCCGCCCACGTTGAGGTCGAACAGGCTGGGTCCGAGGAAGTGGTTCACGTAGGACCAGCCGTGGGTGCGGATCCCGACCCACTCCGAGACCAGGAACGCGATGATGGCCCAGGACGCCGTGGTGTTGACGTCGCTGGTGGCGCCGTCGATGCCCGGGATGAGGCCGATCATGTTCGAGAGCAGGATGAAGAAGAACATGGTCGCCACGATGGGGAACCAGCGGCGCCAGTTCGGGCCCATGTTCTGCTCGGCGAGGTTCGCGAGGAACTCGACCAGCAGCTCCACCGCGTTGCGCAGGCTGAAGCCCTCGTCGGGGACCACGCCGCCCTCGGCGGCGGCCAGGCGGCCGCGCACCAGCATGCCCGTCAGGAGCAGGATCACGCCGGCGAACAGCGCCGACACCACCACCCAGGGCACGCCCGTCGCGGCCTCGATGCTCTTGAAGATGCTCACGGGTCCTCCTCCACCACCACCTCGTCGTCGTCCTCCGGCGGCTCCACCTCTTTCGCGCGCCAGGCGTCCCAGCGCTCCCAGCTCGGGTCGTCGGCCGGGATGGCCTCGGCGTTCGGGTCGGGCCGGGGCCTCACCGTCCAGGCGCCGATCACCGCGGCGGGGACGATGAGCGAGAGCCCGACCACGAGCCCCACCGGGTGGATGCCGGCGTGCAGCGCGATCCCGACCGCCGCGGCCAGGAGCACGAAGCGCAGGCCGAAGCCCATCACCGCGCCCGCCGCCGCACCGGCGGCCTCGCCTCCCAGCACCGACTCGCTGGCGCGGCGCAGGGAGCGGAAGTTCACCGCCTCCAGCACCGCGCCCAGCGCCAGCCCGATCGCGAAGCCCCGGGAGACCAGCAGCCAGGAGCCCGCGAGCGCCGTCAGTGCGAGCACCGCGTGGAGTCGCTCCACGGGCCCGATCGGGAAGCGCTGGGAGCGCGCGCTCAATTCTCGTTCGACGTGGTGGCGTCATCCTCCGATATCTCGGCGAGTTTCCGGGTCATCCGCACGATCAGCAGCACGAAGGAGCCGAAGCCCGCCACGAGTCCGACCAGCAGGAAGGCGGGCGCGGTCTCGAAGCTGCGGTCCAGCAGGTAGCCGATCCCGGCTCCGACCCCGATGGCGATCACCGCCTCGACGGCACCGCCGTACGCGATCGCGGCTCTGCGTGCTGTCGCCCGGTCGCGCCCCGGCCGTGTCTCGCTTCGTCCCGATTCGACGCGCTTCACACGGCTACCCCGGGGGCGCTCAGGCGGGCGCGATACTAGCCGAGCGCCCGGGGCCTCTCAACGCGTTGCGGCACGCCGAAACGCCCCCCGGGCGGCCTCCAGGGTGGCGTCGATCTCCTTGGGGCGATGCGCCAACGACACGAAGCCCGCCTCGTAGGGCGAGGGCGCCAGGTAGATGCCGGCGTCGAGCATGGCTGCGAAGAAGCGGCGAAAGCGCGCCGCGTCGGCCTTGCGCGCGTCGTCGAAGTTCCGCACCGGCCCCGGGTGGAAGAAGAACCCGAACATGCCGCCCAGCGAGCTCGCGGTGAACGGCACGTCGTGCTCCGCCGCGATCGCGCGCATCCCCTCCACCAGGGCGCCGGTGCGCTCGCCGAGGCGCTCGTAGACGCCGGGCTCGGCGAGCGCCTCCAGGGTGGCGAGCCCCGCCGCCATGGCGAGCGGGTTCCCGGAGAGCGTCCCGGCCTGGTAGACCGGCCCCTCGGGCGCCACGTGCTTCATGATCGCGCGGCGCCCCCCGTAGGCGGCGGCGGGCAGCCCGCCCCCCACCACCTTGCCGAGGCAGGTGAGGTCCGGCCGCACCTTGTGGACCCGCTGGGCCCCGCCCCATGCGACCCGGAAGCCCGTCATCACCTCGTCGAAGACCAGCAGCGCGCCCGCGCGGTCGCACAGCTCGCGCAGCCCCGCGAGGAAGCCCGGCAGCGGCTCGATGAACCCCATGTTGCCCGCGATGGGCTCCACGATCACGCAGGCGATGTCGTCGCCCCAGCGCTTGAACGCCGACTCCACCGCGTCGAGGTCGTTGTAGGGCGCCTGGATGGTGAGCTGGGTGAACTCCTCGGGCACGCCCGGCGAGCCCGGGATGCCGAGGGTCGCCACGCCGCTGCCCGCGCCCACGAGGAGCGCGTCCGCGTGCCCGTGGTAGCAGCCCTCGAACTTGAGGATCCGCTTGCGCCCCGTCACGCCCCGCGCGACCCGCAGCGCGCTCATGGTCGCCTCGGTGCCCGACGACACGAACCGCACCTGCTGCATCCCGGGCAGCGCGGAGCAGACCACCTCGGCGATCGCGACCTCGCGCTCCGTCGGCGCGCCGAAGCTCGTGCCCGAGGCCGCCGCCTCCCGAACCGCCCGCAGCACGCCCGCATTCGCGTGCCCCAGGATCATCGGCCCCCAGGACCCCACGTAGTCGACGTAGGACCGCCCGTCCGCATCGGTGACGTACGCCCCCTTCGCCGAAGCCATGAAGGGCGGCGTCCCCCCGACGGACCCGAACGCCCGCACGGGACTGTTCACCCCCCCCGGAATCACCTTCCTCGCCCGCCGAAACAGCTCGGTACTACGCGCTCGCTTCGTCGCCATCCCCACAACCTACCTGCCGAAGAACAGAACCGCCGCGCCACTCCAACGCGCGCGGGGGCGTCGGAGGGGGGTCGAATGCGGAGGAATAGAGCGCAGCGCTCCCGCCGGCGGCACCGCCCCAGGACGAGCACGTCCTCGTCACGGCACCCGGAGCCGGCTCGCCCGCGCGAGCCATCCGGAGCAGGCGACCCCCCTCCGACGCCCCAGGCACCCAACAGCGCGCAGCGGGGCCTTGCAACGAGAACGAAGCTCCTATTCCTCGCTCTCCGCGAGCCGAGCCATCGCCACGATCTGCTCCTCGGCCCCCATCTCCATCATGCGCACGCCCTGGGTCGCCCGCCCCATCTGCGAGATCCCGCTCACCGGGCAGCGCAGCACCTTGCCGCCGTCGGTGATCAGCATGACCTGGTCCTCGGCCACCACCTGGGCCACGCCCACCACCTCGCCGTTCCGCGCCGAGGTGCGGATCGTGATGATGCCCTGGCCGCCGCGGTTCTGGACCCGGTAGTCCTCGAGGGGCGTGCGCTTGCCGTAGCCGTTCGCCGTCACGGTGAGGATCGTGGCCCCGGGCTGGAGGATCTCCATGCCCACGACCTCGTCGCCCTCCTTGAGCGTCATGCCGCGCACGCCGGCCGCGGTGCGCCCCATGGCGCGGGCCTGGTCCTCGGGGAAGCGGATCGACTTGCCGCTCTTCGAGGCCAGGATCACCTCCTGGCTGCCGGTGGTGCGGCGGGCGCCGATCACCTCGTCGCTCTCGTCGAGGTTGATCGCGATGATGCCGCCGCGGCGCGGGTTCGAGTAGGCGGGCAGCGCGGTCTTCTTGATGACGCCGCGCCGCGTGGCGATGATGATGAACTCCTCGGAGCTCTCCTCGAAGCTGCGCACGGGCAGCACGGTCTGGACGCGCTCGCCCTCCTGGAGCTGGAGCACGTTGGCCAGCGACCGGCCGCGGGCCGCGCGCCCGAGCTGGGGCAGCTCGTGGACCTTCTTCCAGTGCACCCGCCCGCGGTTCGTGAAGAACAGGATCCAGGCGTGGGTCGAGGCCACGAAGAGGTCGGCGACGAAGTCCTCCTCCTTCGTCTTCATGCCCTTCAGGCCCTTGCCGCCGCGGCGCTGGGAGCGGTACTGGGTGACGGCGTTGCGCTTCACGTAGCCCTGGTGGGAGATCGTGACCACCATGTCCTCTTCGACGATGAGGTCCTCGGTGGTGAGGCCCTCCACCGCCTCGGTGATCTCCGTGCGCCGGTCGTCGCCGAACTCGCTCTTCACCTCCTCGAGCTCGTCGAGCACCACGCCGAGGATGCGCTCGTCGCTGGCCAGGATCGCCTTCAGCTCGGCGATCCTGGCGCGCAGCTCCTCGAGCTCGTCGAGCACCTTCTGGCGCTCGAGGGCGGTCAGCGCCCGCAGCCGCATGTCGAGGATCGCCTGGGCCTGGCGCTCCGAGAGCTCGAACTCGCTCATCAGGGCCGTGCGGGCGGCGGGCGTGTCCTCGGCGCCGCGGATGATCGCGATCACGCGGTCGAGGTTGTCGAGCGCGATCGCGAAGCCCTCGAGGATGTGGGCGCGGGCCTCGGCCTGGGCGAGGTCGTAGGCGGTGCGGCGCGCCACCACCTCGCGGCGGAAGTCGAGGAAGTGGCGCAGCGCCTCCTTGAGCGAGAGGGTGCGGGGCCGGCCGTCGACGAGGGCCAGCATGTTGACGCCGAAGGTGGTCTGGAGCGGCGTCTGCTTGTAGAGCTGGTTCAGGATCACCTCGGCGGGCGCGTCCTTGCGCAGCTCCACCACCACCCGGATGCCCTTGCGGTCCGACTCGTCGCGCAGGTCCGAGACGCCGTCGATCTTGCCGTCGCGCACCAGGTCCGCGATGCGCTCGACGAGCCCCGACTTGTTGACCATGTACGGGATCTCGGTCACCACGATGCGCTCGTTGCGCTTGCCCTCCTCGATCTCGGCCCGGGCCCGCACGGTGAGCGCGCCGCGGCCCGTCGCGTAGGCGGAGCGGATGCCCTCGCGGCCGCAGATGAAGCCCGCCGTCGGGAAGTCGGGGCCCGGCATCTTCTCGAGCAGGTCGTCGAGGCTGCAGTCGGGGTTGCGGGCCTCGAGCACGAGGGCGTCGATCAGCTCGTTCAGGTTGTGGGGCGGCACGTTGGTCGCCATCCCCACCGCGATCCCCGAGGAGCCGTTGGCGAGCAGGTTCGGCAGCCGCGTCGGCAGCACCGAGGGCTCCTCGGTGTGGCCGTCGAAGTTGGGGACGAAGTCCACCGTCTCGCGATCGATGTCGCGCAGCACCTCCATGGCGAGGGCTGCGAGGCGGGCCTCGGTGTAGCGGTAGGCGGCGGCGGGGTCGCCGTCGATGGAGCCGAAGTTGCCCTGGCCGTCGATCAGCGGGTAGCGGAGTGAGAAGTCCTGGACCATCCGCACCATGGCGTCGTAGATCGCCTGGTCGCCGTGGGGGTGGTAGTGCTTGATCACCTCGCCCACCACGCCGGCGGACTTCGAGTAGGCCCGGTTCGGCACCAGGCCTTCGTCCTGCATGGCGTACAGGATGCGGCGGTGCACGGGCTTCAGGCCGTCGCGCACGTCGGGCAGCGCGCGGCTCACGATGACCGACATCGAGTAGTCGAGGAACGAGCTGCGGACCTCGTCCTCGATGTTCACCGGCAGGGCGTCGGGCTCCCCCGCCGGCGGTCCGCCGTTGCCGCCGTTCGTGGGCGGCTCGGCCGGCGGTGTGCCGGCATCGCCGGTCGCCGCGGCCTCGGTCTCTTCGGTCTGCGCTTCGTCGGACATGGCTCCGCGTGCCTCAGATGTCCAGGTTCTGGACCTCGAGGGCGTTCTGCTCGATGAACTCGCGGCGCGGCTCCACCTCGTCGCCCATGAGCTTGCTGAAGATGTCGTCGGCCTCGACCGCGTCCTCGATCTTCACCTGGAGGAGCGTGCGGGAGTCCGGGTTCATCGTGGTCTCGGCGAGCTGCTCGGGGTTCATCTCGCCGAGGCCCTTGTAGCGCTGGATGCCGAGGCCCTTGCGGGCCAGCTCGAGAACGCGGTCGAGGAGGCGCGCCGGGCTCGCGAAGGGCTCCGCCTCGCCCTCCCCCTCGGCGACGATGCGGTAGGGGGCCTGGGCGAGCTCGCCGATGCGCGCCGTCAGGGCGGCCAGGCGCTGGTGCTCCGCCGAGCCCAGCAGGTCGGCGTCGAGGGCGGTGCGCACCACCACGCCGGCGCGCCGCGTGGCCGCGATCAGCCGGTGGCCGCCGTGCTCGGGGTCGGCCTCCACCTCCCACTCGATGGGGAGGGCGTCGGGGTGGATCGCCTCGAGGCGCTCCTCCACCGCCGCGGCCACGCGCTCGCCCAGGGCGGCCTCGTCGTGGAGGTCGGCCTCGCTCGGGACGCCGGCCAGCACCGCGGCCTCGATGACGCGCTCGTCCACCCGGCGCAGGGCCAGGCGCAGGATCCAGCGGCCGAACTCGCCCGAGGCCTCGAGCAGCGCACGCGCATCGGCGTCGGGCAGCGCGTCGCCGCTCGCACCGGCCACGCCGAGGTTGCCGAGCGCCAGGTCGAGCAGGTAGCTCTCGAGGCTGGGCTCGTCCTTCACGTAGCGCTCGCTGCGGCCCTTCTTGACCTTGAACAGCGGCGGCTGGGCGATGTAGAGGTAGCCGCGCTCGATCAGCTCCCGCATCTGGCGGTAGAAGAAGGTGAGCAGCAGGGTGCGGATGTGGCTCCCGTCCACGTCCGCGTCGGTCATGATGATGACCTTGTGGTAGCGGGCCTTGCTGGCGTCGAAGTCCGGCCCGATCCCGCAGCCCAGGGCCGCGATGATGGCCTGGATCTGCTCGCTCGACAGCATGCGGTCGAGGCGCGCGCGCTCGACGTTCAGGATCTTGCCGCGCAGGGGCAGGATGGCCTGGAACTCGCGGAAGCGGCCCTGCTTCGCCGAGCCGCCCGCGGAGTCGCCCTCGACGATGAAGATCTCGCTCTTCTCCGGGTCGCGCTCCTGGCAGTCGGCCAGCTTCCCCGGGAGGCTGTGGTCGCCGAGCGCCCCCTTGCGCCGCGCCAGGTCGCGGGCCTTGCGGGCCGCCGCCCGGGCGCGCGCCGCATCGACCACCTTGCCGATGATCTGCTTGGCGACGTTGGGGTTCTCCTCGAGGTACTCGAGCAGCTTGTCGTAGACGAGGGCCTCGACGAGCCCCCGCACCTCGCTGGTGCCGAGCTTCGTCTTGGTCTGGCCCTCGAACTCGGGCTGGGGGAGCTTGACGGAGATCACCGCCGTGAGCCCCTCGCGCACGTCGTCGCCCGAGATCGACTCCGGCACTCCCTTGCCGTTCTTCAGGTGGGTCTGGATGTAGCGGTTGAGGGTGCGGGTGAGCGCCGTGCGGAAGCCCACCAGGTGGGTGCCGCCCTCGACGGTGTTGATGTTGTTCGCGAAGGCGTAGACGCTCTCGTTGTAGGACTCGTTGTACTGGATCGCGACCTCGATCGAGACCGGGACGTCGCGCTCGCCGCTCGGGTAGCTGCGCTCGCCGGCCACCAGCACGGGCGGCTTGTGGAGCGGCGCCCGGCTGCGGTTCAGGTGCTCGACGAAGGAGACGATGCCGCCCTCGTAGCAGAAGTCGTGGGACTTGTTGCTGCGCTCGTCGGCGATCTTGATGCGCACGCCGGCGTTCAGGAAGGACAGCTCGCGCAGCCGCTGGGAGAGCACGTCGAAGGAGAAGTCGGTGCTGGCGAAGATCTGGTCGTCGGGCAGGAAGGTCACCTTGGTGCCCGTGCGGTCCGTGGTGCCGATCGTCTCGAGGGGGGCGTCGGGCTCGCCGCGCTGGTAGCGCTGGCGCCACACCTTGCCGTCGCGCTTGATCTCCACCTCGAGCCAGCGCGAGAGCGCGTTCACCACCGAGACGCCGACGCCGTGGAGGCCGCCCGACACCTTGTAGCTGCCCTCGTTGAACTTCCCGCCCGCGTGCAGGGTGGTCATCACCACCTCGGCGGCGGGTCGGTTCTCGGTCGGGTGGTTGCCCACCGGGATGCCGCGGCCGTCGTCGGTCACCATCACGCTGCCGTCGGCCCGGATCGTGACGTCGATCTCGCCGCAGTGGCCCGCCAGGGCCTCGTCGATGGAGTTGTCCACCACCTCGTACACCAGGTGGTGGAGCCCGTCGGGCCCCGTGGTGCCGATGTACATGGCGGGGCGCTTCCGGACGGGGTCGAGGCCCTCGAGAACCTCGATGGAGCTCGCGTCGTAGCTCAAGCTGGACTCATCCTCGTGAGGCGGCCGGCGGACGCGATCCCGGATCGACCCGTCGCCTGGCAGCGACCCTCGTTCCCGGCACGCGCGACATTCCGGGCCCTCTCGTGCACCGGGTGGTGCGGGCCAAGTGCGTGTCCGGATCCTCAGGGGGTGGGACGCGAGGAGAGTATCGAAACTCTAAGTGGCCGTAAAGGCTCCAGGAACCCCTCGAGAGGCCCCCTAGAGCCGCATCGGCATCACCACCGCGAGGCTGTCCGAGTCATCGGTGGGCCGGACCTGCACCGGGGCGTTCTCGTTCTGCAGCCCGAGCACCACCTCCTTGGCGCCGGCGGCGCCGAGGCAGTCGAGCAGGTAGCGGGCGTTGAACCCGATGGTGAGCCCGTCGCCGTCGTAGTCGACGTCGAGCTCCTCCTGGGCCTCGCCCACGTCGGGGTTGTTGGAGGAGACCACGACGCGGCCGGGCTGGAGCTCCACCCGGATCGCCCGGCTGCGCTCGGCCGAGAGCAGCGCCACACGGCGGAGCGCGTGGATCAGCTCGTTGGTGCCCACGGTGAGCTGGGACTCGATGCTCTTCGGGATCACCTGCTGGTAGTTGGGGAACTCGCCCTCGATGAGCCGCATCACCAGCGTGACGTCCCCCTTGCGGGCGAGGCCGTTGTTGCCCTCGAAGCCGATCTCGACCTCGTCGGCGTCCTCCTCGTCCACCAGGCGCTTGAGCTCGGCGAGGCCCTTGCGCGGCACGATCACGCCGCTCGCGAGCTGGGACACCTCCACCCCGACGGAGCGCTCGACCAGTGCGAGGCGGTGCCCGTCGGTGGCGACCATGCGGATCTTGCCGGCGTCGGTATCCACCTCGAAGAAGACGCCGTTCAGGTTGTACCGGGTCTCGTCCAGCGAGGCGGCGTACATGGTGCGCTCGATCATCACCGAGAGCACCGCGGCGGGGAGGGTGACGAGCTTGCCGGGCTTGAAGTCCGGCAGGTCCGGGTACTCCTCGGCGGCCGCACCGGCCAGGGAGAAGCGCGAGCGCCCGCAGCGGATCTCCAGGTACGCGTTGTCGCCCGCCTCGAGCTGGACGGTCTCCTCGGGGAGCTCGCGCACGATGTCGTAGAGCTTCCGCGCCGAGACCGAGATGCTGCCCTTCTGCTTCACGTCCGCGGTGTGGGCGCCGCGGATCCCGACCTCCAGGTCCGTGGCCGCGATCTCGAGCCGCCCGCCGCTCTTCGCGCTGCTCGCCTCGAGGAGCGCGTTGGCCAGGATCGGCATCGAGTTCCGCTTCTCGACGATGGCCTGGATCCGTGCGAGGCCGCGCTGGAGTTCGGACTTCTCGATGGCGAGCTTCATCGCTGTCTCCCGGTCCGGCTTCTTCTCTCCGACTTCCGTCTGGAGAATCCTGGTTGTAGTGGTGGTAGTAGGGGCCCGGATTCGACAAAAGCGGTCGAGGTCCGCGACCCGGCGTGGGTTTCGCTTTGTCGGCGCGGAAGCGTCCGGTGCGGGACCCCCCCGGTCCGATGGGGATCTTACCACGAAAGGACCCCCACAGAGGGTCCACGGGCCCGGAATCGCGGGGTTTTTGTCGCTTCCGGCGGCTTGACAGCGCGACGGGCGCACGGTTAGCTTCGCGCGTCCGTCGGGCCACGCGCCCGGCGCTCGAGGCGTGCGACATGAAGCGGACCTACCAGCCGAGCCGGATCAAGCGGAAGCGGCGCCACGGCTTCCGGGCGCGGATGAAGACCAAGGCAGGTCGCGCACTCATCAAGCGTCGCCGCGCCAAGGGGCGCAAGCGCCTGGCCGTGACGGTGGCCTCGAAGTAGGGCATGGCCGCCCGGGGCGGTCGGCTGCGAAGGTCCGACCGGCTCCGCAGCTCGAAGGACTTCCAGCGGGTGCGCCGCGACGGGGTCCGCCGCAGTTCTCGTCATTTCGTGATGCTGGTGGCGCCCGCAGGCGCGCTGGCCCCGGCCGGCACTCCCCGGCTGGGCGTCACCGTGAGTCGGAAGGTCGGCAACGCCGTCACGCGCAACCGGGTGAAGCGGGGGATCCGCGAGTGGTTTCGGAGCCGGAGCAGCGCGTTGGAGGGCGACGTCGTGGTGATCGCACGGCGCGGCGCCGGGCAGCTGACCAGCGACGAGGCCCGGCGCGAGCTCTCGGGGCTGGCCCGGTGAGCCCCCTGGCGCGGCTGCTGCTGCTCGCGATCCAGGCCTATCGCGTGTTGATTTCCCCTCTGCTCGGACCCCACTGCCGCTTCGCACCGAGCTGCTCCTCCTACGCGGCGGAGGCGGTGCAGCGCCACGGCGCGCTGCGCGGCGCCTGGCTCGCGATCCGCCGCATCCTGCGCTGCCACCCGCTGAACCCCGGGGGGTACGATCCCGTCCCCGAGGTGACGGCCGGGGCCAGCGCTCCGCGAGCCGCCGAGGTCTGCCATGGACCGTAACTTCCTCCTCGCCCTTGCCCTCTCGTTCCTGGTCCTGAGCCTCTGGACCCTCTACACGGCACCCCCGCCGGACGAGGTGGGTGCGCCGACCGCCTCCGAGGCCGCCGGCGAGGCCGGCGAGGCGGCGCCCGCCGACGCATTCGCCGCGGCTCCGGCCCCGACCCCAGCGCCGGGCGCCGCGGCGACACCGCCCGGCCCGGCCCTCGCCGAAGAGCCGTCGGTGCCGGAGCGCCAGGTCCGCATCCAGACCGACCTCTACGACGCCACCTTCACCAGCCGCGGCGGCGCGCTGCTGCGCTGGGCGCTGCGCCAGTACGACGACGCGAGCCGGCCGGGCCGGCCGCCCGTCGAGATCGCCACCCTCGATCCCGCGGTCGAGCGCGCCCTCGCCACGCCCTTCGAGTCCGTGGGCTACGGCGACCTCTCCGCCGCCGACTACGCGCTCGAGCAGCCCGACCGCATGACGCTGGTGTTCACGCGCGAGGAGCGCGGCGTCACGCTGCGCAAGACCTACCGCCTCTCCGAGGACGGCTACCTCTTCAGCCTCGACCTCGAGCTGGTGAACGACTCCGACCGCCACGTGCGTCCGACCTTCCTCACCATCTGGCCCGCGCGTCCGCTGCCCGGAAACGACTACGCGGAGTACATGCTCGCGGCCCTCGCCGACGGCGACCTCGAGCAGGCCCCGGTCGGCGACGCGCCGAGCTTCCTCGGCTTCGGCGGGGGCAGCGTCGACGAGCCCAGCGAGACGCGCCGCGACGTCGACTGGGCGGGCGCCAACACCCGCTACTTCCTGGCCGCCATGCTTCCCGACGTGCCCCGGGACGCGGCGGCCCGCTTCGTGCCGGGCCGCGAGCGCGACCTGGTCCAGACGGAGCTGGCCTTCCAGCCCGTCAGCGTGCCCCCGGGCCAGAGCGTCTCGCGCCAGCTGCGCGTCTACCTCGGGCCGAAGGAGAGCGCGCGCCTCGAGGCCGCGGGCGGGCACCTCGACGAGGCGATCTCGAAGGGCTGGTTCCCGTCGCTGACGAGCTTCTTCGTCTGGCTCCTCGAGGCCACCTACGCGCTGGTCCGCAACTACGGGCTCGCCATCATCCTCATCACCCTGCTGGTCCGCGTGCTGATGTTCCCCATCATGCAGAAGCAGGTGAAGTCCATGAAGCGCATGGGCGAGATGCAGCCGCGCATGAAGGAGATCCAGGAGAAGTACGCCGAGGACAAGCAGAAGCAGTCCGAGGAGATGATGAAGCTGTGGAAGGAGTCGGGCTTCAACCCGATGTCGGGCTGCCTGCCGATGTTCCTCCAGCTGCCCGTGTTCATCGGACTCTACTACGCGCTCCAGGGCGCCATCGAGCTACGCCAGGCGCCCTTCGTGGGCTGGATCGACGACCTCTCCGCCCCCGAGGCGCTGTTCACGCTGCCGGGCCTCGACCTTCCGGTGCGGCTGCTGCCGATCCTGATGGGCGGCAGCATGGTGCTCCAGCAGCGCCTCACGCCGACCACCATGGATCCCGCCCAGGCGCGCATGATGAGCACCGTCATGCCCATCATGTTCACGTTCCTCTTCTACCAGTTCGCCTCGGGGCTGGTGCTCTACTGGTTCGTCAGTAACGTCCTGGGCATCGCGCAGCAGGTCTGGACGAACCGCAGGAAGGAGCCCGCCGCCGAGGCGGCGCCCGCCTGACCACACGGAGAATCGCGAAGCGGCGCGAGGCAGCCGGTTCGCGAACACGTTCCCGAACCCCCGCGGTGCCCCGATCCCCGGTGCCGCGAACCCACCCAGGAGACCCGACGTGTACGAGCCCACTTCCGAGCCCCACGAGTTCTTTGGCGCCAGCCGCGACGAGGCCGTCGCGAAGGCGTGCAGCTTCTTTGGCGTGAGCGAGTCCGAGCTCCAGGTGCGCCAGATCGAGGGCACCGAGGTGAGCGGGCTCGGGGCGCGCGCACTGGTCGTGGCCTGGCCCCCCG
This sequence comes from Myxococcota bacterium, assembly GCA_028277885.1. GTDB lineage: Bacteria > Myxococcota_A > UBA9160 > UBA9160 > UBA6930 > JANQFK01. The sequence goes on from JANQFK010000034.1 coordinate 49,864, forward strand.
GGGCTTCGCCCAGGGGGAACCGCGGCTCGTCGCGCGGCGACGATCGAGGCGAGGGCCGGGAGGCGCGGGGCGACCGGGATCGCGGCGGCCGCGGCGGCCGCGACCGTGGGGACCGGGGCGACCGCGGTGGACGCGGCGGTCGCGACCGCGACCGCGATCGAGACCGGGACCGCGACCGGGATCGTGGACGCGGGGGCCGCGGCCGTCGGGGCCGGGATCGGGACGAGGGCCGCGAGCGGGCCAGCTTCGAGGACGCGGGTCCCTCGAAGGGGACCGCGCAAGGGAGCCTGGGCGAGATCGGCGACTTCATCCTCGGCGTCGTGGAGCGGATGGAGATCGGGTCCTTCGAGATCAGCGAGACCGTGGAGGAGCGCTTCATCGTCTACTCGCTGAGCGGTGCCGCGGCGGAGCGGCTGACGGGCGGCGATGGCAAGGGCCAGGACGCCCTCCAGCTCCTCGCCAACCAGGCGGCGGCGCGCCTCGAGGACGACCCCAAGCGGATCGTGGTCGACGCCGACGGCGACCCGGACCGCCGCGAAGACTTCCTGGAGCGGGTCGCGTCCCGGGCGGCTCGCCGCGCCGCCGATACCGGGCGCTCGGTCGCGCTCGACGCCATGAACCCCCGCGACCGCCGCGCCGTCCACATGGCGCTCCGCGACGAGGAAGGCGTGGCGACCATGAGCATCGGGGAGGGGCGGTACCGCCAGGTCGTCGTGGTGCCCGAGGGCGCGCCCGAGTACGAGGAGGCGATCGAGTCGACCCGCCAGGCGGCCCGGAACGACGACTAGGCGTTCCCCGTGGAACGCCCCCGCCTCCGCCCCCCACCACCGTTCCCCGTGGAACGGACCCCCGCCCCCGCCGAGCTCCTGACCGCAGGCCTCCAGGAGCTCGGCCTCGAGCTCCCCGGCGTCGCGGTGCGCCCCCTGGTCGGCCTCGCGGAGCTCGTCGCCCGCTGGTCGCCTCGCGTCAACCTGACCGCCCACCGCACCGCGGCCGACGTGGTGCGCCACCTCGTCCTCGACGCCCTCGCGCTCCATGTCGCACTGCCACCGGCCAACACCCTCGCGGACCTGGGCTCCGGGGCCGGGTTCCCCGGCTTCCCGCTCGCGATCGCGGACCCCGAGCGCCAGGTCACCCTCGTGGAGTCCCGGGAGCGGGCCCACCACTTCCAGCGCGGCGTGGTCCGCGAGCTCGAGCTCCCCAACGCCCGGGTGCTGCGCGGGCGCGCCGAGGACCTGGAGCCCGAGCCCCAGGACGGCGTGGTCGCCCAGGCGATGGGGCCTCCGAGCCGGGTCGCGGAGCGGGCGCGCCGCTGGGCGCGTCCGGGGGGCTGGATCGCGATCCCGTACTCCTCCACACCGCCCGCCGTGGACCCGATCCCCGGGATCGCGCCCGAGCAGCCTCGCCACTACGAGGTCCCCCTCGCTGGACCTCGTCGGTCGATCTGGCTCGGCCGACGCACCTGACCGCCCCTTCCCTGCTGCCGCGCTCCCCGAGGCCGCGCGGGTGCTTGGCACCCCCGGCTGCGTGTGGTAACCCTTGGAGAAGCACCTCGTTCCCCCCGGGGAAGCACCATCACCGACCACCTCCCCACCCCCGAGGCGCCGGCCCCCGCAGCCGGCCGCGTGCTCGCCGTCGTCAACCAGAAGGGCGGCGTCGGCAAGACCACCACCTCGGTGAACCTCGCCGCGAGCCTGGCCGCCTCGGAGCGCGCCACGCTGCTCGTCGATCTCGACCCCCAGGCCAACGCGAGCAGCGCCTTCGGGATCGCGGCGCCCGAGCCGCACCTCTACGACGCCCTCCTCGGAGAGGCGTCGCTGCGCGCCATCACGCGCGCGACCGAGCTCCCGTACCTGCACGTCGCGCCCTCGGGTCCGGACCTGGTCGGCGCGGAGATCGAGCTCGTCTCCCTCGAAGGACGCGAGAGCCGCCTCTCGCGCTGCCTCGCCGCGGCCCGCGACACCTACGACTTCGTGCTGATCGACTGCCCGCCCTCCCTCGGCCTGCTCACCGTGAACGCGCTCACGGCGGCGGACTCGGTCCTGATCCCGCTGCAGTGCGAGTACTACGCGCTCGAGGGTCTGGCGCGCCTGATGGACACCGTGGAGCGCGTGCGCGGCAGCCTGAACCCGAGGCTCGGCCTCGAGGGCATCGTGCTCACCATGGTGGACCTGCGCGCGAACCTGACGCGCCAGGTGAGCGACGAGGTGCGCCGCCACTTCGGCGACCGCGTCTACGACACCCACATTCCGCGCAACGTGCGGCTCAGCGAGGCTCCCAGCCACGGCAAGCCCGCGCTGCTCTACGACGTCCACTCGAAGGGCGCGCGCAGCTACCTCCAGCTCGCCTCGGAGCTGCTCAAGCGCACCGCGATCCCCGCGCGACCCAGCCCCCCGAGCCTCGACGAGAAGTGACGCGCACCGGCACCCCGAGCACCAAGGAGAACCACCATGGCCCGACGCAACGCACTCGGTAGGGGGCTGGGCGCACTGCTCCCGAGCACCGAGACGAGCGAGCCCGCCGAAGCCCCCGCCGCGGCGCCCGCCGGCGCCGCCGAAGGGCCGCGCGCCGGCGTGCTCGAGATTCCCCTCGAGCGCATCGTCCCGAACCCCCAGCAGCCGCGTCGCCACTTCGGCGACGAGGAGCTGCGCCAGCTCGCGGAGTCGCTCGAGCGTCACGGCGTGCTCCAGCCCGTGGTGGTGCGGCGCAGCGCGAGCGACCCGGACCGCTACGAGCTCGTGGTGGGCGAGCGCCGCTGGCGCGCGGCGCGGCTCGCGGGCCTCGAGGCGCTGCCCGCCACGGTGAAGGACCTGGCGCCGCGCGAGCTCCTCGACGTCGCGCTCGTCGAGAACGTGCAGCGCGAGGACCTGAACCCCATCGAGCTCGCGCTCGCGTTCCGCACGCTGCTCGAAGGCGGGGCCACCCAGGAGGAGATCGGCGCGCGCGTCGGGCTCGACCGCTCCACGGTGGCGAACCACGTGCGCCTGCTCGACCTGCCGCGCGAGCTCCAGGAGGACGTCGAGACCGGCGCCCTCGGCGTGGGCCACGCCAAGGCGCTCCTCTCCCTCGCCAACCCCGAGCGCCGGCGCTGGCTGCGCGACCGGGTGGTTGCTGACGGCCTCTCGGTGCGGGCCGCCGAGGAGCTGGCGCGCAGCGCCGGGGCCGCGACCCGCCCCGCCCGCCGGCGCAGCCCCAGCCGCGACGCCGTGGACCCGAACCTTCAGGCCCTGCTCGACCGCCTGCGCGACCACCTGAAGACGCGGGTCCGCATCACCGGCACGCCCCAGCGCGGCAAGCTCGAGATCGACTTCTTCGGGCCCGAGGAGCTCCACCGGGTGGCGAGCGCGATCCTGGAAGGACCGTGACCCCCGAGGGCAGGGACGCGCCGCCGGGCCCCCACGCCGGGTCGGGCGGCGAGGAGCTGGCCGTGATCGGGGCCGGGGCGGCCTTCGACGGCCGGCTCGTGTTCCGCGGCAGCGCGCGGGTGGACGGCCGGCTCCGCGGCGAGGTCGCCGCCCAGGGCTGCCTCGTGATCGGAGAGCGCGCCCGGGTGGACGCCCGGATCGAGGTGGACGAGCTGGTGGTGGCGGGGGAGCTCGAGGGCGAGGTCCACGCCCGGCAGCGGGTGCGCCTGCTGGCCAGCGCCCGGGTCACCGCGTCCCTGCGGACCCCCCGCCTGGCGCTCGCCGAGGGATGCCGCTTCGAGGGCCGCTGCGAGACGCTTCCGGCGCCCTCCGCGGCCCCGCGCGCCGGTTGAAGTCGCCGCCTTTTTTGCGAGAATCCCGCCCGCCTCGTCGCCGGCGGCCCTACCCGGTCCGCCGGCTCGTCGTTCCGGCCACCGGCAGCGTCCGAGGCGGCTCCAGCGGATCCGGCGGGCTCCGGCCCGTGGTCCCGCCGGGCCCCCCGCCCCGACCGAGCCGCGCGACGCAGCCGAGAAAGGTCCTCCGAGACATGATCCTCCCGCGAGACGTGGCCCGGCCCCCTGCTCTCCCGCGCCACCGGCGCCTCCCGGGTGCCGGCCTCCTCGCCCTCGGCTCGCTGCTCCTGGCGACGCCGTCCGCCGCGGCGGGAGGGGCGCTCGAGATCTTCCCCGACGTGCGCTTCGTCTACCTGCTGCTGCTCTTCGTGGTGATGATCTTCCCGGTCAACAAGCTGCTCTTCGCCCCGCTGCTGCGTGTGCTCGACGAGCGCCGGGAGCGCATCGAGGGCGCCCGGGGCCGCGCCGAGCAGATCGCCAAGGAGGCGGACTCGGTGCTGGCCCAGTACGAGACCGCGGTGCGCGGCGCCACCGAGGAGGCCGAGGCGGACCGCCGCAGCCGGGTGGAGGCCGCCCGGCGCGAGCAGGTGGAGGCCACCGGCAGCGTGCGCGCCGACGCCGAGACCCGCATCACGGCCGCCCGCGACGACGTGGCGCGCATGCTCGAGGAGGCCCGCGGCGAGCTTCGGGGCCAGGCCGAGGAGCTCGCCCGGGAGGCGGCGTCGCGCGTGCTGGGAAGGCCGCTCTCGTGAGGGGCCGCGCCGCCGCTGCGGGGCTCGTCACCGCGCTCACGCCCGTCGCGGCGAGCGCCGCCGCCGAGGGCGCGAGCGGCTTCTACTGGGAGTGGTTCAACCTGCTCCTGCTGATCGCGGTGCTCGTGTTCCTCACCCGCAAGCCCGTGCTCGCCTACCTGGAGCAGCGCCGCGAGGGCATCCAGGAGGACATCGCGAGCTCGGAGCGGCTCCTCGCCGACGCCGAGGGCAAGCTCGAGGAGTGGAGCGGCAAGGTGGCGCGGCTCGAGACCGACGTCGCCGAGATCCGCCAGCTCACCCGCGACCGCGCGGAGCGCGAGCGGACCCGCATCCTCGAGGAGGCGGAGCGCGTCGCGGAGCGCATCCGCCGCGACGCCGAGGCCGCGGTGGAGCGCGAGCTGGGCCGCGCGCGCAAGACCCTGCGCGAGGAGGCCTCGAGCCTCGCCATCGAGATGGCCGAGCGGATGCTCGAGCAGGGCGTCACCGACGAGGATCGCTCGCGGCTGGTCGACGAGTTCGTCACCCGCATCGAGAGCGGGGGCGGTGCCGCCCCGGGGAGCGCCTGATGGCCCGCAGCGCCGCCGCCCGCCGCTACGCCCGCGCGCTCTTCCAGCTCGCCGAGGAGGAGGGCCGCGTCACCCCGGTGCGCGAGGCCCTCTCCGGCTTCGACGCGCTGCTCGCCGAGAACGCCGATCTCGGCGAGGTGCTGCTCCAGCCCCTGCACCCGGTGGCGGAGCGCCGCTCGGTGCTGGAGAAGGTCACCGAGCAGGCCGGCCTCGACCCCCTGCTGCGCCACTTCTACGCGTTCCTGATCGACCAGCGGCGCCTGGTCGACCTCGACGCGATCCGCGCCGAGTACGAGCGCCTCGCCGACGAGCAGGCCGGCGTCACCAAGGCGCTCGTGCGCAGCGCGAGCCCGCTCTCCGACGCCCAGGTCGCCCGCCTGCGCGACGCCCTCGCGGCGCGCACCGGCCGCCGGATCGAGCTCGAGGTCGACGTCGACCCGGATCTGCTCGGCGGCGTCGTGGCCACCGTGGGCGACGTCGTCTACGACGGCAGCCTGCGCACCCAGCTCTCCCACCTCCGCGCCAGCCTGACCCGGAGCTGACGGGCGGAGCTGGACGGCGAAGCGGAACGCACCCAGAACCCTCGTAACGGAGCCCTTGGATCCATGAACATCCGTCCCGGCGAGATCACCGACATCCTGAAGCGCGAGATCAAGGAGTACGGCCGCGACATCGACGTCGCCGAGACCGGCTCCGTGCTCTCCATCGGCGACGGCATCGCGCGCGTCTACGGCCTCGCCAACGCCCTGGCGGGCGAGCTCGTGGAGTTCCCGGGCGGCGTCTCGGGCATGGTGCTGAACCTCGAGGAGGACAACGTCGGCATCGCGGTGATGGGCGAGGCCGACCACGTGCGCGAGGGCGACCTGGTGCGCCGCACCGGCCGCATCGTCGAGGTGCCCGTGGGCGAGGGCCTGCTGGGCCGGGTGGTGGACGCCCTCGGCAACCCCATCGACGGCAAGGGCGCGATCCCCGCCACCGAGAACCGCCGCGTCGAGGTGAAGGCCCCGGGCATCGTGACGCGCAAGTCGGTCCACGAGCCCCTCCAGACCGGCATCAAGGCCATCGACGCCATGACGCCGATCGGCCGCGGCCAGCGCGAGCTCATCATCGGCGACCGCCAGACCGGCAAGACCGCGATCGCGGTGGACACCATCATCAACCAGAAGAGCACCGACGTGTTCTGCGTCTACGTCGCGATCGGGCAGAAGCAGTCCACCGTGGCCCAGGTGGTGGACAAGCTCACCCAGCACGGCGCCATGGAGTACACGATCGTGGTGGCGGCGACGGCCAGCGAGCCCGCGCCGCTCCAGTACATCTCGCCCTACACGGGCTGCGCGATGGGGGAGTGGTTCCGCGACAACGGCAAGCACGCCCTCATCATCTACGACGATCTCTCCAAGCAGGCGGTCGCCTACCGCCAGCTCTCGCTGCTGCTGCGCCGGCCGCCGGGGCGCGAGGCCTACCCGGGGGACGTCTTCTACGTCCACTCCCGGCTGCTGGAGCGCGCCGCCAAGCTGTCCGACGAGCTCGGCGGCGGCAGCCTCACGGCGCTGCCCATCATCGAGACCCAGGCCGGCGACGTGTCGGCCTACATCCCCACCAACGTCATCTCGATCACCGACGGCCAGATCTTCCTCGAGACGGACCTCTTCAACTCGGGCATCCGGCCGGCGGTGAACGTGGGCCTCTCGGTCTCCCGGGTTGGGGGCGCGGCCCAGACCAAGGCGACCAAGAAGGTGGCGGGCACGCTGAAGCTGAACCTCGCCCAGTACCGCGAGATGGCGGCCTTCTCCCAGTTCGGCAGCGACCTCGACAAGGCGACCCAGGAGCAGCTCGCCAACGGCGAGCGCCAGACCGAGATCCTGAAGCAGCCCCAGTACCAGCCCATGCCGATGGAGGAGCAGGTGGTGTCGATCTTCGCCGCCACCCCGCCCAAGGGCCGGGACTCCTGGGTGCGGCCCTACGAGCTCGAGGACCTGGGCCGCTACGAGCAGGAGATGCTGAACTTCATCCGCAGCGAGCACGCCTCCATCCTCGACTCGATCCGCAGCACCGGGAAGCTCGAGGACGAGGTGGCGGACAAGCTCGGCTCCGCGCTCGACCGCTTCGCGGAGATCTTCCAGCCCACGCGGGCTTCCAGCAGCGAGGAGGCCGCCTAGTTGCCGAGCCTGCGGGACATCCAGCGGCGCATCCGCAGCGTCGAGAAGACGCAGCAGATCACCAGCGCGATGCGAATGGTGGCGGCCGCCAAGCTGCGCCGCGCCCAGGACGCCATCATCGCGGCGCGGCCCTACTCGGACCGCATGTACGCCACCATGCAGGAGATCGGGCGCCGCGAGCCCGTCGACGAGCACCCGCTGCTCCAGCGCCGCGACACCGGCACGCTCGAGGTGGTGGTGGTGACCTCGGACCGCGGCCTGTGCGGGGCCTTCAACGCCAACGCGATCAAGCACGCCGAGTCGTACATCGCCGGGCGCGCGGGCAGCCATCGCGAGCTGGTGGTGACGCCCGTGGGCCGCAAGGCGGCGGAGTACTTCCGCAAGCACCGGCCCCGGAGCGTGGGGCGCGTGTGGACCGACATCGGCGACGTGGACGTGAACCTCGCCATGGAGATCTCCGAGCATCTCCAGAAGCGCTTCATCGAGGGCGAGAGCGACGAGGTGGTGTTCGTCGCCAACCGGTTCGTCTCGGCCCTGGTGCAGACGCCGATCGACGCGCCGCTGCTGCCCCTGGCGCCGGTCCCCCACCAGGGCGAGACCGCCAACGGCGACGAGATGCCGTACAAGGTGGAGCCGAACGTGGGCAAGGTGCTCCACGCCCTGCTGCCGCGCGCCATCGAGTTCAGCATCTACCGCGTGCTGCTGGAGAACCAGGCCGGCGAGCACGCGGCGCGCATGACGTCCATGGAGTCGGCCACGCGGAACACGGAAGAGCTCATCAGCAGCCTCACGCTGCAGTTCAACCGGGCCCGCCAGGCCGCCATCACCAAGGAGCTGGTGGAGATCGTCACCGGCGCACAGGCACTGGAGTAATCATGGCATCCGAAGGCAAGATCACGCAGGTTCTCGGCCCCGTCGTGGACGTGGAGTTCCCCCCCGGCGACCTCCCCGAGATCTTCCGCGCCCTGCGCACCACGAACCCCAGCATCAGCGACGAGGAGAACAACCTCGTGGTCGAGGTCGCCCAGCACCTCGGCGAGAACACCGTGCGCTGCATCGCGATGGACAGCACCGAGGGTCTCACCCGCAGCCAGCGCGTGCTCGACACCGGCGACGCGATCCGCGTCCCGGTGGGGCCCAAGACCCTGGGCCGCATCATGAACGTGATCGGCGACCCCGTGGACGAGCGCGGCCCGATCGAGTCGGAGACCAGCTACCCGATCCACCGGCCGGTGCCGGAGTTCGTGGACCAGTCCACCTCGGTCGAGGCCCTCGAGACGGGCATCAAGGTGGTGGACCTGATCGCCCCCTACCCGAAGGGCGGCAAGGTGGGGCTCTTCGGCGGAGCCGGCGTGGGCAAGACCGTGGTCATCATGGAGCTCATCAACAACATCGCGAAGGAGCACGCCGGCTACTCGGTGTTCGGCGGCGTGGGCGAGCGGACCCGCGAGGGCAACGACCTCTGGAACGAGATGATGGAGGCCGAGCTCTCCGACGGCAGCACCGTGCTCGACAAGGCGGCGCTCGTCTACGGCCAGATGAACGAGCCGCCCGGAGCCCGGGCCCGGGTGGGCCTCACGGCGCTCACCGCGGCCGAGTACTTCCGCGACGAGGAGGGCAAGGACGTCCTCCTCTTCATCGACAACATCTTCCGCTTCACCCAGGCCGGCTCCGAGGTGTCGGCGCTGCTGGGCCGGATCCCCTCGGCGGTGGGCTACCAGCCGACCCTCGCCACGGACATGGGCGAGCTCCAGGAGCGCATCACCTCCACCACAAAGGGCTCCATCACCTCGGTGCAGGCCATCTACGTGCCCGCCGACGACCTGACGGACCCGGCGCCCGCCACGGCGTTCACCCACCTCGACGCCACCACGGTGCTGTCGCGGCGCATCTCGGAGCTGGGCATCTACCCCGCCGTGGACCCGCTCGACTCCACGAGCCGGATCCTCGACCCCCAGGTGCTCGGCGACGAGCACTACCGGGTGGCGCGCGGCGTCCAGCAGGTGCTCCAGAAGTACAAGGACCTCCAGGACATCATCGCGATCCTGGGCATGGACGAGCTCTCCGAGGAGGACAAGCTCACGGTGGCGCGCGCGCGCAAGCTCGAGCGCTTCCTGTCCCAGCCCTTCCACGTCGCCGAGCAGTTCACCGGCACGCCGGGCGTCTACGTACGGCTCGACGACACCATCCGCGGCTTCAAGGAGGTGCTCGAGGGCAAGCACGACGACCTGCCCGAGCAGGCCTTCTACATGGTGGGCACCATCGAGCAGGCCGTCGAGAAGGCGAAGAGCCTCTCCTGATGGCGTTCGAGCTCACCATCGTGACGCCCGAGGGCGAGGCCTTCCGGGGCGAGGTCGACTCGGTGATCCTGCCCGGCACCGAGGGCGACTTCGGCGTGCTGGGCGGCCACGAGCCGTTCCTCACCGGGCTGCGCATCGGGCCCGCCGAGCTCCAGCCCGCCGGCGACGGCGACACCCTCTACGCCGCGCTCTCGGGCGGCTACGCGGAGGTCCACGGCCGCGAGGTGACCGTGATGGCGCCGACCTGCGAGTTCGCCCACGAGATCGACTCGGGCCGCGCCGAGGTGGCGCGCGAGCGCGCCCAGCGGATGCTCGGCGAGATGCGCTCCACCGCCGACGGCGAGGAGCTCTACGACGAGTACCAGGACGCGTACTCCCGGGCCCTCACGCGCCTGAACGTCTCCAAGAAGCAGGAGCAGTTCAAGCACTAGGGCAGGGCTTTCTGGACTTCGCGCCAGCCCGCGGGAGGCGGGCCGGCGCTGCGCGCGCCCTATGGGCGCTTGCATTCTTGCATCTCCCAGCATCCTGCACGGGCTCGCTCGCGCCGCTTCGCCTTCGCGCGGGGCTTCTTCGGAGCGCTGCGTCGGGGAGACGGCTGCGGGCGCCTGCTACCTCGCTGTGAGGTAGTCCTCGTCGAAGGGGGAGAGGTGCGTGCCGGTGGGGGAGAAGATGCCTTCGCACATGACCGTCTCGTAGTAGTAGGCGAAGACGACGATGGGGGTGTCGGCGCGGATGGCGGCCGCGTAGGTGGCGGCGATGGCGTCGCACTCGGGCGGGGGGTCGGACTCGTTGTTGCACATGACGGTCGGGTACTCGGCGGAGGGGCTCGCCAGCAGGGCGCTCACGAAGGCGTCGTCGTAGAGGGTCGCGTTGGCGCGGATCACCTCGCCGAGGGGCGCGATGGCGGGCAGGCGGCAGCCGAGCTCGCGCAGCTCCGGGGAGCCGGGTCCGCCGTAGGAGTACATCGAGAGACGGGTCTGCCAGAGCAGGCTCTCGCCCTCGTCGCTGCGCAGGAAGCGCACCGCGTGGTGGCCGGCGACCGCCACCAGCACCAGGCCGAGCACCACCATGACCCGCATGGCGACGTCGAAGGCGGAGCGGGGAGACGCCATGGCGCGAGGATCGCTCAGGTCTTGTGGGGAATCGCCTTGAGCTTCGCCTTGCCGCTCTCGACCACCACCTTGAAGTCCACCCCGGCGCAGCCGTACTTGGCCCGGATGGCCTGCTCCTGCTTGGCGAGGAGCGCGGTGAGCTTCTGGCGGTCGAGCGAGGCGACGTCCTGGCCGCAGGCCTGGCGGGCGGCCACGTAGGCCTCGTAGATGTCGCCCTGGGGCCGGGCCGCGGTGGGCCTCTCCGTCGCCCCGACCCGCCGGCCCTGGTTGAGGTTGGCCTTGAAGACGTGGCGCTCGTAGGTGCCCTGCTCGATCTTGCGCACGGTCTCGTCCCAGTGCCGCCGGAACGAGAAGTAGCGGGCCCGCAGGTTGTTGAACTTGAAGCGGAAGCCCGTGTTCTGGATGGGGACCTGGGCGTACAGCGCGATCATCTTCTGGACCTCGGCCTTGAGGACCGAGGGCTCCCGGGGGCGCGAGCCCAGGAAGTGCTGCTCGTACTCGTTCTTGAGCTGCTTGATCTTGACCTCGAGGAGCTTGAGGTCCTCCTCGATGTCGTTCCCGAACTGCGCCATCCCCGAAGGATCGGCGAACCCGCGCGCCCTCTTTAGTGTGTATTTCCCCTCATATGTTCCTGGCGGGGGGAGCCCCTAGACTCGGCGCGCCGTGGCCTCACTCGTGCTCCGCAACGCGCTGCTGATCGATCCCGAGGCCGGGACCGAGGAGAGCGGAGCGCTCCTGATCGAGCGCGGCCGCATCCGGGCCAGCCTGGGCCCCGAGGAGCCGCCGCCCGGCGACGCGGAGTGGATCGATCTCGAGGGCCACGCGGTCGCGCCCGGCTTCATCGACCTCCACTACCACGGCGCCTTCATCTTCGAGCCCCCTGAGAGCATTCGCGCGTCATTGACGGGCTCGGGCGCGTCATTGCTGCGTCACGGCACCACCGCCTACCTCCCGACCACCGTGGCCTGGCCCTCCGACGCGCTGGGCAAGCGCGTCACCGAGCTGTGCGGGTGCATCGACGCCGCGCGGGAGGACGGGGCTGCCGCCATCGGGATGCACCTGGAGGGGCCGTGGATCCGGCCCGAGGCGGCCGGTGCCCAGCCCCCGGGTGGAATCCGACCCTATCTGGCGGACGAGGGTCGCGAGCTCCTCGACCGCTCCGAGGGCCTGGTGAAGATGGTGACGCTGGCGCCGGAGATCCCGGGCGCCGGCGAGCTCCAGGACGAGCTCGCACGGCGGGGCGTGGTGGCGGCCCTGGGCCACTCCCTCTCTGACGCACGCGTCATCGCGGAGGGGATCGACGCGGGGTTGCGTCATGTGACGCATCTCTTCAACGCGATGGGTCCCCCGCACCACCGCGATCTCGGGGTCGCGGGCATGGCGCTGACCGAGGACCGGCTGAGCTGCGACCTGATCTGTGACGGCGTGCACGTCCACCCCGCCTTCGTGCGCCTGGCGGCGCGGGCCAAGCGCGAGCGGCTGATGCTCATCAGCGACCGCATGGAGCCGGGCGCGGCCCAGAGCGGGAGCTTCGGTGCCGGCGAGGTGCGCGACGATGGCGACGCGCTGCGGCTGCCCGACGGCACGCTCGCGGGGAGCAACCTGAGCCTGGATCGCGCGATCCGAAACGCCGTCTCGTTCGGGGCCATGACGCGCGCCGAGGCGGTCGCGGCCTGCACGGCGCGGCCGGCCCGGCTGCTGGGCATCGAGGGCGAGCGCGGCACCCTACGCCCCGGCGCCCGGGCGGACCTGGTGGTGCTGAGCGCCGCCGGCGAGGTGCTGGAGACCTGGCTCGCCGGGCGGCGGGTCCACGCCGCGCGCTAGAGCTCGCCACCCAGGAGCGCGCCCAGGTCGAGGCCATCGGGCTTCGGCACCTCGCCCGGCGCAAGCGGCGGCACCTCGCCCACGAGCCGCTCTCCCAGCGCACGCCGCAGCGCGTCGAGGTTGCGGGCGTCCGCGTCGGAGAGCGTCCCCGCAGCGTGGGAGACCACCACGCCGGCGAGCGGCAGGGCCCGCCGCGAGATCGCCTCGAGGGTCAGGAGGGTGTGGTTGATGGTGCCGAGGGCGCCGCGGGCCACGACGACCACCGGGAGCCCGAGGTCCGAGGCGAGATCCGCCATGCTGAAGCCCTCGGCGGCAGGGACGAGCAGCCCGCCCGCCCCCTCGACCACCAGGAAGGGGTGCCTCTCGGCCAGGATCTCCGCGGCGCGGCGCACCGAGCCGAGGTCCACCGTCCGCCCCTCCGCGGCCGCCGCCACGGTCGGGGCCGCGGGCAGCGCGAACTGCTGGGGGCAGATCTCCTCGAGGGAGTCGCCGGCCCCGGCCGCCTCGCGCAGCGCCTGGGCGTCGAGGGGTCCGTCGGGCCCCACCCCGGTCTCGATGGGCTTCATGACGCCGACCCCGTGGCCGCGCAGCGCCCGGGCCAGCGCGCAGGCGACCACGGTCTTCCCGACCCCGGTGTCCGTGCCGGTGACGAAGAGCCCCTTCACGCCAGCTCCGCCACGATGGCGTCGGCCAGTGCGTCGATCTCGTCGTCGCGGTGGGTCGCCATGGGGGTGATGCGCAGCCGCGCCGTGCCCTCGGGCACCGAGGGGTGCCGTATCCCCTGGGCGTAGAAGCCGCGCTCGAGCAGGGCCTCGCAGACCGCCATGGTGCGCCGGTTCTCGCCGATCACCACGGGGACGATGTGGGTGGTGCTCGGCGCGGTGGAGACGCCGGCGGCGGCGAGCCGCGCGCGCAGCCGCGCCGCGTTCGCCTGGAGCCGCTCGCGCCGCCAGGGCTCGCGCACCACCAGCCGCAGCGCGGCCCGGGCCGCCTCCACCTGGGGCGGCGCCAGCGCGCAGGAGAAGATGAAGCTGCGCGCGGCGTTCACCAGCAGCTCGCGCAGCCGCGCGCTCCCCGCCACGAAGGCACCGAAGGAGCCCAGGGACTTGCCGAGGGTGCCCATGCGGACGTCGATCCCGTCCTCCACGCCGCACAGCTCCGCGGCCCCCCGCCCGCTCGGGCCCAGGGTGCCGGTGCCGTGGGCGTCGTCGAGCAGCAGCATGGCGCCGTGACGCGCGGCGAGCTCCGCGCAGGCCGCCACCGGGGCGACGTCGCCGTCCATGCTGTAGACCCCGTCCACCGCGAGCAGCACGCGCCGGTGGGTCGCCGTGCACTCGCCGAGGGCCGCGTCCATGGCGTCCACGTCGCCGTGGGGGACGACGCGCACGTCGGCCTGGGAGAGCCGGCAGCCGTCGATGATCGAGGCGTGGTTGAGGGCGTCCGAGACCACGACGTCGCCGCGCCCCACCAGCGCGGGGATCGCGCCCACGTTGGCCATGTAGCCCGTCGCGAAGACCAGCGCGCTCTCGGTGCCGACGAACTCCGCGAGCTCCTCCTCGAGGCGCTCGTGGAGGTTGAGGTTGCCGTTGATGAGGCGGGAGCCCCCGGCCGCACAGCCGAAGTCCCGCGCGGCGCGCGCCGCCGCCTCGGCGACCTCGGGATGGTGGGCCAGGTCGAGGTAGTTGCTGCCCGCGAAGAGCAGCACCTCCCGCCCTTCGACGACCATGCGCGGCCCCTGGGCGCCCGCCAGCACCCGCATCCGCCGCAGCGTGCCGCGCGCCTCGATCCCCCCGAGCACCTCGGCGGCCCGCTCCTCGAGCGCGCCGCCCGTCGATGCTCGCGCGTCGATGGCCTCGCTGGACGACGCCCGCGTCCCGAGCGCCCCGCCCGCTGCCGAGCGCGCCTCCAACCCCGCCTCACCCATCGGCGCCCGCACCTCGACCTGCTTGCCGCACGACGCCCGCGTCCCGCCCGCTCGGCCCGGTGACGGGCGCGCCGCGAGGGCGGTCCAGCTCATGGGTGCCGGCCCCGCCTGCACGCGGTTTCTCCACCGCCGCAAGCACGGCCCGGCCTTGCCCGGCTGTGCGCGCAGCGAGCCGAAGGCGAGCGGAGTTCATGCTTTCAGGATCTCGCCGTCGGTGCCCTCGAGGCGGAACTCCCGGGCCGGCACCTCGCCGTCCCAGTCCGGGTTGCCCTCCACCTCGAAGCCGGCGTCGCGGATCATTCGGTAGGTGTCGGCCACCGCGTCGCCGCGCGTCGTCAGATAGCCCTCGACGAAGAGCGAGTTGGCGGGCCACAGCGCCAGCGTGCCGAGGGAGCGCAGGTGGCCCTCGCGTCCGCCGGCCACGCGGATCTCGGCGCGCGGGTTCACCAGGCGCAGCATCGCCAGGGCGCGCAGGCAGCGCTCGGGCGTGAGCGTGCCGTCGTCGACCACCGGGTTGCCCTCGATGGGGATCAGGAAGTTGAGCGGGATCGAGGGCACCTCGAGCTCGCGCAGCCGGAACGCCACCTCGACCAGGTCCTCGGAGGTCTCCCCCATCCCCATGATGAGACCGCTGCAGGGCTCGATGCCGCACTTCTTGGCCGCGCGCAGGGTCTCGACCCGGTCCTGGTAGGTGTGGGTGGAGCAGATCTCGCCGTAGTGGGACTCGCTGGTGTTGAGGTTGTGGTTCAGCCGGTCGAGCCCCGCCTCGGCGAGGATGCGGGCGTGCTCCTCGCCGAGCAGCCCCACCGAGAGGCAGACCTCGATCGAGAAGCGCTCCTTCACCTTGCGCACCAGGCCCGCGAGCTGGCGCGTGGTGTGGAGCGAGGGGCCGCGGCCCGAGGCCACCATGCAGTAGCGCGACGCGCCGGAGCGCGCGGCCTGCTCGGCCTCGGCGAGGATCTCGGCCTCGCTCTTCATCGGGTACTTGGTGATGCGGGCCTCGGAGTCGCGGGACTGGGAGCAGTAGCCGCAGTCCTCGGGGCAGAGCCCGCTCTGCACGTTGTTGAGCACGTGCACCATGACCTTGCGGCCGAAGTGGCGCTCGCGCGGCAGGAAGGCGGCCTGGAGGAGCGGCAGCAGCGGCACCTCGTCGGCGGCGTCGAGGATCTGGAGCGCTTCCGGGGGGCTGGGCGCCTCGTCCCGGAGCGCACGGTCGGCGAGCTTGATGAGGTCCAGGGCTTTCAGGGTTTTCTGTGCTCCGCGCGCCTCCGGCGCGCTGCGCGCTCCCGGCGGTCGCTTGCTGGGGGTGGTGCCTGCCCGCGCTTCGGGGCGGGGGCTCATGCGGCGCACCTTCGGTGCGCCGCTCTCGCTCTCTCTCGGGGCTCCTGGTCGCTGGGCGTGCGGGCGACCGCTGCGGGCCGCCTTGGCGCCGGGCTGGATGCTAGGGCGGGCGGGCGAAGGCCGTCAACCGGGAGCGGTGGGTTGGTTTACGGGGGTCTGCCGGGGCTGGCGGGGGGCGGCGTGACCGGATCTGGCGGGGCGTGGGGCTATGTTGCTCGCGATGGGGCGGGCGCGGTCGGCGTACGTGTGCACGGCTTGCGGGGCCCAGCAGCCGCGTTGGCTGGGGCGCTGCCCGGCGTGCGGGGCCTGGGAGTCGCTGGTCGAGGAGCCGGTGGGGGACGCGCCGCCGGCCGCGGCGGCGCCGGACCTGCTGGGGCTGGATCCCCAGGCGGGCGTCGGGAAGGCGGTCGCGCTCCGCGAGATCGCGGCGGAGTCGGCGCCGCGCATGCCCTCGGGCGTCGGCGAGCTCGACCGGGTGCTGGGCGGTGGCTGGGTGCCGGGCTCGGTGGTCCTGATGGGCGGCGAGCCCGGCATCGGGAAGTCGACCCTCGCCCTCCAGGTGGCGGCCGCGGTGGCGGGGGCCGGCGCCCGGGTCCTCTACGTGAGCGGCGAGGAGAGCCTCCAGCAGGTGCGGCTGCGGGCGGGTCGGCTGGGCGACGTACCCGACGGCCTGCTGGCGCTCTCGGAGACCCGGGTCGAGGCGCTGGCCGAGCCGTGGCGGGAGCTGCGCCCCGCGCTGGTGATCGCCGACTCGGTCCAGACCCTGCGCACGGACCGCGTCGAGTCGGCGCCGGGCTCCGTCGCCCAGGTGCGGGAGAGCGCGGCCCTGCTGGCCGCCACCGCGAAGAGCCACGACGCGGCGCTGCTCCTCGTCGGCCACGTCACCAAGGAGGGCACCCTCGCGGGCCCGCGCGTGCTCGAGCACCTGGTGGACGTGGTGCTGGCCTTCGAGGGCGACCGTGGCCACCCGTTCCGGGTGCTGCGCGCCACCAAGAACCGCTTCGGCTCGACCCAGGAGGTCGGCGTGTTCAGCATGCGCGAGTCGGGCCTCGAGGGCGTCGCCAACCCGAGCGAGCTGTTCCTGGCCGAGCGCCACGCCGCGGCACCGGGCTCCGCCATCGCGCCGGTGATGGAGGGGAGCCGGCCGCTGCTCCTCGAGGTGCAGGCCCTGGTGGCGCCGGCGGGCTACGGGACGGCGCGTCGCACCTGCCTCGGCGTGGACGACGCGCGCGTCGCCCTGCTGCTGGCGGTGCTCGACCGCCGCACCCCGGTGGACCTGCTCTCCTGCGACGTCTACGTCAACGTGACCGGCGGCGTGCGGATCAGCGAGCCCGCCGCCGACCTGGCGGTCGCGCTGGCGCTGGCGTCGAGCCGCATGGACCGCCCGCTTCCCGCCGACGTGGCGGCCTGCGGCGAGGTGGGGCTCGGCGGCGAGATCCGCCGCGTCGGTCGCATCGAGCAGCGGCTGCGCGAGGCCGCGCGCCTCGGCTTCCGCCGCCTGCTGCTTCCGGCGCGCGCGGCGGACGCCGCCCGGGGCGTCGGTGACGCGGCGCAGCCCATCGCGGTGGAGACCCTGGCCGACGCGGTCGCGTGGCTCGCCCGGGCCGGCGCCGTCGAGCGCGGTCCGGCGCAGGGGCCGTGACCGGGAGTTAACCCTCCGTCGATTCTCGCGTTTTCGCCTCTCGCGCCGCTTGTCACTGCCTCCCCGCACAGGTAGGCTGCGGGCGATGTCGGAGCACGAACCGGCGCTTCCCGGTGGCCTCGACCGCGTCGGCGAGACGCTCGCACTCGTCGAGAACGCGATGCGCGAGCAGCTCGCCTCCGAGGGCGAGGCGGTCGCGCTGGTCGGCGACCACGTGCTCGGCTCGGGCGGCAAGCGGCTGCGCCCGGCGCTGCTGCTCCTCGCCGCGGAGCTGTGCGGCTACACGGGGCCGCGCCGCGTCCAGATCGCCGCCGCGGTGGAGCTGCTCCACACCGCCACCCTGCTCCACGACGACGTCATCGATCTCTCGGAGCTGCGCCGGGGCCGTCCCTCGGCGAACGCGATCTGGGGCAACCGGCGCGCGGTGCTGGTGGGCGACTTCTTCTACGCCCGCGCCTCCTCGATGATCGTCGAGGACGGCGACCTCGACGTGCTCTGGATCTTCTCGAACACGATCCGGCGCATGGCCGAGGGCGAGCTGCTCCAGCTCGAGCGCAGCTTCGACCCCAGCGTGACCGAGCAGCACTACTACGCGGTGATCGAGCGCAAGAGCGCCGACCTGCTGGCGGCGGCGTGCGAGTCCGGGGCCATCCTGGGCGGCGTGACGCGGGGCGAGCGCCGCCGGGTGGCGGAGTTCGGTCGCGAGCTCGGCCTGGCGTTCCAGCTGCGCGACGACGCGCTCGACTACAGCGCCGGCGCCGAGGTGCTCGGCAAGGCCCCCTTCACCGACGTGCGCGAGGGCAAGGTGACGCTGCCGCTGCTGCTGGCGCTGAAGCGCTGCACCCCCGCGGAGCGGGAGACGGCGAGCGCCGTGCTGAAGACCGCCGCGCGCCGCACCGCGGAGCTCGGCGCACGCGGCGAGACCGCGCCCGAGCTGGTGCTGAGCGAGGAGGATCTCGCTCCGGTGCTCGAGATCGTGGATCGGCACCGCGGCGTCGAGGACACGGACCGGCGCGCCGCGGAGCACGCGACGCGGGCCGCCGCCGCGATCGCGCCCTTCCCCGACGGCATGGCGAAGCGCGCGCTCGTCGAGGCCTCGCAGTTCGCCGTCGGGCGCGACTGCTGATCCCGTAGCCCCTTTCGAACTCGCCCCACGGGTCCCGGGGAGAAGGTCGCATGACTTCCCCCCAGTCCTCCAACTCCTGGCTCCGGCGGCGCGCACTGCGCGCCGTCGTGGCCGCCGTCGCGCTGGCGCTGCTCGTCGGTGCGTCCGCGGGCGCGGCTCCGGGCGAGGCCGCGCTCTCCGGCGTCGTGAACCTCAACACGGCCACGTCGGAGCAGCTCGTGATGCTGCCGGGCATCGGCGAGAGCAAGGCTCGCGCCATCCTGGCGGCCCGCGGCGAGCGCGGTCGCTTCGCCGACGTGGACGAGCTGCTCGAGGTGAAGGGCATCGGCGAGCGCGCGCTGGAGCGCATCCGGCCCTTCGTGGCGGTGGAGGGCCGCACCACCCTCGCGAGCCCCTGACGGTCGCGCTGGCCGACGCTGCCCGGCGCCGGCCGACCCCGGCCGGCGCCGGGTAGCGAGGGATCGCGACTCGCGCCGCGGGGTGCCCGCGCCCCTGGGCGGGCACCCCGTCTGCGCGGCCGCCGCTGGCCGGCCCCGGGCCCGCGTGCTACCGCGGCAGGCCCGAGGAGGTGTGCTTGCTCCCGGCCACCCGGCGCCTCGTCATTGCTGCGCTCGCCTCCCTGCTGGGCCTCGCCTGTGCGCCCGAGGCGGCCGAGCCCCGCCAGGCGGCCGAGCTCCGCCTCGACGGCGGGCTTGGCGGGCTTGGCGGGCCTGGCGGGCGTGCCGCGCGCGACGCCGGGGCCCCCGCGGACGCGCCGGCCCGGCGCGTGGTGTCGCTGAACCCGTCCTTCACCGCCATCCTGCTGGCCCTCGACGCGGGTCCGCTCCTCGTGGGCGTCGACGAGTTCTCGGCGCGCCAGCAGCCCGCCGTGGCGTCGCTCCCTCGCGTGGGAGGGCTCTACAACCCGAGCCTCGAGGCCCTGGTCGCCCTCGAGCCCGACCTGGTGGTGCTGGTGCCGAGCGCCCAGCAGCGCGACTTCCGCGCGCGCCTCGAGGAGCTCGGCGTGAACGTCCTCGCCCTCGATCCGGTGGGGTTCGAGGAGGTGCTCGCCAGCATCGAGCAGCTCGGCGAGCGGGTCGGGCGCGGCGCCGAGGCGCGCGCGCGCACGGCGCGCATCGCGCGGGTCGCAGCTGCGGTGCGCGCCGCCACCGGGGCGCTGCCGCGGCCGCGCGTCGTGATGGTGCTCCAGCGCGATCCGCTCTTCCTGGCGGGGCGTGGGAGCTTCGTGGACGAGATGCTGGCCGCCGCCGGCGCGGAGAACCTGGGCGCCGAGCTCGGCGGCCCCTGGCCCCGCGCCAGCCGCGAGTGGCTGCTCGCCGCCGCGCCCGAGGTGATCCTCGACACCTCGGCCGAGGCCGAGGGCGACGCCGACTACTGGGCGCGCTGGCCCTCGCTCCCGGCGGTGCGCGCAGGGCGGGTGGTGGCGCTGCCCCAGGGTGTGTTCACCCTGCCCGGCCCGGACCTCGACCGCGCGCTCCTCGCGCTGGCCCGCCGGCTCCACGGCCACGCGCTGCCGCGGGAGCTGGCCGGCGCGCTCGAGTGAGGGTGCTGACGCCGCGCCGGCTGCTCGCGACCCTCGCCGCGCTGGCGTTGCTGCTGGTCGGCGCGCTGCTGCTGTCGGTCTCGATCGGGCCGAGCGGGCTCGCGCCGGGCGAGGCGTGGCGCGCGCTGCTCGGCCGCGCCGACGGCGCCGCGGCCGACATCGTGCTCCGCGTGCGGCTGCCCCGCGTGGTGTTCGCCGCGCTGGTGGGCGCCTCGCTGTCGGTCTCGGGCGCGCTGTTCCAGGCGCTGCTGCGCAACCCGCTCGCGGATCCCTTCATCCTCGGCGTCTCGGGGGGCGCGGCCCTGGGCGGCATCCTGGCGCTCTCGCTGGGCGGCGTCCTCGGCCTCGGCTACGCGGCGGTGCCGCCGGCCGCCTTCGCGGGCGCGATCGGGGCCACGCTGCTGCTCTTCGCGGTGGCGGGGGGCCGCGGCCGGCTCTCGCCCACCACGCTGCTGCTCACCGGCGTCGTGTTCAACGCGTTCGCGTCCGCCGCCATCGTGTTCCTCGCCTCGATCGCGGGCCTCGCCGAGGGGACGCGCATCTTCCTGTGGCTGATCGGCAACCTCTCGGACGGGCGCTTCGAGGTGGCGGCCTGGGTGGCGCTGTTCCTCGCCCTGGGGCTCGGCTGCGCGGTGTGGCTGGCGCGCGACCTCGACCTGCTCGCCCTCGGCGAGGAGCCCGCCGCGCAGCTCGGCGTCGAGGTGGAGCGGGCGAAGCGCGTGCTGCTGGTGGCGACCTCGCTGATGGTGGGCGCCGCGGTCTCGGTGGCGGGGCTGGTGGGCTTCGTGGGCCTCATCATCCCGCACCTGCTGCGGCTGGTGTTCGGCCCCGGCCACCGGCTGCTGGTGCCGGCGGCGGCGCTCGGCGGCGCCACCTTCCTGGTGCTGTGCGACGCCGCGGCGCGCACCGCGCTCTCGGGGGGCGAGCTGCCCGTGGGGGCCATCACGGCGCTGGCCGGGGGCCCGCTGTTCCTGTGGCTGCTGCGGCGCCCGGCGCGCCGGCTCTGGGTGGAGCCGTGAGCGCGCTCGCGCTGGCGGGCGTGGCGGCGAGCCTGGGCGGCCGGCCCGTGCTCGGCGGCCTCGATCTCGAGCTGCGCCGCGGCGAGCTGCTCGGCCTGCTCGGGCCCAACGGCGCCGGCAAGACGACCCTGCTGCGGGTCGCGACCGGGGTGGTGGCCGTGACCCGGGGCGAGGTGCGGGTGGCGGGGCGCCCGCTGGCGAGCTACCCGCGCCGCGCCCTGGCGCGGGAGATCGCGGTGGTGCCCCAGGAGACCTCGGTCCCCTTCCCCTTCACGGTGGCCGAGATCGCGCTCATGGGCCGCGCTCCCCACCTCGGGCTGCTGGGCTTCGAGCGCGCCGCGGACCGGCGCGCCGCCGAGCGGGCCCTCGAGCGGCTCGGCATCGCGGCCCTCGCCGACCGGTCGGTGCAGGAGGTCTCGGGCGGCGAGCGCCAGCTCGCCGTGGTGGCGCGCGCGCTCGCCCAGGAGGCGCCGGTGCTGCTCCTCGACGAGCCCACCGCCCACCTCGACCTCGCCCGCCGGGTCGCGCTGCTCGAGCTGGCCCGGGAGCTGGTGGCGGCGGGCCGCAGCGTGCTGGTGGTCTCCCACGACCTGTCGCTGGCGGCCCGCTTCTGCGACCGCGTGGCCCTGCTGGCCGAGGGCCGGGTGGCGGCGGTGGGGGAGCCCGGCGACGTCCTCACCCCGGAGCGGCTGCGCGTCGTGTTCGGGGTGGAGAGCCAGGTGCTGGCCGGGCCGGGCGGCCCGGTGGTGGTCCCCACGGCCTCGGCGAAGGGCGCGCCCGAGGCGACCGGCGGGCCCTGAGGGCGCGCGGTCGAGCTGCTAGCTTGGGCCGCTCACTGCCAGCGAGGAGCCCCCCATGGCCGCCCACCGCATCGCCCGCACCCATGCCCGCGAGATCCTCGACTCCCGTGGCAACCCCACCCTCGAGGTCGAGGTGGTGACCGACGCGGGCGCCACGGGCCGGGCCGCGGTGCCCTCCGGCGCCTCCACCGGGACCCGCGAGGCGCTCGAGCTGCGCGACGGCGACGCGGCCCGCTACGGGGGCAAGGGGGTCAAAAAGGCCTGCCATCACGTGAACGTGGAGATTGCGAACACGATCGCGAACCACCGCCTGGGCAGCCTCGACGACCAGCGCACCCTCGACTCCACCCTGATCGAGCTCGACGGCACCGAGACCAAGGCGCGGCTGGGCGCGAACGCGCTGCTCGGGGTGTCGCTGGCGGCCGCCCACGCGGCGGCGGCGGCGGCCGGGGAGCCCCTCTACCGCTTCCTCGGTGGCGAGGCCGCGGAGCTGCTGCCCACGCCCATGATGAACGTGCTGAACGGCGGGGCCCACGCGGACAACAACGTGGACCTCCAGGAGTTCATGATCTTCCCGATCGGCGCGCCGAGCTTCGCCGAGGCGCTGCGCTGGGGCTCGGAGATCTTCCACCGCCTGCGCGGCGTGCTCCACGACAAGGGCTACGCGACCTCGGTGGGGGACGAGGGCGGCTTCGCGCCGAACCTGGGCTCGAACCGCGAGGCCGCCGAGCTGCTGCTGGTCGCCATCGAGCAGGCCGGCTACCGGCCCGGCGAGCAGGTCGCCATCGCGCTCGACCCGGCCGCGAGCGAGTTCTACCGCGACGGCGTCTACGACCTCGCCGGCGAGGGCCGGCGGCTGGGCTCGGGGGAGATGATCGAGTTCTGGAAGGACTGGACCGGCCGCTACCCGATCCGCTCCATCGAGGACGGGCTGGCCGAGCAGGACTGGGACGGCTGGGAGTCGCTCACCGGCGCCCTCGGCGACCGGGTCCAGCTGGTGGGCGACGACCTCTTCGTCACCAACCCCGCGATCCTGCGCCAGGGCATCGAGCGCAAGGTGGCCAACTCGATCCTGATCAAGGTGAACCAGATCGGCACCCTGAGCGAGACCCTCGAGGCGATCCAGATGGCGCGGGAGGCGGGCTACTCGGCGGTGGTCTCCCACCGCTCGGGCGAGACCGAGGACACCACCATTGCGGACCTCGCGGTGGCGACCGGGGTGGGGCAGATCAAGACGGGCTCGCTGTGCCGCAGCGACCGCGTCGCCAAGTACAACCGTCTGCTGCGCATCGAGCAGGACCTCGGCAGCCGCGCCCGCTACGCGGGCGCCGGTACCCTGGCCGGGGCGGCGGCGTGAGGCGGGCCGCGCTCGCGCTGGCGGTGCTCCTCGTGGCGGCCGCGGCGGCCGCCTACGTGCCCGGCGCCGACCGGATTGCGAACGAGGTCGCAAAGATGAACCGCGCCGCCGGGCGCGACGCGCCCCTCGAGCTGCGGGTGGATCTGCGCATGGGCGACGTGGACGCGGTGCTGGCCTCGGGCACCCTGGTCTCGGACCCCCGCGGCGCCTCGCGGCTCGAGCTGCGCAGCCCCCGCGGCACCTGGGAGCGCCACCTGCGCCGGGGCTCGGAGCTCCTCGCCACCCGGGACGGCGAGCCCCTCGAGCGCCCCCGCCCCTTCCTCCCTCCCCTCTACCTGCTCCAGGCCGGCAGCGGGGGCGCGCTGCGCGGGGGCCTCGTGGACCTCGGCGGGCGCTCCGGCGAGGTCGGGCTCGGCTACCAGGGGCCCGCGGACTGCTGGGTGCTCGGCGGCCGCCGCCGCGGCGAGGCCCCGGCCGAGCGCACCGCGCTCTGGATCGACCAGGAGACCCTGGAGGCGGTGCGGCTCGACGTGGGCGGAGGCGTCTCCTTCCTGCTGGGCCCGCCCCAGCAGTTCGGGAAGCTCCAGGTTCCCCAGTGGATCGACGTGCACGTGGGCGACCAGTTCCTCGCGCGGCTGAGCGTCCGCGGCGCCCGCAAGACCCGCGTCAGCCCCGGCAGCTTCGCCAGCCAGTGGCTGCAGGCCGTTCCGCCGGCCGCCCAGGGCGCCCCGGCCCCGTAGCGATCCCGGCAGCGGGGCCCCCGCCGGCAGACCCATCCGGACGGGGGCGTCCGCCCCCACTCGAAAAAAACGCCAGCCCCAGAAAAAACTCTTCAGCCCGGGGTCGGGGTGTCGATGCAGTGTGGTGTCGGCGGAAGCCTGTAGTCGTGCTTCCGCGCTTCGGGGCAGGCCCGACGACCCGAAAACCCCTGCCTGACATGGCGAAACCCAGGACCCCCCGCTCAGGGAGAACGATTCGATGGCGACTCCGCCCCAGCTCAACGTCCTGGTCGTGGACCCCGATCCCGGCGCCCGCGGCCAGCTTTCCGCACTGCTCGAGCGCGAAGGCTTCACCGCCACCCCGCTCGAGGACCCGCACCGGGCCACCAGCGAGGTGCGCCAGGGCCGCTACCAGATGGTCTTCCTGGGCCTCGGCGAGCGCCAGGCCGACGTCGAGGTGCTGCGCGAGATCCGCGCCATCGACGACGACCTGTGCGTGATCTGCCTGACCGATGCGCCCAGCGTGGAGAGCGCGGTGGAGACCATGAAGCACCGCGCCTTCGACTACCTCCAGAAGCCCGTCACCGAGGAGGTGCTGCTGCCGCGGGTGCACGCCGCCATCAAGAAGCACGGCCTGCTGGTGAACGTCGAGGAGCGCCTCAACGCGCGGATCGGCCAGCGCGTTCGCGCGCGACGCCACGAGCTGGGCCTCACGCTCAAGCAGCTCGCCAACCGCACCGCGCTCTCGGTGAGCCTGATCTCCCAGATCGAGCTCGGCCGCAGCGCGGCCTCGGTACTGACGCTCTACAAGCTCGCCACGGCCCTCGACGTGCCCATGGCCTTCTTCTTCCAGAGCGTCTGAGGATGCGGCACACTCGGCGCCGTGCGAAGCGTCGAGGAGGCCCATCCGCGCCCGGGGCTCTCGGTCCCGGTCGTCACCGTGGTCGACGGCTCCGGCCGCGTGCTGGAGGAGCAGCAGCGCGCCGTGGTGCGCCACGTGGTCCAGGAGGGCTATGGGGCCGACGTGATCTTCGCCGCCGGGACCACGGGCGAGTGGAACCGCATCCCGGCCGAGCAGTCCCGGGCCGCGATCCGGGTCTGCGTCGAGGAGGTGGCCAAGCGCAACGCGGCCCTCGGCGGCGCCACGGCGGTGGAGGCCTGGGCGGGCATCACCGCGCTCTCGCCCCGGGAGACCCTGGAGAACCTCGACTTCGCGGTGGCGTGCGGCGCCGACGCCGCCGTGCTGGCGCCGCTCTCGGTGCCCGGGCTCGACGACCCGGTGCGCTTCGTGGCCCGGGACGTCGCGGACCTGCTCGACGCGCGGCCCCGGCGCATCCCGGTCTTCCTGTACGACAACGCCGACATCGCGGTGGACCCGAAGGTCCCCCACATCCGCACCCGGGACGTGAAGGCGCTCTCGCGCCTCGACTTCGTGCGCGGCATCAAGGTCTCGGCGCCGCGCCGGGTGCTGGGCCACTACACCAAGGCCGCGGCCCACTTCCGCGACCGCGGCGAGTTCGGCATCTACGTCGGCGACGCCATGCAGATCTTCGAGCTGTTCCGGCCGAGGACGGGCCTGGGCGGCACGATCTCGGAGCGCTGGCAGCGCTGGCGGCTCTCGGGCGGCCTCCCGGTGGGCGTCGTGGCCGGCCCCGCCAACGCGCTGCCGCGGGAGTGGGCGCGAGCCTGGCAGGTGTGCCGCGCCGGCGACGCGGAGCGCATGGACGCGGTGCGCGAGGTGCTGGAGCGCTACCGCGCCGCCACCCGCGCAAGCGGCGGCAAGCGCAGCGTGGCCTGCCTGAAGCGCGCGCTGCGCTGCCTCGGCGTGGTGGAGAGCGACGCCGTGGCCGAGGGCACGCCGGCCCTCACCGCCGAGGAGGCGGCGCGCTTCGACGCCGCCTTCGCCGAGGTGCGGGCCCTCGCGGGCGAGCGGCTGCTTCCGGTCTGGGTGACCCGCGACGCCGCCGGCGGAGCCGCACCGTGAGCAGCGCGCGTTCCCTCGAGGTCGTGGGGATCGGCAGCATGGTGGTGGACCGGCTGCACCGCGTGGCTCGCATCCCCGGCCCCGACGCCAAGGCGCTGCTGCGGGCGGACCCGTCCGTGGGCGCCTCCGGGCCCGGCGCCACGGTGCACGAGTTCGTGGGGGGCGTGCTGCTCAACCAGCTGGGCTGGGCGGCGGCGCTGGGGCTCGGCACGGGAATCTTCGGCCGCCAGGCCGACGACGCCCACGGCCGCTTCCTGCGCGCCGCCATGGACCGGCTGGGGATCGTGCGGCACCTGGTGCTCGACGGGTCCGCGAGCTCCCACGCCGAGCTGTTCGTCGACGACGCCGGCGGGCGCGCCATCTACATGGCGCCGGGCGCCACCGCGGAGACCACCGCGGCCCAGGTGCGCGCCGAGCACGCCGACTTCATCCGCGGGGCGCGCCGCGTCAGCACCGAGGTCTCCCAGCTGCCCCTGGCCGCGGTGCTCGAGGTGCTGAAGATCGCCCGCGAGGCGGGCATCCCCTCGGTGGTGGACCTCGACGTGCCGCCCGAGGACGCGGTGCCGGCCCTCGGCGACGCGGCCAGCCTGGTGGCGGTGCTGCGCGGCGCCGACCTGCTGAAGCCCTCGAAGGTCGCGGCGCGCGCGCTGCTGCCCGAGGTGACCGGCGCCGACGCCGAGGACCCCCTGGTGATCGCGGTGCGGCTGCGCGAGCGCTACGGCAACGAGGCCGTGGTGGTGACCGACGGCGCCGCGGGCTGCGCGGTCGCGACCGAGGGGGCGGAGCTGCGCGTGCCGGCGCCGCCCGCCAAGCAGGTCGTGGACACCACCGGGGCGGGCGACGCCTTCCTCGGCGGGCTGCTGGTGGGGCTGCATCGCGGCCTCGACTGGCCCGACGCGGCGTACCTGGGCTGCGCGTGCGGGGCGGCCTGCGTGGAGAAGCTCGGCGCCTTCCCCGACGACCCGGCGGCGGCGCGCGCGCGCGTGCGCGAGCTCTACGACGGGCCCGCCATCGAGTGGTCCGAGGCCACGGCGCGGCGCGACCCCGGCGCCTCGGCGCTCGAGGCGTTCGGGGTGATCGTCGAGGAGGTGGAGCAGCTGAGGCGCCGCAGCGATCCGGCCACCTACGCCCGCGCGCTCGAGCTGCTGCGCGAGGTGCGGGTGCAGGGTGGGCGCATCCACGTGACGGGCATCGGCAAGTGCGAGCACGTGGCGCGCTACGCGGCGGCGCTGATCGCGTCCACCGGCACGCCGGCCACCTTCCTCCACGGCACCGAGGCGGTGCACGGCAGCGCGGGGCAGGTGGTGCGGGGCGATGCGCTCCTCGCGATCAGCAACAGCGGCGAGACCGCCGAGCTGCGCGCCGCCGTGGAGGCCGTGGGGGCCCTCGGCGCGCGCCTCGTGGCGGTGACGGGGGAGCCCGAGTCCTGGCTGGCGCGCCGCGCCGAGGTGGTGATCGACGCCGGCGTGGCCCGCGAGGGCGGGCCCCTCGGCTTCGCGCCGCGCGCCAGCGTGGCGGCCGAGCTGGTCGCACTGGCGGCGCTCTCCGCCGCCCTCGAGGAGGACCGCGGCCTCACCCGCGGCGACTACGCGGCTCGCCACCCCGGCGGCGCACTGGGCGAGCGGTCCCGGGGCGGCGAGGGCTGAGGACGCCATGGCTGCGGACGCGGAAGGGGCGCTCCCCCGAAGAGGAGCGCCCCGCGCCGGCGGGCGAGGCCGACGGGCCCGCGCCCCTGGCTGAGCGAGCCCATCGGGCTCGCTTTGCGCCGGAAGCCGACCCGTCCTGGGTCAGCCGACGACGCGAGAGATTCCGCGAAGCGGAATCGCAGCTAGCCGCGCCGCGCGCGCAGGCGGCGGCTCGCCCAGGCCCAGAGCGGCACGAGGAAGGCCGCCTCGAAGCCCAGGCCGCAGCCGATCGTGGTGGGCCACTCGAGCTGCTCGACGGGGTAGCCGGCCAGGGCCTCGGCCTCGACGGCGCGCGGCGACTCCCAGGCGCGCCCGGATCCCAGCAGACCGTGGCCGCGGCCGTTCGAGACGTCGAACGCCACCCCGAGCCCGCCCTCGTCGAAGCGCCAGTACCCGACCAGCGAGGGCACGTCCGAGGGCACCACGCCGCGCCAGGACGACTCGATCTGGGAGGCGTCGCGCGCCGTGCGCCACACCCGCACCTCGTCGATCACGCCGTGGAAGCGCTCGTCGCTGCCGCCCAGCTCGTCCTGCTCGCGGCCTCCGATGCGCAGCTGCGCGGCTCCGGGATCGGCGTCGCCGAGGCTGCCGCTGGCCGGGCGTGCATCGACCAGCGCGCCGCCCAGGTAGACCCGGGCCTCCCCGGCGTCGGCGTCGTAGACCAGCGCGACGTGGCTCCACTGGTCCTGGGGCGCCACGGCGTCGGTGGTGACCACGCTCCAGCCGGGGCTCGCGTTGGCGAGGGCGTAGCGGATGCGCCCGTCGGCGGCGCGGCCCAGCGAGTACTCGCCCTCCTTGCTCACCACGGTCCCGCCGGCGGCGCCGCTGCCCGGCCCGTAGGGGCGGATCCACGCCTCGAGGGTGAGGGCGTCGTCCAGCACCAGGCCGGCCAGCGCCTCCGGGTCGTCGACGGCCACGTGGTCGTCGGCGCCGTCGAAGTAGAGGGCGACGCCCAGGCGCCGGCGCTGGTCGGCCACGCGCTGCGGGGCCGAGCCCGCCCCGAGCTCGTCGAGGGCGAGGTCGAAGCCGCCCGGCCCGTCGTCGCGCAGGGTGTTGCCCGAGCGCTCGTTGAAGCGCCACGCCGCCACCGGCGCGGCGCCGCCGATCTCCGAGAGGGCGAGCAGGCCCGCCCGAACGTCGCTCTCGTCGAGGGCGCGCTCCCAGACCCGCACCTCGTCGATGTGGCCGCGGAAGCGGAAGCTCGACGAGCGCTGGCGGTGCCCGATGCGGAACTCGTTCTCGCCCGGGTGGAAGTCGCCGATGCTCCCGGTCGCGGGCAGCTCGTAGGCGAGCGCGCCGTCCACGAAGATCCGCACCATCGAGTCGGCGTACACCAGGGCGACGTGGGTCCAGCGGAAGGGCTGGGGCACGATGCCGGTGAAGGTCGAGACCCAGCCCGGCTCGGCGTTGGCCAGCGCGAAGGTGAGCTCGCCGCCCAGCAGCAGCAGCTGGTACTCGCCCTCCTTGCTGAGGATGGCGGCGTCCTGGCCGGGCTCCTCGGGCAGGATCCAGGCCTCGAGGGTGAGGACGTCGTCCATCTCCAGGGCCGCGAGGGCCCCGACGTCGCGCACCGCGAGCGCGTCGTTCGAGCCGTCGAAGCGCAGGGCGCCGAAGCCCGTCGCCTCCGGGGACGCGACGATGATCGGCGCCGGCGGCCCCGGCACGAGGGGCGGGGCGTCGACGGGGTCGAGGCTCGTGTCGCACAGGTAGACGCCGCCCGAGATGGGGATGATGTCGGGCCCGAAGCCGAGCGCGAAGGTGGCCGCGGTGCCGACGAACTCGTCGGGCGTGACGTCGTCGTCGGACTCCCGGGTGAAGATCTGGGACGCCGAGAAGTTGAAGGTCTCTCCCGGCGTCTCGCTCTCGACGAAGCTCACCCAGGAGAAGCCGCCGACCGCCTCGAAGCTCGTGTAGAGGCCGAAGGAGAGGAAGCTCTCGATCGACGCGTCGAGGTTCACGCCGACGCAGTCCGTCGCGTAGCAGCCGTAGGCGTCGTCGGGCCCGTAGGCGACGCCGAGCTCGAAGCTGCCGCCGGCGCCGATGGCGCCCTCGACGCCGGCGCCGACCGTCGTCGTGATCCCGGTCAGGTTCGCGGCGAGCTGCTGCTCCGGGTCGAAGAAGGCGCGGCACAGGTCCTCGCTGATCTGCCCGCCGTTGTTGCCCGGGAAGCACTGGAGCGGCGACACGCAGTCCTCGGCGAGGCAGATCTCGCAGGAGGCGCCCTCCACGCAGGGGTTGAAGGCCGAGCAGCCCTCGCCGGGCTTGCGGCGCTCCTTGCAGCGCTGGGGGATGCCGACCTGGCAGAAGAGCCCCTCGCCGCAGGGCGCCGTGACGTCGCAGGTCTCGCCGAGCCGGGCGGGCTCGTGGGAGCACTCGAGGGCGAGGGTGCACTGGAGCCCCGGTGCGCACTTCACCCAGGGCAGCGCGCAGGACTCCCCGGGACCCGCGGGCCCGATGCAGGTGAAGCTGAGCGGGTCGCAGGTGAGGCCGGCCGAGCACGGGAAGCCCGGGCCGCAGGGGCCGCCCGGGGTGCCGGGCACCTCGCATAGCGTGGTGGTGGGGTTCTGGGTCAGGCCGTCGTTGCAGCCGGCGTCGCAGATCGGCTCGGCCTCGACGGGGCACGGGATCTCGCCCGGACCGCCGCAGTCCGCGCAGGTGGGCCGGCGGTCGTAGCAGCCGCCGTTCACGGTCACGTCGGGGACGTCTGCGATGGTGACGCAGCCCAGGAAGCCGCACTCCTGGATGGTCGGGCAGTCGATGGTGATCGGGAACGGCGAGCCCGAGTAGGAGTTGTGGCCCGCGTCGCAGGCCGGCCCGCTGGTGCAGAAGGGCTCGAGGTGGCCCCCGCAGTCCCGGTCGAAGCCGCCGTAGAAGGGTTGGTACTCGCAGAACTTCCGGCTGCGGGCCTCGGCGGGCCCGGCGACGGAGGCGAGCCCGAGAGCCAGGAGGCCCAGGCAGGCGAGGCGGACGCAGGCGGCGGCAGACGGCATCGGGATCCCTCCAGGTGCGCCTCCAGGAGTGGCAGGCGCCCTGGGGGGTTATGTCCCAGCCGGCGCGGCGCGGGAATGCGCCGACCGGCCCATGCCGTTCGGCACATGGTCCTCCGGGCCGCTTCGGGCTCAGATGCCCTCGGGCTCTTCGAGCTCGCGCAGCACGAAGGCGGCCTCGGTCCGGTTGGAGATCTCGAGGCGCTCGAGGATGGCGGCCACGTGGTTCTTGACGGTTCCCTCGGCGATCGAGAGCACCCCGGCGATCTCGCGGTTGGTGAGGCCCCGGGCCACCAGCGCGAGCACCTCGCGCTGGCGCTCGGTGAGCTGGTGGAAGCGCTCGCGGCGCAGTGCGCCGTCGGCGGCGGGGCCCGCGGGCGCGGCCAGGGCCGCCGGCGGGACGTAGATCCCGCCCGAGAGGATCAGCTTGAGGGCCTGGCGCAGCAGCTCGCCGGTGGAGGACTTGGGGACGAACCCGCAGGCGCCGGCGTCGAGGGCGCGGCGCACCACCGCGGGCTCCTCGTTGCCCGACACGATGGCGACGGGCACCTCGGGGAAGCGCTGGCGCAGCTCGCGCAGGGCGTCGAGGCCGGGCCGGCCCGGCAGCTCGAGGTCGAGCAGCACCAGGTCGAGGTCGCGGTGCTCGGGCACGAGCCCCAGCGCGTCGTCGGCGTTCGAGGCCTCGAGGAGCACCGCGTCGGCGTCGAGCTCCGCCACCACGTAGCGCAGGCCCTCGCGGAACAGGGCGTGATCGTCGCAGAGCAGGAACTTCAGCGCGGGCCCTTCCGGGGCGCGCGGCCGGCGGGGCCCCGCGTCCCATGAGCAGCCCTCGAAGGGTACTCGAGAGCCGGCGGCGCGGCGGAGGTATGCTGGGACCGGGGGGAGAGGAGACCGACTTGCTCTCGCGCCTCGGCCGCCTCGATCGCCTGCTGCTCGCGGTGGGAGTCCCCCTGGCCGTGCTGGCCTCGGCGCTCCACATCCAGGAGATCGCCCACTCGGGGCTGGCCCAGCTGCCCGTCTACGCCACGCCCTCCCACGACGGCAGCCCCTACCCCCGGGTGGGGGGGTACCGGATGGAGACGGACTCGAGCGGCACCGAGCTGCAGCCGGGCGACCGCCTGCTGCGGGTCGGCGACCGCGACCTCGCCGGCGCGGGCTACATCGGCTTCGACGCGATCGGCCTCGCCGTGGCCGGGACCCGCGGCGCCCCCGTCGTCTACGAGCGCGACGGCGTACGGCGCACCGGCGAGCTGCGCGCCGAGCCCCACCTGCATCCCTGGACCCGCATTCCCACCATGCTGCTGATGCCGATCTGCGTGCTCGTGCTGCTGCACGGGTCGCGGGACGCACGGCGCTTCTTCCTGGCCTTCATGTCCTACCTGGTGGTGCAGGCCCAGTTCTACGGCGGCCCGGAGTGGAAGACCTGGACCTCGCTGCTGATCTGGAACCTGGGGACGCCGGTCGCCGTGGTGCTGGTGCTGCGCTGGGTGGCGATGTTCCCCGAGGAGCTGCCGCCCGAGCGCCGGGCGTGGTGGGGCTGGCCCTGGCTCGCCGGCGCGATCTACGTCGCGCTGCGGCTGAACTTCCTCACCGGCCATCCGATCCCTGTCCACGAGGTGCAGCGCGTCTCCCACGGGCTGCACGCCCTCTACCTGCTCGCCACCATCGCGCTGCTGGCCCGCAACCTCTTCTACGCGGACCCCATCGGGCGCCGCCGGATCAAGTGGATCCTGTACGGCGCGACCGTCGGCTCGGTGCCCATGATCGTGACCCAGGTGCTGCCGCTGCTCACGCCGGGCTGGCAGGGCTTCGAGCTCGGCTTCGCGGTGTCGGTGCTCGCCACGGTGCTCTGGCTGGTCTGCGTCGTGGTGGCGGTGGTGCGCTTCAACGCCTTCGACATCGACCGCCTGATCGGCGCCACGGCGGCCTACTCCGCGGTGGCGGTGGTGCTGCTCGGGGTGCTGCTCTCGGGAGTGCCGGCCCTGGCCGACGCAACCTCGCCCTGGCTGGGCGTCGACGCCCAGAGCGCGCGCCTCGGGCTGAGCGTGGTGCTGGCGCTGCTCGTGGTCCCCACCGCGGCCCGCCTGCGGCCCCAGGTGGACCGGCTGTTCTTCCCCGAGCGCGTGGCGCTCCAGCGGGGCGTGGACGCCCTGCTGTTCGAGCTCTCCCACTGCGCGAGCGCGGCCGAGGTGGTGCGCAAGGTGGGCGAGGGAGTGACCGCGCTGCTGAGCCCGCGCGGCTTCGCGGCCTACACGCGGGCGGGCGGCGGGCTGCGTCGCGCGAGCGCGGAGGGCCTCGCGCTGCCGGAGGTGCTCGCCGCGGACCCGGCCCTGGCGGCGGGCGAGGCCCCCTGGCGCCTGCCCGAGGGCTCGGCCCTGGCCGAGGCGGGCGCGGTGCTGGCCCTGCCGCTGCACCGCGCGGAGGTCCGGGCGGCGCTGCTCTTCCTCGGCCCGAAGCGCTCCGGGGACGTCTACTCGAGCACCGACGTCGCGCTGCTGGCCGCGGTCTGCCAGAAGGCGTCGGCGGAGCTGCTGCGCTTCCGCCTGCACCAGGAGCGGCGCCGTGCGAGCGCGCTGCGCACCCAGAAGGAGGAGGCCGACCAGGAGAGCCGCATCAAGTCCCGGCTGCTCGCCACGGCGAGCCACGACATCCGCCAGCCGCTCCACGCGCTCAGCCTGCTGGTGGAGCGCCTCGGCTCGCGGGTGAACGGCGGCGCCGCCGGCCCCGACCGCGACCTCGTGGAGAAGATCCAGCGCTCCACCCAGGACCTGACCGCGACCCTCGAGACCCTGCTCGACCTCTCGCGCGTCGAGGCGGGGACCCTGGAGCCCGAGATCGAGGACGTGGCCCTCGATCCGCTCCTCGACCAGCTCGAGGCCGAGTTCGGCGAGCAGGCGCGCCGGCGCGGGCTGCGCCTGCGGGTGCGCCGCTGCGGGCTCGCGGTGCGCAGCGACCGCGTCCTGCTGGCGCGCATCCTGCGCAACCTGGTGAGCAACGCGCTGCGCTACACCGACGACGGCGGCGTCCTGGTGGGCGTCCGCCCGGGCGGTGAGACCCTGCGCGTCCAGGTGGTGGACACCGGTCGCGGCATCGCGACGGCGGACCGCGAGCGGATCTTCCAGGAGTTCCGTCGCGCCGGGAACGGAGGCGCGGCCGAGGGGCTGGGCCTGGGGCTCGCGATCGTGGACGGGCTGGTCCAGCTGCTGGGGCACGAGCTCCGGCTGCGCTCGGTGCTCGGCCGGGGCTCGACCTTCGAGGTGCGGGTCCCGCGCGCCGCGCTCGCCCGCGACGCCGGACGTCTCGGGGCGCAGCTCGCCCCGGCGGGTGCCGCGGGCCTCGAGGGCCGGCGTGTCGCCATCGTGGACGACGACGCCTCGGTCTGCGACGCCACCAGCGCGCTGCTGCGCGACTGGGGCTGCGAGGTGCGGACCGCGACCAGCGCCGAAGAGGCCTGGCAGCGGCTCGCCGGCCCGGACTGGACGCCGGACTTCCTGCTCTCGGACCAGCACCTCGGCGAGCGCGAGACCGGCGCGGAGCTGATCCGGAGCATGCGCGAGCGCCTGGGCCGGGCGCTGCCGGCCGCGCTCATCACCGCCGAGACGGCGCCGGACCGCATGCGCGCACTGCGCGCGACGGGCCTGCTGGTGCTCAAGAAGCCGGTGCCGCCGGCGCGGCTGCGCGCGCTGCTGACCCAGCTCCTCGCCGCCGAGGGGGTGACCGGCGGCGCTACACCTTCACCGTGAGGACCGGGCACGGGGCGCGCTGCACCACGCGCTCGGCGATGCTGCCGAGCAGCATGTGCTTCAGGCCCGAGAGCCCGCGGGTGCCGATCACGATCAGGTCGGCGCCGAGGCGCTCCGCCTCCTCCTCGATCACCGTCGCCGGGTAGCCCTCGCGCACCACGGCCTCGACCTCGACGCCCTGGCGCCCGATCTCGGCGGCGTACTCGTCGAGGCTCTGCTGCGCCTCGGTCTTCACGTTGGTCCAGAACTCCGGCGGCAGGTAGGCGCCCTCGAGCTGCTGGAACTCCACGGG
The DNA here is from genome assembly GCA_028277885.1 of Myxococcota bacterium. Classification (GTDB taxonomy): domain Bacteria; phylum Myxococcota_A; class UBA9160; order UBA9160; family UBA6930; genus JANQFK01. Next base: position 84,496 of record JANQFK010000034.1, read on the forward strand.
CAGGTGGTAGGCGTGGAGCAGGATCAGCTTGCTGCCGTGCTCCTTGGCGAGCTCCCTCGCCCACTCCATGACGGGCTTGGCGTGGTCGGAGAAGTCGATGGGGACGAGGATCTGGCGGATCTGGATGCTCATGCCGGTAGCCTGCACCCTGGGAGGCCGCTCGTAAAGGGCCGTCTCGCGCTCGGTTGACGCCGCCGGGAGCCGGCTCTAGGGTCCTCGGCGTTCCCGGGACTGGGGCCGTAGCTCAACTGGGAGAGCGCCGCGTTCGCAACGCGGAGGTTGGCGGTTCGATCCCGCTCGGCTCCACCACCCGCCCCGCCTCCCGAGCGTCGACCGGCCCCGCTCGGCCCCCCGATGCTCCGGCGCGATCAGCGGGAGGCGAGGGGCAGCCCGCGGCTCCGCGTCCGCGTCGCGGGCGGAAGCGCGGCCGGCCGCGCGGCCTCGCGCAGCAGCCAGGCGAGGCGCGGCGCCACCGCGCGCACCGAGTAGCTGTGCTCCACGCGCGCGCGGCCGCGCTCGCCGAGGCGCCCGCGCAGGTCGGGGTCGGCGAGCAGCCGGCCGAGGGCGTGGCTCCACTCCGAGGGGTCCCGGGCGAGGATCCCGGCGTCGCCGATGACGTCGCCGTTCACGCCGACCGGGCTCGCCACCACCGGGATCCCGCAGGCCATGTACTGGATCGCCTTGAGGGCGCACTTGCCCGCGGCCCGCGGCGTGTCCGGGAGCGGCATGATGCCGACGTCGAAGGCGGCGATGTCGGCGGCCTCCCGGGCGACGTCGCGGTAGCGCTTCCAGCTCACGGACTCGACGCGCACGCCGGGACAGTCGAAGTGGGCGCCGTGGACCCGCAGGCGGAAGTCGTAGCGCCGGGCCAGGGCCTGGAAGACCGGACGCAGCGGCGCGAGGTAGCCCACGCCGTCGGGCGCGCCGAACCAGCCCACGGTGAAGGGGCCCGCGCGGCGCGGGGTCACCGGCGCGTAGGCGTCGGCGTCCACCACCGTCGGCACCACCGCGACGCGGCCGCCCGAGTGGGGCCGCGCCCAGTCGGCCAGGATGCGGTTGCCCGCGATCACCAGGGAGCAGTGGGAGAGCAGCGCGGGCAGCCCGCGCTCGCGGCGCATCACCGCCTCGGCGACCCGGCGCAGCGCGCGGCCCTGTCCCTCGGCGAGGGCGGGCGCGGGCAGGTGCACGGCGTCGTCGAAGTCGTAGACGAGCCGCAGCCCGAGCCGGGGCACCAGGCCCTCGAGGCCGAGGGGAAAGGTCTCCTTCTGCACGAGCAGCAGGTCGTAGCGGCGCGCCGCCGCCAGGTCGCGCGCCCGCCGCGGCAGCCGCGCCATGAAGTGGCTCGCCACCCAGGGCCCGCGCACCGCGGGGGGAACCCGCCTCAGCCCGTAGCCCATCTCGAAGTAGCGCTCGCCCGCCAGCGGCCGCACGTCGACGTCGACGCCCTCGGCACGCAGCGGCTCGCGCAGCTGGAACACCCGGAACCGGCTGCTCGGCTCCGCCTCGGGCCCGATGCTGAAGCACAGCACCCGAAGCCGCCCCGCCTCACGCCGCTCCGCCACTTGCCCCCCCGACCTGCGCACCGCAGCCCCGATCGACCACCCCCGCCCCCCGCTTGAGCCCCACCATGCCCCCCAAGCCCCCGCGGGTTACTCTGAGGCGAGCCAAGAACTGGAGGGACCGGGAACTCGAGAAGGAGCCGCCAAGGAGCCGCCGGACCCCGCGGACGGGCGCCCGCGAGAACGAAGCGGCGCGGCAAAGCCGCGCAAGCGAGGCCGCCCCGAAGTGGAAGCGTCTCCCGCCGCAAGGCCGCGCGTGCGGCCGCGCAGCGAGGCCGCCCGGCGGCGCCCGCCACCGCGAGAGAAACGAGCAACGAGTACGCCCGGTGCCGCCGGGCGGCGCGAGCGAAGTCCAGCAATGTGGGTGAGCAAGGTCAACGAGCTGATCGGATCGTCGCCGGAGTCCTTCGAGGCCGCGGCGCGCGAGGTGCTGGCCCGCGCGAACCGCACGCTGCGCGGCATCAAGGGCATCCAGGTGCTGGAGAAGCGCGTGAAGGTCGAGGGCGACGAGATCCTGGAGTACCGCGTCCGGCTGCGCCTGGTCTTCGAGATGGCGCCGGAAGCGGTGCTCCACTGGTAGGGAGCGAAGGATGGCGGTCGCCTCGGTCTCGACCATCACCTCCGCCTCGCCGGAGAGCTGGCAGGACGCCACCCGGCGCGGCTTCGAGCGCGCCCGCAAGACGCTGCGCAACATCACCGGGCTCCAGGTGCTGGAGGAGAAGGCCCGCGTCGAGGACGGCGAGATCGTCGAGTTCCTCGTGACCCTCCAGGTGATCTTCGTGCTGGAGGACTCCTCCGATTGAGCCGCTGAGCGTTCCCGCCATCGTGGCGGCCGGCGACCGCCGCGCCGCCAAGGACATCCGCGGCGAGAGCAAGCCCTACCTCGAGGTCGCCGGGCAGCCCCTCGTCGTGCACACCGTGCTGGCGCTCCAGGACGTGCCCGAGATCTCCGAGGTCTGGGTGGTGGGCAACGCCAAGCGCCTCGGCGGCGTGCTCGGCGGGGAGGAGCTGCGCGGCCGGCTCAGCAAGCCGCTCACCATCGTGCCCCAGTTCCGCAACCTGTACGAGAACGCCTGGGAGACCTTCCGGCGCAGCCTCCCCGGCGCAGGCGCCGGCGGGCGCGACCCGGGGCCCGAGGACGCCGAGCGCGCGGCGCTGTTCCTCTCGGCGGACCTGCCCTTCGCGACGCCCGAGGAGATCTCCGCCTTCGTGCGCCAGTCCGAGGCGGCGCACTGCGACTACGCGATGGGGCTCTCCTCCGAGGAGTCCATGGAGGACTTCTACCCCGACGAGGCGGATCCCGGCTCGCCGGGCATCCACATGGCGTACTTCAACACCCGCGAGGGGCGCTTCCGCCAGAACAACCTCCACTACGTGCGCCCCATGGCGCTCGGTAACCGCAACTACATCGAGGAGATGTACGAGCACCGCTACCAGCGCGAGATCGGCAACATCATCGGGCTGGCCTGGCGCATCCTGGTGAGCGAGGGGGGCGGGCTCTCCATCGTGGTCTACTACGCGCTGATCCACCTGGCGGGGGTGGCGGACCGGCGCGGCTGGCGGCGCATCGCCGACCTGCTGCGCCGCTGGGTGCCGCTGTCCCGGGTCGAGAAGGCTTGCAGCCAGCTCCTCGACACGCGCTTCCGGGTGGTGGTGACCGAGGCGGGCGGCTGCGCGGTGGACATCGACAACGAGCACGACTACGACGCCGCGCTGCGCGGCTACGAGCGCTGGCGCCCGCGCCAGGTCGCGAAGGCCCGCTCCCTCTACGGGCCGCTGGCGCTGCCCGCCCGGAGCGCGGCGGCGACGGGCCCGGAGGTGCGCGTGCTCCCGGAGACGCTGCGGTGAGCGGAGCCGCGGCGCGGCTGTTCGACCTGCCCGAGCGCGGGGTCGTCGAGGTGACGGGCGAGGACCGCGTGCGCTGGCTCGACGGCATGCTGACCAACGACGTGGCGGCGGCCGCCGCGGCGCCGGGAGGCGGCTGCGACGCGCTGCTGCTGAGCCGGCAGGGCCGCATCCTCGCGCGCTTCCACCTCCTCGCCATGGCGGAGCGGGTCTGGCTCGAGACCGACCGCGCCGCCATCGCGCCCGCCCTCGAGGCCCTGGAGAAGCTCCTGATCGCCGACGACGTGACCCTCGCCGACGTGAGCGCGAGCCAGGCCCGCCTGGCGCTGGAGGGGCCCGGCGCGACGGAGGTCGTGGCGGCTGCGTGCAGCGGGGCCGCACTGCCCGCGGCGCACGGCTTCGTGGAGGCGGAGCTCGCCGGGGCTCCGGTCCACCTGGCGGCGTTCGGCTTCACCGGCGGGCCGGCGCTCCAGGTCTTCGCGCCGGCCGACGGCGCCCGCGCGGTGCGGGATGCGCTGGTCGCCGCGGGGGCGGAGCCCGGCGACGCCGCGCTCCTCGATCGGCTGCGCATCGAGGCCGGCACGCCGCGCTTCGGCGCCGAGCTCGACGCGTCGGTGCTGCCCGACGAGGCGCGCCTCGGCGACGCGGTCTCCACCACCAAGGGCTGCTACGTGGGGCAGGAGGTGGTGGCGAGGCTGCGCTCGCGGCAGCGCGTCAACCACCTGCTGGTGGGTCTGCGCCTGGCCGAGCCAGCCGCCCCCGGCGCGGAGATCCGGCTCGAGGACCGCAGGCTCGGCGAGGTGACGAGCGCCGCGGTGTCTCCCGACCACGGGCCCATCGCGCTCGGCTACGTGCCGAGCGCCAGCAGCGCGCCCGGAACCCGGGTCGAGGTGGGGGGCCGCGAGGCCCGGGTCGCGGAGCTTCCCTTTGCGGGCGACGCAGGCGCCGCGTGAGCGCGCGCGAGGCGGGCGCCCGCGGAGCCCTGGTGGTCTTCGCGAAGGCGCCGCGCCCCGGCACGGTGAAGACCCGGCTGTGCCCGCCCCTCACCGCCGAGCAGGCTGCGGAGCTCTACGCCTGCATGCTCGACGACGTGCTCGAGCTGAGCGCCGCCGCCTGCGCGCGTCTCGGCCTGGCGCCGCTCCTGGCCGTGCACCCGCCCGACGCCGAGGCGGAGCTCGCCGCGCGGGCGCCCGCGGGCTTCCGCACCACGCCCCAGCGCGGCGACGGGCTCGCGGCGCGCATGGAGTCGGCGGTCGCCGAGGCGGCGAAGGCCGGGCACGCCCCGGTGATCCTGCGCGGCAGCGACAGCCCCGCGCTGCGCGGCGAGCTGATCGAGGCGGCGGTCGCCGGCCTGCGCGGCGCGGACCTCGTGGTCGCTCCCGGCGCGGACGGCGGCTACGACCTGGTGGGGCTGCGCGCCCCCGCACCGGGCGTCTTCGATCACCCCATGAGCACCGGCTCGGTCCTCGAAGACACGCTCGCCAACGCGCGCCGGCTCGGCCTGCACTGCGCCCTGCTGGCGCCCACCTTCGACCTCGACACGGTCGCGGACCTCGCGCGCCTCGCGGCCGCGCGGCGCGAGGCGGAGCCGCCGCCGTGTCCGCGCACCCTCGCTCATCTAGACCGCCACGGTCTCTGGGAGCTGGGTGGAAACTGCGCCGAAATCGGCCACCACCGACACTGATCGGTGAGTGTGGTGAAACGAACACATGTGCACGTCAAAAATGCACGAGCGCCTCGTTTTCGTGCAGCTCTGCCTGTTGTTCCGCGTTCTTGGTGCGCTAAAGAGTCCGCGGGCGCCAAGCCGGGCACTTCGGTGGAAGGCACGACGGTTGCTAACGCTCCCCCCGTCCCGGTCGCTCGCCTGCGCAGGTGCGCAGGCGTACCAATTGGGCGTCTCGAAGAAACGGGGGATCGAATCCGATGCGCAGTAGTGTGATCTGGATCGCAGCGGCGTGCTTCGCGCTCGTCGCCACCGCCGGCCAAGCGGCGGACGTCGAGGAGCAGCTGCTGCAGATGCAGCAGAAGCTCAACCAGCTGGAGAGCCGTCTCGACGCCACCACCGACGAGCTCGAGGCTGCCAACGAGCGGGTCGAGCAGCAGCAGGAGCTCATCCAGAGCTCGGGCCTCGCGGATCCGCGCGGCGCCGACTCCTCGGGCCTGGCCTCCTTCCTCGAGTCCGTCGAGATGGGCGGCTGGGTGGCGGCGAGCTACCTGTACAACTTCAACGATCCCGACGGCGGCGCCCTGGGTGGCGCCAATACCACCACCGGCGGGTTCGCCTACCCGTTCCACCCGGACGCCAACAGCTTCCAGCTCGACCAGCTCTGGTTCGAGCTCGAGAAGACGGTCAGCGAGGACAGCCGCGCCGGCTTCCGCGCCGACCTCCTGTACGGCAAGACGGCCGAGTTCCTGTCGAACAGCCGGGGCGGAGTGCAGCTCGGGAACAGCGGTAGCGAGAACCAGCTCGAGCTCTACCAGGCCTACGTGCAGTACCTGGCGCCCATCGGCAACGGCGTGCACATCAAGGCAGGCAAGTTCGCCACGGTGATCGGCGCCGAGGTGGCCCAGTCGCCCTACAACTTCAACATCACCCGGGGCAGCGCCTACAACCTGTTCCAGCCCTTCACCCACACGGGTATCTTCGCCTCCATGGAGAACAACGGGGCGTCGGCGGGCATCGGCCTGGTGAACAGCAACACGTCCACCATCGACGTCGACAACAACAACTTCAAGAGCGTCCTGTGGACCCTGGGCTACGGCCAGGACACCTGGTCGGCGAGCTTCAACGGCGTGTACGGGGCGAACGACGTCAACAACCCGCCGGGCGCCTCGGGTTCCAACGAGCGGGACAAGGACATGATCCTGAACCTGCTGGTGAGCTGGGATCCGACCGAGCAGTTCTCGGGCTACATCGACGCCACCTACCGCGAGACCGAGAACGTCTTCGGTCGCTTCGGTGGGCCGGCTTGTCCGACGTCGGGCACGGGTCTCGATACGAACTGCGCCGACGCGGAGGGCTGGGGCATCTCGGCCGCCGGGCGCTACGCGCTCAACGATCGGACGGGCCTCTCGCTCCGGCTCGAGTACATCGAGGACAGCGACAGCTTCTACAGCGGCACCGCGACCTCGACGGCCGGCGAGGAGACCGAGCTCTTCTCGGTCACGGGCACCGTGGACTACGCGCTCACCGAGCAGCTCATGCTGCGCGGCGAGGTGCGCTACGACACGGCAGACGTGGACACCGCCCCGACGGGCGCTCCGCCCAACTCGGACGACATCTTCTTTGCCGATGGCACGAACCAGGACGACCAGTTCGTGGGCGCGTTGGAGCTGATCTACAGCTTCTAGCCCCAGGAACGATCGAGACCACGGGGGCGCGGCGCCGCGGGGCGTCGCGCCCTTCGTGCTTCAGGGGGCTCGGCGGCGCGGGGTCGCACACGAACGAACCCAGTCCCGCTTCTCTCCTGCGGGAAGCACGCGACGACAAGCTCGCCGCTCTAGAGCCCGAGCTTCTCCATCTTGGTGTAGAGGGTGCGGCGCCCGATGCCGAGGGCGCGGGCGGCGGCGGCCCGGTTGCCGCGGCAGTCCCGCAGCGCCCGGGTGATGCGCCAGGCCTCGGCGAGGTCCACCCACTCCCGGAGCGAGCCCGATGCGGAAGGCTCGGGAGCCTGGCGCAGGAACTCGGCGAAGAGGGGGTCGACCCGCTCCTCCGTTGCCGGCGGAGCGGCGGGGGCCGAGTTGGTGGGGAGCGAGGGGGCGGCGGCGGTGTCGGCGGGAAGGGCCATGCGAATCCCCTTGTGCAAGCGCCGTTCCAGCCTAGCTAGCCCGCGTCCGGGAGCGTGCGGGGTCGACTCGCGCCCGGGCCCGCGTCCGGCGCGCTTGCCTGCCCAGAGGCCGGGCACCGGCTGCCCACCGCCTGGGCGAGCAGAGGCCCCTGGATGGCCCAAAGTGGCCTCTCCGGCGTGCAGGAGTTGGCACGTCGGTTGCTCTATCGATGGGTTCCGACCCGGCGAGGCGCCCCGTGAGGGTGTCCCGCCGGGGATGGGAACGTGATACCGTCTCGCCTCCCCGGCCGCCCGGAGCGGCCGTGAGGCAGCGGGAGACCGCCCCATGCGCAAGGTCGAGGCGATCATCAAGCCCTTCAAGCTCGACGAGGTCAAGGAGGCCTTGAACGGCATCGGCGTCCAGGGGATGACGGTGACCGAGGTCAAGGGCTTCGGTCGTCAGAAGGGCCACACGGAGCTCTACCGGGGCGCCGAGTACGTGGTGGACTTCCTGCCGAAGATCAAGCTCGAGATCGCGGTCAGCGACGAGCTCGCCGACAAGGTGGTCCAGGCCATCGTGGAGTCCGCCAACACCGGGCGCATCGGAGACGGAAAGATCTTCGTGCTGCCCATGCAGGACGCCATCCGGATCCGCACCGGAGAGCACGGCTCCGACGCCGTCTGAGCCGGAGGGTCGGACACCGAAGCCGCGCCCGGGCTCGTCGTCCGGCGCGGGAAACCCCCAGACGATTCGAGAGGAACCTCACGAAATGAACGCGAAGCAGGCTCTGGAACTCGCAAAGAAGAACAACGCGGTCATGGTGGACCTGCGGTTCATCGACTGGCCCGGGAGCTGGCAGCACTGCTCCTTCCCCATCGAGCAGATCGACGAGTCGGTCTTCGAGGACGGTCTCGGCTTCGACGGCTCGTCGATCCGCGGCTGGCAGGGCATCCAGGAGAGCGACATGCTCATGGTCCCGGATCCCAGCAGCGCCTTCATGGACCCCTTCTACCAGCACCCCACCCTGGTGCTGATCTGCGACATCGTCGATCCGATCACCAAGGAGCGCTACAGCCGCGACCCGCGCTGGATCGCCACCAAGGCCGAGAACTACCTCAAGCAGACCGGCATCGGCGACACATGCTTCATCGGGCCCGAGGCCGAGTTCTTCATCTTCAACCACGCCCGCTTCAGCACCACGGCCAACGAGGGCTACTTCCACATCGACTCCCGCGAGGGCGTGTGGAACTCGGGCGCCGAGGAGGGCGGTGCGAACCTCGCCTACAAGACCCGCCACAAGCAGGGCTACTTCCCGGTGCCGCCCTCGGACACGCTCCAGGACATCCGCTCCGAGATGTGCCTCGAGATGCAGAAGCTCGGCATCGTGATCGAGGCCCAGCACCACGAGGTGGGAACGGCCGGCCAGTGCGAGATCGACATGAAGTTCGACACGCTGGTCAAGATGGCCGACGACCTGTGCAAGTACAAGTACGTGGTGAAGAACATCGCGCGCCAGCACGGCATGACGGCCACCTTCATGCCGAAGCCGGTGTTCGAGGACAACGGCTCCGGGATGCACACCCATCAGTCGATCTGGAAGGACGGAAAGCCGCTGTTCGCCGGCGACGGCTATGCGGGCCTGTCCGACATCGGCCTCTGGTACATCGGCGGGATCCTCAAGCACTCGCGCGCGATCGCGGCCTTCACGAACCCGACCACCAACTCCTACAAGCGGCTGGTGCCGGGCTACGAGGCGCCGGTCAACCTCGCCCTCTCGGCGAGGAACCGATCGGCCTCCTGCCGGATCCCGATGTACTCGGCGAGCCCGAAGGCCAAGCGGGTGGAGGTCCGCTACCCGGACCCGACCTGCAACCCGTACCTGGCCTTCGCGGCGCTGCTGATGGCCGGCATCGACGGCATCGAGAACAAGATCGATCCGGGCGAGCCCCTCGACAAGGACATCTACTCCCTGTCGCCCGAGGAGCTGAAGGCCGTGCCCACCATGCCGGCCAGCCTCGAGGAGGCCCTCGACGAGCTCCACGCCGACCACGACTTCCTGGTGAAGGGAGACGTGTTCACCGACGACGCCATCGAGACCTGGATCGAGTACAAGCGCGAGAACGAGGTGGACCCGGTGCGGCTGCGCCCGCATCCCCACGAGTTCGAGCTCTACTTCGACATCTAGGCGCTTCGCACCCTACACTGGGGCGAGAGGTCCGAGGGGCCCCGCGGATCCGATCCGCGGGGCCCTTTTCTCGTCGGCGGCTTCTCCCGTCGTCGCCTGGAGGCTCGATGAACGCGTGGGGATCCCTCGGCCGCGGGCTCGCCCTGGTGCTCGCCGCAGCCTCGATGCTGCTGCCGGGCTGCCGGGGCGCTCCGGCCCGCCCCGACGTGGTGCTCGTCACCCTCGACACCACCCGGGCCGACCACCTGGGCGCCTACGGGTACGCGCGCGGGACGACGCCGCACCTCGACCGCCTGGCCGGCGAGGGCGTGGTCTACCGGCGCGCCTGGTCGACGGCGTCCTGGACCCTGCCCGCCCACGCCTCGATCTTCACCGGCAAGCATCCGACGAGCCACGGGGCGGTGTTCGACGCCACCGGCGGCGCCGCGACCCTCGGCGAGGTGCTGCCGGGCAAGATCTACCGCCGCATCAAGGCGAACCGCCTCGGGGAGGCGGAGACCACCCTGGCGGAGCTGCTGCGCGAGGCGGGCTACGAGACCGGCGCCTTCGTGGGCGGGCCCTGGATGTCGCCCGAGTTCGGCCTGCTCCAGGGCTACGCGCACCAGGACGCGGACGTCCGCACGCTCGGGGGCCGGCCCGCGGATCGGCTCACGGACCGCGCCATCGACTGGCTGCGGGCCCAGCCCCGGGAGCGGCCGGTCCACCTGCTGGTGAACTACTTCGATCCCCACCGGCCCTACCACCCGCCGCCCGGCTACGACGACCTCCCCCACGCCCGGACCCCCATGACGGTGAAGGACCTCGAGGTGTTCCGTGGCAAGCCCATCACGGCGCGCCAGCGCGCTGCCCTGGTGGACCGCTACGACGGCGAGATCCGCTTCATGGACCACCACCTCGGCCGGCTCCTCGAGGCGCTCCGCGAGCTGGGGCGCTGGGAGGACGCCCTCGTCGTCGTGGTCGCGGACCACGGGGAGTCGTTCGGCGAGCACAACCTGATGGAGCACGCCCGCTGGCTCTACGAGGAGGTGCTGCGCGTGCCCCTCATCGTGCGCTTCCCCGGCGGCCGCGACGCCGGCCGCGTGCGCGAGGACCCGGTCTCCGTCGTGGACCTGCTCCCGCTGGTGGCGCGGGAGGTGGGCCTGGCCCTGCCCGAAGGCGTCGAGGGGCGGCCCGTCGGCGAGCGCGAGCTGGTGGTGGCCGAGTCCTTCCGGGACGCGCTGGCGATCCGGATCCTCGGCCCCCGCTTCGACCGCGATCTCGTGAGCGGCATCCGCTGGCCCTGGAAGCTCATCGTCTCGGACAGAGGCAAGGCGGAGCTCTACCGCCTGGACCGGGACCCGGGCGAGCGCGTCGACCTGGCCGACGGCGAGGCCGAGCGCGCGCTGCTCGCCGAGCTCGAGCGGGCGCGGTCGGGGTTCCGGCCGCCCGCGCGCGCGGCGGCGCCCGAGGCGGTGAGCCCCGAGACCCGCGAGCGCCTGCGGGAGCTCGGGTACATCGAGTGAGCGTGCCCTTTTTCGCTCGCAGCGGGGCCCCCGCCCGGTAGAATCCGCCTTCTCCATGGCGACCCGGACCCTGCGCAGGGGTGTCAAGCTCGGCAAGTACCGCCTCGAGGGGCGGCTCGGGAAGGGCGCGTTCGCGGACGTGTGGAAGGCCCGGGACACGGTCGAGAACCGCGTCGTGGCCCTCAAGCTGGCGCTCCCGGAGCTGGTGGAGGAGTGGGGCCGCGAGGCGATCGAGCACGAGGCGCGCATCGCCGCCCGGCTCCACCACCCCAACATCGTGGCGATCCGCAACGCCGACTGGATCGACGGCTGGTTCGCCATCGCGACGGAGCTGGCCGAGCGCAGCCTCGACGAGTACCCGGGCGCCCGCCGCTCGGGTCGCGTCGCCCTGGGGGTGATCCGGGACGTTGCCGCCGGCCTCGCCCACGCCCACTCCCAGCGCGTGCTGCACCGGGACGTGAAGCCCGACAACGTCCTGATCTTCCCGGACGGCCGCGCCGCCCTCACCGATTTCGGGGTCTCGCGCTTCGCCAAGGCGGCGAGCGCCGCCTACACCGAGGCCGGCACCATCGGCTACATGGCGCCGGAGCAGGCCTACGGCCGGCCGCGCCTCACCTCGGACGTCTTCTCCCTCGGCCTGATCGCCTACCAGATCCTCACCGGCGTGCTGCCCACCTGGCCCTTCGAGTGGCCGCCGGACCGCTACGACCGCTTCTGCGCCAAGGTGCCCGAGCGCCTGCGCCCGGTGCTGAAGAAGGCGGCCGCCTTCGATCCGCGGCATCGCTACGTGGACGCCGTGGCGCTCCACCGCGCCCTCGAGGCCGCCTTCGAGCGCATCGAGGAGCCGCGCCCGGTGCGTCGCCGCCCCACGCGGCGCAAGCGCAAGCCCGCCCCCTCCCCCCTCGCCGTCGCCCAGGAGATGTTCCGGCGCCGCCACGGCAGCCAGCTCGGCATGCGCTACTGCTGCTACAAGTGCGAGGGGCCCATCGCCGAGGAGATGTCCCACTGCCCCTGGTGCGGCACCGCGGACAACTCCTTCCGCGAGATCACGCGCTACCCGCTGGTGTGCCCCGAGTGCGAGCGCGGCGTGCTGGGCGAGTGGACCGCCTGCCCGTGGTGCTACGCGGGCCGCCTGGCGGGCAACGGCCGCGCGCCGCGCCCCGACGCCCGGGCGGAGCGCCGCTGCCCGCGGCGCGGCTGCCCCGGCGAGCTGCGCCCCTTCATGCGCTACTGCCCGGTGTGCAAGCAGAAGGTGCGCCGGGTGTGGTCCCACCCCGACCTGCCGGACCGCTGCAAGCGCTGCCGCGGCCCGGTCTCCCACGAGTCCTTCCGCTTCTGCCCCTGGTGCGGGCGTCGGGAGCTGCGGGTCTTCTAGGCGCCCGCCGGGTCCGGCCGGTAGAGCACGAAGGTGCAGTCGTCGGGCTTCGAGGGGGCGCCGTCGCGGGGCTCGAGCATGCGCCGGCGCGCCGCGCCCGCGAGCTCCTCGGCGACGCGCTCGAGGGGGCCGCTGCGGATGGTGTCGACGATCTCGTGGAGGCCCAGGTTGTCGAGCAGCCCGTCGCTGGCCAGCAGCACCGTGTCCCGGGCGCGCAGGCGCCGCGGGCTGCCGACCTCGATGCGCATGTCCGGCGAGCCGACCAGGTTGGAGACGATGTGGCGGTGCTCGTGGTGGAGCGCCTCCTCCTCGTCGATCACGCCCGCCTCCACCGCGTAGCCCACGGGCGAGTGCATCACGGTCTGGAGCTTGAGCTTGCCGCGCTGCCCCACCACCAGGATGCCCGAGTCGCCGACGTGGAAGGGGCGCAGGCGTCCGTCGGCGAGCTCCGCCACGGCGAGGGTGGTGCCGGCGCCGAGGCCGAGGTCGAGGATGCGCCGGTTGGCCTGCTCGAAGCCGTCCAGGATGGCGGCGCGCAGCGAGGCCTCGTCGGCGCCCGCGGCGCCGACGCTCTCGTGCAGGCAGCCCAGCGCCGTGGCCGAGGCGGTGGCGCCGGCGGGCCGGCCCCCCATGCCGTCCGCCACCACCAGCACGCCGCGCCCTCCGGCGGCGGGCAGCAGGGCGGCGCCGTCCTCGTTGGGCCCGTCCTTGTCGGGGCTGCGCACCGAGAAGAGGGCGGCGCGGCCACCGGCCAGGGGGACGAGGCGCGCCTCCTCCATCTCCTCGTCGCTGGCGATCAGCGCCTCGTCGGGGTCGGCCACGGGCGGAGCTAGTCCCGCAGGCCCAGGACCTGCTCCATGTCGTAGAGGCCGGGCTCGCGATCCAGCAGCCAGAGCGCGGCGCGCACGGCGCCGCGGGCGAAGTGGTCGCGGGTGCCCGAGCGGTGCGCCAGCTCGAGGCGCTCGCCCCCGCCCAGGAAGAGCAGGGTGTGCTCGCCCGGGTTGTCGCCGCCGCGCAGGGTCTGGATCCCGATGGCGCCCTCGGGCCGCGCCCCGGTTTCGCCCTCGCGGGTCAGCACGGCGTGGTCCTCGAGCCGCTGGCGGCGGCCCTCGGCCACGGCGGCGCCCAGGCGCAGCGCGGTGCCGCTCGGCGCGTCGCGCTTGGCGGCGTGGTGGAGCTCGACGATCTCGGCGTCGTAGGCCGGGCCGAGCAGCTCGGCGGCCCGGCGCGCCAGGTGGAACAGCACGTTCACGGCGACGGAGAAGTTCGCCGCCACGAGGATGGGGAGGCGCTTGGCGAGCACCTCGATCTCCTCGCGCTCGGCCGGCGCGAAGCCCGTGGTCCCCACCACGCAGGGCACCCGGGCGTCCGCGGCCCGGCGCAGCAGCTCGAGGGTGGCGGCCGGCGAGGCGAACGCGATGGCGACGTCGCAGGCTTCCAGCGCCGAGCCCACGTCGTCGCCCAGCCGCACCCCCGGCGCGACCTCGACGCCGAGGTCCGGGTGGCTCGGCGCCTCCAGGGCCGCGCCGAGCGCCAGGGCGGGCTCGTCCTCCAGGGCGGCGCGCACCCGCTCGCCCATGCGCCCGAGGGCGCCGAACACGGCCGCCCGGCGCGGCGCGCTCAAAGCAGCCCGTACTCCTTGAGCACCGCCTGGAGCCGCTCCCGGTTGGGCGGCGAGATGGGCGTGAGGGGCAGGCGGATCTCCTCGAACACCAGCCCCCGCAGCGCCAGCGCGGTCTTCACGGGAATCGGGTTCGACTCGCAGAAGAGCGCGTCCATGAGGGGCAGCAGGCGCAGGTAGCTCTCGCGGGCGCGGTCGAGGTCGCCGGAGCGGTAGGCGCGCACCAGCTCCACCATGTCGGCGGGGGCGACGTTCGAGGTGGTCGAGATGACGCCGCGGCCGCCGAGGCACAGGATCGGCAGGGTGGCCCAGTCGTCCCCCGAGAGGATCACGAAGTCGTCCGGGCAGGCGAGCACGCTCTGGGCGATCTGGTGCAGGTCGCCACAGCTCTCCTTCACCCCCACCACCTGCTCGATCTCGGCCAGCCGGGCCAGGGTGGAGGGCAGCAGGTTGGAGGCGGTGCGGCCCGGGACGTTGTAGGCCAGCAGCGGGAAGGCGGTCTCCCGGGCGATGGTGGCGTAGTGCTCGACCACGCCCTCCTGGGTGGGCTTGTTGTAGTAGGGCGAGATCAGCAGCGCGCCGTCGGCGCCGGCCTCCTTGGCGTGGGAGGTCAGCTCGAGGGCCTCGTGGGTGTTGTTCGACCCGGTGCCGGCCACCACCGGGACCCGGCCCCGGGCGGCCGCCACCACCACCTCGATGACGCGGCGGTGCTCGGCGTGGGAGAGGGTGGCGGCCTCCCCGGTGGAGCCGCAGGGCACCAGGCCGTCCACCCCGGCGGAGACCTGGAGCTCCACCAGCTCGTGGAGGGCGCGCTCGTCGACGGCACCGTCCCGGAACGGGGTGACGAGCGCAGTGAGGACTCCCTCGAACACCGCTACCCCTCCTCGATCTCGACGCGGCCGGTGAAGACCTCGGCGGCGGGCCCCGTCATGATCACGCTCGCGTCGCCTCCCGGCCAGTCGATCTCGAGCTCGCCGCCGCGCAGCTCGATGGTGACGCGGCGGTCCGTGAGCCCGCGCAGCATCGCGGTGACCGCCACCGCGCAGGCCCCGCTCCCGCAGGCCAGGGTCTCGCCCACGCCGCGCTCCCAGGTGCGTTGACGCAGCCGGTCCCGCGTCAAGAGCTGCACGAACTCCACGTTGACGCGGTTCGGGAAGGCGTCGTGGTGCTCCAGCACCGGGCCGAGCTCGGCCACGGGTGCGTCATCGACGTCGTCCACCATCACCACGGCGTGGGGATTTCCCATGGAGGCGCTGCTCACGGCGAGGGTCCGGCCCGCCACCTCGAGGGGCGCGTCGAGGGCCGGGTCGTCCTCGCCGCCGTCCGGCGAGCGCAGCCGGGTCGGAACCTTGGCGGGCGTCAGCACCGGGGGGCCCATGTCGACCGCCACCCGGTCGTCCCCCAGCCAGCGCGGCTTCACCACCCCGCCCAGGGTCTCGACGCGGATCTCCTCGCGGTCCGTGAGCCCCCGGTCGCGCAGGTACTTGAAGAAGGCGCGGATGCCGTTGCCGCACATCTCCACCTGGCCGCCCTCGGCGTTGTGGATGTCCATGCGGAAGTCCGCGACCCGGGAGGCGCGCAGCACCAGCAGCTGGTCGAAGCCGATGCCCCGCTGCCGGTCCGAGAAGCGCCGCGCGAAGCTGTCCATGGCGGGCAGCTCGGAGCCCAGCCCGTCGAGCACGACGAAGTCGTTCCCGGCGCCGTGCATCTTGGTGAACTTGATGGTGCGCGTCATGGACGGGTCCCCGGGGCGCCGGCCTCGGGCTCGCCGCGCTCCTGCTCGGAGCGCTCCTCCGGAGCCGAGGCCTCCCCAGCGGAGGGCGCGGGAGCGGCCTCGGGCCCCGCCGGCGCGATCCTCTGCGGCGGACCGTACTTCCCACAGCCCGCGCCAGCCAGCAGGAGCCCGGCCAGCCCGGCCGCCAGTGCGACGCGCGGCGCGGCTCGACTCACGACGCGTCCCCGCCGCCCGGGCCCTGGGCGTCGAGCTCCGCCTGGGCGGCCCGGGCCCGGGCCTCGGCGGCCTCGAGGGCCTCGGCGACGCGCCGGCGGGCGGTGCCGCCGGGCAGGTCCCGGGCCTCGAGGGAGCGCTCGAGGTCGAGCAGCTCCGAGGCCGGCGCCGGGAAGGCGGGGTGGAAGGCGCGCAGGTCCTCGAGGGAGAGCTCGCGCAGGTCGAGGTCCTTGGCGACGCAGTCCCCCACCACCCGGCCCACCGCCTCGTGGGCCTCGCGGAAGGGGACGTTCTCGCGCACCAGGGCCTCGGCGAGGTCGGTGGCGAGCAGCATCGGGTCGCTCGCCGCCTCGGCCATGCGGCGCTCGTTCACCCGCAGGGTGGCGACGGCGCCCGCCGTCACCTCCAGGCAGTCGCGCAGCGTGGTCGCGCTGTCGAAGATCGGCTCCTTGTCCTCCTGGAGGTCCCGGTTGTAGGTGAGGGGCAGCCCCTTCACGACGGTGAGCAGCGTGACGAGGTTGCCGATGGCCCGGCCCGACTTGCCGCGCACCAGCTCCGGGACGTCGGGGTTCTTCTTCTGCGGCATCAGGCTCGAGCCCGTCGAGTAGGCGTCGGCGAGCTCGACGAAGCCGAACTCCGCGCTCGACCAGAGCACCAGCTCCTCGGCGAGGCGCGAGAGGTGCACCATCGCGATGGCGGCGGCGGCGAGCCACTCGAGGGCGCCGTCTCGCGCCGCCACGGCGTCCATGCTGTTGACGCTCGGCGCCTCGAAGCCCAGCGCCCGGGCGGTGTGGTGGCGGTCGAGGGGCAGGGTCGAGCCCGCCAGTGCGCCGGCTCCCAGCGGGGCGGCGGCGAGCCGCGCCTCGAGGTCCGCGAACCGGCCCCGGTCCCGGGCCAGCATCTCCACGAAGGCGAGCCAGTGGTGGGCGAGGCGCACGGGCTGGGCGCGCTGGAGATGGGTGTAGCCCGGCAGCACGGTGCCGAGGTGCTCCCGGGCCCGCTCGACGAGCACGCCCTCGAGCCCCAGCAGCCCGCGCCGCGCCGCCCGGGCGGCGTCGCGCAGGTAGAGGGCGAGGTCGGTGGCGACCTGGTCGTTGCGGCTGCGGCCGGTGTGGAGCTTCCCCGCCACCGCGCCGATGCGCTCGCGCAGGCGCGCCTCGACGTTCATGTGCACGTCTTCGAGGCCGGGATCGAACACAAAGGAGCCCGCCTCGACCTCGGCGCGGATCGCCTCGAGGCCGCGCACCAGCGCCTCGGCGTCCTCTCCCGGGATCACGCCGCTCTCGCCCAGCATCCGGGCGTGGGCGACCGAGCCCCGCAGGTCGTGCAGCGCCAGCGCGCGGTCGAAGTGCACCGACGCACTGAACCGCTCCACGGTCGGATCCGTGGCCTCCGAGAACCGCCCACCCCAGGGCTTGCGGGACCCCATGGGGGACAACGTAACAGACCCGAGGCTCTCGGAAGCACGCAGCCGTCCCCCCGGTACACCTCTTCCGAGGGCCTCGCCGCAGAAGGGCCGCGCGGCCCGCCGAAGGCGGGCAGCGCGCCCCCGGGCAACACGCAGCGGCCACGCAACACCGCAAGGCCGTCCCAACCGCCGCGCAGCGCCGGCCCGCCTACGGCGGGCTGGCGCGAAGTCCAGAAACCTGGCGAGAATTCTCGCCTTTGCCAGCCTGTCGGCGTGGGGGCGAGCAAGAAGAAGGGAGCCGCTCGGAAGGCCGGGGCGCGGCGGCGGCGTGCGGCACGACGGAGGCGCGGGCGGAGCGGGCTGCGGCGGCTCGTGCGGGTCGCGGGGCTGACGCTCGCGCTGGTCGCGTTCGGCGCGGGGTTCTTCGTCGCCCAGCAGGCCGTGAAGCTCGACCGGGTGGTGCGGGCGCGCTTCGAGGGGCAGCTGTTCCGGGTGCCTTCGCGGGTGCTGTCGGCGCCCACCATCCTCTACCCCGGGCTCGACTTCGAGCGCATCGGCCTGCGGGGCAGCCTGGTGCGGCTCGGCTACCGCGAGCAGGCCACCGGCGAGCTCGCACCCGGCCGGCTGCGCTGGGAGCCGGGCCGGCTGCACATCCACCGGCGCGCCTTCGAGCACCCCACGCGCCCCGAGCCGCCGCGCAGCGTGGTGATGGGGATGGCGGGCACGCGCATCGACTCGATCCGCGAGGCCGGCAGCGGCCGCGAGATCGGCGCGCTGCTCCTCGAGCCCGAGCTGGTGGGGGCCTACTACGGGCCGAACCGGGAGCAGCGCGCCCTGGTGCGGCTGTCGGAGCTGCCACCGCACCTGGTGGACGCCGTCCTCGCCGTCGAGGACCAGCGCTTCCTCACCCACCGGGGCATCGACTTCCGCCGCGTGCTGGGAGCGCTGTGGGTGAACGTGCGCTCGGGCCGCGTCCGCCAGGGCGGCAGCACCGTGACCCAGCAGCTGGTGAAGAACTTCTTCCTCACGCCGGAGCGGAGCCTGAAGCGCAAGTCCCAGGAGGCGCTGATGGCCCTGATCGTGGAGGCCCGGTACGAGAAGGAGGAGATCCTCGAGGCCTACCTGAACGAGATCTACTTCGGCCAGCGCGGCTCCACCGCGGTCCACGGGATCGGCGAGGCGGCGCGCCTCTACTTCGGAAAGACCGCGGGGGCGCTCTCGCCCGGGGAGGCGGCGCTGCTGGCCGCGATCATCCAGAGCCCCAACGGCCTGTCCCCGCACCGCGAGCCCGAGGCGGCCCGCAAGCGCCGCGACCTGGTGCTGCGCCTGATGCACGGCCAGGGCCGCATCGACGCGGCGACCCTCACGGCCTCCCTCGCCGAGCCGCTGGGCGTGGCGGCGGTGACGCCCGAGCCCCGGGAGGCCCGCTACTTCCTCGACGCGCTGCGCCGCCAGCTCCCGACCTTCTACGGCGCCGAGACCCTCACCAGCGAGGGGCTCCAGATCTACTCCACCCTCGACCTGCGCCTCCAGCGCCTGGCGGCCCGCACCCTGCGCGAGGAGCTCGAGCGCCTGGAGCGCAGCTTCCCGCGGCTCGCCCGCGAGGAGTCGCCCCTCCAGGGCTGCCTGGTGGCGCTCCAGCCCCAGACCGGCGCGGTGCTCGCGCTGGTGGGCGGCCGCAGCTACGCGATGACGCAGTTCGATCGCTGCAGCCAGGCGCGCCGGCCGGCGGGGAGCGTCTTCAAGCCCTTCGTCTACGTCGCGGCCCTGGAGCCCCGGGGCGGGCAGCCGCACATCACCCTGGCGAGCCGCCTGGACGACGGCCCCCTCGAGGTCCGCACCACGTCGGGAGCCTGGCGGCCCGAGAACTACGACGGCGAGTTCCACGGCGAGGTCCCGGTGCGCGAGGCCCTGGAGCGCTCCATGAACGTGGCCGCGGCCCGGCTCGGCCAGGAGGTCGGGGTGGACCAGGTGGCCGCGGTGGCGCGGCGCCTCGGCGTGACGAGCCGGCTGCCCCGGGTCCCGAGCCTCTCGATCGGCAGCGCGGACCTCTCGCCCCTCGAGATCGCCCGGGCCTACGCGACCCTGGCCGCCGGCGGCGTGCGGCCCGCCGTGCGCACCCTCGAGGACGTGGTGGACGCCGAGGGCCGCACGGTCCAGCGCCAGTCCATCGAGATCGAGCGCGTGCTCGACGAGGGCACCGCGTTCCTCATCACCTCCATCCTCCAGGGCGTGGTGGATCGCGGCACCGGCCGGGGCATCCGGGCGGCGGGCATCACGGGGCCGGTGGCGGCCAAGACCGGCACCAGCGACGAAGAGCGCGATGCGTGGTTCGCCGGCTACACCCCGGAGCTCGTGGTGGTGGTCTGGGTCGGGTTCGACGAGCCGAGCAGCCTGGGCATCCCGGCCAGCCGGGCCGCGCTGCCGATCTGGGCGCGCTTCGTCTCCGAGGCCACGGGCGGCCACGTGCGCGGCGCCTTCCTGCCGCCGGCGGACGTGGAGCAGGTGGCGGTGGATCCGGTCAGCGGCGCGCAGGCCCTGGCGGGCTGCCCGCGCTCCCGGCTCGAGTACTTCCTGGAAGGGACCCGGCCCGAGGCGGTGTGTCCCGAGTGGGCGCGCGCCGACGGCGAGGCGCCGGGCCGCTGGATCGATCGCGTCTTCGGCGGCTGGCGGAGCCGGCGTTGAGCGAGCGGTCCGGCCGCGCGCGGGCAGCCTTCCTGATGGGGCTGCTCCTGATCGGGGCGGGCTGCGTCGCGCCCCCGGGCGCCTGGGGCCCCGCCCCGGAGCGCTCGTTCCGGCTGGGTGATCTCGAGGGCCAGGGCGATCCGGCCCGGCGGGCCTCCAACCGCCTGCTCGCCGAGGGCCTCGACGGGGACGCCCAGGGTCGCCCCTCCCAGGCGCTCGGCCTCTACGAGCGCGCGCTCCAGGTCGACCCCACCAACCCCTACGCGTTCCTCGCGCTGGCGCGCCACCACGCGGAGGGCGTGGCGCCGCGCCGTGCGCTCTCCTTCCTCGACAAGGCCGAGGCGCTGCTCGAGCGGGAGACGCCGGTGCCCCCTGGGGTGGAGGCGCACCTCGTCGGGCTGCGCGGGGCGGCGCTGCACGCCGCCGGGCGTCCGGAGCTCGCCGCGCCCATGCTGGAGCGGGCGCGACGCATGGCGCCGGACGCGTGGAGCGACGGTCGGCTCTCCGCGCGCGAGCTGCGCTGAACGCCGATCACTGCGCCGCCCGCGGCGCGACGCGCGGATGACGGGGCGCCCGACGCTGTGATAGCTTCGCGCGCTGCATGACGCCGAAGCTCCGCATCTTCAGCGTGGCGCTCGTCGTCAGCCTCGCTCTCGACTGGGCCACCAAGACTTGGATCGTCTCCTCGCTCACCTATGCGGACCGCATCACGGTGATCGAGAACTTCTTCTACATCACCCACGTGCGGAATCCCGGCGCGGCCTTCGGGCTGTTCGCGACGAGCCCCGAGACGATCCGGCTCACCTTCTTCATCGGCGTCACCCTGATCGCCATCGGACTCATTATCTCCTTCTACCGGAAGCTGGCCCCGGGGGATCGTCTGTCCGCGCTCGCGCTCGGGCTCATCCTCGGGGGAGCCGCCGGAAACCTCTACGACCGCATCGTGTACAAGGAAGTCATCGACTTCCTGCACTTCCGTCTCTGGAGCGGGTACTCGTGGCCCGACTTCAACCTCGCCGACAGCTGGATCGTGGTCGGCGTGGCGCTCCTCGTGCTCGAGCTGCTGGCCGCGGAAGGCGAGCAGCGCGTCGAGGCGAGTGAAGCTTCCTCCACCGACTGACGTCGGAGCGACGCGACTCGAGTCGTCTCGGGTCGCCCCCCGTGGGTGGAGAAGCGATCGCCCTAGGGCGTATGCGATCGCGGCTTCGCGGCGCCGATGGCTCGCATCTTGCTGACAGTCGGAACGTGAAGACGTGAGACAGCGCGGCGCGCATCGCAAAGGAGCAAAGGCTTCGCGCGAGATCGACGCGGCACGCGAAGCGCGACAAAGCGCATGGAATCGACGCCGAATTCTTGACACTCGACGCACGCCTGGGATAACAATTGCTCGTTCCGTCGCTCCCGACCCTCCGCGCAGAAGCCACGTTCGAAACGGCCATCGATCGAAACTGGATCGTTCGAAAGCATCGAGAGCTGGCGACTGCGACCGGGTACCCGACCATGAAGTTCTTCATCGACACCGCGAACGTCGAAGAGATCCGCGAGGCGGCCTCCTACGGCCTGCTCGACGGCGTCACCACGAACCCGACGCTGCTGTCGAAGGAGGACGGCGATCCGCGCGAGATCCTGCGCGAGATCACCAAGCTCGTCGAAGGTCCGGTGAGCGCCGAGGTGACCGCGCTCGACGCCGAGGGGATGATCGAGGAGGGCCTCTCCCTCCGGAAGATCGCCGACAACATCGTCATCAAGGTGCCGATGACCCTCGAGGGGATGAAGGCGCTGCGGGCCTTCTCGAAGCAGGGCATCCCCACCAACTGCACGCTGATCTTCGACGCCGCCCAGGCCCTGATGGCCGCCAAGGCGGGCGCCACCTACGCGTCGCCCTTCGTCGGCCGCCTCGACGACGTCGCGACCGACGGCATGCAGCTGATCGAGCAGATCTGCACCATCTACGCGAACTACGGTCTCGAGACCGAGGTCCTCGTCGCCAGCGTCCGCCACCCGATCCACGTGGTCCAGGCGGCGCTGATCGGTGCCCACGTCGCCACGATTCCCGCCAAGGTCATCCAGCAGCTCGCCAAGCACCCGCTCACCGACATCGGCCTCGAACGGTTTCTCGCGGACTGGGAGAAGGTGAAGAATCGCTCCTAACCCCCCACGCGAGCCGCGGGGCGGCTCGTGCGAGCGAGTTGGATGAAGAGGCCGAAGAGCGAATACGCGATCCAGACCGTCAACAACGCGCTCGTGCTCCTCGAGGCCTTCCGCGAGGACGAGGAGCTGGGCGTGACCGAGCTGGCCCGGCGCCTGGGCCTGCACAAGAACAACGTCTTCCGCCTCCTCGCCACCCTGGAGCAGAAGGGCTACGTCGAGCAGAGCCCCAACGACCGCTACCGGCTCGGCGTGCGCTGCCTCGAGCTGGGCCAGGCCTTCGCGCGCACCCGCAGCCTGGTCCGCCTGGCGCGGCCCAAGCTCGAGGGCCTGATGCGCTCCCTGGGCGAGTCGACCCACCTCGGTGCGCTCCGGGACTTCGAGGTCGTCCACCTCGACGGCCAGCAGCCCGACCAGCTCGTGCTGACGGGCCTGCGCCTCGGCCTGCGCCTCCCCGCCCACTGCACCGCCCTCGGCAAGGTGCTGCTCGCCTGCGCGGACTCCGAGGTGCACACGCACTACGACCGCGAGGTCGCCTCGCGCCGCGGCCTGGCCCAGCGCACCCAGGCCACCATCACCGACCGCGACAAGCTCTTCGAGCACCTGCACGCCGTGGCGAGCCAGGGCTTCGCCACGGACATCGAGGAGTGCGAGCGCGGCATGGTGTGCGGCGCCGCGCCGGTGCAGGACGCGAGCGGCCACGTGGTGGCCGCGCTCTCGGTCTCGGGCCCGGCCTGCCGGCTGGATCCCGACCACCTGCATCGCGAGGTGGTGCCCGCCGTACGGGCCGCCGCCGAGGAGCTCTCGCGCCAGCTCGGCAGCGCCTGAGCGACCCACCCCGCCCCCGGTCCCGTTTGCTAGCTTCCGCGCTCCGCAGCCGCGGATCTGCGCCCCAATCGTGACCGGGAGTCAGCCATGCACTTCGGCTTCAGCGACGAGACCCTCGTCCTCCAGGAGACGGCGCGCCGTTTCGCCCAGGAGGAGATCGCGCCCAGGGCGGCGGAGTACGACCAGAGTGGCGAGTTCCCGCGCGAGGTGATCCAGAAGGCCTGGGAGCTCGGTCTCTCCAGCGTGATGATCCCCGAGGAGTACGGCGGCGCGGAGCTCGACCTGGTGAACAGCTGCGTGGTCACCGAGGAGCTCGCCTGGGGCTGCTCGGGCATGACCACCTCGATCATGTGCAACGACCTCGGCCTGATGCCGATCATCGTCGGCGGCAGCAAGGACCAGAAGAAGGAGTGGCTCTCGGCCTGCGCGGAGGAGTTCAGGATGGTCTCCTTCTGCCTGTCCGAGCCCGAGGCGGGCTCCGACGTGGCGGGCATGCAGCTCCTGGCCGAGAAGGACGGCGACTCCTACGTGCTGAACGGCACGAAGTGCTGGATCACCAACGGCGGGGTCTCGGACGTCTACACCGTCTTCGCCACCCTCGACCGCTCGAGCCGCCACAAGGGCATCTGCGCCTTCGTGATGAACGCGGACATGCCGGGCGTCAGCGTGGGGAAGAAGGAGGACAAGATGGGTCAGCGGGCCAGCGACACCCGCGTGATCCACTTCGACAACGTCCGCGTCCCGGCCTCCCAGCGCCTCGGCCAGGAGGGCGAGGGCTTCAAGATCGCCATGAAGACCCTCGACACCACGCGCCCCTCCATCGGCGCCCTGGCGGTGGGGATCGCGCGGCGCGCGCTCGACGAGTCCGTCGCCTACGCGAAGGAGCGCAAGGCCTTCGGCTTCCCCATCGCGGGCTTCCAGGCGGTGCAGTTCATGCTGGCCGACATGGCCAAGGACATCGAGGCGGCCCGGCTCCTCACCCTCCAGAGCGCCTGGATGATCGACCAGGGCCTGCGGGCCTCGAAGCACTCGAGCTTCGCCAAGTGCTTCGCGACCGACACCGCGATGCGGGTCGCGACCGACGCGGTGCAGGTCTTCGGTGGCAACGGCTACACGAAGGAGTACCCGGTGGAGAAGCTGATGCGGGACGCCAAGCTGATGCAGATCTACGAGGGCACCAACCAGATCCAGCGCCTGGTGATCTCCCGGGAGCTGCTCAAGGAGTAGGGCGCTCCCCGATCCCGCGGGGATCTGATAGACTCCGCCCCTCTCCGCCAGGGGCCCCGGGGCGTCCCGCCCCGCGCGGCCCAGCCGTTCGACACGAGGCCACCGAGTGATCAAGAAAGAGGAAGCGCTCGGCTACCACTCCGCGGGGCGCCCGGGCAAGATCAAGGTCGTCCCAACCAAGCCAACGGCCACCCAGCAGGATCTCTCCCTCGCCTACAGCCCCGGCGTCGCCGAGCCCTGCCGGGAGATCGCCCGGAACCCCGAGGACGCCTTCCGCTACACGGCCCGGGGCAACCTCGTCGCCGTGGTGAGCAACGGCACCGCGGTGCTCGGCCTCGGCAACATCGGCGCCCTGGCGGGCAAGCCCGTGATGGAGGGCAAGGGCGTCCTGTTCAAGCGCTTCGCCGACATCGACGTCTTCGACATCGAGATCGACAGCGAGGACCCGGCCGAGGTGATCCGCACCTGCCAGCTGATCGCGCCGACCTTCGGGGGCATCAACCTCGAGGACATCCGCGCGCCGGAGTGCTTCGAGATCGAGCGCACCCTGAAGGAGACCCTCGACATCCCGGTCTTCCACGACGACCAGCACGGCACCGCCATCATCTCCGGCGCCGCCCTGCTGAACGCCCTCGAGATCACCGGCAAGGCCATCGAGGACGTGAAGGTGGTGTTCTCCGGCGCCGGAGCGTCGGGGATCGCCTGCGCGAAGCTCTACAAGGACCTCGGCGTGCGCAGCGAGAACCTGCTCATGACCGACAGCCGGGGGGTCATGCACAGCGGCCGCGCCGCGGAGCTGAACGAGCACAAGCAGGAGTTCGTCCAGGAGACCGACGCGCGCACCCTGGCCGACGCCCTCGACGGCGCCGACGTCTTCGTGGGCCTGTCCCAGGCGGGCCTCGTCACCAAGGACATGGTGCGCAGCATGGCGCCGAAGCCCATCGTCTTCGCCATGGCGAACCCCGACCCGGAGATCAGCCCCACGGACGTCCGCGCGGTCCGCGACGACGCCATCTGCGCCACGGGGCGCTCGGACTACGCGAACCAGGTCAACAACGTGCTGGGCTTTCCCTTCATCTTCCGCGGCGCCCTCGACGTGCGCGCGCGCTCCATCAACGAGGCGATGAAGCAGGCGGCGGTCCAGGCCCTGGCGGAGCTGGCGCGCCGCGGCGAGGCGGTGCCCCAGGTGGTGCGCCGGGCCTATCCCGGCGAGCACTTCGACTTCGGGACCGAGTACATCATCCCCAAGCCCTTCGACCCCCGGGTGCTGCTCTACGTCGCCCCCGCGGTGGCCCAGGCGGCCATGGACAGCGGCGTCGCGCGCCAGCCCATCGACATCGCCCGCTACGAGCAGAGCCTCCAGCAGCGGATCGCCGAGGTGAGCAGCCTCTGATCCGTCCATTCTTCCCCGTCCCGGGGAGCCCGCGATCGGGTACCTTCCCGCGAACCCACGAGCCACCATGGACCAAGCGACCCCCCGCTACCTCCTCGAGAACCCCCTCGCCGCCCAGCCGCCGCCGCCGCCGACGGAGGGCATCCACCCCTCGGCGGCCATCTACGGCGACGCCCTCGAGCTCGGCAAGGAGCTCGAGGAGCGCCCGCTCCGCGGCGGCGGCCTCGACCGCGTCCGCGTCCAGCACGCCAAGAACCGCATGACGGTCTTCGAGCGGATCCGGGTCCTCACCGACCAGGAGCCGAACCTGCTCTGGCACAACTGGGGGCCGGGCCTCGACGGCGCCTCCATCGTGACCGGCATCCTGCGCGTGGGGTCCCGGGACGTGGCGGTCTACGGCCACGACTTCACCCTGCGCGCCGGCTCCATGGACGCCACCAACGGCGCCAAGCTGGCGCGCCTGATCTACATGGCGGCGGAGCGCGGCATCCCGCTGATCGGGATGAACGACTCCGCCGGCGCCTTCGTGCCCGCCGGCGTGGGCGGCCTCGACGGCTACAGCGAGGCGTTCACGGCGCTGCGCAAGATCTCCGGCGTGGTTCCCAGCATCAGCCTGATGTTCGGCTACAACGCCGGCGGCGGCGCCTACCTGCCGCGCCAGGGCTCCTTCATGATCCAGGCCGAGGAGACCTTCATCGGCCTCACCGGCCCCGGCGTGGTGAAGAGCGCCCTCGGCGAGGACGTGAGCGCCGACGATCTCGGCGGCCCCGGCGTCCACGGCATGAACGGCGTGTGCGACCTCACCACCTCGGACGAGCTCGCCTCCCTACGCACCGCCCTGCGGCTGCTCTCCTACCTCCCGGACAACAACCGCGTGATGGCGCCCTACGGGGAGACCTCGGACCCCACGGACCGCTTCACCCTCGAGGAGGACATCCTCTTCCGGCGCACCTTCGACTCGCCCGCCGGCATGAACGCGCCCCTCGACATCACGCTCTTCATCCAGAACATCTGCGACCACGGCGAGTACTTCGAGATCCAGCCCGAGCGCGCGCGCAACATGATCACCGCCTTCGGTCGCATCGGGGGCCACGTGGTGGGGTTCGTGGCGAACAACTCGGCGGTCGCGTCGGGGCAGATCGACGTGGACGCCGCCCGCAAGGCGACGCGCTTCATCCGCTTCTGCAACCTCTACAACGTGCCCCTGGTCTTCCTCGAGGACACCACGGGGTTCCTCCCGGGCAGCGAGCAGGAGAGCCGGGGCATCATCCTCGAGGGCCGGCGGCTCCTCGACTCCATCATCGACGTGCGCGTGCCGTCCATCACGCTGATCATCCGCAACGCCTTCGGCGGCGCCTACGCGGCGTACAACTCCTACTTCGTGGGCGCCGACATGGTGTTCGCCATGCCCCACGCGCGCATCGCCGTGATGGGCCCGGGCGGCGGCACGGAGTTCGTCTACAAGAGCGAGATCCGCGACCTCGACGCGGCCCACCGCAAGGCGCTGGCCGAGGGCCGCAGCGCCGAGGAGGCCGAGGCCGCCCGCGACGCCGGGCTCGCCGCCCTGCGCAGCCGCTACGAGCGCGAGCTGATGAACCCCAAGGAGGCGCTCTCCCTGGGCTCGGTGTCACGCATCGTGATGCCCGGCACCAGCCGGCGCGTGCTCTCCGAGAACCTCGACTTCCTGATCCGCACCTACCAGCCGGGGCCCATGGCCGGGCCCCAGCGGGAGTCCGAGTGATGCGCGACCGCGACGGCCGCACCCTGGCGCTGCACGAATCCGAGGACGAGTGGGTCCGCTCCTTCGGGCTCGACGACCTGAAGGTCCTGGTGGTGTGCCGGGGACCGGTGCGCATGGAGGCCTTCGAGGTCTTCGACGCGGCGGGCGTGCGCGAGTACGGCATGCTGCTGTCGGAGAAGGACTCGGTGGTGTACCCGCGCTGCCTGGCTCCGGAGCTGCGCAACTTCCGCTTCCCGCGCAACGTGCACCGGGTGCAGGACTACATGGGGGTCGGCCAGGAGGAGAAGCTCGAGCGCATCTCCCAGATCGCCGGCATCGCCCGGGACCACGGCTACACCCACGTCTTCGCCGGCTACGGCTTCATGGCCGAGGACGCCGAGTTCGTCGAGGCCATCGAGGCCGCGGGGATCAGCTTCATCGGGCCCTCCTCGGCGGTGATCCGCCGCGCCGGGGCCAAGGACGAGGCCAAGAAGCTGGCCCGGGCCCTGGGCAACGCGGTGATCCCGGGCGTGGACGACATCACGGCGCGCGCCCTGGTGCGGCGCGTGCCGGACCGCAAGGGCCTGGAGGAGCTCGCCGCCACCCACGACCTCGAGCTCGAGTGGGACGCCGAGCGCAGCCTCGAGGAGAACGCCGAGGCCCTGCTCCAGGCCGGCTACGCGGCCACGCTGGAGCTGGTCTCCATCGAGGAGCTCCAGGCCGAGGCGGAGCGGGAGTGCGCGGCCATCTGGAGCGACTACCCGGGCAACCGCATCCGCTTCAAGCACATCGGCGGCGGCGGCGGCAAGGGCCAGCGCGTGGTGCGCGAGCCCGAGCAGATCCCCGCCGCGGTGATGGACGTGCTGGCCGAGTCCAAGGTGGTGGAGCCCGGCTCGAACCGGAACTTCCTGATCGAGCTCAACATCGAGAGCACCCGCCACAACGAGATCCAGCTGATCGGCAACGGCGAGTGGTGCCTCTCCATGGGGGGCCGCGACTGCTCGGTGCAGATGCACGAGCAGAAGCTCATCGAGGTGTCCCTCACCCACGAGATGCTGGTGGCCGAGGCCGAGCGCGCCACGGGCAAGGCCCGGGAGATCCTCGAGGGCGACCAGGGCACCCTCCAGCGCATGGAGGACGAGGGCGCGCGCTTCGGCGAGGCCACGGGCCTGGACTCGGTCTCCACCTTCGAGTGCATCGTCGAGGGCTTCAACCACTTCTTCATGGAGATGAACACGCGCATCCAGGTGGAGCACGGCGTCACTGAGCTCGCCTACCGGCTGCGCTTCCGCAATCCCGAGGAGCCGGAGCGCTGGTTCGAGGTGGACCACCTGATCGAGGCCATGTGCCTGCTGGCGCGCCACGGCAAGCGGGTGCCGAAGCCCGAGCGGGTGGTGCGCTCCCTCTCGGGCCTCGAGGTGCGCGTGAACGCCACCAACGCGGCGCTCCAGCCCCACGCCGGCGGCGTGATCCGGAGCTGGTCGAAGCCCATCCCCGGCGAGACGCGCTTCGACCAGGGGATCGGGCTGCGCAACCCCGATACGGACAGCTTCGTCTGGTACAACCTGGCCGGCGCCTACGACTCCAACGTGGCCCTCATCATGTGCGAGGGCGCGACCCGCGAGGAGAACTACGAGCGCATGGCGGAGATCCTGCGCCGCACCGAGCTGCGCGGCGAGGACCTCCACACCAACCTCGAGGTCCACTACGGGCTGATCCAGTGGTTCCTGGGCCGCGGCGTGATGGCCGAGCCCAACACGCGCTTCACCGAGCCCTACCTGGCCGCGGTGGGCTCGCTCCAGAAGGTCGTGGAAGACCTCGACTACGAGGTGGCGTGGAGGACGCTCCTCGAGCGCTGCCCCGACGCCGACGCCCGCCGCACCCTCGCCGCCAAGGAGACCCTGCTGCTGCGGCCGCTCCAGCGCCTGTTCGCCAACCCCCACGTGCTGGGCGGCTTCCTCGGCCGCTTCGACGGCGTGTTCTGGGAGGTGCGCGGCGGCGAGGTCGTTTTCGCCGACAACCCGGTGCAGATGCTGAAGCGCCTCTACCACTACCTCGACCTCGAGGTGCGGACCGACGAGCCGCCCTCGGAGCAGATCTGGGACCACGACGACGACATCCTGCGCGCCGCCCTGGACTTCTACGCCGAGGTCGGGGTGCGCACCGGCAAGCGCAGCGCCGCGGAGCTCGACGCGCTGTTCGACGCCGACGGCAACCCCGAGCTCGACCGCGGCGACGCCGCCCTGTGGCAGCGCTGCCAGGCCGCCCACCGCGGCTTCCAGCTCGGCCTCGAGCTGCTGCTGCTGATCCCGCGCATCGGGCTGCGCTCGCGCTTCCTCGAGGTGACGGTGGACCCGGAGCTGCGCCCGGTGTTCCCGGAGCTCTTCACGGACCCGGACACGGCGCCGGCGCTGGTGCGCGCCCTGGCGCCGCCCCCCGCCGCGGCCAGCGACGAGATCGTGACGCCCATGGGCGGCACCTTCTACTCCCGCGAGGCGCCCCACCTGCCCGTGCTGGTGGGCGAGGGCGAGCACTTCGAGGCCGGCCAGCCGCTGTTCGTGATCGAGGTGATGAAGATGTTCAACAAGGTGCTGGCCCCCTTCGCGGGCACCGTGGTCTCCAACGAGATGGCGGGCCGGGACGGCACCGTGGTCCACAAGGGCCAGCGCATCTTCAAGATCGTTCCCGACGAGCGCGTGGAGGTCGAGTCGCCCGAGGCGGCGGCGGCGCGCCGGCGCGAGGCGACCCTGGAGCTGCTGGGCTGAGCCCCCTCCGCAAGGTCCTGATCGCCAACCGGGGCGAGATCGCGGTGCGCGTGGTCCGGGCCTGTCGCGACCTCGGCATCGCGTCGGTGGCGATCCACTCCGAGGCGGACCGCGACGCGCTGCACGTGCGCCTAGCCGACGAGGCCTGGCCCTGCGGGCCCGCACCGGCCCGCGAGAGCTACCTCGCGGCCTCGCGCATCGTCGAGATCGCGAAGCGGACCGGCGCCGACGCCGTGCATCCCGGCTACGGGTTCCTCTCGGAGAGCGGCGACTTCGCCGACGCCGTCACGGCGGCGGGGCTGGTCTTCGTGGGCCCCGACGGCGACGTGATGCGGCGCATGGGCGACAAGGTCACCTCGCGCCGCGCCATGCAGGAGGCGGGCGTCCCCATCGTGCCGGGGGCCACGGAGCGCCTCGACGACGCCGCGGCCCGGGCGCTGTGCGCGGAGATCGGCTTCCCGGTGATGGTGAAGGCGAGCGCCGGCGGCGGCGGCCGCGGCCTGCGCCGCGTGGACGCCCCGGACCGCCTTGACGCCGCCCTCGAGCGCGCGCGCAGCGAGGCGAAGCAGGGCTTCGGCGACGACGGTCTCTACGTGGAGAAAGTCGTGGACGCGCCGCGCCACGTGGAGGTGCAGGTGCTGGCCGACGCCCACGGCGACGTGGTGCACGTCTTCGAGCGCGAGTGCTCGATCCAGCGCCGCCACCAGAAGCTCGTCGAGGAGGCGCCGGCGAACGTCTCGCCCGAGCTCCGCGCCGCCCTCGGCGAGGCCGCGGTCGCGGCCGCCCGCGCCGTCGGCTACCGCGGCGCCGGCACGGTGGAGTTCCTGGTGGATGCCGACGACCGCTTCTACTTCCTGGAGATGAACACCCGCATCCAGGTCGAGCACCCGATCACCGAGGCGGTGACGGGCGTCGACCTGGTCGCCGAGGGGCTCCGGGTCGCGGCCGGCGAGCCCCTCTCCTTCCGCCAGGAGGACCTCGCGCTGCGCGGCCACGCCATCGAGGCGCGCATCTACGCCGAGGACCCGGCCAAGGGCTTCCTGCCCTCGCCCGGCCCGCTGGCGGTGTTCCGCCCGCCGGACGGTCCCGGCATCCGGGTGGACGCCGGGGTCGAGGCCGGGAGCGCGGTCACCCCGCACTACGATGCGCTGCTCGCGAAGCTCGTCGCCTGGGGGAGCGACCGCGAGCAGGCCCTGGCGCGCCTCGACCGCGCGCTCTCGGAGACCCTCGTCGCCGGCGTGCGCACCTCGATCCCCTTCCACCGCTGGCTGCTGCGTCAGCCGGGCTTCCGCGCCGCCCGCTACGACACCACCTTCGTGGACGCGGGCTTCGAGGCGAAGGCCCTCGCGACCGCGGCACCCGAGGACGCCCCGGTGGTGCGTGCCCTGGCGGCCTTCGTGGCCCTCGGGCGCGAGGCCGGGCGCGCGCGGGTGGGGCTCGACGGTGTCGAGACGCGGCTCGCACTCACCCCCGGCGAGGACGCGCTGCGCGTCGAGGCCGACGCCGGAAGCCTCGAGCTGCGCCTCTCCGAGCCCGCGCCCGGGCTCTTCGTGGTCGGCGTCGAGGGACGCACCCTCGAGGCCGCCGTGGCGCCGCGCGCCAGGGGGATCGACGTGATGCTGGCGGGCGCCTGCCACGCCTGCCGGGTCGAGCCGGAGGAAGCGTGAGCGTCCCGCTGCTCTTCGACACCGACATCGGCTCCGACGTCGACGACGCCCTCGCGCTCTCGGTCGTGCTGGCCTCTCCGGAGGTGCTCGACCTGGTCGCGGTCACCACGGTCTCGGCCGACGTCGCGGGGCGCGCCCGGGCGGCGGCGCGGCTCCTCGGCCTGGCGGGCCGCACGGATGTCGAGGTGTTCCGCGGCGCCAGCGACGCCGTGATCCGCAAGGACCGCTTCGTGTGGCGCGACATCGAGACAGCGGGCTACCCCGACGGCCCCGACGCGCCCATCCGCGACGAGCCCGCCGCCGAGCGCATCGTGCGCGCGGCCCGCGAGATCGAGGGCCTCGAGATCGCGGCCGTGGGCCCGCTCACCAACCTGGCCCACGCCCTCGCCCTCGACCCCGACCTGCCCCGCCGCGTGGCCCGGCTCCACGTGATGGGCGGCCACGTGCGCGAGGTGAAGATCGGCGACTTCGTGTGCCAGCCCGGCATCGACTACAACCTGTGCTCCGACCCCGAGGCCGCGGTGATGGTGCTGGGCGCCGGCTTCGACACGCGCCTCGTCACCGCCGACGTGACGCTCCAGACCTGGATCCGCAGTGCCGACGTCGAGCGCCTCGCCGCCGCCGAGGGCGTCGTGCCGCGACTGATCGCCGACCTGGTGCGCATCTGGACCCCGTTCCAGCACGAGATCTTCACCAACCTGGGCGGCACCCTGGCGCCGGACAACGCCGCCTACCTCCACGACCCCCTCACCCTGCTGGCCCGCGTCGAGCCCACCCCCCTCACCTTCGAGCGCCTCCGCATCGTCCCCACCATCCGCCGCGGCGTCCTGCGCACCCAGGAGGCCCCGAGCGACGGCGGTCTCGGCGCCCCGATGGAGGTGGCGACCGGCGTCGACCCGACGGCCGCCCGGGCGGCGATCGTCGAGCGGCTGCTGCGGCTCTAGGCGTCTCCGTCCCGCCACAAACTCCCGGCGGTGCCCACAAGAAGCTGAAGCGCTCCTTCTCGGGGGTCGCGACGCCGCGCGGCCCGGCTCGGAGAGGCAGATGCGGAGGCGGTCCCGATGGCCCGGGCTCGGCGCCCGACCGGGGTGCTGGGCCACGTTGCTCGCGCTCTGGACCGTGCTGGCCCTCGGCGCCCCGCCCGCCTTCGCAGAGAGCGTCTCCGACGATGGCAGCGCGGGAAGGCCCGGCGCGCCGGGCGCACCGGGTGAGCCGGGTGGCGCCGGCGGCGCGGGCGGAGCGGCCGTCGCCCGCAACGAGGCGGGCATCGCCCGGGCGAGCGTCGTCGTCACCGGGGGAGCGGCAGGGGACGGCCGGGGGAGTGGCAACGGAGGCGACGCCGAGGGTCTCGCCGAGGCCACGACGGTCCGGGACGGGGATGCCGTGTTCGTGGGCGATCCCCGTGGGCTCACTCGCGTGACGGGTGGCAGCGGAGTCGTTCGCGGCGGCGACGCGACCAGCTCCTCCACGGGCATCGCGCTCGGCGACGCGCCCGTCAGCGTCGTCGACCAGGCGCGAGGGGGCTTCTCCTCCTCGGGAGGCCTGGGTGGAGATGCCTGGTCGACGGCCCTGGGTGGGCCTCGCGGTCCTGGGCCGGAGCCTCCGCCCGCGGCGGCGCTAGAGCGAGGCCGTCTCGCTCGGCTGCGCCTGCTTGCCCTGCTTGCGCCGCGGCGAGAACAGCCAGCCGACGCCGACGCCGATCACGTAGAGGACGGTGAGGGGGGCGGCGAGGAGGACCTGGCTCACGACGTCGGGCGGGGTGAGGAGGGCGCCGAGCACGAAGGCGATCAGCACGCCGTAGCGGACGCCGCGCAGCAGGGCCATGGGCTCGACGATCCCCGAGGCGGCGAGGAAGAACACCACCACGGGCAGCTCGAAGCCGACGCCGAAGGCGAGGAACAGCCGCGTGGTGAGGGCGAAGACCTCGCGCATCGTCCAGGCGGACTCGACGAAGTCGCTGCTGAAGCTGGCGAAGAACTCGTAGATGAGCGGGAAGACGACGAAGTAGCCGAAGCTCGCGCCGCCGCCGAAGAGCAGCGTGGAGACGAGCACGAAGGGGATCGCGAAGCGCTTCTCGCTCGCGTAGAGGCCCGGCGCGATGAAGGACCAGAGCTGCCAGAAGGTGACGGGCAGCGAGAGCACGAAGCCCGCCAGCAGGGCGCACTTCAGGTAGGTGAAGAAGATCTCGGTGGGCGCGATGGCCTGGAGCGCCGCGCCCTCGCCGAGGGCCTGGGTGGCGGGGGCGAGGAGGCGGCCGAAGATCTCCTCGCGGAAGCTCCACGACGCGGCCGCACCCAGGAACCAGGCGACCAGGATCTTGAAGAGCCGGTTGCGCAGCTCCGCCAGGTGGGCGGTCAGGGGAAGCCGGGTGTCATCCACCGCCGGCGTCCCGCGGCGGCTCCGACGGCGCGGGGGCGGGCGCCTTGGCTTCGGGCTCGGGGGCGCTCGGGGCCTTGGGGGCCTCGGCGGCCGGGGGCGGCTCGATGCGCGGCTCCTGGGTGGCCTCGTTCAGGCTCTGGCGCAGGTCGTTCGAGGCGCGGCGGAACTCCGCCAGGCCCCGCCCGAGGGAGCGCGCCAGCTCGGGGAGCTTCGCGGGGCCGAACACCAGCAGGGCCACCACGAGGATCACGATGAGCTCGGGGAATCCGATGCCGAACATGGCGACCTCGCTCCCCGCCGACGCGTCTCCGGTCCGGGGGAGGGATCGGTGGAGCCTAGGGCACGGTCCCGGGGTCGGCTACGCGGCGCCTTCCCGCTCCGACGCCCGCAGCCGCCGCGGGGCGCGCGGCGCGACGCGCACCGCGCGGCGCTCCTCGAGCAGGGCCAGGCCCAGCCACCAGGCGCCGTCCGGCTCCGCGCGGCGCCAGGCCACGCGGGCCAGGGTCTCCAGGGTCGGCCGGCCGTCGACGTCCCGTACGACGAGGCGCAACAACGAGCCCGTGGGCTCGGCGGCGTCCGCCCGCAGGCACAGGCCCGAGGGCGACACGTCGCGGGTGAACCCGGTGCGTTCGCACTGGTTCGCCGCGACGCGCGGAAACGGGCTGTACTCGACCCGTCGCACCAGCTCCTCCCGGCGTTCCCGCCGTCGGCGCGGTGCCGTGCCACCCCGCCCGTCTGCCCGCGGATCCGTCGTTGCGCTCATCGCGTGCCCCCCCTTTGCACGACGGTCCGTCGACGGACCGGCCTTCCCCCTCCACTCCGGAGACGGGGCTCCGGAGGCGGACCCGGGGTCGGAGGCTTCGGGCGCCCGGCCCGCAGTCGGACCGGGCGCCCGAACCTCCCACCTCTCACCGTCCCTCATGACGCGCCCCAGCCCGGCGCCGCCGCCACGGCGCGGGCGAGGGTCTCGGGCTCCACCACCGCGGACTCCAGCAGCGCCAGGAACTCCTTGGCCAGGAGCGGGTCGAGCTGGCGGCCCGCGCAGCGGGCGATCTCGCGCCGCGCCTCGCCGGGCGGCAGCGCGGCGCGGTAGGGGCGGTCGCAGCTCATCGCATCCCAGGCATCGGCCAGGGCCACGATCCGGGCCGTGAGCGGGATCGCTTCCCCGGCCAGGCCCGCCGGGTAGCCGCCCCCGTCCCAGCGCTCGTGGTGGTGCCGCACCGCGGCGGCCACGGCGGGGTCGAGCCGGAGCGGGGCCAGCAGCCGGGCGCCGACCTTGGGGTGGCGCTCCATGCGCTCGCGCTGGGCACCCTGGAGCGAGCCCGGGCGGCCCAGCAGGTCCGAGGGCATGCCCAGCTTGCCGACGTCGTGCGCCAGACCTGCAATGCGAACGTGTTCCTGAAGCTCCCGGGAGCCGCCGAGGTGCTCGGCCAGGAGCTCCGCGTAGAGCGCCGTGCGCCGGGAATGCCCAGCCAGGAAGGGATGTTGCGCCTCGATGCTCGCCGAGAGCACGGCCAGGAAGGCCCCGGGGTCCCCGTGCCCACCAGCCCTTCGGGCGACCAGGGCCCGCTCCACGGCGGCGCGCAGCGCGGCCACGTCGAAGGGCTTCTCGAGGTAGTCGCAGGCGCCCTCGCGCAGTGCGCGGGCCGCGCTGCGCTCGCTGCCGCGGCCGGTCACGACCACCACCGCGAGCTCGCTCCCCTCGCGCCGCAGGCGCGCCAGCAGCTCCTCGCCCCGCCCGTCGGGCAGCGCGAGGTCGAGGACCAGGACGTCGGCCGGCTCGGCGTCGAGCGCGGCGAGCGCCTCGGCGCCGCTCGCCGCCACGCGCACCCGGTGGCGCGGCTCGAGCGCGAGGCGCAGGGCCTCGCGGGCGGCGGGCTCGTCGTCGAGGACCAGGACGCGGGCGGTGCCGGGGTCGCGCATGCAGCGAGCCTTCTACAAGGCGCGTGCCAGGGGCAGCCGGGCGGGTCCGCGCGGGCGCAAGTGCCGGACCGCGCGGCGCATTCCCGCCTGCGGCGGCTCCCGGGCCCGGCGCCGTCGCGGCGCCTCCGGCGTTCCGGCCGGAACGCCCGCGGCCGCGTCCTGCCGCAAGCTGCCGGCGTGTCTGGCGAAACTGCCGGTGTTCCAGTCCGAACGCACGGGACGCACGAGTTGGGGTGATTCCCCATCAAGGTTTCGGCGTGTGTCGCCGATCACCTTCGGGACATGCGCCGCGTCCTGCCTCTCGTCCTCGCCTTGTCGCTCGCCCATGCGCCGGCGGCCGGGGGCGAGATCTACCGCTGGACCGACGCCCAGGGCCGGGTCCACTTCAGCCAGGACCTCGGCCAGGTGCCGCCGGAGCACCGCGCCGCCGCCCGCGACGCCGCAGCCCGGCCCAAGCCGGACCGGATCCAGCGCATCGGCGGCTCCGCGCCGGCCTCGCTCGCGCCGAGCGCGAGCCGCACCGCACGCCGCGGGACCTCCGGCGGGCGCAGCATGTCGATCCCCTTCGAGCGCCACAACCACCTGATGGTGGTGGAGGTACGCCTCAACGACCGGGTGACGGCGCCCTTCCTCGTCGACACCGGCGCCAGCATCATCACCCTGCCCAAGAGCCTCGCCCGGAAGCTCGCCATCCGGGTCACCGCGGACACGCCGCGGGAGCGCTTCACCACCGCGAACGGCGACGTCTGGGAGCCCATCGTCCGTCTCGACGCGGTGCAGATCGGCGGCGCCCGGGTCGAGAACCTCGAGGCCTCGATCAGCTCCTCGATGGACATCGGGCTCCTCGGCGGCAACTTCTTCAACAACTTCGTCTACCGGGTGGACTCCGCGGCGGGCCGCATCGAGCTCCAGGTGAACGACAGCGTCCGCGGCGGGCTCTCCCGGGACCAGTGGCAGGAGCGCTTCCGGGAGCTGCGCGCCGCCGTGCGGCGCATCGACCGCTACCTCGCCACCAACGACCTGACCAGCGCGCGGCACGTCGACGAGCTCCGCGAGCACCGGGCGGACTTCTCCGCGCGCCTGGCGAGCCTGGAGCGCGAGGCCAACGCGGCCCGCGTGCCCCAGTCCTGGCGGCGCTAGGGGCCCGGCGCAACCCGACTCCTCTCGGGCCCGCCTCCGGGCCGGCGCCCCGCTCAAGGGATCGGCGCGGCGCGTCGATCCCACCGGCATGATCCGCGCCATCCTCGCCCTCTGCCTCTGGGTTGCCGCTCCCGCCCTCCCGGCTGGAGCCGAGATCTTCAAGTGCGTGGGGCCCGACGGGAAGACGGTCTTCACGAGCCGCGCCGACGCCTGCCCCGGGGCGACCCCGCACCGCTCGCGGGGGCAGGTGCAGTCCGTCCCCACGAGCCAGCGCCCGTCCCGGGCTCCCGCCAGGCGCGGACCGCCGGCCCGGCGTGCGACCGGCCAGAGCGAGGAGGCCCAGGCGGCCACCTGGAAGGCCAAGCGCACCGCGGCGGAGCAGGAGCGCAAGCGCGTCGCCCACAACGTGGAGGCCTACCGCCGGGTCGTGACGGGCTGCAACCGTGGCTCGAACTGGTGGCGCCAGGACGAGACCGGCCTCAAGCAGGAGTTCACCTGCGACGAGGCGCGGGCGACCCACGAGAAGCTCGAGCGGCGCCTGGCGGAGCTCGACGACTATCTCTCTTCGGGACTGGCGGAGGAGTGTCGTCGGGCGGGGTGCCTTCCGGGGTGGATCCGGTAGGAGATGTCCGCGCACTTCGGTGCGTGCATCGGAGTCCGGCGTCGGAGGGGGGTGCGCTGCTCCGAATGGCTCGCGCGGGCGATCCGGCTACGGGTGACGTGACCGGGTCCTGCTCGTCCTGGAGCCGGCGCCGCCCTGCGTGGGCGCTCCGCTCTAGTTCTCCGCATCGCACCCCCCTCCGCCGCCGGGCGCGCGCGGTCGTCGGTGCGGTCTTCGCTCGCAGGGCCTTTGGTCGGGTCAGGGGGTGAGGGCGTAGCGGTCCATCTTCAGCTTGAGGAGGCGGCGGGTGATTCCGAGGGACTCGGCGGCTCGGGTCTGGTTCCAGTCGGTGCGTTCGAGGGCCTCGCGGAGGAGGGTTCGCTCGAAGCTGGCGACGGCGTCCTCGAGGGCGGTGCGGCCCAGGCGGACCTCGTCGCGGAGGTGCTCGGTGCGGGTGGCCTCGAGGACGGCCGGTGGGAGATCGGCGACGCCGATCACGTTGCCCTCGCAGAAGGCCACGGCCCGCTGGATGGCGTTCTCGAGCTCGCGCACGTTGCCGGGCCACGGGTAGCGCTCGAGGGCCACCAGGGCGGGCCGCGCGATGCGCTCGGGCCCGCGGCCGGCCTCCTCCCGCGCCCGCGCGAGGAAGGCGTCGGCGAGCAGGCGCACGTCCTCGCGGCGCTCGCGCAGCGGGGGCACCTCGAGGGGGACCACGCACAGGCGGTAGAAGAGGTCCGCGCGGAAGCGCCCGGCCTGGACCTCGGCGGCGAGGTCGCGGTTGGTGGCGGCCACGATGCGGACGTCCACCGCGATGGGCTCGCTGCCTCCGACGCGCTCGATGACGCGCTCCTGGAGGGCGCGCAGCAGCTTGGCCTGGGTCTCGGCGGCCAGCTCGCCCACCTCGTCGAGGAAGAGCGTGCCGCCCTGGGCGGCCTCGAAGCGCCCGATGCGGCGCTCGGCGGCGTCGGTGAAGGCTCCGCGCTCGTGGCCGAAGAGCTCGCTCTCGATCAGGTTCGCGGGGATCGCGGCGGAGTTCACGGCCACGAAGGGGCCCGCGGCGCGGGGTCCGAGATCGTGGAGCGCCCGCGCGACGCCCTCCTTGCCGGTCCCGCTCTCGCCGGTCACGAGCACGTTGGCGTTGGAGGCGGCCACGCGCTCGATGGAGCGGAACAGCGCGCGCATGGCGGCGCTGCGACCGAGCAGCCCGCCGAGGTGGTCGCGCTCGGCGAGCTCGTCGGCCAGGGCCGCGGCCTGCTCCTCGAGGGCGCGGTGCTCGAGCAGCCGCTGCACCTTGAGGCGCAGCGCGTCGATCTCGAAGGGCTTGGTGACGTAGTCGGCGGCGCCGCGCTTCATCGCCTCCACCGCGGTGGCGACGGTCCGCGTCGCGGTCAGCACCACCACGGGCGGCGCGTTGCCGCGCTCCTCCAGCTCGGCGAGCAGCTCGAGCCCGCTGCGCCCGGGCATCACGAGGTCCAGCAGCACCAGGTCCACGGGCTGCGAGGCCAGCTCGCGCAGCGCCTCGTCGACCCCCTCCGCGGTCGCGACCTCGCACTCCTCCTTGAGGAGCATCCGCAACGACTCGCGCACCCCGGGCTCGTCATCGACGACGAGAACGCGCTTCATCGGCCGCGAGCGTAGGAGCTGTGCGCTGCGGGGTCCAGGGTCTTCTGGACTTCGCTCGCCTTCGGCTCGCTGCGCGCGCCCTCTCGGGCGCTTGCACCAGGAGCCCCATCCACACCCGGGCGTCTGGGCGCGCCCTCCGGCCGCGACCCTTTTTGGGCGGGGCTCTCGGAAGAGGGCAGCGGTATCTACCAGAGCCCTCATCCGAGACGTTCCGCGAAGAAGGGCCGCGCGGCCCGCCGCAGGCGGGCCGTGCGCCCCCGTGCGACGCGCCTGATTCTTCGAGAACGCAAGCGCCCATAGGGCGCGCGCAGCAATCCGGGCCCGGCTCTGCGGGCCCGGATTGCGAAGTCCAGAAGGCCCTGCCTACGACGCGCGCAGATCCAGGACGATCACCGTCTCCTCCGCGCCCGCGTAGCTCACCGTCATGGTGCCGCCTTCGGCGCGGACGAGGATCTCGGCGAGGAGGAGGTCGAGGGAGGCGTCGCGTTCCGAGGCGTCGCGGGCGGCTTCGGGGTCGATGGGGTCGGCGGTGGCGGAGCCGGTGGGGCGGCCGGGGTGCAGGAAGCGCAGCAGGATGCGCAGGGAGGGGCCGCCGCGCAGGCCCGCCTCGTGGTGCTTGGAGGCGACGTAGAGGTCGCCGCGGTCCGGCACCCAGGCGAGGGCGCGGTCGAGGACGGTCTCGAGGACGAAGCGCAGGGCCTCGCTGCGGCCCTGGACGGCGGGGCGGTCGGTGTCGAGCTCCTTCAGCACGAGCAGCCGTCGGGAGCGGATCTCGGCGCGGCGCTGCTCGAGCAGGCCCTCGAGCAGGCCGGTCGCGTCCACGGGCTCCGGCCCCGCCTCGCCCAGTGCGGCGAAGCGCTCCAGCCGGTCGGCCACGGAGGCGATGCGCTCGACGTCGTCCCCCACGGCCTCGCGGAAGCGCTCGCGGAACTCGGCGTCGTCGTAGCGCTGGGGCAGCAGCTCGGTGAAGGTGCGGATCGCGACCAGCGGGTTGCGCAGCTCGTGGCCGAGGGCGCGGGCGAGCCGCCCCAGGTCGACGCGCTCGGCGGGAGGCTCGGCGGGAGCCTCCGCGGGGGCAGGCTCCGCGTCGGGCCGCGCCGGCTCGGCTTCGGGCTCCGCCGCGGCGGGGGCCTCCTCGGTGGCGGGCTCCGGGGCGGTGGCCGGCTCGGGCGCGAAGGGCATGGCGGGCTCGATGGGGACGGCCTCGCCCGCGGGCGGCGCCTGGTCGAAGCGCAGGGTCTCGGAGCGCAGCGGGCTGCGCGTCCCCACGGCCAGGGTCCGCACCACCACGGCCTCGAGCTCGCGCAGGTTGCCCGGCCAGGGGTACTCGCGCAGCGTCTCGAGGGCGTCGATCCCGAACTCGGGCGTGACCTCGCCGTGGGAGGTGCACCAGGCGCGCGCCGTTTCCCGGGCGAAGCGCTCCACGGCGTCGGGGCGCTCGCGCAGCGGCGGGATGCGGACGCTGATGCCCGCCAGCGCCTGGGCGAGCTCGGCGCCGAGGCCGGGTGCGAGGACGCCGTCCTGGTCGTCGCCCACCGTCGCCATCCAGCGCAGGCGCGTCGCGCGCACCGGCGGGCCGAACTCGATCCAGCGCCGCAGCTCCTGCTGCACCGCCATGGGCAGCAGGTCGGCGTCCTCGAGGCAGACCGTGAGCCCGTGCCGGTCGGCCGGCCCCTCCTCGGCGACGCGCAGCAGCGAGAGCAGCTCCTCGGGGGTGCGCGCCTCGGCGCAGGGCACGAAGGTGAAGCCGCCTCCCGCCGAGCCGCCGAAGGCGTGGACGTACTGGGCGAGGAGCGCGCGGCCCGAGCCGCGCTCGCCGCGTACCAGCAGCGGCACGCCGGCCAGGCGCGGGTCGAGGGCGCGCAGCAGGTCGGGCAGGTCGAGGTCGGCGAACCAGCGCGAGAAGCGCTCGGAGAGCGCGTCGCGCTGGCGCCGGTGGGAGAGCCGCTCGGCGGGGCGCGCGCGTAGCGCGGCGCGCACCCGCGCGCCCAGGCCCTCGGAGCCCGGCGGAAAGGGAATCAGCTCGGCGGCGAGCGCGTCGAAGAGCCGCTCGGCCTCGGCGCGGTCCGCCGGGTCGACCAGCAGCAGCCAGCGTGCGCCGGGCAGGCGCGGGGCGACCCGGTGCGCGAACTCGAGCTCCGCCTCGAAGTCGCCGGCCAGCCCGAGCACCACCACCCGCGGGCCCGGCGCCGACGAGAAGGCGGGATCGCCGGGCGCGCCGGTCACCACGTCCCGCGCGAGCCCGGCCAGGCGCGCGATGGCGGCGCGGCGATGGGCGTCGCGATGCACGATCCAGACGGCGGCCATCGAGTCCTGCTCCCGGCGGCGACGCTCCCGGCGCGTGGGAGGTCGCGGTGCTACGGCTTCGAGGGGTGAGAATGCCATCCCCGTGCCAATCCGGGGCGGCCCGCGGGCGACAGGCAGAACCTCGGGGAACCGCGCCCGGCGGCGCAGGAAACGACGCCGGCGGCCGCGGATCCGGCGCGTCGCCGTTGCCGGCGCGGGGGCAAGCCGCTCCCCATTGTGGAAAACCTTTGCCACCCCGGGGGAGGCGATGGCGCGAGGCCGGGAGCCGGGAGCGGGGTGCTAGACTCGCTGGCTCCCGCTCCCCTCCTCCGACGGAGTCCGCGCGTGCCCGTCATCGACACCGGCCCCGAGGTCCGGCTGCGGAACTGGTTCGACCGGCCCTACGACGACGCGATCGCCGCCGCCCGCACCTGCTACTCGCCGAGGGTCATCGCCGCCGAGGAGGTGACCGAGCGCCAGCGGCGCAGCATCGGGCCCCTCACCTACGAGGGCGGCCACCACACCGTCTACCAGCACGCCACCTTCGAGTTCTCGCTTTCGGGCATCTCGCGCCAGCTGGTCTGGTCCTTCCTGCACGGGTTCCCGTTCTACAACACCGAGCAGCAGAGCCAGCGCTACGTGAGGCTCGACGAGGCCCGCGCCCACGTCCCGGTCCAGCTCGGCGGCGAGGCACGGGCGGTGTTCGAGGCCGCGGTGGAGCGCGCCTGGAGCGCCTACGCGGAGCTCACCCGCCGGCTCGAGCCCGTCACCCTCGGCGTGCTCTCGGACCTGTGGCGGCTCAAGTCGCGCCAGTCCCAGGCCTTCGGGCGCAGCGTGGCGAAGGAGGCCGGGAAGAAGGCCATCGAGACCGCGCGCTACGTGATCCCCATCGCCTGCCACACCGCCATGGTCTACACGATCTCGGGCATCACCCTGCACCGCCTGCGGCGAACGGCGGCGCTCTCCGAGGTGGCCCACGAGGCGCGCACCGTCGTGGAGCTGATGGTGTCCGAGGTGGAGAAGGTGGACCCGGCCTTCTTCCGCGAGGTGGGCGACGAGCCCCTCGAGCGCGGCGCGTCCCTCGAGGACCGCGAGGCGCCGGCGGGCCTCGGCGACCCGGCGCTCCTCGAAGGCTTCGACAAGAGCCTCGCGGGAAGGCGCTCGCGGCTGATCGACTACGGCGCCAATGCGCCGCTGGTGGTCGCCGATGCGGTGCGTCACGTGCTCGGCCGCGCCGACCTCGACGACGACGACGCCCTGGCCCTCGCCCTCGACCCCGCGCGCAACCCCTACCGGCTCGAGACCCTCAACCTCGGCGTCCACGCGCCGGTGATGCGCGCCCTCGACCACGCCCACTACACGTTCCGCAAGAGGCTCTCCCACACCGCCGACTCCCAGGACCAGCGCCACCGCATGGTGCCGGGCTCGCGGCCACTGCTCTCGCGCACGGTGCCGGGCCACGTGGACGTGGTGGAGCCCGGGCTGATCGGCGAGGAGCCCGCCTGCCAGGCGCTGTTCCGCGAGGCCGTGGAGGAGAGCTGGGACGCCCGGGAGCGGCTACTGGCCCTGGGGGTCTCGCCCGAGATCGCCGTCACCGTGCTCCCCAACGCCCTGGCGGTGCGCTTCGAAGAGTCGGGCAGCCTGCTGCATCTCATCCACAAGTGGACCATGCGGACCTGTCTCAACGCGCAGCGCGAGATCTTCGAGGCCTCGATGGACGAGATCGAGCAGGTGGGGGCGGTCCACCCGAGCCTGGTGCGCCACGTGGGACCGCCCTGCAGCGTGCGCAACGGCCTGGTGCGGCCGCGCTGCACCGAGGGCAGCCACTTCTGCGGCGTCCCGGTCTGGCGCAGCTTCCCCGACGTCGAGCGACGCATATGAGGGGCCGGGCCGCCATGCTCGGGATCGCGGCCGCCGCGCTGCTGGGCGCGCGGCCCGCGCCGGCGGTCGAGCTCGAGGGCACCTGGCACGTGCTGGTGCACTACAAGGACACGGCCACCAACAAGCCCGACCAGGAGCGCTGGGAGGACCGGCTCTGGCTCTTCGAGCGCAACGCGGACGCGCTCGACTGGACCGAGTACCCGATCGTCGTCTTCGAGGACCACGGCGGGCGCTTCGAGCGCCTGGGCACCAACCGCCAGAGCCGGGTGCTGGGCTACTGGGAGCCCAACCCCGGCCAGGCGGCCCAGATCCAGGCGGGCCTCGAGTACAACACCCGCGGCTCCAAGCAGAAGACCCTGCGTGGCTCCGACGCCGAGGGCTGGAGCTCGGGCCGCGGCGGTGGCTACCGCTCGGCGCGCTTCCTCACCTACGTGGAGAACTGGTCCGTCGCCGACGTGGCCGGGCTTCCGGTCTTCAAGCGCGAGGATCGCCTGGGTGGCGCCAGTGCCGACGAGCTCGAGGGCGTGACCCTCTACGAGACCACGGCGGTCGAGTCCGACGGGGACGTGCTGGTGGGCCGCTTCGAGCGCGACGGCACCCGCAGCGGGAGCTTC
Source organism: Myxococcota bacterium (assembly GCA_028277885.1). GTDB lineage: Bacteria > Myxococcota_A > UBA9160 > UBA9160 > UBA6930 > JANQFK01. Next base: position 128,587 of record JANQFK010000034.1, read on the forward strand.
CGCATGACGCGCTCGGGCCAGGCCTCGACGGTGAAGGGCTCGGGCCGCACCCAGGGCGAGCGGGTCTACGAGGCGTTCTTCGGCCAGATGGCCGGCCAGCTCGCCTACTCGGGGGTCGTGAGCGACGAGGACGCCGAGGCGGAGCTGCGCCGGCGCGCCGCGGCGGGCGAGCTCACCGAGGAGGACCGGCGCGAGGTGCGGCAGCGCTTCGAGCAGTCCGTCGAGAAGATCTACCGCGACCAGGGCAACGACCCGCGCGCCCACCGGCCCCAGATCCTGAGCCTCGCCCGCAAGCTCGAGAAGGCCTACCTCGACGAGGGCAAGTCCATCGAGGAGATCCAGGAGCTGATCCGCTCCGGCCAGCTGCGGCCGTGAGCGGCGCCCGGCCCGCCGCGGGCGTCGCGCTGCGGCGCGCCCGGGCCCGGGACCTCGACCGGCTCCTCGCCCTCTACGAGCGCCTCGCGGAGCACCACGGGCCGGCGGGCGCCCGCTTCGCCCTGCGCGGACCGGGCGACGAGACGCTGCGCGCCCACCTGGCCGCGCGCCTCGCCGACCCCGGCGCCTGCCTCCAGGTCGCCGAGGAGGCGGGCGACCTGCTCGGCTTCTGCCTGGTGGCGACGGCGCGGCGGCCGGCCTTCTTCGCCGAGACCGAGCGCATCGAGGTGGAGGGGCTCTACGTGCGCGAAGCGCGCCGGCGCGCCGGGCTGGGGCGCTCCCTGGTCGAGTCCGCCCTGGCGGCCGTGGACCCTGCCGGGCGGCTGCGCGTGGAGCTCGCCGTGGCGCGGGGGAACGCCGGGGGCTCGGGCTTCTGGCGCGCCCTGGGCTTCGAGCCCGTCGTGGACGTGCTCGAACGCCGCCGGTAATTTCCGCCCCCATGAACCCCCTCGCCACCCAGCTGAACGAACGTCTCGAGGCGGCGGCACCGGAGGTGCTCGCCATGCTCTCCGGTCTCGGGCGCCGGCTCTACTTTCCCAAGGGCATCCTCTCCCAGTCCGCGGAGGCGAAGCAGAAGGGCCACCGCTTCAACGCCACCATCGGCATCGCGACCGAGGCCGGCCAGGCGATGCACCTCGCCTCGATCCAGAAGCACCTCGAGGGGGTCGCTCCCGACGACGCCTACCCCTACGCGCCGGCCCCGGGGCGGCCGGGCCTGCGCGAGCGCTGGCGCGAGAAGCTGCTCGAGGAGAACCCCTCCCTGCGCGACGCGAGCTTCGGGCTCCCGATCGTGACGAGCGCCCTCACCCACGGCCTCGCGCTGGTGGGCGACCTGTTCGTCGACCCCGACGACCGGATCCTGGTCCCCGACAAGCTGTGGGGCAACTACCGGCTCACCTACGAGGTCCGGCTCGGCGCGAAGATCGCGACCTTCCCGTTCTACGCAGGGGGTGGCTTCGCGACCGACGCCTTCGCCGAGGCCCTGGCCCGGGAGGCCGACGGGCGCGAGAAGCTCATCGTGCTGCTCAACTTCCCCAACAACCCGACGGGCTACATGCCGACCGAGGCCGAGGGGCAGGCCATCGCCGAGGCGCTGGTCGCCCAGGCCGGGCGCGGCACCCGGATCGTGGCCGTCACCGACGACGCCTACTTCGGCCTCTTCTACCACCTGGGCGGCGAGTCCATGACGGAGTCGCTGTTCGGGCGGCTCACCAACCGCCACCCGAACCTGCTGGCCGTGAAGCTCGACGGCGCCACCAAGGAGCTCTTCGTCTGGGGCCTGCGCTGTGGCTTCCTGACCTTCGGCCCGGGCCGCGCCGACACCGCCGACGAGGTGACGGCGGTGCTCGACGCCAAGACCCGCGGCGCGATCCGCGGCGGCATCTCGAACAGCCCCCAGCTGTCCCAGACCCTGGTCGAGAAGGCGCTGTCCTCCTCGTCGATCGCCGAGGAGCGCAAGCAGAAGTGCGAGCTGCTGCGCGCGCGCGCGACGAAGGTCCACGAGGTCGCGAACGCGCCGCGCTTCCGCGAGAGCTGGGAGGTCTACCCGTTCAACAGCGGCTACTTCATGTGCCTGGCGGTGAAGGGCGTGGACGCCGAGAAGCTGCGCGTCCACCTGCTCGACGCCCACGGCGCGGGCCTGATCTCGACGAGCCCCACGGACCTGCGGGTCGCCTTCTCCTGCCTCGAGCTCGAGGAGATCGAGCCCCTCTTCGAGATCATCCACCAGGGCATCCAGGAGCTCCGAGAGGACTGAGCCGCCGGGCGCTCCGGAGTTCGTTCCATCCGAGAGGCGTGCGCTCCGGGAGCTTCCCGGCTCCGCGGGTCTCGACGGTGTGACGTTCCATCGAGCCCCGATGGCCGCGTCGGGAGGGCGGGGAGGCTCCCGACCGCTCGACCGGCTCCCGGCGCTCCGCCGGGAACTCCGCTCCGCGCCCGCCTACGCCCATCCCGGTGGCCCGTGGGCCTCGTCGTCGCGTGCGATGGGTGCGTGCGACGAGGAGCCCACGAGTCGCCGAGAGGGTGGTCGCGGGGCGCAGCGAAGGGGTTCTCGCGACCGGCGGGGGCCGGAGCGCGGCACCGAGCCGCCCCGAAGCCCCGTCGTGCCGGAGGTTCTCCACGCGGCGGAACACCGTCGAGCCCCAGCGTCGCGAGACCCCTTCGCGGAGCCCCGCGGCTCGCAAGCAGCGAACGAAACGTGTTGCCTACCGCCCGCCCGCAGCAGTGGGGGAGGAGGAGGTCCCCAGGATCTCGAGGATGCGCGCCAGCGTGCGCACCCCGCGTTCCAGGTTGTCGAGGGAGATGCGCTCGTTGGGACCGTGGATTCCGCGGGTCTCGTGGGGGCGCAGCCAGCGCGGCACGAACCCGTAGGCCACGATGCCGAGGTCGCGGAAGTAGTGGGCGTCGGTGAAGCCCGCGATGACGCGCGGCACCACCACGGCGTGGCTGCGGCTCTCCGAGGCGGCCTGCCGGATCGCGTCGTAGAGGGGCGTGTCGAGGGGCGAGCTGCGCGTCGGGAAGCTCAGCAGCGGCGCGACGCTGATGGTGGGGTCGGCGATCACGCCGCGCAGGCGCTCCATGAAGTCGCCGCAGCGGCTGTCGGGCAGCAGCCGCACGTCGAGGCGTGCGCTCGCCGCCGCGGGAACCACGTTGGTGCGCTCGCTGCCGCGCAGCATCGTGATGTTCACGGTGTCGCGCACCAGCGCGTTGCGGCCCGGCTCCGCGAGGAAGCGCTCGCGGAAGTCCGGCGCCGCGGCCAGGGCGGCCTCGAGGTCCGCGAAGGCGCGGCGATCCTCGGGCGCCGCGTAGGGGGAGAGGGCGGAGAACATGCGCGCTACCTCGGGCACCACGCGCACCTCGGTCTCCAGCTTGCGCAGGCGCTCGAGGGCGGCGACCAGGCGCGGCACGGCGGCGTCGGCGGCGGTCGTGGAGCCGTGGCCGGGGCTGCCCCGGGCGGTGAGCTCGATCCAGCACGGGCTCTTCTCGACGAAGGTGACGCCCCAGATGTCCGGCGTGCCGCCCTCGCCGGGCAGGATGCCGCCGCCCTCGGTGAGCAGGAACTCGGCGTCGCGCAGCACCTCGCGGCGCTCGCGCACCAGCCAGCCGGCACCGTCCTTGCCGCCCACCTCCTCGTCCGGGGTCGCGAGCAGGATCACGTCGCGGTCGAGTGGCGTCGGGCGCCGGGAGAGCTCCACCAGTGCGAGCATCTGGACGATGGCGACGCCCTTGGCGTCGAGGGCGCCGCGGCCGACCACGTAGCCGCCGCCCACCAGGCCCTCGTAGGGGTCCACCGCCCACTCGTCGGGAGCCGCGGGCACCACGTCGAGGTGGGAGAGCAGCACCACGGGACGGCGGCGGCCGGTCCCGGGCAGCCGCGCCCAGGCGGCGGCGCGCCCCTCGGCGGCGCTGCCCGCGGGCGTCTCGATGCTGCGCGCCTCGATGCCCTGGGCGCGCAGGAAGCCGACCAGGTACTCGGCCAGCGGGAGCTCGTTGCCCGGCGGGTTGCGGGTGTCGAAGCGGATGGCCCGGGAGAGCAGCTGGGCGGCGGCGTCCGCCACCCCGACCTCCTCGAGGTCCGGGTAGTCGTTGCCCCGGAAGGGCCACGCCGCGAACGGGCTGGCCCCCACGGGGGGTGCCGAGGCCGACACGAGCGCGGCCGCGAGCGGCACTCCCAGGAGGAGCCCGATGCCGCGCCAGCGTGAAATCCGACACTTCGGGGTGGTTTTTGTGATCCCCATCACAGTCATTCGTCAAGCATACGGTCTATTTAGCTCGCGCTTCTGCGCGCCGATGAGCCATTCTAGCCCCCCGCATGAAGCGGCAGGAGAAGCGATGACGCCCGAGGCCGGGCCCCGCCCGACGCTCGCCAGGTTCGTGGGCTCGCTGCGACGTCTGCTTCCCGCAGCCGCGTTGTTCCTCGCCGCCATGCTGACCGGCGTCGTGGCCGCCCGTGGGCCCGTCGCCGATGCCCCGGACGCCGCGCGCATCCACCCGCCGCTCGCGCTCGCCGCGGTCTCGGTGGCGCCCGTGCTTCGCGACCTCCCGGAGGTGGACGAGCTCCTCGCCTCGCTTTGGGCGGCGCCCGTTGCCCCGCCCCTGGCGCCGGCTTCGGACGCGGCCCCCGCCCTCGCCATTCACCGGGCTTCCGAGGCCCCGGCCGTCGCCGAGCCGGCGGAGCCCAGCGTGGTGATCGAGGGCAGCATTCCCGCGGGCGGCACCCTGGCCAGCGCCCTCGCCAGCCAGCAGATCGGCGCCTCCACGGTGCACGTGATCGCGACCGAGATGGCTCCGGTGTTCAACTTCCGGTACGCCCGGGCCGGCGACCGCTACCGCCTCGAGAAGGCGGAGGACGGCCGCCTGCTCTCCTTCCGCTACAGCCGCTCGGACCTCGAGCGCTACGACCTCGCGCGCGACGGCGACGCCTGGCTGGCGACGCGCCACGAGCCCGTCTTCGTGCGGGCCCGCACCCGCATCGCGGGCATCGTGAGCACCAGCCTCTACGACGCCATCGAGGCCCTCGGCGAGCGCACCTCCCTGGCGCGGGACTTCGCCAACATCTTCGCCTGGGACGTCGACTTCTCCCGCGGCGCCCAGCCCGGGGACGCCTTCTCGATCGTGTACGAGCGGCTGATGCTCCAGGGCGAGGACGGCGCCGAGGACAGCTACGTGCGGCCCGGCCGCATCCTCGCGGCGCGCTACACGACCCGCGGCGACGAGTTCCGGGCGGTGTACTTCGAGCACGACGAGTCGCGCGGCGGCTACTACCGCCCCGACGGCTCGGCGGTGGAGCGCCACTTCCTGCGCGCGCCGCTCCAGTACAGCCGCATCAGCTCCCAGTTCAGCATGTCGCGCATGCACCCGATCCTGAAGGTGCGCCGCCCGCACCCCGGCATCGACTACGCGGCGCCCCGGGGCACGCCGGTCTGGTCCGTGGCCGACGGCGTCGTGGTGCACCGGGGCTACACGGGCGGCTACGGCCACCTGGTGAAGGTGCGCCACGCGAACGGCTACGTGACCTACTACGGCCACCTCTCGCGCTACGAGGCCGGCGTGGACGTGGGCGACCGCGTCCACCAGAAGCAGGTGATCGGCTACGTGGGCGCCACCGGCCTCGCCACCGGGCCCCACCTCGACTACCGCATCCGCAAGGACGGGCGCTTCGTGAACCCCAGCACGCTGCGCATGCCCGCCGGCGACCCGATCCCGCCCGAGGCCCAGCCGCGCTTCGCGGCCGCCCGCGACGGGCTGCTGTCCGAGCTCGACCCGCCGACCCTCGTGGTCGTGAGCGAGGCGCTCTAGGAGTCCGCCTCCGCGGCCCGCGCCACCGGGCGGGGGCCCGGGATCTGTGCCACGCTGCCGCCATGGCACCGGAATCCCAGGGAAAGCTCGGGGAGCGGCTGTCGACGCTCGGACGCCGCCTGGCGGCCCGGGAGGAGGACGGCCGCGACGCCCTCGACGAGGCCCGCCGGCTGGCGGCCGAGCTGCGGGGCTTCGTCGCCGAGGGCCTCGAGGCCTACCACCGCGCCGTGGAGGACGCGCGCGCGCCCCAGCTCCGCGTGGAGCTCTCGGAACCCCGGGCGGACGACAAGCATCTACGTTCGGTGCAGTTCGACCTGCGCCGCGGGCGGCACGCCGCCATCGTGACCGTCAAGAGCCGGGGCGACGTCACCCTGGTGGGCCCCTTCCGCCAGGGCAAGGTCGAGGGCCCCTGCAAGAGCTTCCCCTTCGCGGCCCGGGACGAGATCCACGATGCCCTGGGCGACTTCCTGGAGAGCTTCCTCGAGGCGGCCGCCACCCCGTGAGCTCCGCGTGAGCCTCGACCGCAAGGGCGTCCCCGAGGAGCCCGTCGGCTCCGTCGACGAGCTGGTCGCCTACCTGGCCAGCGGCGGCAAGCCGCGCGAGCAGTGGCTCATCGGCACCGAGCACGAGAAGATCGGGCTCCAGGCCGACGGCCTGCGGCCCGTCCCCTACGAGGGCGAGCGCGGCATCGGTCGCGTGCTCGAGGCCGTGGCGGAGCGCGCCGGCTGGGAGAGCGTGCGCGAGGGCGGCCGGGTGGTGGCCCTGGCGGCCTCCGGAGCGTCGATCTCCCTCGAGCCCGGCGGGCAGCTCGAGCTCTCGGGCGCGCCCCTGCGCACCATCCACGACACCTGTCGCGAGTTCAACCACCACCTCGAGCTGGTCCGATCGGTCTCCGAGCCCCTCGGCATCCTGTGGCTCAGCCTCGGCATGAACCCGCTCCACGAGGTGGGCGACGTGCCGCGCATGCCCCGGGTGCGCCACGACATCATGCGCGACTACCTGCCCGCCCGCGGCGAGCTGGCCCTCGAGATGATGCACCTCACGGCCACCGTGCAGGCCAACTTCGACTACGCCGACGAGGCCGACATGGCGAACAAGCTGCGCACCGCCATGGGGGTGTCGCCCATCGTCTCCGCCATCTTCGCCAACTCGAGCCTGGCCGGCGGCAAGCCCTCGGGGTTCGTGTCGCGGCGCGTCCACGTCTGGCGCCACGTCGACCCGGACCGCTGCGGCATCCCGCCCTTCGTGTTCGAGCCCGGGCTCGGCTACCGGCGCTGGGTGGAGTGGGCCCTCGACGTGCCGATGTTCTTCGTGGTGCGCGGCGGCCACTACCGCCCCGCCCACGGCATGCCCTTCCGCGCCTTCCTCGAGGGCGGCTTCGAGGGCGAGCGCGCCACCCTCGCGGACTTCGACCGCCACCTCACCACGCTGTTCCCCGAAGTCCGCGTGAAGCGCTGGATCGAGGTGCGCGGCGCGGACGCGGTGCCGCCGGACCTGATCTGCGCCCTCCCCGCACTGTGGAAGGGGATCCTCTACGACGACCAGGCGCTGCGCGGGGCCTGGGAGCTGGTGGCGGGCTTCAGCCAGGCCGAGCGCGAGGCGGCGCTCGACTCCGTGGCGCGGCGCGGCCTCGCGGCCGAGATCGCGGGGCGGCCGGCCCTCGCGCTGGCCCGCGAGCTGGTGGCCCTGGCCCGCGACGGCCTCGGGCGCATCGCCCACGCCGGCGTGCTGGACGCCGACGAGCGGGGCTACCTGGATCCCGTCTCCGCGTTGGTGGAGGGCGGGAAGAGCCCAGGAGAGCTCATCCTCGAGCGCTGGGAGGGCGACTGGCAGCGCTCCCCGCGACGCTTGATCGAGTACGCGCGATACTGATAGAGTGCGCCGCTGGCGCCGAACCCACCAGGAGGCGAGCCCCCCATGGCCGCGAGCAAGTCCTTCAAGGTCTCCTTCACCCTCGACGAGCAGGACGCGAACTACTTCCGGAACCTGTTCCGCACCGCGCGCAAGCACGTCGAGCTGGAGAACCAGCCGCACATCATCAAGGACGTCCAGGAGCTCATCGAGCGCGTGAAGGGAACCAAGCGCGTCCCCCACTTCGTCATCGAGGCCACCGAGACCCTCCAGGACCTGGTGGAGCTGCTCGAGGACAAGGACTACGCGGTGCCGCGCACCGTGGCCCTCGAGGCCCTCGGCGCCCTGGGCTACTTCGCCGATCCCCAGGACGTGATCCCGGACCACATTCCCGCGCTCGGCTTCCTCGACGACGCGATCATGATGAAGTTCGTCGAGGAGGAGTTCAAGCACGAGCTCCGCGGCTACCGGAAGTTCCGCAAGTTCCGCCAGGGCGCCGAGCAGCGCCCCTGGACCAAGGTGGCGAGCGAGCGCCTGCCGAAGCGCCTCGAGGAGTACCGCAAGTCGGTGCGGCTGCAGATCAAGCAGTGGAAGGAGGCCGACGCCGCCCGGGCGAAGAAGGCGGCGGCGGCCGGCCGCAAGTCGGGGTGGTAGCCTTCCGCTCCGCCCCCCGATGATCCCGGCATGAGCGCGGAACGAAACCGGATCCTGGTCGTCGACGACGAGGAGGCCATCCTCGAGACGATGACCTTCACCTTCGAGGACGACTACGACGTCCTCACCGCCACCTCCGCCGCCAAGGGCCTGGAGCTGCTGGAGCGCAACCACCCCGTCTCGGTGGTGATCTCGGACCAGCGCATGCCCGAGATGACCGGCGTGGAGTTCCTCTCCAAGGTGTTCGAGCGCCACCCCGCCACGGCCCGCATCATCCTGACCGGCTTCGCCGACATGGACGCGACCATCGGCGCCATCAACGACGGCCACGTCTACGCCTACGTGACCAAGCCCTGGGAGCCCGACCAGCTCAAGCAGGTGATCCGGCGGGCGGTGGACCACAACCACCTCACCCGGGAGAACGAGCGCCTGCTGCGGGAGCTGCGCGAGGCCAACGTGTTCCTCGGGGCGGTGATGGACAACCTGGACCTCGGCGCCCTGGCGGTGGACGCCTCGGGCGTGGTGCGCCAGGCGAACCGGCCCGCGCGGGAGTTCCTGGGCCTCGCCGAGGAGCCCCACGGTCGCAAGCTCGACGAGATCCTCGCGGCGGGGGGCCTCGAGGACGTGGCCGCCGCCGCGGCGCGCATGACGAAGGACTGCCCCGCCGAGGACGTGGCGCTCTCCGGCGGCCCGCGGAAGCTGCGCATCCGCCTGCGCTGCCAGGGCCTCTTCGACGCCGAGGGGCGCGACATCGGCCGGGTGCTGATCCTGCGCGAGATCTCCCACGAGCCCCTGCGCACGCGCCTGGACGAGTCCCTGGGCCAGGTGCTGCGCGCCGAGGGCGAGCTGCGCGCCGAGCTCGAGCGGGCCGACGCCCAGCTGCGCGAGCTGGGCCGGGAGGTCGAGGCGTCCCCGGTGCAGTCCGCGGGCATGGCGGACCTCGCCGACCGCCTCGCCCGCAGCGTGACCGCCATCGAGCACTGGCTCGCGGTGGACGAGGCCCTGGCTCGCGAGGACTACCCCGACGCCCAGATGCTGCTCGAGCGCCTGCGCGTGGCCAACGGCCGCTGGCCCCTCGCCGACCAGATCCCCGACCGCGTCCGCGAGCTCTCGCGCGCCGTGGAGACCTACTACGAGACCGGAGAGAATCCGAAGCGTCGGTCGCTATGAGCCCGCCGAGGCCGGGGGCCTGCCCCGCCTCGAGCTGCGGATCGAGCGACTCCAGACCACGTTCCGCTTCACCTACGCGTTCCACGCGCGGGAGGTGCGGTTCGAGCGCGATCGCGGTGAAGGCTTCGAGCGGATGTTCCCCGAGACCTTCTCGTTCCACGCCGATCGCCACGACCCCGCCGAGCTCTACCTCCAGCTCGAGGACATGTGGTCCACGCCGCGCCTGCTCGGCCCCGACGCCAGCCGCCGCGAGGCCGAGCACCTCACCGCCCGGCTGCTCGCGGTGCTGCCCGGCTACCTCGAGGCGATCCTCGAGCGCCTCGAGGGCGACGGCGACGGCGAGGCCCGCAGTCCGGTGTTCGTGCGCGCCGCCGAGGACGCCGCGGTGTTCAGCCGCCTCGCCAGCCGCTTCCTCGAGGAGCACGACCTCACCGACTCGCCGCGCCTGCGGCTGCCGGGCTTCCACCTGCGCAAGCTCGCCATGAAGGCGCTGCGCATCGTGGTGTCCGAGCGGGTGAGCCCCGAGTTCCGCGCCGCCTGGGTGGAGGGCGACGTGGCCACGGACCCGCCCACGCCGGTGGACGACGTGAGCTTCTTCTATGCGCTGGCCGGCGACGACCGCGAGCACGTGGACCGCTCGGTGATGGCGGCCGCCGAGGGCGCCTTCTACCACTGGGTCGAGGACGTCTGCCTCGACGTCGGCAACGGCGCCTTCGAGACCGAGGGCTCGGGCTTCGGCGAGCGCGAGGAGGAGGTGCTGCGCGCCATCACGGCCGACGACGCCCAGACCCCCACCCGGGCGCGCCACCTCTCGATCTTCCTGCGCCGGCCCGACCACCGGGACTGCCAGCGCCTGCTGCGCCTGCTCGAGACCTACTTCCTGCGCCGCTACGACATGCGCCACGCCTCGGCGATGCACCACCACGCCTCGGACCTCGTGCGCGGGCGCAGCGAGCCCGACCGCATCCTCACCTGGCACTCCCGGCGCACCTACCTCGCGACCCTCGTGATCCCCTCGCTGCCCTTCCTGGGCGCGCTGTTCGCCTACTCCTCGGCCCCGAAGCTCTTCGACGCCCTGGTCTCCCTCGACGTGGCGCTGGTGACGGCCGGGGCGTTCTGGTTCCTGGCCTGGCGCTTCCTGGCCCGCCGGGACCTCGCCATCTTCCTGGCCGCCGCCCCGCGCATCGCGGCGGGGATCATCGTCGGCTACCTGCCGGTGTTCCTGATCGACGAGGTCTGGGACCTGGCCGAGCAGTCCCTGGTGCCGCTCGGGACCGTGGTGTTCCTGCTCGGCACCACCACCCTGCTCTACCTGCACCTGGAGGTGCAGCGCAAGCTCGGCGAGCGCCGCGAGGCCTTCCAGCGCGCCCTCGACATCTTCCTGCTGGGCCTGAACCAGTCCGCGGGCTTCGGACTCGTGGTCACCACCCTGCTCGGACCGCTCATGGCCGTGCGCAACTGGGGGGCGCAGCAGGTCGGCAGCGTGGCGGAGCTGCGGGGCACCCTCGAGCCCTTCGCCGGCGAGCTGCCCCGCATCCTGGGCATCGCGCCCTTCCTGAGCTTCCCGAGCGCGGTGCTGCTGATGGCCTTCCTGGCCTTCTTCATCGGCACCTTCCTGCAGCTGCTGTGGGAGGACCTGCCGATCACCGAGCCCCTGTAGCTTCCTGGCGACTCCGGCATCCAACTGGCTACCCTCCCCGCGCCGAAGGAGCCCCCGACATGCCCTCCATCGAGATGTACACCAAGTCCTGGTGCCCCTACTGCGACCGGGCCAAGCGCCTGCTCACCGAGAAGGGCCAGACCTGGACCGAGATCGACGTCGAGAACGACGCCGATCGCCAGCGGGAGATGGTCGAGCGCGCCGGAGGGCGCACCAGCGTCCCCCAGATCTTCATCGGCGACCGGCACGTGGGCGGCTTCGACGACATGGCCGAGCTCGAGCGCAAGGGCGAGCTCGACCCGCTGCTCGGCGTGCGCCGTGCCGAGGCCGGCGAGGCCGAGCACGCCCGCGTGGTGATCGTGGGCAGCGGTCCCGCGGGCTGGACGGCGGCCATCTACGCCGCCCGGGCCGAGCTCGAGCCCGTGGTGATCGCGGGCCTCCAGTTCGGCGGCCAGCTCATGCTCACCACCGACGTCGAGAACTACCCCGGCTTCCCCGAGGGCGTCACCGGCCCCGACATGATGGACCAGTTCCAGAAGCAGGCGGAGCGCTTCGGCGCCCGGGTGATCCTCGAGGACGCGACGAGCCTCGACCTGTCGCAGCGCCCCTTCCGCATCGAGACCGAGGAGCGCGCCTTCACGGCGGACTCGGTGATCGTCTCCACCGGCGCGTCGGCGCGCTGGCTCGGCATCGAGTCCGAGCAGCGGCTGATGAACCGCGGCGTCTCGGCCTGCGCGACCTGCGACGGCGCCCTCTACCGGGACAAGGCCATGGCGGTGGTGGGCGGCGGCGACACCGCCATGGAGGAGGCGCTCTTCCTCACCCGCTACGCCACCAAGGTCACCGTGATCCACCGCCGCGACGAGCTGCGCGCCTCGAAGATCATGCAGGAGCGCGCCTTCGCGAACGAGAAGATCGAGTTCCTGTGGGACTCCGAGGTGGCCGAGGTGCTCGGCGACGACGGCGTGACCGGCGTCCGGGTGAAGAACACGAAGACGGGAGAGACCTCGGAGGTCGAGGTCGAGGCCCTGTTCATCGCCATCGGCCACAAGCCCAACACCGACGTGGTGCGCGGCCAGCTCGAGCTCGACGACGTCGGCTACATCAAGGTGGAGCCGGGCACCACCCGCACCGCCATCGAGGGCGTCTTCGCCAGCGGCGACGCCATGGATCCCGTCTACCGCCAGGCCGTCACGGCCGCCGGGACGGGCTGCATGGCGGCCATCGACGCGGAGCGCTGGCTGGCCGAGCAGGGGATCGGCTGATCCTCGGCGCCGGCCCGAGGGACTGCGATGGGGCTGCCCGATCCGATGGGCGCTAGGCTGCGGGCGCCATGGCGCTGAAGCGGGAGCGGCTCGAGCGGCTCATCGCCCGCTCGACGGACATCGTGGTCGCCACCGAGCGCGACGGCACCGTCAGCTACTACAACGACGGCGCCAGCCGCATCCTCGGCTACGCGGCGGAGGAGGTGCTGGGCTCCTACGTGGCCCGGCTCTACCCGAGCCGCAGCGAGGCGAAGCGCGTGATGGCGGCCATGCGCAGCCCCGAGCACGGCGGCGCGGGCATCGTCGAGACCTTCCGCACCGACTTCCTCTCCAAGGCGGGCGAGCACATCCCCGTCGCGATCTCGGGCACGGTGCTCTACACCGACGACGGCCGGGAGGACGGCACCATCGGGTTCGCCAAGGACCTGCGCGAGCTGCTCCACCGCGAGGAGCTCGCGACCCTGGGCGAGGTGGCGATCGGGCTCTCCCACGAGATCAACAACCCGCTCAACGTGATCGTGAACCAGGCGGAGCTTCTCGAGCGCGACGTCGAGAGGCTCGCCGGGGAGCAGGACGTCTCCGTCGAGATCGAGCGCCTCGACGCGATCCGGCGCGAGATCGGACGCATCTCCGAGATCCTCGAGAAGCTCGACGAGATGGTGCGCACCGACAGCTACGAGACGGTGAACTACATCGGCCCGGCGCGCATGATCGACCTGCGCCGCCGCGACTCCCGCGAGCGCAAGCGGGCGCCCCAGCTCGAGGGCCTGCGCATCCTCGTGGTCGACGACGACGGCGGCATCTGCCGCTCCCTCACCGAGATCCTCGAGGGCGACGGCTGCGAGGTGGAGAGCGCCTCGGACGGCGAGGAGGCCATCGCCAAGCTCGAGGCCCGCAGCTTCGACGCGGTGATCTCCGACGTGGTGATGCCGCGGATGGACGGCCACGAGCTCTACCTCACCATCCACCGTCGCTGGCCGGGCCTGCCGGTGCTGATGATGACCGCCTTCCACTACGACAAGGACCACATCATCAAGCGCAGCCGCATGGAGGGGCTCACGGGCGTCATCTTCAAGAAGCCCGTGGATCCCGACCGCCTGCGGCAGGTGCTGACCGAGTCCGTGAAGAGCGCGCGGGAGCGCTAACGCGGCCGGGGCGCGGCGGCGCTCAGACCTCGACGTGATCCTTGGCGATGTTGAAGAGCTGGCCGTCGGCGTCCTTGCACAGGTAGCTCTCGCCCCACTCCTTCAGGACGGTCACCTCGTCGCCGGCCTGGAACTCCACCTCGGAGGCCTCCTCGCCCAGGTTGGCGCGGTGCTTGAGGGTGATCGCCTGCTTGATCTTGGCCATGGGGCGGCTCCTCCGGAAGACCACTCCAGATAGCCCTTCCGCGACGGCACTTCAACGCGGCTCGTCGGCGCCCGGAGTGCGGGCGGCGGCCAGGGCGAGCACCTCCCGGGCGCCCGCGCGGCGCACGGCCCGGGCGGCCTCGGCCAGGGTGGCGCCGGTGGTGACCACGTCGTCCACCAGCCACACGCGGCGGCCCGGCCGCCCGCGGCGCCCCGGCGCCGCCGCGAAGGCCCCCGCCACGTTGCGGCGCCGCGCCTCCCGGGAGAGCCCGGTCTGGCTCGGCGTGTCCCGCAGCCGCAGCAGCGCGTCCGGGGCGAGCCACAGGCCGTGGCGGCGGGCCACGCCGCGCGCCAGGGCGGCGGCGGGATGCAGGCCCCGCGCGCGCAGCCGCGCCGGGTGGACGGGGACCGGGACCACGGCGTCGGGCGGCCGCCCCGGGAGCCTCGCCGCCGCCTCGACGCACAGCGCGGTGGCGACGCCCTCGGCGGCGGAGTCCAGGCCGGCGAGGCCGGGGCGCGGGTACTTGAAGCGCCGGATCCACTCCGCCACCTCGCCCGCGAAGGGGGCCGCGGCCACGCAGGCGGCGAGCGGTCCTCCCGACTCGGCGCAGGCGCGGCAGCGCCCGTCGGGCCCCGGCGGCGCCTGCTGGCAGAGTCGGCAGCGCCCGGCCGGCCAGCGCGGGAGCGCCGCATCGCAGAGCGCGCACAGCACGTCGCCGCCCTTCGGCTCGCGTCCGCAACGCGCGCAGGTCGGGGGTAGCAGCAGGGCCACGAGATCCTCGAGGCGGGGCAGCATGGCGCTCTCGGGGACCGTCGGGGCGGGGATCGGGGAAGCGGGAGAAGGGAGGCCGGAGGCGCGACCTCAGCGCACCAGGGAGCGGCCGCTCATCTCCTCGGGCTGCGGCAGCTCGAGCAGCTCGAGCAGCGTGGGCGCCACGTCCGAGAGGCCGCCGTCGCGCAGCGCGCGTCCCTTCGGCCGGGCGCCGATCCACCACAGCGGCACCGGGTTCGTCGTGTGGGCGGTATGGGGCTCGCCGGTCTCGGGGTCCACCATCTGCTCGCAGTTGCCGTGGTCCGCGGTCACCAGCAGCTGGCCGCCGCGCTCGAGCACCACGTCGGCCAGGCGTTCGAGGCAGGCGTCGATGGTCTCCACCGCCTTCACGGCGGCCGGCAGCACGCCGGTGTGCCCCACCATGTCGGGGTTCGCGTAGTTGACGAGCACGAAGGTATAGTCGTCCTCGGCGATGCGCTGGAGCAGCGCCTCGGTGACCTGGAGCGCGCTCATCTCGGGCTTGTGGTCGTAGGTGTCCACGTCCCGGGGCGACGGGATCAGGATGCGGTCCTCGCCGGGGAAGGGCTCCTCGCGACCGCAGTTGAAGAAGAACGTGACGTGGGCGTACTTCTCGGTCTCGGCCACGCGCAGCTGGGCGAGACCGCGCTCGGCGAGGATCTCGCCCAGGATCCGCCCGGGCATCTCCGAGGGGAAGGCGACGGGCAGGCCGTACTCGGCGTCGTACTCGGTGAAGCACACGAAGACGCCGGGCCGCACCCGGACCCTGCGCTCCAGCTCCCCCGCGAAGCGGTCCGGCCGCACGTCGGTGAGCGCGTTGGTGAGCTCCCGGGCGCGGTCCGCGCGGAAGTTGAAGAAGATCACCGGGTCGCCGTCGGCGATCCGCGTGCCGCCCTCGATCACCGTCGGCTTCACGAACTCGTCGCCCTCGTCCCGCGCGTAGGCGGCCTCGATGGCGGCCTCGGCGTCCGGGGCCCGCTCGCCCTCGCCGGCCACGAGGGCGTGGTAGGCCCGGGCGACGCGCTCCCAGCGGTTGTCGCGGTCCATGGCCCAGTACCGGCCCGAGACCGTGGCCACGTGGGCGCCGGCGGCCTCGATCTTCGGCAGCAGCGCGCCCACGTAGCCCAGGCCCGAGCGCGGCGGCGTGTCGCGGCCGTCGAGCACGACGTGCACGGCGGCGCGCACGCCGCGCCGCCCGCACTCGGCGAGCAGCGCCTCGAGGTGCTCGACGTGGCTGTGCACGCCGCCGTCGGAGACGAGACCGATCAGGTGCAGGGTCGTGCCGTCGCGCTCGGCAGCCTCGAAGGCCCGGCCGAGGACCGGGTTGCTGCGCGCCGCCCCGGCCGCGAGGGCCTGGGAGATGCGCGACATGTCCTGGAGGATCACGCGGCCCGAGCCGAGGGTCATGTGGCCCACCTCGGAGTTGCCCATCTGGCCCGGCGGCAGCCCCACGGCCTCGCCCGAGGTGTCGATGCGGGCCATGGGCTGGTCCCGGGTGATGCGGTCGAAGAAGGGCGTGTGGGCGACGGCGGTGGCGTCGTCGCCGCCGCGGTCGCCGAGGCCGAAGCCGTCCAGGATCACGAGCACGCAGGGGCCGCTCACGGCGCGCTCCGCAGGCCCTCGGAGCCGGCCCCGGGCTCCGGCGGGCCGAACTCCACCACCGGCGCGTCGCCCCACAGGCGCTCGAGGTCGTACTTGTCGCGGACCTCCTCGAGGAACACGTGGACGACGACGTCGTTCAGGTCGATCAGGACCCAGCGGCCGTCGTCCTGCCCCTCGACGCCCAGGGGCTGGTCGCCGCCGGCCTTCACGGCCTCCAGCACGGCCTCCGCGATGGCGCGCACCTGGCGGTCCGAGCCGCCGGTCACCAGCAGGAAGGTGTCGGCGAAGGAGGTGAGCTCGGCGACCTCGAGGGCCAGCACGTCGCGGCCCTTGCGCTCGAGGGCGGCCTCGGCGAGCCGCCTCACCCGCGCCCTGACGTCCGGCTTCACTGGCCTCGCTCCCCTTCCGCTTCCGCGGCCGCTTCCACGCTGGCGTCTCCTCCCGCGCCCGTAGGGGGAGCGTAGACGCCGCTCGCCAGGATGGCCTCCCGCGCCGCTTCCGGGACGAGGTAGCGCACGGAGCGGCCGGCGCGCAGCCGCCGACGCACCTCCGTCGCCGAAACGTCGAGAGCCGCGATCTCCAGCAGCCGGATCCAGGTGCCCGCATCGCGGTGGCGCCCGGCCAGGCCGCCGGGCTCGAGCTCGATCTCGTCGGCCAGGGCGTCGGGCAGGCAGCCCGCCAGGGACGTCGTGGGCGGGCGCCCCTTGGAGGGGGGGCGCGCCATCACGGCGAAGTGGGCCAGGCCGAGCACGCGCCGGGGCTCCCGCCAGGTGGCCAGCTCGGCGAAGGCCTCGTCGCCGATCACGAACACGGGCTTGGCCGGCGCGGTGCGGCGGCCGATCTCGCCCAGGGTGTCGACGGAGTAGGACGGCCCGGCGCGCTCGAGCTCGAGGGGGTCCACGGCGAAGCGCGCGTTGTCGGCCACCGCCGCCTCCACCCAGGCATAGCGCTCGCGTGCCGGCGCCAGCACGGCGTCGGCCTGGCTCTTGTGCGGCGGGTCTGCGCTCGGCACGAAGAGCACGTGCTCGAGGCCCAGCAGCTCCGCCACCTCCTCGGCGGCGCGCAGGTGTCCCAGGTGGACGGGATTGAAGGTGCCCCCGAAGACGCCGAGGGTCATTCGCGCAGCTGTCCCTCGCCCTGGAGCACGAACTTCCGGGTGGTGAGCTCCTCGAGCCCCATGGGGCCGTAGGCGTGGAGCCGCGAGGTGGAGATCCCGATCTCGGCGCCCAGCCCGAGGCGGTAGCCGTCGGAGAAGGCGGTGGAGCAGTTCACGCCCACGCAGGACGAGTTCACCCGGGCCAGGAAGGCCTGGGAGCTGGCGTAGTCGTTGGTGACGATCACCTCGGTGTGGTCCGAGCCGTACTCCTGGATGTGGCGCACTGCGGCGTCGAGGTCGTCCACGACCCGCACCGCCAGGATCTTGTCCAGGAACTCGGCGCTCCAGTCGGCCCCGCTCGCCTCCACGGCCTCGGGGAAGATCTCCCGGGTGAGCGGGCAGCCACGGATCTCGACGCCCTCCTCGTGCAGCGCCTTCAGGACCTGGGGCATCACGCCGCGCGCGGCCTCGCGGTGCACCAGCAGGGTCTCGAGCCCGTTGCAGACCGACATCTGGCGCAGCTTCGAGTCGCGCACGATGGCGGTCGCCATCTCGGGGTCGGCGCTGGCGTCGAGGAACACGTGGCAGACGCCGGCGTCGTGCTTGATGACCGGGATGGTGGAGCTCTCGGTCACCTTGCGGATCAGGCCCGGGCCGCCGCGGGGAATCACCAGGTCGACGAAGCGGTCCTGCACCAGCAGGTGGTCGATGGCGGCGCGATCCGTGCGCGGCACGATCCCGATGGCGTCCTCGGGCACGCCCACGTCCTTCGCCGCGGCGCGCAGCTCGTCGGCCAGCGCCAGGTTGCTGTGGATCGCCTCGGAGCCGCCGCGCAGGATCACGGCGTTGCCGGCCTTCACGCACAGGGCCGCGGCGTCCACGGTCACGTTGGGGCGCGACTCGTAGATGATCGCGATCACGCCGAGGGGGATGCGCATGCGGCCCACGCGCAGGCCGTTGGGGCGTACCCGGACGTCGCTCATGGCGCCCACCGGGTCGGGGAGCGTGGCGATCTGGCGCAGGCCGTCGAGCATGTCGCTCCAGCGGCCGCCGGCGAGGTCCAGGCGCCGCACCATGGGGCCCGCGACGCCCTTGGCCTCGGCGGCCTCCATGTCCCTGCGGTTCTCGGCGAGGATGCGCTCCTCGGCGGCGGCCAGGCGCTCGGCGGCGCGCAGCAGCCAGGCGTCCTTCTCGCGCGTGCGCAGCGCCGCGGTCTGCCGGGAGGCCTCCCGGGCCCGCTTCGCGAGGTCGAGGATCTGTGCGTCGAGGTTCACGCCATCAGGCTCCCTTGGCATCGCCCGCCCCGGCGGTCCCGCCCCGGGCGTCTTCGGTCCGGGCGTCCTCGGGCAGGTCGTCGACGAGGGCGAGGTCGTCGCGATGGATCACCTCGTCGCCGTTCGAATAGCCTAGCACCCGGCCGATCTCGCCGGTTCCGAGGCCCTTGATGCGCTCGATGTCGGCGGCCGCGTAGGCGGAGAGCCCCCGCGCCACCTCGCGGCGCGCCTCGTCGCGGCAGGAGACGAGGTCGCCGATCCCGAAGCCGCCCTCCACCGCCACCACGCCGGCGGGCAGCAGGCTGCGACCGCGCTCGCGCAGCGCGGCCACGGCGCCGGCGTCGAGCACCACGCTGCCCCGGGGCCGGGCCGTGTGGGCGAGCCAGTGCTTGCGCGCCGCGATGCGGTCGCCGGCGAGGAAGAGCGTGCCCACGCTCTCGCCCGCCGCGACGCGCTCGAGGGCATTGCCGCTGCCGCGGCAGATCACCGTGGCGGCGCCGGAGCGCGCCGCGGTCGCGACCGCCTCGAGCTTGGTGATCATGCCCCCGCGCCCGTAGGCGCTCTCGGAGCCGCCGGCGGCGCGCTCGATCTCCGGGGTCACCCTTTCCACCACGTCGAGCAGCGGCGGCCGCGCCTCGTCGGGCTCCGGCGGCCGCGCGTAGAAGCCCTCCACGTCGGTGAGGATCACGAGCAGGTCGGCGCCCACCAGGTTCACCACCGTGGCGGAGAGGTTGTCGTTGTCGCCGAAGCGGATCTCCTCGGTCGCCACGGTGTCGTTCTCGTTCACGATGGGGACCACGCCGAGGCGCAGAAGGGTGGCGAGGGTGTGGCGGGCGTTCAGGTAGCGCTCGCGCTCGGCGAGGCCCGGCCGGGTGACGAGCACCTGGGCGACGCGGCGGTCGAAGCGGGCGAAGCGCTTCTGGTAGATCTCGCACAGGCCGATCTGGCCCACGGCGGCGGCGGCCTGCTTCTCGGGAACCGTGCGTCCCGAGTGGTCCCAGCCGAGGGTGCGGCTCCCCACCGCGATGGCGCCCGAGGAGACCAGCACCACCTGGCGGCCGGCATCGCAGAGCGCGGCGATCTGCCGCGCGAGGTCGGTGAAGACGCGCGGCCGCAGGTCGCCGTTGCGGGTGAGCACGCCGCTCCCCACCTTCACCACGATGCGGCGCGCGTCCCGCGCCAGCTTGCGGCTCACGACGCGGCCCCCGGCGCCCGGTCCGCGTCGAGGGCGACCTCGGCCGGTGCGGCGGCGTCGAGGGCGCGCAGCATGGCGGCCACGAGCTCCGGGACGCCCTCGCCGGTGGCGCCGGAGATGCGCAGCACCTCGCTGCCGGACTGCGCCAGCTCGCGCTCGAGGGGGTCGAGGGCGCTGCGGTCCGCGACCAGATCGATCTTGTTGAGCACCACCAGGGGCACGCGGCCGAGGAGCGAGGGGTCGTAGGCGGCCAGCTCCGCGCGGATCGCCTCGTAGTCGGCGCGGGCGTCGCGGCCCTCGAGCAGCGCGCTGCCGGCGTCGATCAGGTGCACGAGCACCCGGGTGCGCTCCACGTGGCGCAGGAAGCGGTCCCCCAGCCCGACGCCCTCGCTCGCGCCCTCCACGAGCCCGGGCACGTCGGCCACCACGAAGCGCCGCTCGTCCCGCTCCACCACGCCGAGGGACGGGATCAGGGTGGTGAAGGGATAGGCGGCCACCCGGGGCCGCGCCGCCGAGATGCGCCCCAGCAGCGTGGACTTGCCCGCGTTGGGCAGCCCCAGCAGGCCCACGTCGGCGAGCAGCTTCAGCGAGAGGGCGAGGCGCCGGCTCTCGCCCTTGCGGCCGGGGTTGGCGAAGTCCGGAGTCTGACGCGTCGCCGTCGCGAAGCGGGCGTTGCCGAAGCCGCCGTTGCCGCCCCGGGCCACGACCAGCCGCTGGCCGTCCTCGACGAGGTCGCCCAGGGGCTCGGCGGCGGCGTCGGCCGCGAGATCGCGCACCACGGTGCCCACCGGCACCCGCACCACGGCGTCCTGGCCGTCGGCGCCGGTGCGGTTGTTGCCCGCGCCGTCGCCGCCGCGGCCCGCCCGCACGTCCTTGCGGTAGCGCTGGTCGCGCAGGGTGGCGAGGTTGCGGTCCGCCACCACCACCACGTCGCCGCCGCGGCCGCCGTCGCCGCCGTCGGGCCCGCCCCGGGGCACGAACTTCTCGCGGCGGAAGCCCACGCAGCCGTCGCCGCCGTCGCCGGCCACGACGGAGAGCGTCGCCTCATCGATGAACGAGTCGGTCGACATCGCGCTTCGGGCTCGGGGGACCGGCGCCCGGCGCCGGGATCCGAGGGAGGCGGGGGCCCGGGCGGAGGCGCGGGGGACGGTCAGGTGGTTGGTTCGATGCGGGCGACGACCCGCCCGCGGGAGCGACCGTAGGCGACGACGCCGTCGCACAGTGCGAAGAGGGTGTAGTCCTTGCCGCAGCCGACGTTGCGGCCCGGGTGGATCCTGGTGCCGAGCTGGCGGACCAGGATGTTGCCCGCGCGCACCTTCTCGCCCGCGAAGCGCTTCACGCCGCGGCGCTGTCCGTTGCTGTCGCGGCCGTTGCGAGAGCTGCCCTGTCCCTTCTTGTGCGCCATCTTTCTGAACTCCGCGACAGCCCGCCGAAGGCGGGCCGTCGCTGCGCGCGCTGCCCGCTGGAAGCGGGCCGTGCTTGCCCCGTTGCTCGGTCGGGCGGGTTGCCTTTCTCGCTGCTGCGGCTTCGCCGCAGCAGCATCGTTTCTCGCGGGCTTCCTCGTGTGGGCCGTGGGCCTTTGTTCGCGGCCCTTCGTCGCGGGGGCCTCGTTGCGGGCTAGCCCTCGATCTTGTCGATCTGGAGCTCGGTGTAGTCCTGGCGGTGGCCCTGCTTGCGGCGGTAGCCCTTGCGGCGCTTCATCTTGAAGACGGTGATCTTGGGGCTGCGGCCCTGGGCGGTGATGGTGCCGGTCACCTTGGCGCCCTCGAGGGTCGGCGTGCCGATGCGGGTCTCGCCCTCGCCGCCGATCAGCAGCACCTGGTCGAGCGTCACGGCGTCGCCGACGCCGCCGGGCAGACGCTCGATGCGGACCGACGCTCCCGGCGTCATGCGAACCTGCTTGCCGCCGGTGCGGACCACCGCGTACATCAGGGCTCCTCCCGCTCCTTCTCGACCTCTTCGGTGCCTTCGGAGCGTCGGAGTATCGGGAATTCCCCTTCCGCGTCAAGCGGTTGCCCCTCGGCTCCGGCGGCGAGGGAGGCGGCGCCGGCGGCCGGCTCCGCGAGGCCCGGCTTCGGTGCCTCGGCCTGCTCGGCCCCGGCGGGGGCGACGGGGGGCTCGGCGGGCTCGCGCTCCTCCGCCGGCGGCTCCGCGGGCGCCTCGGCGGCCTCCCCGGCCTCCGCAGCCTCGGCGGTGGCGGGGCTCTCGGCGGCCTCGGCCCCGACCTCGGCTCCAGCGCCCGGGGCGCCCTCGCCGTCGGCGCCGTCGGCCGGGCCCGCCTCGGGCTCGGCCTTCGCCTCGTCGGCGGGCTCCTCGGAGTCCCCGGTCCGGCGGGCCCCTCGGGCCTTCTCCTTGGGCGGGCGCTCGGCGAGCCAGTCGAGGTCGAGTGCCACGGGCGGGCCCTCGTCGAGGGCGATCACCTCGAACTGCTCGGGGTGGAGGTCCGCCCGGGCCCGCACCTCGATCTCCCGGCCGAGGGCCTCCTCCAGCTGGGTGAGGGACTCCCGCGCGGGGCCCAGCAGCAGCTCCGCGACCTGGCGCTGCACGGTCAGCGCCAGGCGCCGGCCGCAGAAGCGGGGCAGGTCCTTCTGGATCTCGCGCAGCACCTTGAGGGCCACGCTCTCGGTGGAGAGCAGGTAGCCCTTGCCCTCGCAGTGGGCGCAGGGCTCGCACAGGGTCTGCACCAGGTTCTCCCGGGTGCGCTTGCGCGTCATCTCCACCAGGCCGAGCTCGGAGATCTTGAGGATGTTGGTCTTGGCCTTGTCGGAGCGGATCGCGTCCTGGAGCGCCCGGTAGACCTTCTCGCGGTTCTCGCCGGTCTCCATGTCGATCAGGTCGATGATGATGAGGCCGCCGATGTTGCGGAAGCGGAGCTGGTGCACCACCTCCTTCACCGCCTCGAGGTTGGTGCGCAGCACCGTCTCCTCGAGGTCGCGGCGGCCCACGTAGCGGCCCGTGTTCACGTCGATGGCGGTGAGGGCCTCGCTCTGGTCGATGATCAGGTAGCCGCCGGACTTGAGCCAGACCTTGCGGCCCAGGTTCGCGTCGATCTGGGCCTCCAGGCCGAAGTGGTCGAAGACCGGCGCCTCGCCCTCGTAGCGCTCCAGGCGCGGCTTCGGGTCGGCGACGAAGCTCTCGAGGAAGTCCGTCATCTGGCCGTGGACCGGGGCCGAGTCCACCACGATGCGCTTGGTCTCGGAGTTGGCGAAGTCGCGGATGACGCGCAGCGGAAGCGCCGGCTCGGAGTAGAGCACCGACGGAGCGCGCACGCCGTCCTTGCGGATCTGGATGTCGTCCCAGACCGCGGTCAGGTACTTCACGTCGGCCTCGAGGTCGGCCTCCCGGATGCCCTCGCCCGCGGTGCGGATGATGAAGCCCAGGTCCTTGGGGCGGATGCGCTCCACCATGCCGCGCAGCCGGCGTCGCTCGCGGTCGCTGTCGATGCGGCGCGAGACGCCCACGCGCTGGGCCCAGGGGGTGAGGACCAGGTGGCGGCCCGCGATGGAGACGTGGGAGGTGATCCGCGCGCCCTTGGTGCCGATGGGCTCCTTGGCGATCTGGACCAGGATCTCCTGGCCCTCCTCGAGCACCGTCTCGATGCTCGGCGGGTTGCGGCGGCCGTTGGCGCGACCGTTGCCGCGTCCGTTTCCGCCCCGGCCCCGGCGCCGGCCCCGGGGCGCGTCCTCGACGTCGTCGGCGCCGGTCTCGAGGCGCTCGATGTCCTCCACGTAGTCGCCGGCGTAGAGGAAGGCGGCCTTCTCGAGGCCGATGTCCACGAAGGCGGCCTGCATGCCGGGCAGCACCCGGGTGACGCGGCCCATCACCACGTTGCCGACCACGCTGCGCAGGCTGGCCCGCTCGAAGTGGAGCTCGACGAACTGGCCGCGCTCGAGGAGGGCCACCCGGGTCTCACCCGGCGTGGCGTTGATCAGGATCTCGTTCTGCATCGGCGCTTTCTTCGTGCCGACGGGGCCAGCAGGAGGGGGCGTCTTGCGACGCACGGGGCCGTCCGTCGGCGCTTGGCGAGCCGATCCGGGTGAGCGAGAGTGAGGCCGCCTGCTGGCGGCTGGGGTGGGGTTAGGCGGGCTCCCGCGCGCACGAAGCGCGGCGGGGAACGACGGGACTGCTCCCTATCATCCCGAAAACGCTCAAAAATTCGTTGATCGTCACCGGAACTCTACTCTACGGCCGGACCGCTCAATCGGCTCGCTGCGAGCTCCGAGAAGTACCCCACCCCTCGCCCAGCTCGCGCCGGTCACCGCGGGGATCCGACCCGGTCCGCGCCAGGCGCGGTAGCT
Organism: Myxococcota bacterium; assembly: GCA_028277885.1. GTDB lineage: Bacteria > Myxococcota_A > UBA9160 > UBA9160 > UBA6930 > JANQFK01. Next base: position 152,524 of record JANQFK010000034.1, read on the forward strand.
TCCCTCGGGGAAGACCGGGTCGGGGCCCGGGCCCGACCGTCTCGAAAATCCGGGGCTGAGCATCATGGATCGCAGGAGCGAGGTCAAGGAGGGCACGCAGGGCCGGGAGGACCCCCGGCGGGCGCTGCCCTCCGTGGACCGCCTGGCCCGGGAGCTGCGCGCCGGGACCCCGGAGCTCCCGGATTGGTGCGCGGCCGAGGCCGCCCGCGGGGTGGTGGCCGAGGCTCGACGGGCCCTCGAGGTCGGCGAGCCCGCGCCGGAGGCCTCGGAGCTCCTGGAGCGGGCGCGCTCCCAGGCGCGCGCGCTGGCGCGGCCCCGCCCCGCGAGGGTCGTGAACGCCACTGGGGTGGTGCTCCACACCAATCTGGGCCGGGCGGTGCTGGCTCCCGGTGCGGCGCGCGCCGTCGCCGAGGCCGCCGCCGCCTACGGCGATCTGGAGCTCGACCTCGCCTCGGGCCGGCGCGGCGACCGCCTGGCCGCCGTGGATCGCCTGCTGGCCCGGGCGGCCGGCGCCGAGGCGGGCATGGCGGTCAACAACAACGCCGCCGCGGTGCTGCTCGTCGCCAACGGCTTCGCCCAGGGCCGCGAGGTGGTGGTCTCCCGGGGCGAGCTGGTGGAGATCGGCGGCTCCTTCCGGGTGCCCGACGTGATGCAGCGCGCCGGCGCCCGCCTCGTCGAGGTGGGGACCACGAACCGCACCCGGCTCGCGGACTACGCGGCCGCCATCGGCCCCGAGACCGGCCTGCTCCTGAAGGTCCACCGCAGCAACTTCGAGCAGCGCGGATTCGTGGAGGACGCCTCCCTCGAGGAGCTGGTGGCCCTGGGCCGCGAGCGCGGCGTGACCGTGGCCGAGGACCTCGGCAGCGCCAGCCTGGTGGACCTGCGCGGCCACGGGCTGCCTCCCGAGTCCTGGGCGCCGGGCCGCATCGCGAGCGGCGCCGACGTGGTCTGCTTCTCCGGCGACAAGCTGGTGGGCGGCCCCCAGGCGGGGCTGCTGCTGGGCCGCGCCGAGGCGATCGCGGCGCTGCGCCGCAACCCGCTCTCCCGAGCCCTGCGGCTCGACAAGCTCACCCTGGCCGCCCTCGACTGGACCCTGCGGGCGGTGCTCGAGGGGCGCGCCGAGCGCGAGATCCCGGTGCTGCGCCAGCTCGCCGAGCCCCTCGACCGGCTCGAGGAGCGGGCCCGCGCGCTGGCGCGCCGCCTCCAGAAGGCGGCCGCGGTGGCGGGCGGAGCCCCGGTGCGCGTCGACCTCGAGCGCGGCCGCTCGCCGGTGGGGGGCGGCTCGCTGCCCGGCTTCGAGCTGGACACCTGGCTGGTGGTGCTGCGCAGCGCCGACGGCGCCGAGGCCGTGGCGGCGCGGCTGCGCCACGCCTCCGTCCCGGTCCTTTCACGGATCCGTGACGACCGCGTGCTACTGGATCCCCGCACCCTGCTGCCCGGGGACGAGAGCGACCTCGAGTCGGCCCTGGCGGGAGCCGGGCCCGACGATGCAAGTCCCCGGAAGTTGGGGTAGTTTTGGAAGGCGTCATGTTGAACACCAGCGTCCTGGTCCTGAACCGCTCCTACCTCCCGGTCCACGTCACCTCGGTGAAGCGCGCCTTCGCGCTGCTCTACCAGGGCATCGCCCGGGCGGTGAACGAGGAGTACCGGACCTTCGACTTCGAGGAGTGGAGCCAGCTCGCCGTGGCGCGGGATGCCGACCACATCGGCACCGTGGCGGGGAAGATCCGCGTCCCCCGGGTGATCGTGCTGGTGGCCTTCGACCGCCTGCCGCGTCGCCACGTGCGCTTCAGCCGCATCAACCTGATGACGCGGGACGACTTCCGCTGCCAGTACTGCGCCACCCGGCCGGCCCGCTCGGAGCTGAACCTCGACCACGTGGTGCCCCGGGCCCTCGGCGGACGCAGCACCTGGGAGAACGTGGTGACGAGCTGCGTGGACTGCAACCGGCGCAAGGGCGGGCGCACCCCGAAGCAGGCCCACATGAAGCTGATCCGCAAGCCGGTGCGGCCCAAGTGGACCCCCCTGGCCCACCTGATGATGTCGAGTGTGCGCTATGAAGAGTGGCGTCCGTTCCTGAACGTCGTGGATGCCTCGTACTGGAACGCGGAGCTGCAGGACTAGGGCCCTCGCTCCGCCGGAGTCCGCTCGCCAGGTGGAGCCCCCCGCTCGCACGAACCGCCCCAGCGATCCCCCGCACGCCGAGCCGGGCGCCGCGTCGTCGCGGGAGCGCGGCGCGCGCGTCATCGCCTTCGGCGGCGGCAAGGGCGGCGTGGGCAAGACCTTCCTGGCCGCGAACCTCGCGGCGAGCATCGCCGAGCTCGGCCTCACGGTGGCGGCCATCGACACGGACCTCGAGGGGGCGAACCTGCACACCTGGCTGGGTGTTCCCTCGCCGCGCGTCAGCCTGGCCGAGTTCGTCTCCGGCCGCGAGAGCGACCCCGCCAAGCTGCTGCTCGAGACCGCGGTCCCCGGCGTCTCGCTGATCGCCGCCACCCACGGCCACCTGGACTCGGCCCAGCCCACCGGCGCGCGCCGCGTCGCGCTGCTGAAGGGCCTGCGCCGCCTGCCCGCCGACGTGGTGGTGGTGGACTGCGGGGCCGGCGCCCACCGCGCGGTGGTGGACTACTTCCTCGCCGGCGACGACTGCGTGCTGGTGGTCCACCCCGAGCCCACCTCGGTGGAGAACGCCTACGGGTTCCTGCGCGCCGCCTTCTACCGGCGCATGCAGGTCGCGATGCTCGACCGCGCGGTGCGCGACCGCATCCGCGAGGCCATGGACCAGCGCAACGAGCGCGGCATCCGCACCCCCCTCGACCTGCTGCGCGAGGTCCAGGCCCTCGACGCCGAGGAGGGCCGTCGCTTCGTGGAGGCCATGCGCGCCTTCCAGCCCCGCATCGTGGTGAACGAGGTCCAGACCGCCGAGGACGTGAAGCTGGGCTTCGCGGTGCGCTCGGTGTGCCGCAAGTACTTCGGCGTGGAGGCCGAGTACGCGGGCTACGTGAACCGCGACGACGCCGTGCGCAGCGCCGTGCTGGGCCGCCGCCCCGTGGTGAAGGCCCACCCGCGCAGCGACGCCGCGATCTACCTGCGCCGCATCGCCCAGAAGCTGGCCGAGCCGGTGCTCGACGGACGGGGACCCCCTTGAAGCCGCTGACCGAGCTGAGCCACTACGAGGTGCTGGAGGTGGGGGCCGACGCGGCCCGCGACGAGCTGGAGCGCGCCTGGCGCATGGCCCGCTCCACCTACGTGGAGGGCTCGCTCGGGGTGTACTCGGTGTTCGGCGACTCCGAGGTGAGCGCGATCCGCCAGCGCATCGACGAGGCCTGGCGGGTGCTCTCGGACCCCGACGCGCGGCGCGCCTACGACGCGGCGCGGGCGGCCGGGAACGGCGCCGAGCTGCCGGAGCTCCCCATGGAGATCTCCCTCGACTTCGAGCCCGAGGTGCCGGCCCCGGCGCCGGAGCTCGAGGCCCTCGAGGAGGATGCCGACGCGCCCTTCGACGGCGCGCGCCTGCGCCGCACGCGCCTGCACTGCGGGCTCGAGATCGAGCAGATCGCCTCGGTGACGAAGATCAACCCGACCTACCTGCGCTTCATCGAGGAGGAGCGCTTCGACGACCTGCCCGCGCCGGTCTACGTGCGCGGGTTCGTCGCCGCCTACGCGCGCTGCGTGGGGCTCGACGCCGACCGCGCGGCGGGGAGCTACATGGAGCGCTTCCAGGCCTCGCGGGCCGGCGACCCGCCCCGCGGCCGGAGGCGCCGGTGAGCGGCGCGGAGCGCATCACCGACCCGGCGCGGGCGGCGCGCCTGGCCCGGGCCATCGTGTCCGACGTGATGCTCTACAACGCCGAGGCCGTGAGCGCGGGGATCGCGGCGGACGACGTCTTCGAGCGCCTGCGCCCCCAGCTCGACGAGGCGCGGGCCTGGTTCGCGTCCCGGGTGGACCCGGACGTGGCGGCCAAGAGCAACGCCTTCGACCGCGCCCTGGTGGACGTGCTCGTCTACCGCAGCCGGAACGTCCCCTCCCGCATCTGGTGAGGGGGAGCCTCGGGGCCATGGGAGGCGCCCGCGAGCCCGCCGAGAGCCGCACGCTTCGCTTCCTGGTCGAGGAGGGCGAGGCGGGAGAGCGGCTCGACCGCGCCCTGGCGGCGCTCGCGGGCGTGCCGCGGGCCCAGGCGCGGCGCTGGATCGACGAGGGCCGCGTGCACGTGGCAGGCGCGGTGGTGCGGGCCTCGCGGCGCGTCGCCGAGGGCGACGAGATCGAGGCGCGGCCGCCGGAGCCCGTCGCCCTGGGCCTCGAGCCCGAGGCGATCGCGCTTCGGGTGCTGCACGAGGACGCGGACCTGATCGTGATCGACAAGCCGCCGGGCATGGTGGTGCACCCGGGGCCGGGCCACCCCCGCGGCACCCTGGTCCACGCCCTGCTCCACCATTGCGGCGATCTCGCGGGCATCGGCGGCGTGCTGCGCCCCGGCATCGTGCACCGCCTCGACCGGGGCACGTCGGGCGTGATGGTGGCCGCGAAGCACGACGACGCCCACCGCGCACTGGCGGAGCAGTTCCGCGACCACAGCATCGAGCGCGCCTACTGGGCCGTGGTGCGCGCGCTGCCCGGCGCCGAGAGCGGCCGCGTCGAGCGTGCCATCGGGCGCCATCCCCGGGACCGCAAGCGCATGGCGGTCCGGCGCGAGGGCGGGCGCGAGGCGCGCACCGCGTGGCGGGTGCGGGAGCGCTTCGAGGCCGCGGGCCACGCGCTCCTCGAGGTGCGGCCCGAGACCGGCCGCACCCACCAGATCCGCGTGCACCTGGCCTCGGCGGGGCTCCCCATCGCGGGCGATCCCGTCTACGGCCGCGCGCGGAAGGCGCCCATCGGACGCCCCGCCCTGCACGCGGCGCTGCTCGGCTTCGCCCATCCCCGCGGCGGCGAGCGTCTGCGCTTCGAGGCGCCGCCGCCCGCGGACTTCGCGGCGCTGCTCGCGGCGCTGGCGGCGGACGGGTGAGCGGCGCGCACCTGAGGGCGCCGGGGCTCGAGGCCGCCGGCATCGCCCATGGCTTCGGGCTGCGCGACAGCCCGCCGGTCCCGGAGCTGGTGCGTCCGCGCCAGGTGCACGGCCGCGGGGTGGCGCGGGTCGCGGCAGCGGGCGCCGCCGCCGGCGCCGCCGACGCCGTGGTGACCGCGGCACCCGGCGTCGCGGTGGGGATCGCGACCGCGGACTGCGTGCCGCTGCTCGTCGCCGCGGACGCCGGCCGCGCCGTGGCGGCGGTGCACGCGGGCTGGCGCGGCCTCGCCGCCGGCGTGATCGGCGCGGCGCTCGCGGAGCTGCGCGCGAGCGCGGGCGACGACGCGGCGCTGCGTGCCGCGATCGGCCCCCACATCGGGCCGTGCTGCTACGAGGTGGACGCGCCGGTGCTGGAGGCGCTGGGGCGATTCGGTGCGGAGCTCGCTGGGGCGTTGAGTCCCTCGCGGCCCGGTCATCACCGGCTCGATCTCGGTGCGCTCGCGCTACGCGACCTGCGCGACGCCGGCGTCGCGCACGACGCGATCGAGACCGCGACCGCCTGCTGCACAAGCTGCGACGCGGCGCGCTTCCACTCCTACCGTCGCGACGGGGCGCGCGCGGGACGCCTCGTGCACTGGATCCGCGCGTCCGCGCTCCCGCGGGGTTGACACGGCTGGGGGCCCGCCGTAGCATCCGCTGCGTCGATTCCCCTTCAGCTGGGAGCTCCTCTTCTCGCGCGGCGGCAAGTCCGCCCGGAACCGAGAACCCCTTCAGCGAGATTCCCATCAACTTTTCGGGCTGAACCTCCGAACGACACACGAGAGCCACCCACATCCTCCGGACGCGTCGAGGCCAGCCGCGGCTCCAGCCGCTGCGCCCGACCTCCAAAACCCCCCCGGATCCCTTCCCGACGTCCACGCGGAGACCTCCGCACCCAACCGAGAGAAAAGCCTTGAGCACCACTCGCGTTCCCGATTCCTCCGGTCCCACCCAGGGCGGTCCGCCCGGCAATCGCGGCGGCGGCAACCGCCGGGGGCGCGGCCGGCGCTCGCGTGGCAACGGCGTGCGCAAGACCCGGGACCAGCGCGACTTCGTCGCCCACGACGAGCCCCTCGGCGAGGACGACGTCTACGTCGAGAGCGAGGACGACACCCCGGGCGAGCGGCTCTACGTCAAGGACCTCAAGGCCAAGAGCGTCCAGGAGCTGACCCTGATGGCGGAGGAGAACGGCATCGAGGATGCCGCCGGCCGCCTCAAGCAGGATCTCATCTTCGCGATCCTGAAGTCCCAGACCGAGAGCCACGGCAAGGTGTTCGCCGAGGGTGTGATCGAGCGCCTGCCCGACGGCTTCGGCTTCCTGCGCGCGCCGGACCAGAACTACCTGCCCGGCCCCGACGACATCTACGTCTCCCCCTCGCAGATCCGCCGCTTCAACCTGCGCACCGGCGACACGGTGTGCGGGCAGATCCGGCCGCCCAAGGAGGGCGAGCGCTACTTCGCCCTGCTGAAGGTGGAGAGCATCAACTTCGAGGAGCCCGAGAAGGCGCGGCACAAGGTGCTGTTCGACAACCTGACGCCGCTCTATCCCGAGGAGAAGTTCAACCTCGAGGCGCGCTCCGGCGGGCTCACCACCCGCATCATCGACCTGATCTCACCGGTCGGGAAGGGCCAGCGGGCCCTGATCACCTCGCCGCCCAAGGCCGGCAAGACGATGATCCTGAAGGACATCGCCAACGCGATCATCGAGAACCACCCCGAGGTCTACCTCATCGTGCTGCTCATCGACGAGCGGCCCGAGGAGGTGACGGACATGCAGCGCAACGTGAAGGCCGAGGTGGTGTCCTCGACCTTCGACGAGCAGGCGACCCGCCACGTCCAGGTGGCCGACATGGTGATCGAGAAGGCGAAGCGCCTGGTCGAGCACGGCCGCGACGTGGTGATCCTGCTCGACTCGATCACGCGCCTGGCCCGGGCCCACAACACGGTGGTGCCCCACTCGGGCAAGATCCTCTCGGGCGGCGTGGACTCCAACGCCCTGCACAAGCCCAAGCGCTTCTTCGGCGCCGCCCGCAACGTGGAGGAGGGCGGCAGCCTCACCATCATCGGCACCGCGCTCATCGAGACGGGCTCGCGGATGGACGAGGTGATCTTCGAGGAGTTCAAGGGCACGGGCAACAGCGAGATCGTGCTCGACCGCAAGCTCGCCGACCGCCGCACCTACCCCGCCATGGACATCAACCGCTCGGCCACCCGCCGCGAGGAGCTGCTGCTCCCCGAGGCGACGCTGAACCGGATGTACGTCCTCCGAAAGGTGCTGGCGCCTCTCAACGCGGTGGACTCGATGGAGTTCCTGCTCGAGAAGGTGAAGGTCACGGAGTCCAACGAGGAGTTCCTGGAGTCGATGAACTCCTAGGATTCTCGGCCGCTTCGCTCCTCGGCGCGCGCTCTCTGCAGGCGCGGTGGGGGGCGGGGGGTGTTCTCCGCGAATGGCTCGCGCGGGCGATCCGGGTCCGCGTGGCGTGACGATGGTGTGCTCGTCCTGGGCCGTGCCGCTGGTGGGAGCGCTGCGCTTGAGTTCGCTGCGCCCACCCCCCGCCCCCCACCGCGCGCGCACGTCGTGCCGGTGCGCGTCCTGCGGCGGGCCTTGCGGTGGTTCGCTCGTCTCGCGCGTCGATGGCTGGTGGGTTGGGGGGAGTAGTGCGGGCGCTGCAGTTGGGCCGGGCTGGGCTAAATGCGCGTACTTGCGGGGAAAGACAGGATCCGCGACCGTCCTTCCATGCGTTCCCGGGCAGAGAGTGAGCATGGGGTGGCGCCCCGGCCTTGCCCGGGTCGTCTTTAGCCCCCCGAAAGCATTGAGGTTTTTCGTTCCTGGGGCGGCCGGTGAGCCGCTCGGGGGCGGTGGTTTGTCATGGCGGATCTGACTCAGCGCATCGCGGAGGCCGAGGGGCGGGCGGCCGAGATCGAGCAGCGCCTGGCGGACCCGGCTTCGGCGGGCGACTACGGCGCCCTGGCCAAGGAGCTGGGCGGGCTGCGGCCCCTGGTGGAGGCCGGGCAGCGCTGGCGCCGCGCCCAGCAGGAGATCGCCGACGCGAAGGAGATGCTCGGCGAGGACGACCCGGAGATGCAGGAGCTCGCCGCCGCCGAGGTGGCGCGCCTCGAGGGGGAGCTGGCCGCCGCCGAGCGCGAGCTGCTGGTGCTGCTGGTGCCGCCGGACCCCAACGACGAGCGCAACGTGATCCTCGAGATCCGCGCCGGCACCGGCGGCGACGAGGCGGCGCTCTTCGCCGCGGACCTGTTCCGCATGTACACGCGCTTCGCCGAGACCCGCGGCTGGAAGGTGGAGCCGCTCTCGGTCTCCGAGGGCGGGGCCGGCGGCTACAAGGAGGTGGTGGCGAACATCGTGGGCAAGGCGGTGTTCCGCGGCCTCAAGTGGGAGCGCGGCGTGCACCGCGTGCAGCGCGTGCCCGCCACCGAGAGCCAGGGCCGCATCCACACCTCGACCGTCACCGTGGCGGTGCTGCCCGAGGCCGAGGAGGTGGACGTCGCCATCGAGCCCGCCGACCTGCGCATCGACGTGTTCCGCGCGTCGGGGCCCGGCGGCCAGAGCGTGAACACCACGGACTCGGCGGTGCGCATCACCCACGTCCCGACGGGGGTGACGGTCTCGTGCCAGGACGAGAAGAGCCAGCACAAGAACAAGGCGCGGGCCATGAAGATCCTGCGCGCCCGGCTGCTCGAGGCCGAGCAGGAGCGGGTGGCGGCGGAGCGCGCCAGCGAGCGCAGCTCCCAGGTCGGCACCGGTGCTCGCAGCGAGAAGATCCGCACCTACAACTTCCCCCAGTCGCGGATCACCGACCACCGCGCCGGCATCACGGTGCACCGCCTCGAGCAGGTGCTCGAGGGCGATCTCGGGGAGCTGATGGAGGGCATCCAGGGCTGGGTGAGCGCCCAGGTCCAGGCGGAGGCGGCGGCGTGAGCGACGCGCGCGACAGGCCCTGGACGGTGCTCGAGCTGCTGCGCTGGACCACGGACTGGTTCGGCGAGCGCGGCCTCGAGGGCGCGCGCCTGGACGCCGAGTGCCTGCTCGCCCACGCACTCGGCTGCGAGCGGCTGCGCCTGTACCTGGAGTTCGACAAGCCCGTCTCCGCCGAGGAGCGCGCGCGCTTCCGCGAGCTGGTGCGCCGCCGCGGCGAGGAGCGCGTGCCCGTGGCCCAGCTCACCGGGCGCAAGGAGTTCTGGTCCCTGGATCTCGCGGTGACGCCCGACGTCCTGGTGCCCCGGCCCGAGACCGAGTGCCTGGTGGAGGCGGTGCTCGAGGCGCTGCCCGAGCCCGAGGCCGAGTACCGCGTGCTCGAGCTCGGCACGGGCTCCGGCGCCATCGCGCTGGCGCTGGCGAGCGAGCGGCCCAAGGCGCTCGTCACCGCCACGGACGTGAGCGCCGCGGCCCTCGCGGTGGCGCGGGGCAACGGCGAGCGGCTCGGCCTCGGGGACCGCGTGCGCTGGCTCGAGGGTGACCTGTTCGAGCCCGTGGCGGGCGAGCGCTTCGACGCGGTGGTGTCGAACCCGCCCTACGTGGCCGAGGCCGACGCCGCCGGGCTGGCGCCGGAGCTGGCCCACGAGCCCCGCGGCGCGCTCTTCGCCGGCGCCGACGGCCTCGCGGTGCTGACGCGCATCGCCTCGGAGGCGGCCGTCCACCTGCAGCCGCAGGGGGTGCTGGCGCTCGAGCTGGCGCCGGAGCAGGCGCCTGCCCTCGGCGCCCGCGTCGCCGCGGCGGGCCTCGTCGAGGCCGGGGTGCGCCGGGACCTGGCGGGACGCGCCCGCGTGCTCGTGGCCCGCAGGGCGGCGGGCCCGGGAACCGAGTCCTAGTCTCCGCCCGGGGCCCCCGCGGCCCCCATGGAAGGAAGGAAACGCCATGGCGGCTCGAGCCAGCAGCAAGGGGGTCCTCCCGGTCCTCGAGACGGCGAAGCCGAACTTCCGCAAGGCCTTCGAGAAGCTCTGCGAGAGAGGCGGCGCCAACGACGACTCGGTCGAGAAGACCGTGCGCCGCATCCTCGAGCGCGTGGCCGAGCACGGCGACGAGGAGGTCGTCGCCCTCACCCGCAAGTTCGACGGCGCGAAGCTCGATGCCCTGGAGGTGACGCGCGACGAGTGGGACGCCGCCTGCGAGAGCGTGGACGGCGCGGACCGGGCCGCCATCGGCAAGGCCGCGATGCGGGTGCGCGACTTCCACCGCCGCCGCATCCCGTCGAGCTGGGAGGTGCGCGAGGAGGGCGGTGGCTACCTGGGCCAGCGCGTGCGGCCCCTCGAGCGCGCCGGCCTCTACGTGCCCGGCGGCAAGGCGGTCTACCCGTCGAGCGTGATCATGAACGCGATCCCGGCCTCGGTGGTGGAGGTGCCCGAGATCTGCATGGCCGCGCCGCCGGACGCCGACGGCAACCTGCGCGCCGACGTGCTGATGGCGGCCCGCATCGCCGGCGTGCACCGCGTGTTCAAGATGGGCGGTGCCCAGGCGGTGGCGGCCTTCGCCTACGGGACCGAGAGCGTGCCCAAGGTGGACAAGATCGTGGGCCCCGGGAACGTCTACGTGCAGGCCGCCAAGCGCCTGGTCTCCGGCGAGGTCTCCATCGACGGCGAGGCCGGCCCTACCGAGGTGGTGGTGGTGGCGGACCGCACCGCCAACCCGGCCTGGGTGGCGTCGGACCTGCTCTCCCAGGCGGAGCACGAGGAGCAGGCCCGCGCGGTTCTGGTGACCCACGTGAAGACCATCGCGACGCGGGTCCAGGACCAGCTCGCCAAGCAGCTCAAGACCTTCGACCGGGCGCGCATCGCCAAGAAGGCGCTCACGGCCAACAGCGCAGTGGTGCTGACCAAGAACCTCGACGAGTCGGTCTCCATCGCGAACCAGTTCGCGCCGGAGCACCTGGTGCTGGCCGTGGACTCGCCGGACACGGTGCTGAAGGCCGTCGAGAACGCGGGCGCGGTGTTCCTCGGCCACTACACCCCCGTGGCGGTGGGGGACTACCTGGCCGGGCCGAACCACGTGCTGCCCACGGGCGGAACGGCGCGCTTCTCGTCGCCGCTGGGCGTCGAGGACTTCCTCAAGCGCACGAGCTTCGTGCGCTTCGACCCGCCCAAGCTGCGGGAGCTGGGCGCCGACGTGATCCGCCTGGCGGAGCTCGAGGGTCTGCACGGCCACGGCACCTCCGTCGAGCTGCGGCTCCAGAAGATCCGGCGGGCGCGGCGGGAGCGCGAGGCGTCCCGGGAGGCGGAGCTCGACCTATGACGAACGGACGCCGCGCGGAGATCGAGCGCAAGACCCGGGAGACCGACATCCGGCTCTCCCTCGAGCTCGACGGCTCGGGGGAGTACGACGTCGATACCGGCATCCCGTTCTTCGACCACATGCTCGAGTCCCTGGCCAAGCACGCCCTGTTCGACCTGCACCTGCGGGCCCGGGGCGATCTCGCCGTGGACCTGCACCACACCGTGGAGGACGTGGGCATCGTGCTGGGCCAGGCGCTGCGCCAGGCCCTGGGCGACGCCCGGGGCATCCGCCGCTACGGCCAGTGCCTGCTGCCCATGGCCGAGTCGAAGGTGGACGTGGCCCTCGACGTCTCGAACCGGCCCTACCTGGTCTACCGGTTGGAGCTCGCGAACGACCGGGTGGGCGACTTCGACGTCTCCCTGGTGGAGGACTTCCTGTACGCGTTCTCCCAGAACGCGGGCATCGACCTCCACGTCGAGCTCCGCTATGGCAAGAGCCCGCACCACGTGGTGGAGGCGGTCTTCAAGGGGCTGGCCCGCTCGCTGCGCGTCGCCGTGGAGATCGATCCCCGGGGCACCGGCGTGCCATCGGTCAAGGGAGCGCTGTAGCGCCGATGGCCACGCCCCCCCGCATCGCCATCGTCGACTACGGAGCCGGCAACCTGCGCAGCGTCGGCAAGGCGCTCGAGCGCTCGGGGCTCGCCGCCGAGGTGACCGCCGACGCGGCGGCGATCCGCGCCGCCGACGGCGTGGTGCTGCCCGGGGTCGGCGCCTTCGCGGACGGCATGGAGGACCTGCGCGCCAAGGGGCTCGACGAGGCGGTGCTCGCCAGCATCGACGCGGGGCGCCCCTACCTGGGGCTCTGCCTCGGCCTGCAGCTGCTGTTCGAGGAGAGCGACGAGCACGGGCCCGTGGCCGGCCTGGGGCGCCTGCGCGGCCGCGTCGAGCGCTTCCCGGAGAGCGACGCGGCCGGCGCCCCGCTGCGCGTGCCCCACATCGGCTGGAACCAGGTGCGCTTCGCGGGCCGTCACCCCATGCTCGAGGGCCTGCCCGCCGAGGACTGCTTCTACTTCGTCCACTCCTACCGGGCGGTGCCGGCAGACGCCAGCGTGCGCGTGGGCACCACGGACTACGGCGGCCCCTTCGCGGCCGCGGTGGCCGGGGAGGGTTACTTCGCCGTGCAGTTCCACCCCGAGAAGAGTCAGTGGGCGGGCAAGCGCCTGCTCGACGCCTACGCGCGCTGGGTGTGCTCGTGCTGAGGCGCGCCCCGCTCGTCGCGCTGCTGCTCGCGGGCCTCGCGGTCGCGGGCTGCGCGCCCACCGTCCAGCAGAAGTCGCTCCCCTCCCTGGCCGACCGGACGGAGCCCATCGCCAGCATCGCGGTGGCGCCCTTCACGCCCACCGGCCGCCTGCTGCGGGACCGCGCCGAGCCCGGCGCCGTGCCGCCCTCCCGCGCCGCCGCCCTCGTCGCCCGCCACCTCTCCGAGGCGCTGGGCGCGCGGGTGCGCGTGATCCCGGCCGAGGACGTGGGCCGCGTGCTCGGCATCGAGGGCGCGCCCCTCACGCCGCTGCGCCCCGCCGAGGTCGCGAAGGTGGTGGCCCGCGAGTTCGGCGTCGACGCCGTGGTGCTCGGTCGGGTCTCGCGCTTCGCGGGCCGCTCCGAGACCCTGGTGGGAGGCTGCACCTGGACCGGCTCGGCGAGCCAGGAGGGGAAGGGCGGAGAGCGGGACGGCGTCGGACGCCGCCTGCCCGCGTGCACCGGTCCCCCGGGCGCGAGCGTGGCATTCTCGATCGCGCTCCACGAGGCGCCGGGCGGCAGCCCGCTCTGGCAGGGGCGCTTCGACGAGACCCAGCGCACCCTCTCCGAGAACGTCTTCAACGCCGCCCGCTACCCCGGCGGCGGTACGCGCTGGCTCAGCGTCGAGGAGCTCACGGTCTGGGGTGCCGGCGAGATGGCGCACGCCCTCCCGGTCGGCCCCTGAGCGATGGCGGACTTCGAGCTGATCCCCGCCATCGACCTGCTGGACGGCCGCTGCGTGCGCCTCTCCCAGGGCCGCTACGACGCCGCCACGGTGTACGACGAGGACCCGGGCGCCGTGGCGCGGCGCTTCGCGGGGCACGCCCTGCGCCGGCTCCACGTGGTGGACCTCGACGGCGCGAAGGCGGGCGCCCCGCGCAACGAGAGCGCGATCCGCGCCGTGCTGGCGGGCGTCGGCGGCACCCCGGTGCAGGTGGGCGGCGGGCTGCGGAGCCTCGCCGACGTGGAGGCGCGGCTCGCCCTGGGGGTCGACCGCGCCATCCTGGGCACCGTGGCGCTGCGCGACCCGGCGCTGGTGCGCGAGGCCGCGGCGCGCTTCCCGGGCCGCATCGCGGTGGGGATCGACGCCCGGGAGGGCCGCGTCGCCGTGGAGGGCTGGGTCGAGACCAGCGAGACCGAGGCCCGCGACCTGGCGCGCCGCTTCGAGGACGCCGGCGTCGCGGCCGTGGTCTACACCGACATCGCGCGGGACGGCATGGGGACGGGCCCGAACCTGGAGCAGACCGCCGCGCTGGCCGAGGCCGTCTCGATCCCGGTGATCGCGTCGGGCGGCGTCGGCTCCGAGGACGACGTGCGCCGCACCGCGGCCCTGGCCGAGCGCGGCGTGGCCGGCGTGATCGTGGGCCGCGCCCTCTACACCGGCGCCGTCGACCTCGCCCGGGCGCTGGAGATCGCCGCGTGCTGCTGAAGCGCATCATCCCCTGCCTCGACGTCGACGCCGGCCGCGTGGTGAAGGGCGTGCAGTACGTCGACCACGTGGACGCCGGCGACCCCGTCGAGGTGGCCCGGCTCTACGACGAGCAGGAGGCCGACGAGATCACCTTCCTCGACATCACGGCCAGCCACGAGGCCCGCCGCATCCTGCTCGACGTGGTGAGCCGCACCGCCGAGACCGTCTTCATGCCGCTCACCGTGGGCGGGGGCGTGCGCAGCCTCCAGGACATCCGCGACCTGCTGAACGCCGGCGCCGACAAGGTCTCCATCATGACCGCCGCCGTCCAGAACCCCGACCTCGTCGCCGACGCGGCGGCCAAGATCGGCAGTGCCAACCTCGTCCTCGCCATCGACGCCAAACGAGTCGCTGGCCTCCCGCCCGAAGATGCCCGCGAAGAGGAGCGCCCAACGGGCGCGACGAACGCCCCGAAGCCCGAACGAGCACCGGGGCAAGCCGCCGCCGGCGGCGCGCAGCGCCGGCCCGCCGAAGGCGGCCGCGAAGAGGAGCGCCCGCAGGGCGCGACGAACGCCCCGGAGCCCGAACGAGCACGCGGGCAAGCCGCCGCCGGCGGCGCGCAGCGCCGGCCCGCCGAAGGCGGGCTGGCGCGGAGTTCAGAACGCTGGGAAGTCTTCACGCACGGCGGTCGGCGGCGAACGGGCATCGACGCCGTCGACTGGGCGGTGCGCATGGCCGAGGCCGGGGCCGGGGAGATCCTGCTGACGAGCATGGACCGGGACGGCACCAAGGCGGGCTACGACCTCGAGCTGGTCCGGGCGGTGGCGGACGCGGTGCCGGTGCCGGTGATCGCCTCGGGGGGCGGGGGCAGCCCGGAGAGCCTGGCGGCGGCCCTCGACGACGGGCCCGAGGGGGGCCACGCCCAGGCGGCGCTGGCGGCCTCGATCTTCCACTTCCGGGAGATCACGGTGGGGGACCTGAAGCGCCGGCTGGCCGGGCTGGGAATCCCGGTGCGGCTTCCCCAGGGGCGCCAGCTTGATGGCGCCGAGGCCCTGCGCTAGCCTCACCCGCCTGCGTCGGGGCCTTCCAACGTACCGAAAACGAAGGGTTTTTTGGCCATCGCTGCGCATCGCCGGGGCGCTCCCCAAGCCTTCGCGAGGCGACACGACTTTCCGTGGCGAGCCACTAACGGATGGGCCCGGAAGCCGCATCCGGACTCGGCTCGTCATGGGCAAGCGAGAGCCAGAGGAGCTCCATGCCCATCATCAAGGTGAAGGAGAACGAGTCCTTCGAAGTCGCGATGAAGCGCTTCAAGAAGCAGGTGGAGAAGGCCGGCATCCTGACCGAGCTCCGCCGGCGTGAATACTTCGACAAGCCCAGCGTGCGCCGGAAGAAGAAGGCCGCTGCTGCGCGAAAGCGGGCGCTCAAGAAGCTGAAGCGGATGGCTCGGTAGCTCGCAACGCACCAAGGGGGTGACGAACTCGCATGGGCCGGATCCCTGAAGAGACGATCCAGACGGTCCGGGATCGAGTCGACCTCGTAGAGCTGGTGGGACGGCACGTCACGCTCAAGAAGCGTGGCCACGACCACTGGGGCTGCTGCCCCTTCCACTCCGAGAAGACCCCCTCGTTCCACGTGCGGCCCGACCGCGGCTTCTACCACTGCTTCGGCTGTGGCGAGAGCGGCAACGCGTTCGACTTCCTGATCCGCCTCGAGAACCTGACCTTCCCCGAGGCGGTGCGCAGCCTGGCGGGGCAGCTCGGCATCGAGGTGCCCGAGACCGGCGGCGGCGAGCCGGGCCTGGCCGAGCGCCTGGTGGCGGCGACGAAGACCGCCCAGGAGCTCTACCGCGCGGCCCTGGCCTCGCCGGCCGGCGCCGCGGCGCGCCGCTACCTGGCCGAGCGCGGTCTCTCCGACGCCGAAGTGGAGCGCTTCGGCATCGGGTTCGCACCCGACCGCTGGGACGCGCTCACCGGCGGGCTCGCCAAGGCGCGGCTGCCCGCCGGGATCGGCGTGCGCGCGGGGCTGCTGCGCGAGCGCGAGCGCGGCGGCCACTACGACCTGCTGCGCAACCGCGTCACCTTCCCGATCCACGACGCGCGGGGCCGCGTGCTGGCCTTCGGCGGGCGCGCGCTGGGCGCCGACCAGGAGCCCAAGTACCTCAACACCACCGAGAGCCCGGTGTTCCACAAGCGCGAGGCCCTCTACGGCCTGCCCTTCGCGCTCGAGGCGATCCGGCGCGCGGACCGCGCCATCGTGGTGGAGGGCTACTTCGACCGCATCGCGCTGCACCGCGCGGGCCTCGAGGAGGCCGTGGCGACCTGCGGCACGGCGCTCGGCGACGGCCACGCCCGCGCGCTGCTGCGCCGCACCCGCAACGTGGTGCTGCTCTTCGACGGCGACGAGGCCGGCCAGCGCGCCGCGCTCCGCGGCCTCGAGGTGCTGCTGCCCCACGGCCTGCGCGTGCGCGCCGCGGCCCTGCCCGCGGGCCTCGACCCCGACGACCTGCTGGCCCGGGACGGCGCCGAGGCCCTGCGCAAGCTCGTGGACGAGGCCCCGCCCGCCCTCGACATCGCCATCCGGCGCGCCGTCGCCGCGGGCTGCGGGACGCCCTGGGAGAAGGCCGACGCGGTCGCCGCCGTGGCGCCGCTGCTGGTCGCGCTCCCCGACGCCGTGGAGCGCGGCGAGTGGGCGCGCCGCCTGGCCTTCGCGGCCGGCGTGGAGCCCCACGAGGTGGAGCAGGCCGTCCGCCGCCAGGCCCGCAACGAGGCCCCCGCCGAGGCCAGCGCCCCGGTCCGGCCGCGGCTCGACGGCCTGGAGGAGCGTCGCCTCGCCGACGTGGTGCGGATCCTGCTGGCCCATCCGGGGCTCGCCACCGAGGCGGCCGGCCACGGCCTGCTGGACGCCTCCCAGGCCGCGCCCTGGGGCGAGATCTTCGCCGCCCTCGCCCGGGTGGCGTCGGCGGAGGCCCCGGCGAGCTCGCTCCTCGCGCGCCTCGAGGCCGAGCTCGAGCCCGAGGCCCGCAAGACCCTCCACGCCATCGCGGCCGAGGAGGCCGGAGACCTCGAGGACCGCGCCCAGCGCGCCCTCGGCGACATCGCGGCGTGGTTCGAGCGCCGCCGCGGGCGCGAGGCCCAGCGCGCCACCACGAACCAGCTGCGCGACCCTTCGGCGGACCGCGCGGCACTCCTCCGGGAGAAGAATCGCGAGCTCGAGCGGCGCCGGAACGCCCTCGGGCTCGGATCGCAGCACCGAGTTTGAACGAACCGGAATCGTTGGAAGCCGCAGGCAAAGCAGCAGCAGAAAGAGCAGAAGGAGTACCCCCCATGGCCTCGAGTGCGCCCAGGAGCCGAAGGACCGCCAGCGCCAAGTCGTCGGAGGGCGAGAAGCGGGTGAAGGACGGAGCGGAAGGGCCCGTCGCCAAGAGCCCTCGCAAGATGGCGGGGGGCCGCAAGGCGGCCTCCGACCGGAGCGAAGCCGGGAGCGACGTCGGGCCCGACGCCGAGCCCGAGGTGAGCGAGCGCACCCGCGAGCTCCGCGAGGTGCAGCAGCTCCTCGACGAGGGCCGGCGCAAGGGGTACGTGACCCGCGAGTCGCTCCACGGCGCGCTGCCCGAGGACGTGCAGATCGACGAGGTGATGGTGCTGTTCGGCGAGAACGACATCACCGTGGTGGACGGCGCCCGCGGCGGCGACGAGCGCCGCGTGAGCGACGCCTCCAAGGGCGACGCCGGCGAGGACTCGGGCAGCAGCAACGACCCGGTGCGGGTCTACCTGCGCGAGATGGGCCAGGTCTCGCTGCTCACCCGCGAGGGCGAGGTGGAGATCGCCAAGCGCATCGAGGCCCGGGAGCACGACCAGCTCTACGCCACCGTGGGGACCGCCCACGGCCTGCGCACGGTGCTCGCCCACGGCGACCGCCTGCGCAAGGACAAGGCCGAGCTCGCCACGCTGCTCGACGGCCTCGACGACGAGGAGCCCGAGTTCACGCCCGAGGAGCGCCGCAAGGCGCTGCTCCAGGCGCTCACGAAGGTGCGCAGGCTCGACGCCGAGGCGTCGAAGCGCCTCTCCGCCATGGCCAACTCGCGCACCAGCGAGAGCGCGCGGGCGCGGCTCGCCGGCGAGGTGGACGCGCTCCACCGCGAGGCCGTGGACGCCCTGCTCGACGTGCGCTTCGCGAAGCAGCGCCTCGACGAGATCGTGGAGAGCCTGCGCGAGATCGGCGAGGACATGACGCGCCTCGAGCGCCGCGCGGCCCGGGCGACCCGGCCCCTCGGCCTGCTGCCCGCCGAGTACGCCGAGCTGTCGGTGCTCTCCACGCGGCGCAGCAAGAAGGGCCGCGAGGCCCTCGCCCGCCTCGGGGGCAACCCCGAGCGCGTCGCCGAGCTGACCGGGAAGCTCGACGGGATCGAGCGCGAGATCCGCAAGCTCGAGTGCGAGGCCCACATGAGCCGGGCCCAGGTGCGCGAGGCCCGCGGCCGCTGGGAGACCGCGAAGATCCTCACCCACGAGGCCAAGTCCGAGCTCATCGAGGCGAACCTGCGCCTCGTGGTCTCGATCGCCAAGAAGTACACGAACCGCGGCCTGCAGTTCCTGGACCTGATCCAGGAGGGCAACATCGGCCTGATGAAGGCCGTGGACAAGTTCGAGTACAAGCGCGGCTACAAGTTCTCCACCTACGCG
>JANQFK010000068.1 GCA_028277885.1 Myxococcota bacterium
CGGCTCACGGGAGGGAGTTCTCGTTCGCAACTCCCGGAATTGTCAAACTCTGGCTGCCTCCCCGGCAGAGCCGGGGGGACTCCTAAGCTGGTCTAGCAGCCTCCTTCCGTGGGGATCCAGCGGCCGGTGCGGTCGCAGGTGAGGGGGCGGCCGGCCATGCAGGCGACGGCGCCCTCGGAGTAGCTCTTGCCGTCGAGGGAGCAGATCGTGCCGAGCTCGATCCCCTCCTCCAGGGCCGCGTGGCGACGGACCACGTCCTCGGGGATCCGGGCCTGCAGGGAGACGCAGCCGGCGGTGCCGGCCAGGGCGAGCAGGGTGATGGCGATGATGCGCATGGTGTTCCTCCGTGATGGACCGGGCGCGCTCTGGGATTCCTACGAGCCGGGGGCGCGGCTTATTGCGTCCCCGGGAGAAGAGCGGGTCGTGGGGCGGGGTCAGGCGGGGCGGGCGCCCTGCGCCTCCTTCCAGGCCTCGTAGCCGGTCGTCACCAGCAGCCCGAGCCCGGTGAGGAGCACGAGGAAGCGCACGAGCCCGCCGAGGAACGGCAGGTTCGCCGCGACCCCCAGGATCACGAGACCCAGGAGCAGCGACGTTCCGAACGCCCAGACGCTCTCGGACTCGCTCCCCCACACGGCGCTCCCGATCAGGGCCGCCACGACGACCAGGGACAGGAACAGGGACGTCAGGTAGACGAAGAGGCCGATCACGCCGATCGGGATGCCGACCACGGTGACGAGGCAGAGCACCAGGAAGACCGGGGTCGCGACGAGGGCCACGAAGCCGAGCCCGACGCAGCGAAGGAAGTCCGTGGGCGTGGCGACGTGGGCGCCGAAGGCCTTCGGCGCCACCGCCTGGAGCGCGAGTCCCACGAGGAAGGCCGAGACCAGGAACACGAACCCCGCCCCGTAGAAGGCGGGATCGGTCCAGCGTCCGCCCTGCTCCGAGGGGTCGATCACGCCGGTGCGCAGCTCGCCGCCCACGGACGCCGCGTCGGCGATCTGCGCCTCGCGGCCCTCGGGAAGCCGGAGGTCGAGGTCTCCTGCGATCCGGGCCTCCCGGTCCAGGACGAGGGTCTCGCCGTAGGTCCGGGCGTTGCGCGCGACGCTGCCGCGGATCTCCAGGTCCTCGGCGACGGCCGCGAGGTCCCGGCCCGCGCGACCCTCGAGCCGCACCCGGTCGCCCAGCAGCAGGACGTCCGCGCCGACGGAGCCGTCGTCGCCCAGCGCCAGGGTCTCCGCGGCGGCGTAGAGGCTCCGGGCGACGGTCCCCTCCACGTCCACCCGCTCGCCCACCAGATGCGCCGCGCCGCGCACGTCGCCCCGCAGCTCCACCTCGCCGGCGGCGGCGAACAGGTTGCCGGTGACCTCCCCGGCGAGCACGAAGCGCTCGGCCAGCACGATCAGATCGCCGTCGACCTTCCCGTCGACCGTGACGCGGTCTCCCGAGGCGACCAGCGTCTCTGCCACGGTCTCGCCGCGGGCGATGCGGACGTCGCCGTCGGCGTGGCGAAGCTCCAGCGCGTGGGCCCCCGCGGCGGGCCCGAGCGACCCGAGCGCCGCAAGGACGACGAGGAGCGGCGCGAGTCCCTGCCCCAGCCCCTGCCCCAGCCGGCGGGGCAGCGCACCCGCGAGGAAGGTGGCGAGGGCGGCGAAGGCGGCGGTCGTGCCCGTCGCGATCGCGAGGTCGAAGAGCTCGGGGGCTCCGCTGCGCAGGGAGAGGACGACGTCGAAGAGCACCTCGGTGGCTCCCACGAAGACGAGCGGATTCAGCCACCCGAAGCCGACGGGGAGCCCGCGCTCGAGCAGCCAGCCGCCGATCGTCACCGCCAGGGCCGCGACGCCGAGCGCCGGTGCCAGCCCGATCGCGATGCCCCGGGCGCGCTGGCGCGCCGGGACGGCGGCGCGCCCCGTGGCCCGCCCGGTCGCGTGCCGCGTCGCGGGACGGTCGTGAAGGAAGTCGCCGAGCATCGCGGCCTCCTCCTCCAGTGCGACCACGAGGCCGCGGCAGCGAGCGCAGCCGACCAGGTGCTCCTGGACCTCGCGCAGGGCCTCGCCCTCGAGCTCCCCGTCGACGTAGATCGCGTAGCGGTACTCCGGAAGGCAGCTCACCGCTCCTCCTCCTCGTCGCGCGCGACGGCGTCCGCGAGGCTCGCGCGCAGCATGCGCTTGGCCCGGAAGAGCAGGCTGCCGACCTGGTTGCGCGACACGCCGAGGGTCCGGGCGATCTCGGCGTACTCCTCGTCGGCGAAGTAGCGGAGGACGAGCGGCAGCCGGTAGCGCACCGGGAGCCGCTCGATGGCGCGGCCGAGCTGCACGCTGCGCTGGGTCGCCATGGCCTGGGACAGGGGCGAGGACCCGGCGGCGGGGAGCGCCTCCTCGGCGGTCGGCTCGGCGAAGAGCCGCTGCTCGAGCGCCCGGCGTCGCAGGTGGTCGATGCACCAGTTGCCCGCGATCGCGAGGAGCCAGGGCCGGAAGGGCCGGCCGTCCTCGAAGCTCGCGAAGCCCCGCTGCGCGCGGAGGAAGACCTCGCCGCGAGCGTCCTCGGCCGCCTCCCGGGAGCCGAGGATGCGGCGGCAGACGCGCAGGACGTCCGCGTCGTACCGGGCGAAGAGCTCCCCGAAGGCGTCCGGCCCTCCGGCCCGCGCCCGATCGATCGCGCCCTGGCTCACGTCCTCGGGCACCGCACCCCTCCGGTCGCCGTCCGCAGCCGGCCCGGAAGCCAGCCCGTCGAGGCCGCGCCCCCCGAGCCCATCCAGCTGCCCCGTCCCGCAGACACCCACCATTCCACCGCTTTCCTCGGATCGCCAAGGCCCGGGGTCCTACCGGCCCTCCCCCTTCTACGAGCCAGTCCACCCCGATCTTGCACCGAGCCCGAGAAACTCGTGAGTCCTCCCCGGGGGCAGGCGCGAGCCCCGAGGTGGCCTCGAGGCCGAGGCCGCAGGCCAAGGGCCGGCGTCCCATGCCGAACGCGAGCCTCCGAGCCCCTACCCCCGAGGCCCGCAAGCCGGCCGGAGGCCGGCGCGCAGCGAGGCGAAGCCTCGCGAAGTCCAGCTAGGCGGAGAGCTCGAGCATCAGCTCGATGGGCTCGAGGGCGCGGACGCGGACGTCCTCGGGGACGGTGACCTCGGGCTCGAGGTCGCGGAGGCAGAGGTAGAGCTTCTCGAGGGTGTTGAGGCGCATGAAGGGGCAGCGGTTGCAGGAGCAGCCCTCGTCCATGCCCGGGGCCTGGAGGATGGTCTTCCTGCGGCCCTCGGCCTCGAGCTTGCGCTCGATCTGGTGGAAGACGCCGTCCTCGGTGGCGATGATGAGCGTCTCGGCCGGCGACTCCACGGCGCGGCGGATGATGCCCGTCGTGGAGGCGACGTGGTCCGCCTGGGCGAGCACCGCGTCGTCGCACTCGGGGTGGGCCAGCACCTCGGCGTCGGGGTGGCGCATCTTGAGCTCCGCCAGCCCCCGGGCGCTGAACTGCTCGTGCACGATGCAGATGCCCGGCCAGATGATCAGGTCGTCGCGTCCCGACTCCTTCGCCACCCAGCGCCCCAGGTGGCGGTCGGGAGCGAAGATCACCTTCTGCCCCTCGAAGTGCTTGAGCATCCCCACCGCGTTGGAGGAGGTGCAGATCAGGTCCGAGAGGGCCTTCACCTCCGCCGAGGTGTTGATGTAGGAGAGCACCTTCGCGCCCGGGTGGGCCTCGATGAAGGCGCGGAACTCGTCGGGCGGGCAGCCGTCGGCCAGCGAGCAGCCCGCCTCGAGGTCCGGCACCACCACCTTGCGCGTCGGGTTCAGGATCTTCGCGGTCTCGGCCATGAAGTGGACGCCGCAGAAGACGATCACGTCGCGGTCCACCCGCTTGGCCGCCTGGACGAGGGCGAGGGAGTCACCGACGAAGTCGGCGAGGTCCTGGATCTCGTCCTCCTGGTAGTAGTGGGCGAGCAGGACGGCGTTCTGCTCGTCCTTGAGCCGGCGGATCTCTCCCTCGAGATCCGTGGGGAGGCTCTCGGGAGCCCGCAGGGCCGGGGGCGGCATGGCAGCGGAACCTCGCGCAACCAGGCGCCGGATGCCGTGTTGCAGCCTCCGACGACGTGTAGAGGAGGAATCTAGCATGCGTCCTTCCCGAACGAGTCTCCTGGGGATCACCGCCCTCGCGCTGGCGCTGGGCTTCGCGTCCACCGCGTCGGGAGTGGTGCTGGAGGGCAAGGGCGACCTGGTCGCCTACGGCAGTGGCTTCGCGGTGCTCGAGCTGCGGGGCGAGGTGCGCCTGCGGGCGCTCGGGCTGCTCATCGTCGAGCCGGACGTGGAGGTCGAGACCGACGGCCGGGGCCGCTCGACCTTCCTCGAGGACGGCCGGATCCTGTACGAGGGCTTCGGGCGCGCCGTGGTGCGCAGCCCCGACGCGCCCACGCGGATCGAGCTCGGCGGCGCGGGCATCCGCCTGCGGGCGCGGGGCGTGGGTCGGGCCTTCCTGAAGGGCCGCGGTGTCGTCCACACCCGCGACCACGACGCTCCCTGGGAGCACGAAGGGGAGCTCGAGCTCGAGGGCCCCATGCCCGAGTAGCCCCCGGCGGGGGGCGGAATGGGAAAAGGCGTTCCCATGGGAACGCCTTTTCCTTCCCTCGCCGCCTCCCGCGCCCCGATCGCGGCGGAGCCGCGAAGCAAAAGTCGATCGAATCCGTAGGCTTGCGGGGGTGCCGGGAAAACGGCCCGGACGGTACGGTGATTGCAATCTCCTGGAGCGTCTGGGCCTCCTGGGAAGGGGCACAGTGACGCGCCGTTGGACCGCGCAAGCGGGCCTTCGGCGCGTTCCATTTCGGGGCCGTTCTGCCGGGAGAGCGTCTCCCGCCCGGCCCGGGCTCAGGCCCCTCGAGGCCCCGAAGGCCGGGCCGGCTGGAGCAGCAGGGTGGCGACGCCGCAGGGCTCGTCGCGCACGGTGCAGACGCGGGTCCCGGGCTTGCGGCCGGCGCGCACCTCGGAGACGCCGAAGCCCGCCGCGGCGACCCGCTCGCGCGCGGCGTCGACGTCGGCGACCTGCCAGGAGGCTCCCCACAGCGCGTCGAGGTCCTTGGCGAGCGGCGGCGCCCCGGAGAGCGCCGAGTCGGCGGAGCCGAGCGCCGACGCCACCTCGACGGTGAGCCCGCCGACGCGGAAGAAGAGCAGCCGCACGCCCCACTCCTCGAAGCGGCGATCGAGGGCGAGGCGCAGGCCGAGGGCGTCGCCGTAGAGCGCGATCGCGGCCTCGGGGTCGGCGCTGCGCACGACCACGTGGTCCAGCGCGTCGACGGCGCTGGTGGCCTCCGCGGCCAGCGGCGCCGACGGCAGCGTCTCGAGGGGCGAGCGGTGCTCGATCGCGAACACCAGCAGGCCCCGGGTGCGGTGCGCGGGGAGCATCGCGGTGCGCCAGCGCCGCTCGGCGCCGGTGTCGCGCTCCCGGCCGTGCCCCTCGGCGAGGGGCGCCGGCTCGAGACCGCGGTCGGCCCAGCGCTCGCGCACGGCGGCCACGTCCTCGGTCGCGAAGGCGAGCCCCACCAGGCCTTCGCCGCGCTCCTCCAGGTGTCGCGACAGCAGCGCGCCGGCCCCGCCCTGCCCCTCGGCGGCCAGCAGCTCGAGGTAGGTGTTGCGCAGGCGGTAGAGCACGTTCGCGGTGCCGGCCTCGGGGTGCAGGCCGCGCCAGGAGGGCTCCCGGCCGAGGAGCGCGGTGAAGGCCTTCTCGGCGCCGGCGAGGTCGCGCACGGCGACGATGGCGTGGTCGAGGGCGTGGAGCATGGCGCGAGGATGCCCGACCGGGCCGGACCGCGCCCCAGGTCCGATACCCTGCGGCCCATGAGGGCCTTCCTCCGTCCCCGGGCCTCGCTCCCGGCCCTCCTGCTGGCGCTGCTGGCGGCCGGCTGCGCCGAGACCCGGGCCGCGCGCCCCGACGTCCTGCTGATCAGCGTGGACACGCTGCGGCCGGACCGGCTCGCCTGCTACGGGGGCGACGAGCGGGTGGGGGCCGCCCTGTGCGACCTCGCCAGGACGGGGACGCGCTTCGTCTGGGCCTTCGCGGCGGCGCCCGCCACCGCGCCCAGCATCGCGTCGCTGCTCACCTCCCAGTACCCCTCGGAGCACGGCGTGAGCGAGTTCGCACGCACCACCCTGGCCGAGGAGGCCGTGAGCGTGGCCGAGCTGCTGCGCGACGCCGGCTACGCCACGGCGGCCTTCGTCTCGAACCCGGTCCTCGACCGCCGCCGGCGCTTCGACCAGGGCTTCGACGTCTACGACCAGGAGATGACCCGCAGCGAGCGCAACCGGCCGGGCTTCCGCGAGCGCGAGGCGGCAGCCACGACCCGCGCCGCACTGGCCTGGGCCCGGAGCGCGCCGCGGCCCTGGTTCCTGTGGGTGCACTTCCAGGATCCCCACGGCCCCTACGAGCCGCCGGGCGCCGCGCGGCGCCGGGACCCCGAGGGCGGGCAGCCGCTCCCCAGGCTGGACGACCACTCGGGCTACGGCGGCATCCCGGCCTATCAGGTGCTTCCCGGCCTCTCCACCGTCGAGGCCTACGAGCAGCGCTACGTGGACGAGATCCGCTACCTCGACGTCCACCTCGGCCTGCTCGTGGCGGGGCTCGACGCGCTGGGGGCTCCGCCCTTCGTGGCGCTGACCGCCGACCACGCCGAGGCCTTCGGCGAGGACGGCTACTACTTCGCCCACGGTCACTCCCTGGGCCTCGACCAGATCCGCGTGCCGCTGCTGGTGCGCCCGACGACGCTCTCCGAGGCGCGCGTGTCGACGCTCCCGGTGACCACCCTCGACGTGGCCCCCACCCTGCTCGCCGCGGCCGGCGTCCCGCTGCCGCCGGGGCTGCGCGGGCGCCCGCTGCCGCTGCGCCTCGGCGAGGAGGCGGCCGCGGAGCCGCGCAGCTTCTTCGCGGAGCACCGGCTGCGCCAGGCCGTGGTGGTCGGGCGCAGCTACTACGCCAGCGATCGCGCCGGGCTCGACGCTCCCCGAGCGGACCGCATCAGCGGCGGCGCGCTGCGGCCGCTCCCTCCCCGCACCGCGCGCCTCGGCGAGGAGGGCGAGCCCGCCCCCTACGTGCGGGCGCGAGCCGAGATCGCCCGCGCCTTCGAGGCCGAGCTCGCCCGGCTCCCGCGCCTCGCTGGGGCCACGGCGCCCGCGGGAGACGAGACCCTCGACGCCGCCACCCGCGAGGCGCTGCGCGCCCTGGGCTACCTCGAGTAGGCCGGTGCAGCGGCTCGGCGTGTGCGCGCTCCTCGCCGTGCTCGGGCTCGGCTGCGGGGACGCCGCCCCCGCCCCGACCGCCCAGGGCCCCGACCTCGTGCTCGTCACCCTCGACACCGTGCGCTGCGACCACCTCGGCATCCACGGCAGCCGCCTCGGGCTCTCTCCCAGCCTCGATCGTCTCGCCCGGACGGGCCTGGTGCACGAGTCGGCCTACACCACCATGCCCACCACGGGCCCGGCCCACCTCTCGATGCTGACGGGCCTGCATCCCTCGCAGCACGGCTCGCGACGCAACGGCGAGCCTCTCGGCCCGGTGGGCGCCGCCCGCGAGCTGGGCCTGCGGCTGCGCGAGGCGGGCTACCGGACGGCCGCCTTCGTCACCACGCCGCTCCTCGCGCGCCGCGCCACGGGCCTCGCCGGCTTCGACCACTACGACGAGCCCGACGGCCTGCTGCGCTCGGGCCGGCGCGCCGCCGAGGATGCCCTGGTGTGGCTCGCCGCCGAGCCCGCGCGGCCGGTGTTCCTGTGGCTGCACCTCTACGACGCGCACTCGCCCTACGGCAGCGCGACGCAGAAGCGCGCCCGCCTGCCCCTCGACCCGGCGCGCCACGGCTTCGTCGGCGCCGCGGCCCTCGCCGACGCGAGCGAGCGCGCCCGCGTCGCGCAGCGCTATGCCCGCGGCGTGGCCGACGCCGACGCTGCGCTCGGCGTGCTGGCCGCCGGGCTCGCGGGCCTGCTCGACGCGCCGCCGCTCTGGATCGTCACCGGCGACCACGGCGAGGCCCTCGACGAGTGGCTCGAGGCGCGCGGCTACGCCTACGACCACGGCGAGTTCCTCGACGAGGAGCAGGTGTGCGTGCCCCTCGTGGTGGCCGGCCCGGGCGTGGCCCCGGGCCGCTCGACGTCGGCGGCCTCGGTGCGCGACGTCTACACCACCCTGCTCGCGGCGGCGGGCCTGGCGGACCCCGACGCCTCCAGCGAGGGCCGGCTGGACCTGCGCCGCGCCCGTGACGCGCGGCGCATCGTGCTGGTCGAGCGCAAGCGGGTGGGCGCCGCTGCCCCGGCCCTCGTCCGCGCCCATGCGGCGGCGGCCTTCGACGGCGAGCAGGGGGTGATCGTCGGCGATGCGGCGGCCGAGCCGCCCGGCGCGGCGGGCGAGCCCGTGGACCTGCTCGAGGCCGCCCGGCGCCACCGGGACGGGGCCGACGACCGCGGCCCGCGGGCCGCGGATCCGGGGCTGCGCGAGGCCCTCGAGGCCCTGGGCTACGCCCGCTAGCTGGGCGAGCCCTCCGGGCTCGCGAGCCTCGAGGGAAAACCGCTTCCCTCTGGGACGGAACCTTCGTTCCGTCCGGCCCGAGGCCCCTCCACCGGCCGGCGAAACCACCTCCCAAGCCACCGATTTCATTGAACCTTCGGCAGCCCCCGCAGGACGCCCCTCGGGCACGGGGGTTGCATCACCCACCGGCAGGGAAGGGGATGGCGCTCGTCATGCAGCGCCCGGCCGCCTTCCCGTGTGAAGACCGACGAGGGGAGGCGAGAATGCTTGGCCGAATCGGACGCTGCTTCAGGTGGGTCGTGCTCGGGGCCGTGTTGACGCTCCCGGCTTCCGCAGTCGCGGCGCCGATCGTCTACATCGTGCAGGGCGACGTGAACATCACCCTCAGCCAGGGTGGTGCGAACCTCTTCTCGCAGATCGTGAACGGGGCCACGGGCTTCATCAACTTCGACTCCGCGGCGCCCTCGATCAACGCCTTCAGCCTGAGCTTCTCCAACGAGGGCCCCTTCTCGCTGACGTCGCCCTACGGCGGCCGTGACACCTTCACCATCCACTCGGCGTCCCTCGTCCCGGGCACCGGGTTCGACGGCACGAACGTCACCCTCACGGCCCCGGGTCCCCCGTTCGACCAGTTCAGCTACGTGATCGGCCCGCTCGACGCCTCGGCGACCATCAGCGCCAGCAACAGCAGCGGACCGCCGCCGGCGGATCTGGTCAACCAGGTGTTCAACTTCACCAACCCGAACGCGAACGGCTCGCTCTTCCTGGCGCAGCCGAGCCTGAACATCCTCACCTTCGGCGCCACGATCGGCTCGCTGCCGGGGAACCTGTTCGGCGAGAACAACGACCTCGTCATCACCGCCAACTTCACGCTGCTCAGCACCGGCGTGGTTCCCGAGCCGGGAACGATGGCGCTCATGGGCGTGGGCCTGCTCGGGCTGCTCGCCATGGGGCGGCACAAGGCGGCGCGCCGCTGAGCCGCCCCCACGCTCCTGCGGCCCGAGTCGCCCTCCCCCCCGGCGATCCAACTCGGGCCGCGGGGATGCGGTCGACGCGGAAACGGAATCGACTCGATCTCGGGACTCGTTCCCGATGCGGAAGCCGAGGCTCTCGGAGGAGCTGAAGCCAACCTCGTTGCCAGGGGGATCGGATGCGACGCAGCATGGGAGGGATGCTGGGAGCGCTGGCGCTGGCCGGCGTTCTCGCCGTGGCACAGGGCGCCGGGGCGGTGCCCATCACCAGCGGCGGGCTCACCCAGGGGTGGCTCTGCAACAACGAGTTCCTGTGCGCCGGGGGCATCGGGAACTTCACCCACCAGGCGCCGCAGCCCGAGGGCCTCGACCCCGCCGACGGCGAGATCGAGCTCGACATCGGCGACCTCGCCCTCTCCTTCGACATCGACGTGGCGAGCGCCACCTTCACCGGCTCGCTCGGCGGCGTCGACGAGGTCCGCTTCACGAACCTCAACTACGGCCTGCTTCCCGAGACCGCCCTCTCGGTGACCGCCCTCGGCAACGGCCAGTTCCAGATCGACGGCGGCCAGGAGGCCATCGTGACGGGCACCTACCAGGAGTTCCTGGGAGGCTCCCCCGTCGACGACCCGAAGAGCCTCGACACCCCCGCCAGCATCACCGCCGGGCTCTGCGACACCACCGACGGCTTCCTGCTGTGCACCATGAACTTCGGTCCGTTCATCCTGAACCCGCTCGACATCGACGGCACGCCCCAGGTGTTCCGCCACACGGTGGTCGTCGATCCGATCCTCGCCCCGGAGCCCGCCGCCGGCGCGCTGCTCGGCGTGGGCCTGCTGGGCCTCTGGACCCGCCGGCGGAGCTGAGGTCCGCTAGAGCGCCCCGAGCGAGCGCAGCCGCTCGAGGGCCTGGACCGCGATGGGCTCCGCGGGGTGGCTCGTCCCCACCACGCGCCCGTAGTGGAGCACCGCGAGCTCGGCGTCCCCCTCGAGCTCGGCCACGACGCCCCGCCGGAAGGCCGCGTAGGCGAGGTCGGGCTCGAGCCCGAGCGCGCGGTCGAAGAGCTCCCGCGCCGCGGCGGGGTCGTCGGGCAGGAGCAGGTCACCGACCCGGGTCAGCAGCGCGGCGTCGTCCGGGCTCTCGGCCAGCAGCCGGCGCAGGATCGCCTCGGCTTCCTCGCCCCGGCCCTGGCGCTGGAGAAGCGTGGCGTGGACCAGCTCGCCCTCGGGAGCCTCCGGGTAGAGCGCCAGGGTCTCCTCCCACAGCGCCAGGGCCGGCTCCCAGCGACGCAGCGCCATGTAGAAGGCCGTCCGCGCCGAGCGGCGCATGCGGTCCTCGGTGCCGGTCGCGACCGCGCCGGTCGGGAACAGGTCCGGGGCGTCGAGATCGACCTCGGGCCAGCCGCGGGTCTCGGCCTGCTCGGTGGCCGCGTAGAGCGCGGCCACGTCGTCGAGGAAGACGAGCCGCCAGCTCGGGCTCAGGTGCAGCCACCAGAGCAGCGCGTCCGAGGGCACCAGCGAGTAGTGGACCAGCACCGCACCGAAGCCGTACTGCTCGTGCAGGCTGCGGAAGCGGTCCGGGCCGAAGACCTGGAGGTCCGCGAAGCGGTCCTCGCCGTAGATCTCGAGACGGCCGTCCAGCATGACGAGCTTGCGCGGGTGCAGCCGCCAGATCAGGTAGCCGCCGTCGGCCATGTGGTGACACAGGCGGCCCTCGGGCTCCTCCCGCGCCAGCCAGTCCACGGCGCCCACGGGATGCACGTACTCCATCACGCCGAGACCCGCCTCGCGGAACGAGCCGCGCCGCTCGTAGTAGCGGCCCGCCGCGACGTCGGCGCTGGCGACGAGGAGCGCCAGGCAGGTGGCCGCTCCGGCGAGGCGGGAGAGGCGGGGCCGCGCGGGCCGCGCGTCGAGGAGCTCGTTGGCGTTGCGGACGAGGATCGGCGCGGCCACCACGGCGAACAGCGCCAGGTTGCGGGTGGCGCCGAGGGCCAGGTAGCCGAACGCCACCCAGAGCAGGACGTCGAGGGGCTCGAGGCGCCGCCAGTTGAGCGCCATGGCGGCGAA
>JANQFK010000004.1 GCA_028277885.1 Myxococcota bacterium
CCCATCGCGGCGGACATCACGCCGAGCGCCCACCTCGACGTGCAGGAGGCCTTCCAGCGCCACGTCGACAACGCGGTCTCGAAGACCATCAACCTCCCCGCCGAGGCCAGCGTGGAGGACGTCGAGGCCATCTACGCCGACGCGTGGCGGCGCGGGCTCAAGGGCGTGACCGTGTTCCGGGAGGGCTGCAAGGGCGTCGCGGTCCTCGAGCGGGGCGCCGACGGCGCGCTGGTGGCGCCGCCGGACTTCGCCGGCACCTGCAGCGACGCCCGCTGCCTCTAGGGCTCCGCCCCACCCGCCAGGCCCGAGAGCAGCCCCGCGGGGCCCGCGCCCGCCCCATCCGAGCCGTTTCCGGGCGCCCGGGCGCCCCGCTACCTTCCACTTCGTACGGTGGGCGATTTCCCTGCCACGCCGCCGGCACGGGGCCCACTTCCTCATCGAGGTCTTGTGATGACCCGGTGGCAGGCAATCCGAGCGGTACTCGGGCTCACGGCGAGCGTCGTGCTCGCGGGGCCGGCTCTCGCCTCACCGATCACCCAGGCGCCCGACGACTTCCCGATCACCGAGCTCACCCGCACGCTCTCGGTGCCGGGCGCCGGGGAGAGCGCGCCGGTGCCCCTGGTCCCCCGGGCCCTGAGGCGCCCGGCCGCCATGGAGCCCCAGCGCGAGGCCGTCTTCTCGGATCTCGAGATCCACCTGGTCCCGGAGCCGGGCAGCCTGCTGCTGCTGGGCTCGGGAGTCGCTGGCCTCGGCGTGCTGCGCGCCCGCCGCCGGCGCAGCCAGGCCCTGCGCCTGATCCGCCCGGCCCACGAGCGCCTGGCGGAGCCCCTGCGGCGCCGCTGATCAGCGCGCCGCCACCCGCGTCCGGCCGCGGCGCCGGCGCAGCGCCACGAGCGGCAGCAGGGTGGGCACGATCTCGAAGCCGAGGCCGCAGCTGCGGTCGCTCTCGCTCCACTGCCGGGCGGTGCGGCACTGCGGGTCCTCGGGGAAGTCGACCAGGCCGTCGCCGTCGTTGTCGTAGCCGTCCTGGCAGCCGAGGTCCTCCGAGGGGTCGTCGGCGTCGCGGCACTTCAGGTCCTGCCCGAAGTCGATCCGGCCGTCGCCGTCGTCGTCGATGCCGTTGCTGCACGCCGGCAGCGGCGGCGGCTCGTCCGGGAGGTCGGCGATGCAGCTCGCCGAGGCCACCTCGAGCGCCATCTGGTCGAGGCTGCAGGCCGAGAACTGGGTCGCGCTCGCGTCGAGCCAGGGGCTCATGATGTAGCCGCCCGGCGTGGAGGCGCACACCGAGCCCGTCTGGTCGTCGTGAGGCGCGGCGAAGTTGTGGCCGATCTCGTGGGCCACCAGGACGGTGGTGGCGGCGAGGCTCCCCGAGAGCATCTGGGAGAGGCCGACGCCGAAGCGCGTGTTGCACAGCACGCCCACGTAGGCGATGCCCACGGTGCTGCCGTTCAGGTTGCGCCCGGTGAGCAGATGGACGAGCCCGGGGTTGGTGACCGCGCCGGTGCTGGTCAGGCTCGAGAGCTGGCCCAGCAGGGTGCCGGCGTCCGTCGAGGTGAGGCCCGCGTCGCCCTGGAGCAGGATCAGCTCCACGACCCGCAGCGAGACGCCCACCTGGTCGGCGTAGATGCCGTCCACGGCGTTCATGATCGCGAGCGCGGTGCCCTCGGGATCCGCCTCGCCCTGGACGAAGGAGGGGTCGCCCACCAGGGCCACGTCGAGCTGGCCGCTGGCGGCGCCGAGGGCCGGCGGCAGCTCCTCGAGCTCGTCGAGGAGCCGGGCGTAGCTCGGCTGGAGCTCGGCCTCGGGATCGAGCGCGCAGGTGCCGGTGGTGGCCACGTCGTCGGCGCGGTAGAGCGCCAGGCCCGCGCCCGGGCCCCGGCCGAGGCGCTGCCCGGGCTCGAGGGCGAGCAGCTCCTCGCCGTCGAAGACCAGGCCGCGCCAGCGGTTGCCGGTGCGGGTGAGGCGCACCCAGGAGTCCGGCCGGCCGGTGAGCTCGCCGGCGTAGACCTCGTGGCGGCCGCGCAGGCGCGAGCGGTCGGCGGCCGGCAGGGCGTCGAGGAGCCCGGCGTTCTCGCGCAGGTCGAGGTCGAACTGGCGGCCGCGGGCCTCGAAGCGCAGCCGCCCCTCGCGCCGCGCCGAGGCGCCCGGGCCGCGCCGGGCGGCGGCGCGCGGGGCGAACTCGAAGCCGCGCACCTCCTGCGCGTCGGAGACCGTCGCGTCCTGGGGCGCGGCCGTCGCCGGGACGGCGAGGCTCGCGGCGAGGGCCAGGGCCCAGGCCGCCGGGGAACGCGGGACGAAGAGGTGCGACGCACGCATGGGAATCCCCCTTCCGAAGGACGGAGTCGCCATGCGTTACGGAAGGAGGGGGTGCGGGGTGTGTGGTGGCGCTCACCGAGCGGGCGCGCAGGTCGCGCGCAGCGGGCCGGCAGCTCCCCGGCTACTCGAGCAGCTCGACCCCGCTGCACTGCAGCTGGGTGGCCGCGTTGGTGACGATGGTGGAGCACGCCGCCCGCTCGCTCGGCGTGCGCAGCCCGGCGCTCGCCGCGATGTCGAGGCTGGGCTGGGTCTGGACGTGGCGGCAGCGGGTGTCGCCCACGGCCCGGGGCTGGGCGGTGTAGACGAAGGAGCGGAAGGGCCCGCCGACGCCAGACGAGAAGGCCTTGATCTCGATGGAGGAGATGCCGCTCGCCACGTCGCACTCGAAGGAGATGTCCGAGTGGATCCGCTCGATCTGCTCGATCAGCTCCCGCGAGGTGAGCCAGCAGGGGCAGGCGGCGAAGTGGATGTCCTGGAGCGGCTCCACGCGCGGCGAGGACGACCCGTCGCCGCCCCGCTCCCGGTCGGCACCGGGGTCGGCCCCGGTCTGGGCGCCGACGCCGAGGGCGAGCCCCAGGATCCCGGCGGCCGCGGCCAGCCGGTGGGCGCTGCGCCGACGGAGCCTCACTGCACCACGTCCCGCCGCGGCGCCGCCAGGCCGCCGCGCAGGCGGAAGCGCATCTTGCGCATGTTGGCGGCCCAGTCGGGCTCGGCCGTCGCCGCCGCGTCGTCGGCGAGGGCGGCGGTCTCGGTGGCCGGCTGGAGGTCGTCGAGGGCGCGCTTGATGGTCGCCAGCGCGTCCCGGGGCCGGTCGCTCGCCTCGTAGGCCAGAGCGAGGTGGTAGCGGATGCTGCCCAGGTCGGCGCCCTCGCCGGCCAGGCTCTCGGCCTCCTGCAGGTAGCCCACCGCCGCGGTCGCCATGCCCTTCTTGTAGAGCACCCAGCCGAGGGTGTCGGCGGTGTCCGCGTGGCCCGGCAGCAGCGCCCGCGCCTCCTGGGCGAGCTCGAGGGCGCGGTCCAGGTCCTCCTCCTCCTCGGCCAGCAGGTTCGCGAGATCGTTCTTGGCGGCCACCATGTCCGGCGCCAGCCGCACCGCCTTCTCGTAGTGCTCGATGGCCTCGCGCGTGTCGCCGCGCATCTCGCGGAGGGTCGCGACGATGAGGTTCAGCGAGGCGGAGTTGGGCTGGGAGACCAGCGCGCGCTCGTAGGTGACGAGCGCCTCGTCGCCGCGGTTCGTGGCCTGGAGCAGCTTCGCCAGGCTCGCGAAGGCGCGCACGTTGTTGGAGTCGAGGCGCGTCGCCTCGCGGAAGTGCTCCTCGGCCGCCTCCGCCTGCCCGTTCATCTGGGCGGCGAGCCCGCGCAGGAACACCAGGGACGAGCTCTTGGGGTCCTTCTTGAGCTCGGTCTCGATGCGGGTGACGGTCTCGCTCATGCGCCCCTCGCGCCGGTCGAGCTCCATCAAGCGCTCGAGGATGCCGGCGCTGTAGGGGCGTAGCCGGTGCGCCTCCTCGAAGAAGCGCCGCGCCTCGCCGACGTTGCCCTTGGCGAGGTGGAGTCGCCCGTAGGCGTAGAGGGTCTCGGGCGTGTCCTGCTCCTCGTCGATCAGGGCCAGCTCCTGGAGGGCCTCGTCGATCAGGCGCTGGCTGGCCAGGCTCTGGGCCACCAGCATGCGCATGCCGTTGTCCCTGCGGCGCCGCGTCAGCACGCGCCGGCCCTCCTCGACGGCGAGGTCGTGCTTGCCGAGGGCGCCGAACACGCGCGCCAGCATGTGGCGGGCCTCGAGCAGGGCGGGGTCGAGCTCGAGGGCGCGGGTGAGGGAGTCGCGCGCGTCGGGGAAGCTTCCCTCCACGAACAGGGCCGAGCCCAGCAGGAAGTGCAGCGGCGCCCAGTCGTTGCGCAGGTGGGTGGCCTGGCGCAGGGTGCGGATCGCCTCCTGGGGCCGGCCCTCGAGCAGGTCGAGCTTGCCCTTCAGGGCCAGCGCCTCGCTGGGCAGCTGGTTCTTGGCCAGCACCTCCTCGACCACCACCCGGGCCTCGGCGATGCGCTCCCGCGGGCCCTTGTGGACGCCGAGCTCGACGATGCGCTCGGCGCGCTCGAGACGCACGGCGTCGCTCTCGGGGTCGAGCTTGAGGGCGGCGTCGAGGGCGGCGAGGGCGGCCTCGCGGTCGCCGGTGCGGAAGCGGTAGCGGGCCAGGATCAGGTAGGGCTCGACCTCGTCGGGCCGCCGCTTGGTGGCGAGCTCGATCATCTCGTCGGCCCGCTCCTTGTCGCCGAGGATCAGGTAGAAGCGCGCCAGCAGGTAGATGAGATCCAGGTCGTCGGGCCGCTCCTCGAGGGCCTGCTGGAGCGCCGTCTCGGCCTCGTCGGTGCGGTTGCGCGAGAAGTAGAAGCTCGCCAGCGTGCGCAACGCGAGGATGCGCTGGTCGGGGTCCGCGGCGTCGAGGGCGAGGCGGTAGGTCCGCTCCGCCTCCTCGTCGCGCTCGGGATCCCGGGCCAGGAAGCTCGCGAGGGCCGCGTAGGCCTCGTAGCCCGGCTCGAGCTCCACCAGGCGTCGGAACAGCGGCTCCGCGGTCTCCATCTCGCCGCGCCGCTGGTGGAAGCTCGCCAGCAGCAGGATGGCGTCGAAGTCGTTCGGGTCCATCTCCACCGCCTTCTCGTAGGCGGCGAGGGCCTCGACCCGCTTCTTCATCATGTCGAGGATCTGGGCCCGCAGCAGCTGGGCCGAGACCATGTTGCGCAGGCCGACCAGCTCGGGGTCCTCGGCGAGGAGCGAGTCCACCTGGGCCAGCGCATCGGGCAGCTCGCCGCCCAGGCTGGTGAGCTCGGCGAGCTGGAGCCGCACCTCCATGTCGCTGTCGTCGATGCGCACGCCCTCGCGCAGCTCCCAGTAGGCGGCCTCGAGGTTGCCCCCGGCGAGGTGGGACTTGGCCAGGGCGAAGCGGGCCGGGGCGTGGTTGGGCTCGATCTGGAGCACGCTCCGGAACTCGAGGATCGCCTCCTCGTGCTTCCCCTCCTCCTGGTGCGCGGCGCCGCGCTCCATGTGCTCCGCGATCCGCGCCTCGTCCTGCCGACAGCCCGGCAGGGCGAGGAGCAGCGCGAGCAGGATCGGGGCGAGCCGGAGAGCGCGTCTCATCAGGAGCTTTCCATCCAGTGGGCGAGCCGGGTGGCGAGCCCGAGATTCTACCGCGGCGCGGCGCCCCACCACTTGCGTTTCGCGGCCGCGGCCCCCTCGGGGGCGGCGGAGGCCGACCCATCCCGGGCGGCCTCCTAGCCGTCGGGCGTCCCGATCCACAGCATCGACTCGGAACCGACGGCGAGACGGGCGACTCGATTCAACGCCCAGGAGCGCGGGTCGCCCAGGAGGCGCGGTGGCGCCTCGTGGAGCGCCGCCAGGTGGCGGGTCCGGAAGCCGAAGCGGGCGAGCAGCCCGGGGAGGCTGTCCGGCGCGAAGTGGTGCTGCTGGGAGCGCACGCAGAGCAGGGCGCGGCCCCGGCCCAGCGGCGCCAGCCAGCGCGCGGCCCGGAACAGCGCCGGGGCGTGGTTCGGCGCCTTCACGATCAGCTGGCCGTCCGGCGCCAGCAGGCGACGGATGGCCTCGAGGGTGCCGCGCAGGTCGTCCACGTGGGAGAGCACGTCGAGCACGGTGACGGTGCGGTAGCGGCCCGCGCGCCCCTCGAGCTCGCCGAGCGCGGCACGGATCTCGAGGGACGGCATCGAGGCGTCGCGCAGCTCGGCGAGCCGCGCCCGCCCGTACTCGCTCGGCTCGACCGCCGTCGCCTCGGCGAGCCCGAGGCCGCGGCACACCTCGAGCCACAGACCCACGCCGGCACCGACGTCGAGGAGCGGCGCGCGGGGCTCGAGCCCGTGGCGGTCGATCAGCTCCACGAAGTAGGCGAGCCGCGCGTCGCGGTGCGCCAGGTACCAGCGCTCGAAGTAGTCGGCCTCGTAGACCGCGGCGTCCCGGGCGCCCTCGGAGAAGACGTGCTCGCACTCGGCGCAGCGGGCCGCGCTGCACTCGCGCTCGCGCCAGAACGGCAGCGCGTCGGACTTGCAGACCGGGCAGGGCGTCACCCCTCGGCCCCGGGGCAGTCGGCTCCCAGGGGGCAGCGCGCGCGGGCGCCGCGCCGGCAGGCGCGCTCGCCGAGGTACCCGAGCGCGGCCTCGAGGTCCGCCGGGTCGGGGCCCGCCGCGCAACTCCGCACCAGGTCGCTCCACTCCGGCTCCGCCCCTCCCGAGCCCGCGACGAGGCCCAGGTGGCGCGCCGCCGCGCAGGTCGAGGCTGCCAGCGGCAGCTCGGCGGCGGCGGCGAAGCGGTCGCGCAGGGGCTCGAGGAAGCGGCGCAGCGTGCCCGGGCCGATGCCGGGTGCCAGGCCGGCGAGGCGAGCGCCGAGCTCCTCGAGGTCCGTCGCGCCCTCGGCGAGCCGGGTGAGGGAGCCGCCGAAGCGCGCCTCGAGGGCGGCGGCCGCGCGCACCAGCTGGGCGCCGCGACGCGCGGCGTTGCGGTGCCCCGCCCGGGCGAGGCTCGCGGCGGCGGCCGGGGCGCCCGCGGCCGACCAGGCCGCCGGCGCCCCGAGCCCGGCCTCGTCGCAGGCGCGCAGGGCCGTCGCGACCCGCTCCTCGCCCAGGCGATCGGCGAGCAGGGCGGCGGCCACCAGCCAGCGCCACAGCTCCGTGTCCGACGCCGCCCGCTCCGGGCCCGGGCGGAGCGGGATGCCGAGCCGGACGCAGGGATGGGGCCCCAGGCGCTTCACCAGCTCGGCCCCGTCCAGCTTCGCCGGGCCGGCCCGGTCGTTCATGAAACCCGTCCCCCCATGCCCTATAGTGCGCCCTCTTCGTCGCCTGCGCCGCCGAGGGGCGCGGCGAGGGCCGTCGCGGGCCGCCGTCGCCGCCCATCGCCGCCCAGGAAGGGCACGCACATGATCATCGCGATTCCGAGAGAGATCGCCCCCGGCGAGCGCCGCGTGGCCATCACGCCCGACGCGGTGCGCACCCTCGTGGGCGACGAGCACGAGGTCCACGTCCAGGCGGGCGCCGGCTCCGAGGCGGGCTTCTCCGACACCGAGTACGAGGCCGCGGGCGCGCGGCTGGTCGCCGACGCCGCCAGCCTGTACGCCGGGGCCCAGACGGTGTGCAAGGTGCGCGGGCCCCGGGAGCGCGAGGGCGGCGGCCACGAGGCCGACGACCTCCCGAGCGGCGCGGCGCTGATCTCCCACCTGCGGCCCCTCGACGAGCCCGAGGCCGTGGCCCGGCTGGCCGAGCGCGGGGTCGCGGCCTTCGCGATGGAGCTGATGCCGCGCATCACCCGGGCCCAGTCCATGGACTCGCTCTCCTCCCAGGCGACGGTCGCCGGCTACCGCGCCGTGCTCGTCGCCGCGGAGAACCTGCCCCGCATGTTCCCCATGCTGGTGACGGCGGCGGGCACGGTCTCGCCCGCCCGGGTGTTCGTGATCGGCGCGGGCGTGGCGGGGCTCCAGGCCATCGCCACGGCGCGCCGCCTCGGCGCCCTCGTCGAGGCCTACGACACCCGCGCCGCGGCGGCCGAGCAGGTGGAGAGCCTCGGCGCCCGCTTCGTCGAGCTCTCCCTCGACACGAGCGACGCCGAGGACGCCGGCGGCTACGCGCGTGCCCAGACCGAGGAGTTCTACGCGCGCCAGCGCGAGCTCATGGCCGAGCGCGCGGCCGCCTCGGACGTGGTGATCACCACGGCGCTCGTCCCCGGGCGCGTGGCACCGCTGCTCCTCGACGAGGCCGGCGTGAAGGGCATGCGTGCGGGCTCGGTGGTGGTGGACATGGCGGCCGAGAACGGCGGCAACTGCGCCTGCACCGAGAGCGGCCAGACCGTGATCCGCCACGGCGTCACCATCATGGGCGATCCCAACCTGGCGAGCGCGTTCCCGGTGAACGCCAGCCAGATGTACGCCAAGAACCTCGTCACCTTCCTCCGTCACCTCGTGAAGGAGGGCCAGATCGAGTTCGATCTCGAGGACGAGATCACCCGCGGCACCCTCGTCTCCCACCAGGGCAAGGTGGTGAACGAGACGGTGCGCGGGAAGCTCGAGGAAAGGCAGGGCGGCTGATGCTCGACGATCCCGCGGTGGCCCTCACCGTGCTCGTGCTCTCCTTGTTCGTGGGCTTCGAGGTCATCGCGAAGGTGCCGCCGCTGCTGCACACGCCCCTCATGTCCGGCGCCAACGCGATCTCGGGCATCACCATCGTGGGCGCCCTGCTGGCCGCCGGGTCGGACCAGCCGACGCTCTCCAGCTGGCTGGGCTTCGTCGCCATCGTGGTGGCCACCATCAACGTGGTGGGCGGCTTCCTCGTCACCAACCGCATGCTCGCCATGTTCCGCGTGAAGCGGGGCGGGCAGGACGAGTCATGAGCCAGACCGCCCTCCAGCTCGCCTACCTGGCCTCCGCGGTCCTGTTCATCCTGGGCCTGCGCAACCTCTCGTCCCCCCGCACGGCGCCCACGGGCAACCTCCTCGCCGCCATCGGCATGCTCGTCGCCGTGGTCGCCACCCTGGTCTCCCAGGGCGTGGTGGGCTGGCCCGTGATCCTCGCCGGCGTGGTGGTCGGCGGCAGCATCGGCGCGGTGCTGGCCCTGCGCATCGAGATGACCGCGATGCCGCAGATGGTGGCCCTGCTGAACGGCTTCGGCGGCGCGGCCTCGGCCCTGGTGGCCTCCGCCGAGCTGCTCGACGGCATGCGGGCCGGCATCGCGCCCGCGGGCATCGTCCCCACCGCCATCGTGCTCAGCACCCTGATCGGCGCCGTCACCCTGACCGGCAGCCTGATCGCCTTCGCGAAGCTCCAGGAGCTGATGCGCGGCGCGCCCATCGTCTACCCCGGCCAGCGCTTCGTGAACGCGCTGCTCGGTCTCGGTGCCATCGGGCTGTGCGTCGCGGTGGCGCTCTCGCCCCTCGAGCTGCCGCCCTACGCGGCGCTGGTGGGCCTCGGCCTGCTGCTCGGCGTGCTGCTGGTGATCCCCATCGGCGGCGCCGACATGCCCGTCGTGATCTCGCTGCTGAACAGCTACTCGGGCCTCGCCGCCTGCGCGACGGGCTTCGTGCTCGGCAACAGCGGCCTGGTGATCAGCGGCTCCCTGGTGGGGGCCTCGGGGATCATCCTCACCAAGATCATGTGCGACGCCATGAACCGGTCCCTGGGCAACGTGCTGTTCGGGGCCTTCGGCGCGGTGGCGGAGATCGGCCCCGGGGCGGCGGGCGAGCAGCGCTCGGTGACGGGCTACACC
Organism: Myxococcota bacterium; assembly: GCA_028277885.1. GTDB lineage: Bacteria > Myxococcota_A > UBA9160 > UBA9160 > UBA6930 > JANQFK01. Next base: position 9,567 of record JANQFK010000004.1, read on the forward strand.
CCCGAGGACGCCGCGGTGATCTTCAACGCTTCGCGCACCTGCATCGTGGTGCCGGGGTACGGCATGGCGGTGGCCCAGGCCCAGCACGCCGTGCGCGAGCTGATGGACCTGCTCGAGGCGCGGGGCGTGAAGGTGCAGTTCGCCATCCACCCGGTGGCGGGGCGCATGCCCGGGCACATGAACGTGCTGCTCGCCGAGGCCGACGTGCCCTACGACAAGCTCGTCGAGATGGACGACATCAACCCCCAGTTCCCCGAGACCGACGTCTCCCTGGTGCTCGGAGCCAACGACGTGGTGAACCCCGCGGCGCGCTCGGACACCAGCAGCCCCATCTACGGCATGCCGATCCTCGACGTGGACCGTGCCCAGCACGTCTTCGTCATCAAGCGCAGCATGAACCCCGGCTTCGCGGGCATCGACAACCCGCTCTTCTACAACGACAACACGAAGATGGTGTTCGGGGACGCCAAGGGCACGGTCCTGAAGATCACCGAAGCCCTGCGCAGCACCTGAGCCCGACGGGACCGCCATGGAAGTGACGCCGACGAAGGCCGACCGGCCCGGTCCGGGGTCCGACCCCGAGCTGCTCTACCTCGACCTGCTGAAGAACGCCCTCACGCGGTACATCTTCGAGGACTACGAGCAGCCCCGGCGCGGCGGCCTGCGCAAGCGCTGGGTGCGCCGGCTGGTGACCGGCGTGGCCGCCCTGGGCGGCTTCGAGGTGGTCCGCAAGGCCGCCTTCGACCCCGGCAAGCGCGCCAACGGGTCCGACTGGCCGGGCAGCGCCGAGACCATGGTGGGCATCTACCGCCTGGAGAACCTCCAGCACTGCCTCACCCAGGTGATCCGCGACGGCATCCCCGGCGACTTCCTCGAGGCGGGCGTCTGGCGCGGCGGCGCCAGCATCTTCGCCAAGGGCGTGCTCTCGGCCTACCGGGACTCCGAGCGCCACGTCTGGGTGTGCGACTCCTTCCGGGGCCTGCCCAGGCCCGACGCCGAGAACTACCCCGCCGACGCGGGCAGCCGGCTGTGGCGCCAGTCGCGCCTCGCCATCTCCGTGGACCAGGTGCGCGGGAACTTCGAGCGCTACGGGCTCCTCGACGACCGCGTGCACTTCGTCGAGGGCTGGTTCAAGGACACCCTCGGCAGCGTGCCGGTGGAGAAGCTCTCGGTGCTGCGCCTCGACGGCGACCTCTACGAGTCCACCATGGACGTGCTGCGACCGCTCTACCCGAAGCTCTCGCCCGGCGGCTTCGTGATCGTGGACGACTACCGCGCCGTGGACGCCTGCAAGGAGGCGATCACCGACTACCGCGCGGAGCACGGCATCACCGAGCCCATCGTGGACATCGACTGGACCGGCGCCTACTGGCGCAAGGGGCGCTGAGTCAGCCCGTGCGCTCGCGCTCGAGGGCGCAGAAGGCGCCGACGAGCGCGGCCGGGCCCGCCGCCATGAAGGTCTCGATGAGCGGGTCGGGCTGGTTGTAGCGGCGGCGCTCGCCGTCGAAGTCCACGTAGACGCCGCCCGCCTCGGTCACCAGCACGTCGCCGGCACACACGTCCCACTCGTTCTTCGGCGCGAGGGACACGTTGAGGTCGCCCTCGCCGCAGGCGATGCAGGCGAGCTTCCAGGCGATGGAGCCCACGGGCCGCAGCTCCCGGAACCAGCCCCGGTGGGGCTCGAACTTGTCCCGCGAGATCTCCGTGCGGCTGGCGATCATCACGGCGTCCTCGAGGCGCGCGCAGTCCGAGACCTTCACGGGCTCGCCGTCGCGGAAGCAGCCGCCGCCCCGGCTGGCCCACACCGCCACCCCGCTGGCCGGGTTCAGGATCACCCCCACCACGGGGACGCCGTCCTGGACCAGCGCGATGGAGACCGCGAACTCCGGGATGCGCCGGGTGAACTCCTTGGTGCCGTCCATCGGGTCGACGATCCAGGCGCGCCGCTTCTCCGTGCGGGCCGGATCGGCGACGGTCTCCTCGGAGAGCAGGGCGTCCTCGGGAAACGCCTCCCGCAGCCGGCGCGCGATGGCGCGGTCGGACTCGAGGTCCGCGGCGGTCACCGGGTTGTCCTCGGACTTCTCCCAGGCCTCGGTGCCCGCCTCGTAGTGTCGCAGGAGGATGGCCCCGGCCTCGCGCGCGGCTTCGAGGGCCACCTCGAGCTCGCGCTCGAACGGCATGGGCGGCGAGTATACTCACCGCCATGGCGACGCAAGAGCTCGCGGAGGGATTCCTCGCCCATCCCGGCGCCGCGGCCCCCGGCGTGGTGATGATCCCGGACGTGTGGGGCCTGTCGGACCACTACCGCGACCTCGCCGGGCGGCTCGCCGCCGAGGGCTTCGCGGTGCTCGCCGTGGACCCCTACCGCAGGACCGGCGCTCCCGAGATCGCGAGCCCGGCCGAGGCCCTGGCCTGGATCCGCTCGCTCTCGGACCCGCTGGTGCTCGAGACGCTCCAGGAGGCCCGCGACCGGCTCGCCGCCGACCCGTCCTGCGAGGGTCGGGTCGGGATCACGGGCTTCTGCATGGGCGGCCAGTACGCGATCCTCGGTGCCTGCGAGGGCCGCGGCTTCGACGCCTGCGTGCCCTTCTACGGCATGCTGCGCTACGCCGAGGACCTGGGCCCGCCCGGGAAGCCGCGCTCGCCCCTGGCCGCCCTGGCGGACCTGCGCTGCCCGCTGCTCGGGCTCTACGGCGCCGAGGACCACCTGATCCCGCTGGCCGACGTCGAGGAGCTGCGCGAGCAGCTGGCGAAGTCGGGGCAGCCCGGCGAGGTGCGGCTCTACCCCGGCGCGGGCCACGCCTTCGTGAACGAGACGCGGCCCGAGATGCACCGCCCCGAGGCCGCGGCCGATGCCTGGTGGCGGCTGGTGGCGTTCCTCCGCGAGCACCTCAAGGGTTGAACGAGGGCCGCGCCACCGCCAGCGCCAGCGTGCGGGCGCGGGTCGCGAAGCGCGTCAGGCTCACCTCCACGTCGATGGCCCGGCCGGTGCGGTCGTGCAGGGTCGCGTGGAAGCGGCGGGCCTCGCCGCCCTCGGCGAGCGCGTCGAGCTCGGTCCACCACAGGTCGTGGGCGCGCTCGGGCAGGAAACCCAGGGCCGACTCGCCCACCAGGCGGTCCCGCGTGGTGCCGAGCAGCGCGCCGGCGGCGGGGTTCGCGTCGGCGATGTGGCCCGTGTCGGTGTCGATGGCGAGGAAGGCGTCGGCCACGCGGTCGATGGCGGCGGTGACGGCGCGGCGGCTCGAGGCGCGCGGGGCGCCGCTGGCCCGCCGGGCCCCGCTCGTGGCGCGCAGCGCACCCCGGAAGCGCGCCAGCGCGGGCGCCAGGATCGCGCGCACCTCGGCGCCGTCGGGTCCGGCCGCTACGGCCACGGCGTCGAGCCAGGCCTCGAGCAGCTTCGAGGCCCGCCGGTCCGAGACGCGCAGGCCGTCCAGGGAGGGCAGGGCATCACCTCCACGCAGCAGGGACGCAGTGGCGTAGGAGCGGAAGCGGCGCAGCGCCTCGGCCTCGGGGCTGTCCGCCGCCGGAGTCGCCCCCAGGCGCTCCGCGAGCACGCCCTCGATCCGGCCGCGCCGGGCCACGAGCCAGGTCGCAAGCTGCCGGTGACCCCCCACGGGCGGCCAGTCTAACCATTCCAGCGGATCCTTCCGCCGGCGGCGGAGCTTCCGCCTCAATGCGGCGCCGGGTGAGGCCGATACGCCCCGGGTGAGCCGCACCGACCCGCGCCGCCGCCTGATCCTCTCCTACGCCCGGGAGCAGGACTACGTCCCCCTGGCCCGCGCCGTGCTGGCCAAGATGGGCTACGCGATCGTGACCGAGGAGGAGCGGCCGAGCCTGCCGCCCCACCTGGTGGGCCGGACGCCGGAGCTGCGCATCGTGGACGAGCGGCGGCTCTCGGAGGTGCCCGACGACCCCGAGTCCCTGGTCCCGCTCATCATGCTGACCGGCAGCGAGGGGGTGACGGGCGCCGATCCGCGGGTGCTGGGCGCGGTGCGCCGGCCCGCCGGGCTCCACGAGCTCTACCGCCTGATCCAGCAGGGCCTCGAGGAGACGCCGCGCAGTGCGCCCCGGGTGGCCACCAACCTGATGGCCCGCTGCCGCCAGGACGAGCACGAGTGGCGCGCTTCGCTGCTCTCGCTCTCCGAGAACGGCTGCCTGATCCGCACTCCCGAGCCCCTCGAGCTGGGCAGCGAGATCGAGATCACCTTCGAGCTGCCCCGCGGCGAGACCATCGAGACCCGCGCCGAGGCGGCCTACCAGCTGGTCCCGGACCTCGGGCTGGTCTTCAGCCGCACCCCCGCGGTGTGCCGACACGCCATCGTGAGCTTCGTCGAGCGCACCCTGGTGAACGCCGCCGCCTGAGGGCCGGCTCCGCCAGCTGCGATTCCGCTTCGCGGAGTCCTTCGCGTCGTCGGCCGACCCTCTCGGGGCAGCCTCCTGGTCGAAGGCGCCCTGGCGCCACGCCACCAGCAGGCCCGGGATGCCGCCCCGGTCCGCCACCAGGGGCCCCCACGCCCAGACCCGGCTCCCCGGCACGGGCAGGAGCGCGCCGCCGGTGCGCCAGCCGATGCGGGCATTGGCGCCGACGAAGACCACCGACGAGGAGCAGCAGCCCGGCGCCGCTAGCGCGCTCCGACCCCGACCATCGGTCGCGCTACCGCGCTCCGACCCCAAGCGCCGGTCGCGCTATCGCGCTCCGACCCCAAGCGTCGGTCGCGCTATCGCGCTCCGACCCCAAGGCGCCGGTCGCGCTATCGCGCTCCCTTGAAGATCGGCAGGTTGGCCTCGGTGGCGACGTAGATGACGTTGGGGTTCTCGTTCAGGGTCTGGATCCACAGGTACTGCAGGTAGGAGTCCGAGAGGGTCTCGCGGATGATGCGCTGGGCCTCGGCGGCGCCCATCGCCCGGGCGACCTCGATCTCGGCCTCCTTCTTGGCCTGCTCCAGCTCGAACTGCTTCTGCTGCACCCGCTGCTCGGCGGTGAGCTTCGCCTCGATGCTCTCCTTGAAGCGCGCGGGCAGCTGGACGTCGCGCAGCAGCACGTCCACCACCTGGATGCCCCGGGTCCCGAGGTTCTCCACCAGGAAGCCGTTGATCTTGGAGGCGATCTCCCGGCGGCCCTCCTCGGAGTAGATGTTGCGCACCGGGTAGCCGGCCACCACGTCGCGCAGCGCGTTGCGGAAGTAGGGCCGGATCAGGGTCTCGACGTAGCGCACGCCCACGGTCTTGCGGATCGTCGACGCCTTGTCGGGCTGCACCTGGAACAGCAGGGAGGTGTCGAGCCCGACGATGAGGCCTTCGGAGGACGGGACGTTGGCGGCCTCCTTCAGCTCCTGGAGCTTGACGTTCCAGCGCTCGATCTGGCGCGCCACCGGCACCACGAGGGCGAGGCCCTGGGGCACCGGCTCGTCGCTGATGCGGCCGAAGCTCTTCGAGACGCCGACCTCGCCGTCTTCGATCACCACGCACGCGGTGGTGGCGAAGGCGAGCGCTGTGAGCAGGCCGGTCGCGAACAGACGTTCGATCGTGGATCGCATGGGTCCCTCCTGGCTGGAGGGCCGGAGTATTGCAGACGCGGCGCGGCGCGCCGGGTCAGACGCCGGAGGCGTGGGGGCCGCGGGCGCGGTCGCTGGCGGCGCCGCGCCGAGCGGGCTTCGCATCGGCGAGGCACTGGGCGTAGATGCCCTCGATGGCGGCGACGGCGTGGCGCACGTCGAAGCGGCTGCGGGCGTCCCGGGCCGCCGCGGCGCCGAGCCGGCCGCGGAGCCCGGCGTCGGCGCGCAGGCGATCGAGGCCCTCGGCCAGCGCCTCGGGGTCGCCCGGCGGGACCAGCAGGCCGGTCTCGCCCTCGCGGACGATCTCGGGGACGCCGCCGACCCGGGTGGCGAGCACCGGCCGGCCCAGCGCCAGCGCCTCCAGGAGCGCGAGGGGGTGGCCCTCGTGCCGCGAGGGCAGGGCGACGACGTCGGCGGCGCGCATCAGTGCGAAGACGTCCCGGCGCGCGCCCAGCAGGTGTACCCGGCCGGCCAGGGCGCCGGCCGCGACGCGTGCCGCGAGCGCCTCGCGCCGCGGGCCGTCCCCCGCCAGCCAGACCTGGAGCGGCGGGAACGGCCGCTCGGCGAGCGCCTCGAGGGCGTCGAGCAGCAGGTCGTGGCCCTTCACGGTGGCGAGCCGCGCCGGCACCAGCACCCGCACGGCGCCGCGCGGGCAGGGCGGCGGCGGCGGATAGGGGCGCGCCGCGGCCTCGCGGTCCAGGCGCTCGAAGTCCACGCCGTTCGGCACCACGCGGGTGAGATCCCGGGCCGGGGCCCCGATGCGCCGCACCGCGCTGCTGCGGACGCCCTCGGAGACGGCGACCACGCGGCTCTGCCAGCCGTAGGTGGCGGCGTTCGCCCAGCGCGAGGGCACGCGGTAGTGCTCCTGGACGCTGTGCTCGGTGTAGACGACGCGCACCGGGAGCCCGCGCGCCGCCGCCCGGGCGAGGGCGCCGGTGAGCGGCAGGTGGGCGTGGAGCAGGTCGATCCGCTCGCGGGCGAGCAGCCGGCGCAGCGCGATGGGGTTGCGCGGGTCGAGGACGTGGCGCCCCGAGAGCGCGCGGAAGGGCAGGCCGGCCTCGCGGCACGCCACGGCCAGGGGGCCGGCGGCGTCGAGGGCCGCGAAGCGGTAGTCGAAGCGCTCGCGGTCCAGGTACGGGAGCGCGTTCATGAGCATGCGCTCGGCGCCGCCGAGCGCGCTGGTGCGCGTGAGGACCAGGACGCGGGGGCGTCGGGACGACGGGCTCGATACCCTCATCGCATACCTCTGGCAGGCGCACCGGGCGCGGCTCCACCACCCGCTCGCCGACCTGCCCGACCACCCACCCGATCAAGGAGGCCCTGGACGTGATGCGCGAGAAGGACTGGCGTTCCTTCGACCTGACGGCGCCCACCTCGGAGCACGCGCTCCTGGCCGAGACCCTGCGCGAGTTCGTGGCCCGGGAGGTCGAGCCCCAGGCCGCCGACCACGACCGGGCCGAGCGCTTCAACCGCGCGCTCTTCCGCAGCGCCGGCGAGCTGGGCCTGCTCGGCGTGACCCTGCCCGAGGAGCACGGCGGCGCCGGCCTCGACGCCACCGCGGCGGTGCAGCTCTTCGAGGCGCTCTCCACCTCGGACCCCGCCTTCGCGCTCTCGGTGCTGGCCCACTCGATCCTGTTCGCCCAGAACGTGGCCGTGAACGGCGACGAGGCGCAGCGCCGGCGCGTTCTTCCCAAGGCGGCCTCGGGCGAGTGGATCGGCGGCCTGTGCATGTCCGAGCCCGCGGTCGGCACCGACGTCCTGGCCATGCGGACCCGCGCCCGGCGCGAGGGCGACGTCTACGTGCTCGACGGCGTGAAGACCTGGATCACCAACGGTGGCGTCGCCGACGGCGAGCTGGGCGACGCCTTCGTGGTGTACGCCGCCACCGGCGAGAAGGAGATCACCAGCTTCCTGGTCGAGAAGGGCCGGGAGGGCTTCCGGCTCGGCCAGAAGTGGCAGGACAAGCTCGGCATGCGCGCGTCGTTCACCGCCGAGCTGGTCTTCGAGGGCGTGCGCGTCCCCGCGGAGAACCGCCTCGGGAAGGAGGGCGAGGGCACGCTCCAGATGATGCGCAACCTCGAGATCGAGCGGCTGACCCTCGCCGCCATGTCGCTCGGCATCGCCCAGCGCGCCCTCGAGGTGATGCTCGGCCACGCGAACGAGCGCCGCACCTTCGGGGTGCCGATCCGCGAGCACGGCCAGATCCAGCGCTACATCGCCGAGTCCTTCGCCGCCTACCGGGCGGCCCGGGTGTTCGTCTACGACGTGGCGCGTCGTCTCGACCTCGCCGCCACGGGCCAGCGGGTGGACGCCGACGCCGCGAAGCTGCTCGCCTCCCAGGTGGGCAAGCAGGCCGCCGACGCCGCCATCCAGGTGCTGGGCGGCTACGGGTACGTGGGCGAGTACGTGGTCGAGCGGCTCTGGCGCGACGCCAAGCTGCTGGAGATCGGCGGCGGCACCCTCGAGGCCCACCACAAGAACCTCGTCAAGGACCTGTCGCGGGAGCCGGGGCTGGTGCGCCGCTAGCGTCGCTCGCCGCATCGCCTCACTCCGCTCCGCCGCCGGCCGCAGCGGCGTCCCCGGCGGGGTCGGCGAAGCGGCGCCGCACCGCCCGCGCCTCCTCCTCGAGGCCCGCACGCTCGGCGGCGCGCGCGAACGCGAAGGCGAGCTCGGTGTCCTCGGGCGCCAGCTGGTGGGCGCGCCGCGCCGCCACGTAGGCGGAGTCCACCCGCCCGCGCCGGGTCTCGAAGGCGGCGCGCGCCGCCCAGGCCCCGGGGTCCGTCGGCGCCAGGCGGGTGGCCGAGTCGAGGTTCTCGGCGGCGCGCAGCAGCGCACCGACCTTCTCGTGGATGTCGGCGGCCTGGAGGTGGAGGCTCGCGTTGCGGGGCTCGCGGCGCAGCGCGATGCGGATCTCCCGCGAGGCCTCCACCCAGCGGCCCGCCGCCGCGTAGGCGGCCGCCAGGGAGCCGGCGTCGCGCCCGTTGCGGGCGGTCGGGACCGGCGTGCAGGCCGCTTGGAGCACCAGGGCGAGCCCGACGAGGCCGGGGATGAAGACGAGACGGGACGGCATGGGCGACTCCGGGGTCCGATCCTCCGAGACACTCATCGGCCCGCCGGGCCGCGGGTTTGAGGGCGGGCCTGCGTTACCCTGCGCCCGCAGATGGGCGGCAGCTCCCCCGCACGACCGGTCCGCCCGGGCTCCGCCCCGCGCCCGCGCCGGGAGCGCCCCGCGCCGCGGCCGCTGGGGGTCGAACCCGACACCCGGGGGCCGGCCGGCGATGGCTGAGCGTCCCGGCCGCTGGTGGGGGGTGCTGGCGGCCGCGTTGGTGCTCGGGCTGGGAGCCCGCGCGCTGCTGCCCTGGGCGCTCGAGCACGTCGCCGCGCGCCAGCTCGCCGATGCCCTCGACGCCCGCGTCGCCCTCGAGGACGTGGACGTCTCGCTGCTCTCGGGCTCCGTCACCGTCGAGGCGCTGAGCCTCGCGCCGAGCGAGGCCCCGGAGCCGGCGCTGCTGCGCGTCGCCCGCGTCGAGGCGCACCTCGATCGCGCGGCGCTGCTGGCGGGACGGCTCGGCCTGCGGGGCCTGCTCGTCGAGGACGCGGAGCTGGTCCTGGACCGCACCCCCGACGGCGGGCTCGAGTGGAGCGTGCAGGGCTTCCCCGGCTCCGGGGCCGGCGAGGCGCCCGACGCGGCGCCGACGGAGCTGCGCCTCGGCCGCGTGGAGCTGCGCGACGTGCGGCTGCGCCTGCGCTCGGACGGAGCCGAGGAGGCCCGGCTGGGCCTCGCCGAGGGGAGCGTCGACGAGATCGAGATCCTCGGCGGGCCCGCGGGCTGGCGGGTCGCGCGGCTGGCGCTCTCGGGCCTGCGGCTCGAGCTCGCCACGGAGGGCGAGGAGCCCCTGGCGATCAGCGGCGGGCTCTCCGCCGAGGGTCTGGCGCCCGGCGCCGAGGAGCCCGCCACCTTCGAGCTCGCGCTGCGCCAGGGCGACGCGCGCCTCGAGGGCACGGGGAGCGTCTCCCTCGCCACGGGCGCCGCCCTGCTCGACCTCGAGTGGCAGGAGCTCTCGGGTCCGCTGCTGCTGCCGCGCCTGCTCCCCCAGGTTCGCCAGGCCATCGATCTGCGCCGCGGCCGCTTCGCCGGCTCGGCGCGACTCGCCGTGGAGCCGGCCTCCTCGGAGGCGGCGGCCGGCGAGAACGACGGGCCGCGCCCGGGCAGCCTGCGCATCGAGGGGCGCGCCTCGGCTCGGGACGTGGACCTGCGCCTTCCCGAGGCGCGCATCGAGGCGGCCTGGCAGGAGCTCGCGGTCGAGGTCGAGGAGGCGCGCTTCCCCCTGGCGGGAGACGGGCGCCCGGAGCTGCGCCTGAAGGCGCTGCGCAGCCGCTCCCCGGTGGTGCGCGTCACGCTCTCCGAGGTGGGCGAGGAGACCGCAGCCTCGCCCGCACCCGCGCCCGGCGCCGCGGTGCCGCGGCTGCGGATCGCCGAGGTCGAGCTCGAGGACGGCCTCGCGACCCTGGTGGACCCCGGCGCCGAGGATGCCGAGCTCGCCTTCGGCGACCTCCAGCTCCGCGCCGCGGGGCTTCGGCTCCCGGAGCTCCAGGCCGAGCGGCTGGCGCTCGAGGCGGCGGGGCCCGGTGGCGCCCCGCTCCGGGTGAGCGGGCGCGTCGGAGCGCAGGGCGGAGCGCTCGAGCTGCGCGGCGAGCGCCTCGACCTGCTCGCCCTCGCGCCCCTCGTCGCGGCCCGCACGGACTACCGGATCGTCGCCGGCGCCGCGAGCTTCGACGCCTCGGTGCAGCTCGAGCCCGAGCGCTACGTCGCGCCCGCCCGCCTCGATCTGCACGCGCTGCGCATCGAGACCGGGGACGAGGGCCGCGGCTTCCGCCAGCGCTTCGGCATGCCTCCCGCCCTCGCCCTCGCGCTGCTGCGCGACGCCCGGGGCGACATCTCCCTCGAGCTCCCGATGGAGGGCAGCCGGGGCGAGGCGCGCGTGCGGCTCGGGCCCGTGCTGGCCGACGCGCTGAGCGACGCCCTGGTGAACGCCCTCGCGAAGCCCCTCGCGCTGCTCGGCTCCGTCGTCCTCGAGGAGGGACGCATCCAGGCCTACGACCTCTCTCCGGTGCGCTTCGTCCCCGGCGGCTCCGAGCCGGCCACCGCGGCGGACGCCCAGATCGGGCGCGCCGCCGGGCTGCTGGCCGCCCACCCGGCGCTGCGCCTCGAGCTGGTGCCCCTGGTGGTGCAGCCCGACGCCCGGTCGCTGGCCGAGGCCGCCGGCACCCCGGCCTCACCCGAGGCGCTGCGCGCCCTGGCGGCGCGGCGGGCCGCCGCCGTGCGCGACGCGCTCCTCGCCGGGGGCGGCGTCGAGCCGGGGCGCGTCGCCGTGCGCGCGGGCCCGCTCGCCCTCGGCGCCGGCGCGCCGCGGGTCGAGCTGGTCCTGGGCGCCGCCGAGCCCGAGCCCCTAGGCGAAGCGCCGTAGCTCGCGCCGCGCGATCACCATCTTGTGCACCTCGTCGGGACCGTCGGCGATGCGCATGGACCGGCCGTGGCGCCACCAGGCCGCGATCGGCGTGTCGTCGGACATGCCGAGGGAGCCCAGGCACTGGATCGCGCGGTCGAGGACCTGCATCATCATGTTGGGCACCACCACCTTGATCATGGAGATCTCCTGGCGGGCCTCCTTCTTGCTGAAGCGGTCCATCTTCCAGGCGGCGTGGAGCGTCAGCAGGCGGGCCTGGTCGATCTCCATGCGCGAGGTGGCGACCCACTCCTGGACGAACTGCTTCTCGCCCAGCGGGCCGCCGAAGGCGACCCGGTCGTTGGCGTACTTGCACATGATCTCGAAGGCGCGCTCCGCCACGCCGATGCAGCGCATGCAGTGGTGGATGCGGCCGGGCCCCAGGCGCGCCTGGGCGATCATGAAGCCGCCGTTCTCGGGCCCGAGCAGGTTCGCGACGGGCACGCGGCAGTTCTCGTAGCGGATCTCGCAGTGGCCGCCGCCGCCGGCGTGGCCCATCACCGAGACGGCGCGGATCAGGTTGAAGCCCGGCGTGTCCGTGGGCACGATGATCTGGCTCTGGCGCTCGTGAGGCGCGCCGTCGGGGTTGGTGGCCGCCATCACGATGGCGAAGCGCGAGCCGATGGCGCCGCTCGTGTACCACTTGTGGCCGTTGATGACGTACTCGTCGCCCTCCCGGTCGGCGCGGGTGCGCAGGCCCGTCGGGTCCGCGCCCGAGACCTCGGGCTCGGTCATCGAGAAGCAGGAGCGGACGTCGCCGTCGAGGAGCGGGCGCAGCCACTGCTCCTTCTGGGCGTCGGTGCCGAACTCGAGCAGGATCTCGGCGTTGCCCGTGTCCGGCGCCTGGCAGTTGAAGACCCGGGGCGCGATCGGGCTGCGGCCCATGATCTCGCACAGCGGCGTGTACTCGAGGTTGGTGAGCCCGGCGCCCCACTCGGCATCCGGCAGGAACAGGTTCCAGAGCCCGATGCCCCGGGCCTTGGCGCGCAGCTCCTTCATGATGGGCGGCTCGAAGTGGGGATCGCCCGACTCGTGCACCTGCTCCTCGTAGGCGCGCTCGTTGGGGTAGACGTGCTCGTCCATGAAGCGGAGCAGCTGCTCCTCGATCATCTTGGCACGGTCGGACATCTCGAACAGCATGGGTTCCTCCAGGAGTTCAGGGCTGGACGCTGACCTTCACGACGCCGGCCCGCTTGTCGGCGGCGAGCGAGAAGGCGCGGGGCGCCTCGGCGAGGGGGACGCGGTGGGTGGCGAGGAGCGCGGCGGACTCCCGCTCGGAGGCGAGCAGGGAGACGGCGCGGGCGAAGTCGGCCCGCTCGCCGCCGCGCTGGTAGCAGTAGGACCAGGCGAGGGTCACCTCCTTCAGCATGAGCGGGAGGGCGTCGAGGGAGACGCTGCCCAGGAAGAAGCCCACCACCGAGACGGTGCCACCGGGCCTCACCGCCGCGGCGGCATGGCGCAGGGTGTCGGCCGTGCCGCCCACGGTCTCGACGACGCCGTCGAAGGGATGCTCCCGGGCCAGCGCGCCGAGGGCCTCGGCGCCGCTCTCGTCCTCGCCGAGGACCTTCGTCGCGCCCAGGCGGCCCGCCAGCTCCGCCTGGTGGGCGTGGCGCGCCGTGATCCAGACCTCGGGGACGCCGCGGGCCCGCGCGGCGAGCAGGCTCAGCAGGCCGATGCTCCCGGCGCCCAGCACGAGCAGGCGCTCGGCGGGGGCCGGGCCGAGCCGGTCGAGGCCGCGGATCGCCACCGCGGTGGGCTCGGCCAGGGCGGCGATCGAAGCGGGCAGGTCCGCCGGCGCGGCGTACAGCCGGTGGGCGGGCGCCACCACGTACTCGGCGAGCCCGCCGGGATGGTGGATGCCCAGCAGCCCCGCCCGGGCACAGCGCGGGTCGTGGCCGGTCTCGCAGTCGCGGCAGCCGCCGCAGCTGCGGAAGGGCTCCACCGTCACCGCGTCGTCGCGCGCGAAGCCCTCCACGCCCGGGCCGAGGGCGTCCACCACGCCGGCGAACTCGTGGCCCGGCACGATGCCCGGCACGAAGAGCCCGGCGCCCTTCAGGTGCAGGTCGCTGCCGCAGATCCCGCAGGCGCCCACGCGCACGCGCACCTCGCCGGGCCCGGGCTCGGGGCGTGGGCGGTCCTCGAGGACGAGGTCGCCACCGGGCCGGGCCACCAGTGCGCGCATGGCGGGTTCGCTCATGGGGCCGGCGAAGGTATCACGCGTCGGGGCCCCCGGGCTCCGGTGGGGGCGGAGCGTCGTCGCGGGCGAGCGCGAGGAGGGCCCCGGGCTCGTGGACGGGCAGCGAGCAGCTCGTGCCCCGGCACAGCCAGGCCGTGGGGCGCGCGCCGGCGGGCTCGCGCCCGGCGAGCCAGGCCGGGTCGAGGCCCTCGGGCGCGTCGCCCGGGGCCGCCAGCACCACGGCCTCCTCGGGGGCCAGCGCGCGCCGGGCGGCGTCGGCCAGTGCGCGCGCCTCGGGCGCCGCGACGTCGGTGGCGGTGACGACCGCCACGGAGAGGCCGCGCTCGGTGGCGGCCGCCGCGCGAACCAGGGTGGGCCAGGCGTGGGGCGCGCGCCCGATGCCGCCGGCGTGGCTGCGGATCACCCGCTCGGCGATGCGCCGCAGGTCCTCGCGTCCCGAAAGGGTCGCGGCGCGCAGCAGACCGAGGGTCGCGTAGCCCGCGGAGTGGGGCGTGGCGCCGTCGTGGTCCGAGCGCGGACGGTGGACCAGCCGCTCGCCGTCGACGGGCGCCAGGAACAGGTCGCCCTCGGCGTCGTCGAAGAAGTGGCGCGCGATCTCGTCGGCGAAGCCCAGGCCGGCGGCCAGGTAGCGCTCGCCCGCGCCGGCGCGGTGCAGGTCGAGGCACGCCGCGAGCATGGCGGCCACGTCGTCGAGGAAGGCCGGCAGCTCCGAGGCGGCTCCGCTCTCGAGGCGATGCAGCCGGCCGGCCGGGTCCACGAGCCGCTCGAGCACCCAGTCCGCCGCCGTGGCGGCGTCGGCGAGCAGCGCCGGATCGCCCAGCAGGCTGCCCGCGTGGGCGAGGCCCGAGATGGCGAGGCCGTTCCAGGCCGCGACGCACTTGCGGTCCGTGGCGGGCGGCACCCGCCGGCTGCGCGCCTCGAGCAGGCGCTCGCGCGCCTCGCGCATCGCGTCCCGGGGCTGCCGGGCGAGGTCCCACAGCACCGAGGCGCCGTCCTCGAAGTTGCCTGCCGGCGTGACCGCGTAGGCCTCGCAGAACGCCGGCGCGCCCTCGCCCAGCACCGCGCCCACCTGCTCGGGGGTCCAGACGTAGAAGCGGCCCTCGACGCCCTCGCTGTCGGCGTCCTGGCTGGCGAAGAAGGCGCCCGCGTCGGAGCGCATCTCGCGCCGCAGCCAGTCGGCGGTCTCGCGCACCGGCCAGAGCAGGTCGTCGTCGTCGCCGCCCGCGTGCCGCCAGGTCTCGACGTAGACGCGCATCAGCTGGCCCTGGTCGTAGAGCATCTTCTCGAAGTGGGGCACGCCCCAGTGGTCGTCCACGCAGTAGCGGTGGAAGCCGCCGCCGAGCTGGTCGTAGAGGCCGCGCCGCGCCATCTCGCGGCAGGTGTGCACCAGGAACGCCAGGGCCTCGTCGCGCTCCGCCTTCTCCAGCGAGGGCAGGGCGTCGAGCAGCAGGATCAGGTTGGTCGGCGTCGGAAACTTGGGGCCGCCGCCGAAGCCGCCGCGCTCGCGGTCCGCGCTGGCGAGCAGGCGGCGCGCCGCCGCGACGAGGGAGGCCCGTCCCGACAGCCCGGCGCCCTCCTCGCCGGCGCCTCGGAAGGGCCGCTCGGCCAGCACCTCGAGGATGCGCGCCGCGCTCTCGTGGACCCGCTCGCGCTCCTCCTCCCAGACCCGCGCGACCCCCTCCAGCACCTGGCGGAAGGAGGGCAGGCCGTGGCGCGGCTCCGGCGGGAAGTACGTGCCGGCGTGGAAGGGCGAGCCGTCCGGGGTGCAGAACACCGTGAGCGGCCAGCCGCCGTGGCCGGTGAGGCGCACCAGGGTGTCCATGTAGAGCTGGTCGACGTCCGGGCGCTCCTCGCGGTCCACCTTGATGCAGACGAACAGCGCGTTCATGCGCTCCGCCGTGGCGGGGTCCTCGAAGGACTCGCGCTCCATCACGTGGCACCAGTGGCACGCGCTGTAGCCGATCGAGACCAGCAGCGGCCGGTCCTCGGCCCGGGCGCGCTCGAGCGCCTCGGGGCCCCAGGGATGCCAGTCCACCGGGTTGTCCTGGTGCTGGCGCAGGTAGAGGCTGCTCTCCTGGGCGAGCCGGTTCGGCATCGTCGGAGGGTACCGGATCGCGCCCGGCCGTGTTCCCACGCGGTGGACGCCCCCGGGCGGATGCCCCATCGTCCGTCCGTGCACGACGTGGTGTTGAAGCGAGGTCGCGACCGCTCGGTTCGCCGGCGGCATCCCTGGGTGCTGTCGGGAGCGGTGGAGCGCGTCACCGGTGAGCCCGGGGCCGGGGCGACGGTGCGGGTGGTGTCCGCCGAGGGCGAGATCCTCGGCCACGGCGACTACTCGCCCCACTCGGCGCTGCGCGTGCGCCTGCACGCCTTCGGCAAGGAGGCGCCGGCTCCCGACTGGCTTCCGCGCCGCATCGAGCGCGCCGCGGAGCGCCGCCGCCGCGACCCGATGCTGGCCGGGACCGACGCGGTGCGCCTCGTGAACGCCGAGGGCGACGGCCTGCCGGGCCTGGTGGCGGACCGCTACGGCGACGTCGTGGTGGTGCGGCTGGCGACCGCCGGCATGGCGGCGCGCCGCGAGGCGATCGCCGAGGCGCTGCGCGAGGCGACGGGCGCCGCGGCGGGCTTCGAGCGCGCCGACGCGGCGGCGGCGCGCCGGGAGGGCATGGCGTGCCGCCAGGGCGGGCTCTGGGGCGAGGCACCGACCGCCCCCGTGGAGATCCGCGAGGGCGGGCGACGCTACGCGGTGGACGTCGTCGAGGGCCAGAAGACCGGCTTCTACCTCGACCAGCGCGACGCCCGGGACCGGGTGGAGCGCGAGGCGCGGGGCCGGCGGGTGCTCGATTGCTTCGCCTACACCGGGGGCTTCGCGGTGGCGGCGGCGCGGGGCGGCGCGGCGCGGGTGACCGCCGTGGAGTCCTCGCGGCGGGCGCTCGCCCTGGCGCGGCAGAACCTCGAGCGCAACGGCGCGGAGGAGGCGGAGCTGGTCGAGGCCGACGCCTTCGAGCTGCTGCGCGCCGGCGACGAGCGCTTCGACCTGATCGTCGTGGATCCGCCCCCCCTGGCCAGGCGGCGCGCCGACGAGGCCCGCGCGGCCCGGGCCTACAAGGACCTGATCCTCCACGCCCTGCGCCGCGCCAGCGACGACGCGCTGGTGCTGGCGTTCCGCTGCTCCCACGCCGTCGGCGCCGAGCGCTTCCGCCAGGTGGCCTTCGCCGCCTCCCTCGACGCCGGCCGTCCCGTCCAGGTGCTTGCCAGCTTCGGGCTTCCGTCGGATCATCCGGTGTCCCTCGACCATCCCGAGGGCGACTACTTCGGCGGACTGCTGCTTCGCGCATGAACGACCCCCGGGAGAAGGCACTGGAGCGGGCCCGCGCCTGGCTGGCGGGGCGCGGCGACGCCCTCGCGGGCGTGCTGGCCGACGCGCGGCTCGGCGCCCGTCCCGCGAGCGACGCCGAGGCCGTCCTCGCCGAGCGCCAGGACGCGCAGGGCGCCGTGGCCTGGGGCGACGGACAAGACGGCCTCGCGGGGAGCCTGCGCGCGCTCCACTGGCTCCGCTCCCTCGGGCGCGGGGACGGGCGGGTGGCCGAGCGCGCGGCCGCCTTCCTGGCCGGCCGCCAGGCGGCCGACGGCGGCTGGTCCGCGGCGGACGCTGCCGATCGCGACCTCGCCACGGCCCGCTGCCTGGCGGCTCTCGCCTGCACGAGCCGGGTGCGGGCGTCGGCGCTCTCGCGCGCGGCCGACTTCCTCGCGGCGCGCTGGTCCGTGGACGCGCTGGCGGCGGGCGGCGAGGCGGCGGTGTGCGCCTGGTTCCCGGCGCTCTGTCACGCCCACCTGGAGATCGCCGACGAGGCGCTCCAGTGGTGCGGCCGCGAGCTCGAGCGCGGCTTCCGCACCGGCCGCTTCGCCCCCCTCGCCGTGGCTCGCGTGTTCGCCGACTGCGACGCCCACGCCCTTCCGGGCGCCCGGCTCGGCGCCGAGGAGGCGCTGGCCGCGCTCCTCGATGCCCAGGACGACGACGGATCCTTCGGCGGGGACGCCGAGGCCACCCTCGAGGCGATCCGCGCGATCCACTTCCTGATCGCCGCCACCCCGAGGAGGGCCGCCGCGTGCTGAACCTCGCCCACCTCCACGAGTCCATCGCGGCGGCCATCCCCGACCGCGAGTGCGTCGTGTTCCGGGAGCGCCGCCTCAGCTGGGCCGACGTGACCGAGCGCACCCGCCGCCTCGCGGCGGTGCTGGCCGACGCCGGCCTCGGCTGCCACGCGCCGCGCTCGGAGCTCGCCAACTGGGAGTCGGGCCAGGACGCGGTGGCGCTCTACATGACCAATGGCAACGAGTACCTGGAGGGGATGCTCGGCGCCTTCAAGGCGCGGGCCGTGCCGGTGAACGTCAACTACCGCTACGTCGAGGAGGAGCTCCTCTACCTGTTCCGGGACTCCGCGGCCCGGGCGGTGATCTTCCACGCGCGCTTCGCACCGATCCTGGCGGGGATCCGGGACCGCCTCGACGGCGTACGGCTGTGGCTCCAGGTCGAGGACGAGTCCGGCGAGGTCCTGCTGCCCGGCGCCCTCGACTACGAGAAGGCCCTCGCCGCCGCGGAGCCCCGGGAGCCGCGGGACCTCTCCCCGGACGACCTCTACGTGCTCTACACCGGCGGCACCACCGGCGCGCCCAAGGGCGTGCTGTGGCGGCAGGAGGACGTGTTCCGCGCCGCGCTGATGCCCGGCAGCATCGAGCCCAGCGCGGCGGCGGTGGTGGAGCGCGCCCGCCGCGGCGGCCCGCGCTCGCTCCCCGCGCCGCCCTTCATGCACGGCGCCGCCCACTGGGTGGCGTTCAGCATGTGGCACGCCGGCGGGACCGTCGTGATCCAGTCGAGCCCCCAGCGCCTCGATCCCCACGACGTCTGGTCCACGGTGGAGCGCGAGGGCGTCACCGCGCTCACCATCGTGGGCGACGCCTTCGCGACGCCGCTCCTCGAGGCGCTGAAGCAGCGCTCCTACGACCTCTCCACCCTGCGGCTCATCACCTCGAGCGGCGCCATCCTCACCGCGACCCGCAAGCGCGAGCTGCTGGCCGCGATCCCGAGCACCAAGGTCCTCGACGCGCTGGGCTCCTCGGAGAGCGGCCAGCAGGCCCACCAGACCAGCGCCGACGCGGACGCGGCGACCAGCGGCGACTTCTCCTTCGCGCCCCAGACCGCGCTCCTCTCCGAGGACCTGAGCGCCGAGCTTCCCGCCGACAGCAGCGAGGTGGGCTGGCTCGGGCGCCACGGCCCGGTGCCGCTGGGCTACCTGGGCGATCCCGAGAAGACGGCGCGCACCTTCCCGGTGATCGACGGCGTGCGCTGGTCGGTGCCCGGGGACCGCGCGCGGCGCGAGGCCGACGGCCGGCTCCGGCTGCTCGGCCGCGACTCGGTCACCATCAACACCGGCGGCGAGAAGGTCTTCGCCGAGGAGGTCGAGCAGGCCCTCAAGCACCACCCGGCGGTGCGCGACGCCGTGGTGGTGGGCACGCCCCACGAGCGCTGGGGCCAGCAGGTGACCGCCATCGTCGCCGCCCGTGCGGGCGAGCGCCCCAGCGAGGCCTCGCTCCTCGACGAGGCGGGTGCCCACCTGGCCCGCTACAAGCTGCCCCGGGCCTTCGTGTTCGTGGACGAGGTGCTGCGCGCGCCGAGCGGCAAGCCCGACTACCGCTGGGCCCGGGAGACGGCGAGCGCCGCCCTCGTCGGGTCGGCCTGCTAGACCAGCTTAGGAGTCCCCCCGGCTCTGCCGGGGAGGCAGCCAGAGTTTGACAATTCCGGGAGTTGCGAACGAGAACTCCCTCCCGTGAGCCG
>JANQFK010000027.1 GCA_028277885.1 Myxococcota bacterium
CAGCTTCAGGTTCTCGTCCCGCGGGATCCCCCACGCCTCGCGGATCGCCGCGAAGGTCTCGGCCTGCTTCACCGTGTCGATCCCGAGGTCCGCCTCGAGATCCAGGTCGAGGTCCAGCATGTCCGGCGGGTAGCCCGTCTTCTCGGCCACGATCGCCAGCACCCGCTCGCGGATCTCGGCGTCCTCGTCGAGGGCGGCGGGCGCCGGGGCCTCGGTGGCCGCCGCGGGGGTGGGCGGCGCGACCGCCGGGGCCGCCACCGCCTGGGGCCCGGGTCGTGCGCTGCCGGCCGCGGGCGCCGTCCGCGCGAGCCCGCGGTCGCGCACGCGCAGGGTGCGCTTCACCTCCTCGAGCTCGGGCCGGGCGTCGCCGCTCGCCGCGGCGAGCCAGGTCTCGAAGCGGCCGGCGTCGGTCACCCGCGACGCGTAGCCCAGGGCATCGGGGGCCGGGCGCTCGCCGTCGCGGCTCGGCACCCAGCGCAGCAGGGAGAGGCTGATCTGGGAGCCGAAGCCCGCTCCCAGGCGCAGCGCGTAGCGGATCGGGTAGACGCCGCCCTTCGAGAGGTTCAGCGGCCCGAGGTCGGGATCGGGCTCGCGGTAGTTCGCCACGGGCGGCACCACGCCGGTCTCGAGGGCCTTGATGGCCACGGCGTCCTCGACGCCGGCACCCATGGGGTGCCCCGTCAGCCCCTTGGTGTTCGCCACCACGATCTGCTCCGCGGCGGCGCCGAACACCCGGCGCAGCGCGTTCACCTCCGCCGAGGCGCTGCCGCCCCGGGCGGGCGTGTAGGTCTCGTGGGAGACGAACAGCAGCTCCCGGGCGAGCCGCTCGCGGTCGAGGCCGAAGCGCTCCTGGGCCGAGGCCACCAGGCGCTCCATCATCTCCGCGATGTGGCTCTCGTCGAGGCGCGTGCCGTGGAACGCGCTGTTGGCCGTG
This sequence comes from Myxococcota bacterium, assembly GCA_028277885.1. Lineage (GTDB taxonomy): Bacteria > Myxococcota_A > UBA9160 > UBA9160 > UBA6930 > JANQFK01. The sequence goes on from JANQFK010000027.1 coordinate 935, forward strand.
ACCGTGGCGAGGATCTCGCAGATCGGTCGCAGGCCGCGCTCCTCGGCGCACTCGGGGCTCTCCACCACGGCCGCCACGGCCCCCATGCCGAGGATCATGCCGTGGCGGCGGCGGTCGAAGGGCACCGCGGCCTCCTCGACCACGTCGTCCGTGGCCGCGGCGCCGCTGGCCAGGAAGCCCGCGCCGAACCACTCCAGGGTGTGGTCCGTGGTGACGTCGTCGGCGCCGAGCACGATGACGCGCCGGCAGCGCCCGCTGCGGATCCAGTCCTCGGCGATCGCGAAGGCCTGGGTGGTGCTCGCGCAGGCCGCGTTCACCTGGGTGTTGGGGCCGCGGGCGCCGACGTACTCGGCGAACTGGGAGTGGCCCATGGAGAGCACGCGGAACAGGAAGCGGCGGTCGAAGCCGTAGGGCGACTCGGCGCGGGCCTGCTCGAGCTCGTGGATGCGCCGGTCGATCTCGCTGCGCAGCAGGTCGTCGCCGTTGCTGCAGCGCTCGCGCAGGCTGGCCAGGCCGGCGATCTGGTCGGCCCGGGCGCGGTCCTCGTGGTAGCGCGAGAGCTCGCTCGCGAAGGAGTCGATGCCCGGGAACGCCGAGGCGAACACCACGCCGGTCTCGTCGCGAAGGCTCTCGGGCAGCATCCAGCGGTCCGGGAGCTTGGTGCCCTTGGTGGTGTCGCGGTAGTGCAGCACCAGCGGGATGCCGGCGTCGCGCAGCGCGTCGATGCCCGCCGCGATGGCGAGCCGGGTCACCGGGTCGAGGGCGGGGAGCCGCTCCTCGGACACGCCGAACTCCTCACCCAGGTCGAAGGCGCCCGCGCGGCCGGCGAGCTTCACCACCTCGGAGGAGCTGTCGATGCCCTCGAAGTGGGGGCCGCCGCCGCCCTCCTTCACGAGGCGCGTGATGTGCTTGTCCACCATGGCCTGGCGGAAGCGCGTGGGGATCAGGTCGATCCCCTGCTCGCCGTCGAGGATGCGCTGCACGTTGTGGTCGTCGAAGACGCGGGGCGCGCCGGGGAGGCCGAGGGCGGCGCCGGTCACCACCGGCGGCGCGCCGCTCGGCGCCGCCTCGCCGCCGCGCAGCACGCGCGCGCCGCGCTCCAGGAACTCCGCGAACATGCGTCCCAGCTCGAGGTAGCGGTCCTCGGGCAGACCGCCCGACGGCGCGGCCGCCGGTCGACCCGCCCGGGGAGCCGCCGCGGGCGTGGCGGCCCGCGCGGGCTCGGGCGCCGGGGCCGGGCGTGAGCCGGGTCGGGAGGCCGGTCGCGTGCCCACGCCCACGCCCGCCGCCCACAGGCCGCAGAGCGCCTGCCCGACGGACGCGGCCTCGCCCACCTTCGGGTGGTTGGTGAAGAGCGCGACCACGCCCTCGCGGTCGCCGAGCACGTCGTCCACGAAGCCGTGGAGCGCCTTCTTGGGGCCGAGCTCGACGAACACCCGCGCGCCCTCGGCGTGGAGCGTCTCGAGGCCCTTCACGAACTGCACCGGCGACGCGACCTGGCGCATCAGCAGCTCGATCATCCGGGGCACGGCGTCGGGGTCCATCGGGTAGCGCTCGCCCGTCGCGTTGGCGACGAGGGGCAGGCTCGGCGGCTGCATGGCGAGCCCGCGCAGGGTGGCGCCCAGCGGCTCCGAGACCGGCCGCACGATCTCGGTGTGGAAGGCGTGGCTCACCGGCAGCGGCACCGCGTTCACGCCGTCGGCCTGGAAGCGCTCGACGGCGCGGTCCACCGCCTCGCTGGCGCCGCCGATCACGGCCTGGCTGCGGCTGTTCACGTTGGCGACGACCACGTAGCCGTCCACGGACTCGAGGGTCCGCTCGACCTGCTCGAGGGGAGCGAAGACGGCGGCGAGCTTGCCGTTGTCCTCCACCGAGAGGTGGGCCATCTCGTGGCCGCGCGCGCTCACGGCCTGGAGCGCCTCGGCGAAGGGCAGGGCGCCCGCCGCCACCAGCGCGCCGTACTCGCCCAGGCTGTGGCCCATCACGAGGTCGGGCTGGATCCCGTAGGCGGCGAGCAGCCGGGTGAGCGCGATGTCGACGCTCAGGACGGCGGGCTGGGTGATCTCGGTGTTGCGCAGCTCCTGCTCGGCCCGCTTCACCGCCTCGGCGTCCTCCGGGTCCGCGAACACGTAGTCGCTGAGGGGGCGCTCGAGCAGGCCCGCCATGGCGCGGTCGGCCTCGGCGAAGGTCTCGGCGACCACCGGCTCGCGATCGCGCAGCTCGCGCAGCATGTTGGGGTACTGGGAGCCCTGGCCCGTGTAGAGGAATGCCACCTTGGCGGCCGGCCCGCGACCGCGGAAAACGCCCTGGGCGCGCAGCGCCTTCCACATCGCGGGCTGGTCCGCGTCGAGGGCCTTCAGGGCCCGCTCGCCGCGCGTCGCCAGCTCGGCGGCGTCGGCGAAGTCGATGGCGAGGCGCTCGGGAGCGCCGAGCGCCGCCTCGGCGGGCGGGGCCGGCGCCGGAGCGCGGCCCGCCCGGGCGTCGCGCACGACCTCCGCGAGCCGGCCGCGCAGCGCGGCCGCGTCGGGCTCGCCCAGCAGCAGGGCGCCGCGCGGGGGCGCCTTCAGCTCGCTCACCTCCACGGGCAGGCCCGCGATCTCGCCGGGCACGCTCACCTGGGTGCGCCGCTGGGTGAGGCGGCCGGGCACGTGCTCCTCGAGGACCGCGTGGTAGTTGGTGCCGCCGAACCCGAAGGCGCTCACCCCCGCGCGGCGCACGCCGCACTCGGGGGTGTCCCAGGGCTTGAGCTCGGTGTTCACCGCGAGGGGCGAGCGGGCGAAGTCGATGTTCGGGTTCGGCCGCTCGAAGTTGAGGCTGGGCGGCAGCTGCTTCTCGTGGAGGGCGAAGACGGTCTTCAGCAGGCCCGCCGCCCCCGCCGCCCCCTTGAGGTGGCCGATGTTCGACTTGACCGAGCCGAGGGCGATCGAGCCCGGCGCCAGGCCGAAGGAGCCGAACACCGAGTTCAGGGTCTCGACCTCGACGACGTCGCCCACCCGGGTCGAGGTTCCGTGGCCCTCCACCAGCCCCGCGGTGGCCGGCGAGACGCCCGCGCTGCGCCAGGCGCGCTCGAGGGCGAGACGCTGGCCGACGGGGTTCGGCGCCGTGATGCCCTTGCCCTTGCCGTCGCTCGAGCCCGCCACGCCGCGCACCACGGCGTAGATGCGGTCGCCGTCGCGCTCGGCGTCGGCGAGGCGCTTCAGCAGGAAGAAGGCCGCGCCCTCTCCCATCACGAAGCCGTCGGAGCCGTCCGCGTAGGGCCGGGTGCCCGTGGCGGAGAGCGCGCCGATCTTGCTGAACTTCACGAAGGGCGACGGCCCCATGTTGCGGTCCACGCCGCCCACCAGGGCGGCGTCGTACTCGCCCTCGAGGAGGCCCTCCACCGAGGCGTCGATGGCGGCGAGCGCCGACGCGCAGGCGGCGTCGCACACGAAGTTCGGCCCGTGGAAGTCGAACAGGTTGGCGATGCGGCCCGGCATGCAGTTGGCGAGCTCGCCGGGCATGGTGTCCTCGTTGATGCCCGGCAGCCGCTCGGCGAGGCGCTCGCGCAGCTCGGCCTCGATGCTGGCGCGCACCGCGTCGGGCAGGGCCGCGAAGGCCGGCGCCTCGGCGAGGGCCGCGGCGTACTCGGGGAAGAAGACGCGCAGCGAGGTGAGGTAGTGCTTGTCGCCCGCCATCGCGGTGCCCACCACCACGGCGGTGCGCTCGAAGTCGAGGGGCCGCTCGGGGTGCCCGTAGTCGAGGAGCGTCGAGCGCGCGCAGGCCACCGCCCACTTCTGGGCCTCGTCCATGGAGTCCGCGACCTTGGGCGGGATGGGGAGCCGCCACTTCATCGGGTCCCACTCCCAGTCGCGCACCCAGCCGCCGATCTTGGAGTAGGTCTTCTCCGGCGCCTGGGGGTCGGGGTCCCAGTAGAGCGCCGGATCCCAGCGCTCGGGGCGCACGTCGGAGATGCTGTAGCGGCCGTCCTTCAGGTTCTGCCAGAAGGTCGCCGCGTCCGGGGCGTCCGGCAGGATGGCGCTCACGGCGACGACGGCGATGGCGCGTTCGGCGTTGGCTTCCACGGGGGTTCTCCTCAGCGGCCGTAGAGGGCGTCCGCGACCTGGTCCATGTCGGCGAGGGCGCCCGCCTGGGCGCGGTGGATGGCGGGCAGGCCGAGGCTGCGCTCGAAGGCGCCGATCTCCGGGCCGGCGACGCCGTCGGCGCCGGCGACCCAGCGCAGCCCCGTCTCCGCCACGGCGAGGGCGGCCTCGCGGGCCTGGATGCGGGCGAGGGCGGCCAGGGCGTCGGGCCCGAAGCGCCGGTCCGCCTTCTCGGGCAGCTGGCCGGCGGCGGCCGCGGCGGCACGGCGCGCCAGGCTCGCCGCGCACTCCGCAAAGGCGATGCGCTCTCCCAGGCGCATCAGCACGTGCTGGTTGCGGGTGAGCCGCGCGCGGCGCGCGTGCTCCAGCACCTCGGCCAGCGCGTGCAGCGCCAGGGCGGCCACGTCGGCGCCGCAGCGCGGGTCGCGGCCCGCGAGGGCCTCGAGCTCGCCGGCCCGCTCGTGGTAGTGCTGGCCGCGCGTCTTCAGGTGCTGCTGCCAGCGGTCGCGGCTCACCGTGATCTCCATGATCTCCGAGGTGCCCTCGTAGATCGTGGTGATGCGCACGTCCCGCTTGATCTTCTCGATCATGTACTCGCGCGTGTAGCCGTAGCCGCCCAGGGCCTGGATGGCGGCGTCGGCGGCGGCGTTGCCCACCTCGCTGGCGACGTACTTCGCGATCGCGCCCTCGGTGATGAAGGCGCCCTCGGGCTGCTCGAGGGCGTCGAGGGCGGCGGCGGTCTCCTCCACGTAGGCCCGCGCCGCCTCGAGGCGCGCCGCGTGGGGGACGATCAGCTTGTGGGTGTAGCCCTGCTTCTCCGCGAGGGTGGAGCCCGCCTGGACGCGGTCCTTCGAGTACGCGATGGCGCGGTCGAGGGCGGCCCAGCCGCCGCCGAGCCCGAAGGCCGCGACCATCAGCCGGGTGAAGCCGAAGACCGCCACCGCCTGGGGCAGCCCCTGGCCCTCCACGCCGCCCACCACGTGCTCGGCGTCGGCGAAGACGTCGTCGAGGGTGAGGGCCGCGGTGTTGCTGAGCCGGATGCCGTGCTTGTCCTCGGGGCGCTCGTGGCCGAAGCCCTCGGCCTCGCGCTCGACGATGAACCAGGTGGGCCCGCCGGGCGCGTTGGCCAGCACCGTCGCCACCTCGGCCACGCCGCCGTTGCTGATCCACTGCTTGCGGCCGTTGATGCGGTAGCCGGCGCGCCCGTCCTGCTCGCAGGGCGTCGCGGTGGTGCGCAGGGCCGCCAGGTCGCTGCCCGCCTCGGGCTCCGTCGCGCCGTAGGCCATGAGCAGGCCCTCCTCGGCGATGCGACCGAGCCAGAGCTGCTTCTGCTCCGGCGTGCCCCCGACACGGATCGGGTCGCTGCCCAGGAAGGTGGCGAGCAGCCCCGTCGCCACGCCGATGTCGATGCGCGCCAGCTCCTCGCAGACCCGGTAGACGTCGAAAGCGCCGCCCCCCATGCCCCCGTACTCCTCGGGGACGAACAGCAGCTGGATGCCGAGCTCGGGGCCGCACATCTCCCGGACGATCTCGAGGGGCATCTCGTCCCGGGCGTCGAAGTCGAGGAGCACCTCGTCGGGCAGGCGCTGCTTGGCGAAGTCGCGCACCGATTCGAGTGCGATGTCGAGGCTCTCGCGGTCCAGGCTGGAGGGCATGGGGCGTTCCTACCCAGTATGTGGCGGTTTTTCCGGGCTCGGGGCGCTTCGCCTCATTCGAGAGAACATCCGAGCGGGCGCGCCCGGCGCGACTATCCTACATCATACGAAACGTACTTCGTGTGTGGAGTTTCGTTCCACGCCGAACGAAATCGGAGGATAGACGATGAGCGGCCCCGAGGAAGTTCGGGTCGGCGTGCAGCCGCTGGATCGTTTCCAGGAGATCCTCGGCCGCAGCGAGATGCGCCGGGCGCTGGGCATCGCGAACGAGGTGCGCAGGCGGCTCTCGCGCCGCGTGCTCTGGAACGTGAACTCCACCGCGGTGGGGGGCGGCGTCGCGGAGATGCTGCGCTCCCTGCTCGGCTACACGCGCAGCGTCGGCATCGACTCGCGCTGGGTCGTGGTCGAGGGCAACCCCGAGTTCTTCCAGATCACCAAGCGCCTCCACCATGCGCTGCACGGGTCCCCGGGCGACGGCACGCCCCTCGACGAGGCCGCCCACGCGGTCTACGCCGAGACCCTGCGCAGCAACGCGCTGGCCCTGGGCAGCACCGTGCGGGCGCGGGACATCGTGCTCCTCCACGATCCCCAGACCGCGGGGCTGGCGGCGTCGCTGATGCGGGCGGGCGCCACGGTGATCTGGCGCTGCCACATCGGGCACGACCGAACCAACGGGGAGGTCGAGGAGGGCTGGCGTTTCCTCGAGCGCTACCTCGCCGACGTGCCCGCCTTCGTGTTCTCCCGGGACGCCTACGTGCCGGAGTTCTGCGACCACGGCCGCACCACCATCATCCAGCCGAGCATCGACGCCTTCTCGGCCAAGAACCAGGATCTCACCGAGCAGAGCGTCCGCATCATCCTCAGCCACACCGGCCTGGTGGGCGGCTCCCACGGCTACTTCGCCGACCACACCTTCCTGCGCGAGGACGGCAGCCCCTCGCGGGTGGAGCGGCGCGCCGAGATCGTGCGCCTCGGCTCGCCGCCGGACTGGGACACGCCGCTGGTGGTGCAGGTGTCGCGCTGGGATCCGCTGAAGGATCCCGTCGGCGTGCTGCGCGGCTTCGCGTCGCTGATCGACGGCCCGGTCCACGGCGGCGCCGAGCTGGTGCTCGCCGGCCCCGACGTGCGCGGCGTGGCCGACGATCCCGAGGGCGCCCAGAGCCTGGAGGCCGTGGTGGAGGCGTGGCGCGGGCTCCCCGACGCGATCCGCAACCGCGTCCACATCGCCTCGCTCCCCACGGACGACGTCGAGGAGAACGCCGCCATCGTGAACGCGCTGCAGCGCCACGCCGCCGTGGTGGTGCAGAAGAGCCTGCACGAGGGCTTCGGCCTCACCGTGACCGAGGCGATGTGGAAGTCGCGGCCGGTGGTGGCGAGCGCGGTGGGCGGCATCCAGGACCAGATCGAGGACGGGGTGAGCGGCCTGCTGCTCAAGGACCCCCAGGACCTCGAGGAGTTCGCCGAAGCGCTGCGCAGCCTGCTGCTCGACGCCGAGCGCGCCCGGCGCATCGGCGACGCGGCCCGGGAGCGGGTGCGGGAGCGCTTCCTCGGCGTCGGGCACCTGCTCCGCTACGCCGACCTGATCGCGCGCCTCGAAGACGCCCAGGGCTGAAGGTCAGCTCGGGTAGACGTCCCGCGCGTAGTCGTCGAGCATGCGGGTCGCGCAGAAGCGCGGCCCGATGCTGCGCAGGGACTCCTTGATCCGGCGCACCCAGCCGCGCGGGATCCCTCCCGCGTCGCGCTCGTAGAACAGGGTGCCGACCTCGCCCTCCAGCAGGTCGAAGACGCGCGCCGCGTCCCGGGCGTCCCGGGCCGCCTCGTCCGGGGCGGGGTCCGCCGCCACCGCCCAGCCGTTGTCGCCGTTCCAGGCCTCGGCCCACCAGCCGTCGAGCACGCTCAGCTGGAGCCCGCCGTTGAAGGCCGACTTCATGCCGCTGGTCCCGCTCGCCTCGAGGGGCGGGCGCGGCAGGTTCAGCCAGACGTCGCAGCCCGACACGAGCCGGGACGCGGTGACCGCGTCGTAGTCCTCGAGGAAGGCGACGCGGCCCCCCACCGTGGGCTCGCGCTTCAGGCCGAAGAGCCGCTGGAGCACCCCCTTGGCCTCCTCGTCCCGGGGATGGGCCTTGCCGGCGATCACGATCTGGATCGGGCGCTCGCCGCGCAGCAGGCCCAGCGCGCGCCGGGCGTCGCTCGCCAGCAGGTGGAGCCGCTTGTAGGTGGCCAGGCGGCGCGCGAACCCCACGGTGAGGACGTCGGGGTCGAAGTTGCGCGCGGCCTCCTCGACGTAGGCCATGGGCTCGCCGCGGCGCAGGCGGTCCTCGACGGTGCGCTCGCGCACGAACTCCACGAGCGCCCTGCGCAGCGCGCCGCGGGTGGCCCACAGCTCCTCGTCGGGGATGCCGACGACCGGCTCCCAGGTGGCGGGGTCCGCGGCGCGGCGCTCGAAGCCCTCGCCCAGGTGGCGGGCGAGGAGCCTGCGCATGGGCGGGGCCATCCAGCCGGGCAGGTGCGCGCCGTTGGTCACGTGACGGATGGGCACCTCGTCCACGGGCTGGTCGGGCCACAGGCCGCGCCACATCTCCCGCGCCACGCCGCCGTGGATGCGGCTCACGCCGTTGCTGGCCCGGCCGTTGCGCAGGGCGAGGACGGTCAGGCGGAAGGGCTCGTGGGCGTCGTCCGGGTGGATGCGCCCCATGCCGGCGAGCTCCTCGGGCGTGAGGCCGAGCTCCTCGGGAAGGTGGCCGAGCACGTTGTGGAGCTCGGCGGCGGTGTAGCCCTCGTTCCCGGCGGCCACGGGGGTGTGGGTGGTGAAGACGATCTTCTCGCGCACCGTCTTGGCAGCCGCATCCACCGAGATCCCCGCCTTCACGCCCTCGCGGAGCAGCTCCAGGGAGGCGAGGGCGGCGTGGCCCTCGTTCAGGTGCACGACCGACGGCTCGATCCCCATGGCGGCCAGCGCGCGCATGCCGCCGATGCCGAGGGCCGCGTACTGGGCCAGCCGGACCTCGGAGTCCGAGTCGTAGAGCCGCGTCGTGATCCAGCGGTCGATGATCCGATTCTCGGGGCGGTCCGCATCGAGCAGGTAGAGCGACGCGCGGCCGAGCTCGGCGCGCCAGACCTGGAGGCGCACCTCCCGGTCGCGGATCCGGACCGGGACCGTGAGCTCCTCGCCCGCGCCGTTGGTGACCAGCGCGAGGGGGCGCAGCTCGGGATGGCGCTCGATCCAGTACTCGTGCTGCCGGCCCGACGGATCGAGGCGCTGGCGGAAGTAGCCCTCGCGGTAGTAGAGGCCGAGCCCCACCATCGGGAAGGCGCGGTCCGCGGCCTCGCGCAGCAGGTCGCCGGCCAGCAGCCCGAGCCCGCCGGCGTAGATCGGCAGGGAGCAGTGCGCGCCGAACTCGGCGCACAGGAAGGCGACGGGCCGGCTCGCCGAGGGCCCGGCTCCCGGCGCCTCGAGGGGCTCCGCGCGACGCGCGGCGAGACGCGACTCGAGGGCGACGAAGCGCTGGAGCAGGTCGCGGTCCCGGGCGACGGCCTTCAGCCGCGAGATCGGCGTCTCGAGGAGCAGGCGGATCGGGTTGTGGATGACGCGCTCCCAGCGCAGGGGATCCACGCTGCGGAAGAGCTCCGCGCCGCCGGGCTCCCACGACCACGAGAGGTCGAAGGCGAGGCGCGCCAGGGGGGCGAGCTCGTCGGGCAGGCGCGCGGCCAGCCGCTCCGCCGCGCGGGCGGTGTCGCGCTCCCCCGGAGGGCGTGCGCCGCTGCCGGCGCCCGTGTCCCCGCCGCGGCTCGCATCCGACATCGTCCCCCCTCCACACCCGCGGGCCTTCCCGTCCGCCGGGTCTTCCGGTCGCGCCACTGGATGCTACCACCCCGATGGCCGCGGAGTGAGCGCGAGCGAGTCCGGTGGGAGGCCATGCGAAGCCAGCCCGGAAGACCGCACCCCCTGGGAGCCGTCTGGGACGGAGAGGGGACGAACTTCGCGCTGTTCTCGGAGCACGCGACGTCCGTGGAGCTGCTGCTCTTCGACGCCGACGCCGACGCGGAGCCCGCGGAGACCATCGCGCTGCGCGAGCGCACGCGCGGCGTGTGGCACACGCGGCTCCCCGACGTGCGCCCGGGACGGCTCTACGGCTACCGCGTCCACGGCCCCCACGACCCCGAGCGCGGCCACCGCTTCAACCCGGCGAAGCTCCTGGTGGATCCCTACGCCCGGGCGATCGGCGGGACGCTGCGCTGGAGCGATGCGGTGTACGGCCACACCCGGGGCGACCCGCGCGAGGACCTCTCCAAGGATCCCTGGGAGAGCGCCGGCTTCGTCCCCAAGGCCGTCGTCGTCGACGCCACCTTTCCGTGGGACGGCGACCGCCCGCCGCGGGTCCCGTGGAGCCGGACGGTCCTCTACGAGTGCCACGTGAAGGGCATGACCCAGCTGCACCCCGACGTGCCGCCGAAGCTGCGCGGAACCTACCTCGGCCTCGCCACAGAGCCCGTGATCGACCACCTGAAGCAGCTCGGCGTCACCGCCCTCGAGCTGCTGCCCGTGCACCACGCCGTCTCGGAGCGCCGCCTCGTCGAGCGCGGCCAGGTCAACTACTGGGGCTACAACACCCTCGGCTTCTTCGCGCCGGACTCGCGCTTCGCCACCGGCTCCCACGGCGAGCAGGTGGACGAGTTCAAGAGCATGGTGAAGGCGCTGCACCGCGCCGGCATCGAGGTGATCCTGGACGTCGTCTACAACCACTCCGCCGAGGGCGGCCGCCTCGGCCCCACCCTCTCGCTGCGCGGCATCGACAACAGCAGCTACTACCGGCTCGATCCCGAGGATCCGCGCCACTACGTCGACTACACGGGCTGCGGGAACAGCCTGAACATGGGGCACCCGCGCACGCTCCAGCTGATCATGGACAGCCTGCGCTACTGGGTCGGCGAGATGCACGTGGACGGCTTCCGCTTCGACCTGGCCCCGGTGCTGGCGCGGGAGCTCCACGAGGTGAACCGGCTGGGTCGCTTCTTCGCCATGGTGCAGCAGGACCCGATGCTCGCCGAGACGAAGCTCATCGCCGAGCCCTGGGACCTGGGCCCGGGCGGCTACCAGCTCGGCAACTTCCCCGAGGGCTGGGCGGAGTGGAACCCCGAGTACCGCGACACCACGCGGCGCTTCTGGCGCGGCGACGCCGGACAGACCGGCGCCCTCGCGTCTCGGCTCTCGGGCAGCGCGGACATCTACGCCAAGCGCGGCCGCGATCCCTGGGCGAGCATCAACCTCGTCACCTGCCACGACGGCTTCACCCTGCGCGACCTGGTGAGCTACGAGCGCAAGCACAACGAGGCCAACGGCGAGGAGAACGGCGACGGCCACGGCGCCAACTGGAGCCGCAACTGGGGCGCCGAGGGCCCCACCGAGTCGGTGCGCATCCAGCGCACCCGCGACCGCATCTCGCGGAACCTGCTCGCCACCCTCGCCTTCTCCCACGGCGTCCCGATGATCTCCCACGGCGACGAGCTCGGGCGCACCCAGCTCGGGAACAACAACGCCTACTGCCACGACGGCCCGCTCACCTGGCTGAGCTGGGACCTCGACCGGCGCGAGCGGGACCTGCTCGAGTTCACGCGCGCGGTGTTCCGCATCCGCCGGGAGAACGGCTCGCTGCGGCGACGGCGCTTCTTCTCGGGGCTGCCGGTCTCCGGGGACGGCACGAAGGACCTGACCTGGCTGCGCGGCGACGGCGAGGAGATGAAGGAGGCGGACTGGCACGACCCCGAGCGCCGGGTGCTCGGCATGTGGGTCTCCGCCGAGGCCCCCGACGAGGCCGACGAGGACGGCCGCCCCGTCCAGGCCTCCACCCTGCTGCTGCTCGTGAACGGCGGAAGCCGCTCGGTGCCCTTCCGGCTGCCGGAGCTTCCGCAGCCCGGGCACTGGCAGCAGACCGTCAACACCGCGCGCCCCGGCGTGCGCGCCGTGCGCGGCGGCACCCTCAACCTGGTCGCCCAGTCCCTGATCCTGCTGACGCACCAGAAGCCGCGGTGAGCGCCCGGCGCCCGGCACTCGCGGCGCTGGCCGAGCGGCTCGGTGTGATCCCGTCCTACCGCCCCGCGGACGGCGGGCCCCCGCGCGTGGCCTCGGACGCCACCCGCGAAGCCCTGGTCGCCGCCATGGGGCTCGACGCCTCGAGCGAGCGCGCCGCCGCGGACGCCCTGGCCGGGCTCGAGGCGAGCGAGGCCGCGACCGCGCTCCCGGCCAGCGAGGTGACGACGGACCGGCGCGTGCGCGTGCGGCCACCCGCCGACACCGGGCCCCGCATCGACTGGCAGCTCGAGCTGCGCGAGGAGGGCGGGCGCACCAGCCGCCGGGAGGGGCGCGCGCGCCGCCCGCGCCGGGGCGCGCGCCTCGGCCTGCCGCTGCCCCGGGTCCCCGGGCCGGGCTACCACGAGCTGCGGCTCTCGCTCTCGAGCGGCGGCCGCGTCCACGAGGCGCGCCAGCTCCGCATCGTGGCGCCGGCGCGCTGCCTCGGACCGCGCGCCGCCCTCGGGCGCCCGCGCGGCTTCGGGCTCGTCGCGAACCTCTACGCGCTGCGCAGCGCGGGCAACTGGGGCGCGGGAGACCTCGGCGACCTGGCGGCCCTGGTCCGCCTCGCCGACGCCGAGGGGGCGGACTTCGTCGGCGTGAACCCGCTCCACGCGCTGTGGAACCGCGGGCCCGACGTGAGCCCCTACCTGCCCGTGAGCCGGCTGCACCGCAACCCGCTCTACCTCGAGGTGGCCGCCGTGCCCGAGCTGCGGGGCTGCGCGGCGGCCCGCCGGCGCCTCGCCGAGCCGGGCTTCGCCCGCCGCCTGGCCGCGCTGCGCGCCGCGGAGCGGGTCGACTACGCCGCCGTGGCGGGCGCCCAGCGCGAGATCCTCGAGCTGCTGCACGAGCGCTTCCGCGCCGCCCACCGCGGGCGTGGCGACGCCCGCGGCCGCGCCCACGCGCGCTTCCTGGCGCGCGGCGGCCGGGAGCTCGAGGACTTCGCCACCTTCGTCGCCCTCGCCGAGCACCTGGACGAGCGCGACTGGCGGCGCTGGCCCGCGCGCTTCCGCGATCCGCGCTCCGGCGCGGTCGCCCGCTTCCGGGACGAGCACGACCGCGCCGTCGACTACGCCGGCTGGGTCCAGTTCGAGATCGACCGCCAGCTGGGGCGGGTGGCCGCCTCGGCGCGGCGCCGCGGGCTGGGGATCGGGCTCCTCGCGGACCTGGCCCTGGGCTGCGCACCCGGCGGAGCCGACACCTGGACGCGACGCGACGCCTTCGTGTCGGGAGCCTCCGCGGGCGCCCCGCCCGACGCCTTCTCCCGCGCGGGCCAGGACTGGGCCTTCACCCCCCTCGATCCCCGCCGGATGGCGGAGCGCCGTCACGCGGACTGGGTGGCGCTGCTGCGCGCCGGCTTCGCCCACGCCGGGGGCCTCCGCATCGACCACGTGCTCGGGCTGCGCCGGCTGTGGTGGGTGCCCGCCGGCCGCGAGCCCGGCGAGGGAGCGTACGTGCGCTACCCGGCCGACGACCTGCTGGGCATCCTGGCCCTGGAGAGCCGGCGCCACGGCGCCGTCGTGGTCGGCGAGGACCTCGGCACCGTGCCGCGCGGCCTGGCGGCCCAGCTCGCCCGGCGCGGCGTGCTCTCCTCGCGCGTGCTCTACTTCGAGCGCAGCGGGAGGCGGTTCCGGCGGGCCCGGGAGTGGTCGGGCCGGGCGCTGGCCACGGCCAACACCCACGATCTCCCCACCCTCGCCGCCTATTTCTCGGGCAGCGACCTCGCGCTGCGCCGACGAACCGGGCAGCTCCCCGACGACGCCGCGCTGGAAACGGCGCGCGCCGAGCGACTGCGGGACCGGGCCGCGCTGCTCCGGCGGCTCGTCGCCGAGGGCCTGCTGCCGCGCGGCGCGGACCCGGGGCCGGAGTCGCTCGCCGCCGCGGTGGCGGCCTTCCTGTGCCGGACGCCGGCCCCGCTGGTGGGCCTGGCGGTGGACGATCTCGCGGGCGAGGCGGAGCCGGTGAACCTGCCCGGCGTCGGTCCGGACCGGCACCCGAGCTGGACGCGACGGCTCGGCGTCGGCCTCGAGGAGCTGGCCGCCCACCCGGTCGCGCGCGCCACCCTCGACGCGGTGCCGGCGTCACGCCGGCACCGCGTCGAGGGTGGTGAGCGCCGCAAGACGCGGCGCCGGGCTCAGCCGGCCTCCCGGTAGAGCTCCACCCGCGGCAGCAGCACGCGCTCCACCACCTCGTCCCAGGCGTAGCGCCGCGCGGTGTGCTGCCCCGCGCGGCGCAGCGAGCGCAGCGCCGCGGGGTCGGTTCGCAGCCGCCGGTACAGGCTCATGAACTCCCGCGGGTCCTCGGTCTCCAGCACCAGCGCGTTCTGGCCGGGCACCGCGTAGTCCTCGCCCGAGCAGCCCGTGCACGCGATGCCTCCCGCCGCCATGGTCTCGAGTCCGACCAGCCCGAAGGGCTCGTGCCCGCTGTTGGCCAGCACGGCGCCGGAGCCGCGGAACAGGGTGCGGCGGGCGTCGGGATCCACGTAGGAGCGCAGGTTCACGATGTCGGCGTCGCCGACCTCGCGCAGGGCCGCCAGCATGCCCGCGCTGCCCGGGCGGTCCCAGCAGCGCTCCACCACCCGCAGGCCCCGGGCGCCCGCCGCGCGCAGGACGTCCTCTCCGTGGGGCTCGGCGCCTCCCCGGGCGATCAGCAGCGGCCGCCAGTCCTGGCGCTTCATCTCCGCCACGATCTCCACGCTGGCGAGCCAGCGCTTGTCGGGGTCCCAGCGCGCCATCTTGGTGAGCAGGGTGCGGTTGCGAAAGCGCCCCCGCAGCTCCGCCACGGCCTGGCGGTCCGGCGAGTCGAAGGCGTCGGTGGAGAGCCCGTTGGGGATCACCAGCGCGTCCACCCCCACCTCGCGCATGCGGTGCTTCATGTAGCGGCTGACCGTGGTGATGGTGGCGGCCTCGGAGAGCGCGGGCCACGAGATGCGGTCGAAGCCGAAGGTGTTGTTGGCGTTCCAGAGGATGCTCACGCGGTCCCGCAGGCCGGCGTACTCGAGCAGCCAGTGGAGGTGGAGGACGGCGTCGGCGGTCTGCCACTCCTCGGCGAGGATCACGGCGCCGCCGCCGTCGGCCAAGTGCGGGAAGAGACGCTCGCGGATCAGGAAGGGGGGCAGGGTGGCGGTGAACTCGCGGTGCTTGCCCGTCTCCCCCTCGTAGACGCCCTCGGGGTGGTGCTTCGAGATCCACTGCGCCCAGCGGTGCAGGTGCAGGTCGCCCCGGCTCTCGTGACCGGGCAGGTCGGGGTCGCCGACGAACCAGAGGTGCGTCTCGAAGCCCTGGGAGGCCAGGGTCTCGGTGAGGCCTTCGACCCGCGTCGCCAGGCCGCCGGCGCGGGAGTACGCGTCCGGTCCCTCGAAGGAGAGAACGTGGAACTGCATGGGGGGGCTCCATGGCGCCAGCGGCGCTGCGCAGTCTCGTCGGAGTTTTTCGGAGGTCACCCGGCCGCGGGCCACCGAGTGGGTCCAATTCTTTAGCAAGCGGTATGCCATACACGACAGGCGGTCACGCCGCTTCGGGCACGACCGGAAGTGCCGGTACGCGCAGCCTACTCGGGCGGGTCGCGGGCCTCGGTGGAGATCGCGTGAAGGCACGGGAGCAGCGGGGCGAAGTCCCCTGGCGCCCCACTTCCCGTTGGTCGATATTCCGGGCGTCTCGTCCCCCATCGAGAATGCGAACGGATTCCCACACGTCCTCCGGCCGAGGAGCCGCGTGCCGACGCCCACGATCGCCTACCTCTCGATGGAGATCGCGCTGGACTCCGCGCTGCCGACCTACTCGGGCGGCCTCGGCGTGCTCGCCGGCGACACGGTGCGCTCGGCCGCCGACCTGGGCCTCCCCATGGCGGGCGTGACGCTCCTGCACCGTCGGGGGTACTTCCGGCAGCGCATCGACGCGGAGGGCCACCAGAGCGAGGAGCCCGCCGAGTGGAACGTCGCCGACCACCTGACCGCGCTCGAAGCCCGGGTGAGCGTCGAGATCGAGGGCCGTCCGGTCGCGGTCCGCGCCTGGGAGTACCGGGTGCGGGGCTTCGGTGGGGCGGAGGTCCCCATCTTCCTCCTCGACACCGACCTTCCCGAGAACGGACCCGAGGACCGCGGGCTCACCCACCACCTCTACGGCGGGGACGACCGCTACCGGCTCTGCCAGGAGGCGATCCTCGGGATCGGCGGGGTGCGGATGCTGCGCGCGCTGGGCCACGAGGACGTAGGCCGCTTCCACCTGAACGAGGGACACGCCGCCCTCGCCGTGGTGGCCCTCCTCGAGGAGTGCCTCGGTCGGCGCACCCCGCGCGCCGCGGCCGTCGAGGCCGCGGTGGAAGAGCTGCGCAGCCACGTCGTCTTCACCACCCACACCCCGGTACCGGCGGGCCACGACAAGTTCTCCCACGAGCTCGCCGAGCACGTGCTGGGCGCGCGCCGCCTCGAGCTTCTGGCGAGCCTCGACGGGGGCCCGCTCCTCAACATGACCGAGCTGGCCCTTCGCGCCTCGCACTTCGTGAACGGCGTGGCGATGCGCCACGGCGAGGTCTCGCGCAGCATGTTCCCCGAGTACCCGATCCGCTCGATCACCAACGGCGTCCACGTGGCAACTTGGACGTCGCCCTCGATCCGGGTGCTGCTCGACCGCCACGTGCGGGACTGGCGCCGCGACTCCCTCTCGCTCCGCTACGCGGTGGGGATCCCTCTGCGCGAGATCGGCTGGGCGCACCGGCGCTCCAAGCAGGCGCTCCTCGACCGGGTGAACCGGGAGTGCGGAGCCGGCTTCGACCCCGAGGCCTTCACCCTCGGCTTCGCGCGGCGGGCCACGGCCTACAAGCGCCCGACGCTGCTGCTGCGCGATCCGGAGCGCCTCAGCGCGATCGCGCGGGAGCAGGGACCGATCCAGGTCGTGTTCGCCGGCAAGGCCCACCCCCGGGACCACGAGGGCAAGGAGATGATCCGCTGGATCCACGAGGCCCGCGCCGCACTGGGCGCCGGGGTCTCCCTCGCCTACCTGCCGGACTACGACATGGCCCTGGGCCGGCTGCTGTGCGCGGGCTGCGACGCCTGGCTCAACACGCCCATGCCCGGCCTCGAGGCCTCGGGGACGAGCGGCATGAAGGCGGCGCTGAACGGCGTGCCCAGCCTGAGCGTCCTCGACGGCTGGTGGATCGAGGGCTGCGTCGAGGGCGTCACGGGCTGGGCGATCGGCGACGACGACTACCGCGAGCGGCTGGCCCCCTCGGCCCTCGACGCGCTCCACGCCGACGCCCTCTACGCCAAGCTGGAGAGCGCCGTGCTGCCGCGCTTCTACCGCGAGCCGGACCGCTATCTCGAGATGCGGCGCTCCGCCATCGCGCTGAACGCGTCGTTCTTCAACACCCAGCGCATGGTGCTCCAGTACCTCTACGACGCCTATCGGCCGGTGGAGGCGGCACGCTCCTGAGCCGGCCCGCCCTCGCCCCGGAAGGCGACCAGCGCGAGGGGCGGCAGGGTGGCGACCAGGGAGTGGGTGCGGCCGTGCCAGGGGACGGCCTCGGCGGCGAGGCCGCCGAGGTTGCCCTGGCCGCTGCCGCCGTAGGGCTCGGCGTCGCCGTTCAGGAGCTCCCGCCAGAGCCCGCCGCCGGGCACGCCGAGGCGGTAGCCGTGGCGCGGCACCGGGGTGAAGTTGCAGGCCACCACCACGTCGCCCGCGCCCTCGGCGCCCAGGCGCAGGAAGACCAGCACCCCCTGGTCGGCGTCGCCGGCGTCGATCCACGCGAAGCCCTCGGGCTGGCAGTCGCGCCCGTGGAGCGCGGGCTCGGCGCGGTAGCAGGCGTTCAGGTCGCGCACCCAGCGCTGCACGCCGCGGTGGGGGGCGTGCTCGAGCAGGTGCCAGTCGAGGCTGGCCTCGTGGCTCCACTCCGCCCACTGCCCGATCTCGCCGCCCATGAAGAGCAGCTTCTTGCCGGGCTGCATCCACATGTAGCCGAGCAGCAGGCGCAGGTTCGCGAAGCGCTGCCAGTCGTCCCCGGGCATGCGGCCGAGCAGGGAGCCCTTGCCGTGCACCACCTCGTCGTGGGAGAGGGGCAGCACGAAGTTCTCGTCGAAGGCGTAGATCATGCGGAAGGTGAGCTCGTCCTGGTGGTACTTGCGGTGCACCGGGTCCCGCGCGAAGTAGCCGAGGGTGTCGTGCATCCAGCCCATGTCCCACTTGAGGCCGAAGCCGAGGCCGCCCAGCCAGGTGGGCCGGGACACCATGGGCCAGGCCGTGGACTCCTCGGCGATCACCTGCACGCCGGGGTGGCGGCCGTAGACCTCGACGTTCAGCCGGCGCAGGAACGCGATGGCGTCGAGGTCCTCGTTGCCGCCGTGGACGTTGGGCCGCCACTCGCCCTCGTTCCGGGAGTAGTCGAGGTAGAGCATCGACGCCACGGCATCGACCCGCAGGCCGTCGGCGTGGTAGCGGTCCAGCCAGAACATCGCGCTGCTCAGCAGGAAGCTGCGCACCTCGTGGCGGCCGTAGTTGAACACGTAGCTCGCCCAGTCGGGATGGATGCCCTGCTCCGGGTGGGCGTGCTCGTAGAGGTGGCTGCCGTCGAAGGAGCCGAGCCCGTGGCCGTCCACGGCGAAGTGGGACGGCACCCAGTCGAGGATCACCCCGATCCCGTTCTGGTGGAGCTGGTCGATCAGGTGCATCAGGTCCTGGGGGGTGCCGTAGCGGCTGGTGGCGGCGAAGTAGCCGGTGAGCTGGTAGCCCCAGGAGCCGTAGAAGGGGTGCTCCATCACGGGCATGAGCTCCACGTGGGTGAAGCCCATCTCCTTCACGTAGTCCACGAGCAGCGGGGCGAGCTCCCGGTAGCCGAGCATCCGCTCGCCCCGGGGCCCGCCGCGGCGCCAGGAGCCGAGGTGGAGCTCGTAGATGGAGACCGGGGCGTCGAGGGCGTTGCGACTCGCGCGCTCCCGCATCCACACTGCGTCGCCCCACGCGTAGTCGAGGCTCCAGACCGTCGACGCCGTGCGCGGCGGGACCTCGGCGCGGAACGCGAAGGGGTCCGCCTTCTCCACCGCGGTGCCGCCGTGGGGCGGTGTCACCCGGTACTTGTAGTGGCAGCCCTCGCCGACGCCCGGCACGAACCGCTCCCACAGGCCCGAGTCGCCGCGCGCCTGCATGGGGTGGAGGTCGGGCTTCCAGCCGTTGAAGTCACCCACCACCGCGACCCGCTCGGCGCTCGGGGCCCAGACCGCGAACGCCGTGCCGTCCACGCCGTCCCGTCGGCACGGGTGGGCGCCCAGCTTCTCGTAGAGCCGGAGGTGGCTGCCCTCGTTGAAGAGGTGGAGGTCCTGCTCGCCGAGGAGCCCGGCTTCGGGAGGGGCGGGGGGCACGTCGTCTCGCTAGCCCCGCACGCGGGCCGGCGCAACGTCGGCGGCAGGTGCACGCACGGGCCGGCCGTGATTGAATGTCGCGCGTGGGTCGTGGACGACGCGCCCGCCGGAACCGGGGACATCACGGGGCACGGTTCGTGCACTCCGTGGGGAGAATCGGGTGACGGTGCGGCAGTTTGCCTCTTCCCGAGGGGCGGCCAGCGCCGAGGGGTTGGAGGAGAGGGGAGCGGCGGAGCCATGAGCGCGGATCCGGGTCGGAGAGGGCTCACCCGCCGCAACGTGCTGCGCCTGCTCGCCGTGGGTGGCGCGGCGGGCCTCGCCTGGACGGCCGGCGTCTCGGCCCGCGCCCGCCGCGTGGTCCGCTCCCGGGTGCTGATGGGCACCTGGGTCCAGCTCACCCTGGTGGACCGGGATCGCGAGGCCGCCGAGGCCGCCGCGGAGGCGACCCTCACCCGAATGGCGGAGCTCGAGCGAGTCCTGAGCCGCCACCGCGCCGACAGCGAGCTCTCCCGGCTGCAGCGGCTGGGCCGGATCGAGCACGCCGACCCGGCGCTCCTCGACGTGCTGCGACTCGCGGAGCGCATCTCGCGACTCGGCGACGGCGCCTTCGACGTCACCGTGCAGCCGGTGCTCGACCTGTACCGCGGCCACCCGGGCCGCGCGCCGGACCCGGCGGCCCTCGAGCGCGCCGTGGCCCGGGTGGACCACCGGGCCGTGCGCATCGAGGCCGACGCCGTCTCCCTCGCCCGGCCCGACGTGCGGCTCACCCTGGACGGCATCGGCAAGGGCTGGGTGGTGGACCGCGGCATCGACGTGCTGCGCGAGCGGGGCTTCGGTGACGTGTTCGTGGACGCGGGGGGCGACTGCGTGGCGGCCGGCGGCCGCGGCGCGGGGCGGCCCTGGCGCGTCGGCATCCGCCGGCCGCGGCCGGGCCTCGCCCTGCAGGCGCGCTTCGAGGCGCGGGACGTCGCCGTCGCCACCTCGGGCGACTACATGCAGCCCTTCAGCCGGGACTACGCCCAGCACCACATCCTCGACCCGCGCACGGGCCGCTCGTCGCCGGAGCTCGCCAGCGCGACGGTGTCGGCTCCGGACGCCGCCAGCGCCGACGCCCTCGCCACCCTGGTGATGGTGCTCGGCGCGCGCCGCGGCCGCGCACTCCTCGAGGACCTGCCGGGGTGCGAGGGCTACCTCGTCGCGAAGGACCTGGCCGTGACCCGGACCTCGGGCTTCGGGGTGACGGCATGACGCTGGTCCTGACCGCGGTCGCCGCCCTGGGAGGCCTCACCCTGGTGCTGGCCTCGCTGCTCGTGCTCGCCAACCGCAAGCTCCACGTCGAGGAGGACCCGCGCATCGACGCCGTGGAGGAGATGCTGCCCCACGCCAACTGCGGCGCCTGCGGCTTCCCGGGCTGCCGCCCCTTCGCCGAGGCCCTCGTCGCCGGCGACGCGCTGCCGGGCAAGTGCACGGTGAGCGCCGAGGCGGGCCGCGCGCGCATCGCCGCGTACCTGGGCGTGGACGTGGGCGCCGAGGAGAAGCGCGTGGCGCGGCTCGCCTGCGCGGGCGGCAGCAACGTGGCGCGCCACCGCGCCCGCTACGACGGCCTCTCCACCTGCGCGGCCGCCGCCCAGGTGGCCGGCGGCGGCAAGAGCTGCTTCTGGGGCTGCCTCGGCCTGGCCGACTGCGCCGTGGCCTGCGACTTCGACGCGATCCACATGGATCCCCACGACCTGCCGGTGGTGAACGAGGAGAAGTGCACCGCCTGCGGCGACTGCGTGGACGCCTGCCCCAAGGACCTGTTCTCGCTGCACCCCGTGAGCCGCCGCCTGTGGGTGGCCTGCCGCTCCCTCGAGGCGGGCGACGGCGTCCTCGAGGACTGCGAGGTGGCGTGCACCGCCTGCGGGCGCTGCGCCATGGACGCTCCGGGGCTGATCGAGATGCGCGACAACCTGCCCGTGGTGGACTACGCGCGCCCCCACGGCACCCGCGTGCCGATCGAGCGCTGCCCCACGGGCGCCATCGTCTGGCTCGACCCGCTGCACGGCGCCGTGAAGGGCGCGGCGGCGAAGAAGATCATCCGCAAGGGCGCGCTTCGCGACGCTCCCACCTGATCCGGACCCAGGAGGTTTCCCATGTCCCTGTTGGCGCACGTTCGCAGGAAGTCGCCCGAGCCCGAGGCCCGCTACCCCGGCGTGCGGGCCGCCCTCGACGGCAACACCGCCGCGATCCTGTGCGAGCGCGAGTCGAGCGACGCGGCCGGCGCCTACCCGATCACGCCCTCGACCCAGATGGGCGAGTACTGGGCCGAGGCGGCCGCAGCGGGCCACCTCAACGTCTCCGGCCGGCCGCTCATCTTCGTCGAGCCCGAGGGCGAGCACGCGGCCGCGGCGGTCACCGCCGGCATGGCGATGACGGGGCTGCGCGCCGCGAACTTCTCGTCGGGCCAGGGCATCGCCTACATGCACGAGTCGCTCTACGCCGCCGTCGGCAAGCGACTCACCTACGTGCTCAACATCGGCGCCCGGGCCATGACCAAGGCCACCCTGAACGTCCACGCCGGACACGACGACTACCACTGCATCGACGACACGGGCTTCTTCCAGCTCTTCGCCCGGGACGCCCAGTCCGTGGCGGACCTCAACATCATCGCCCACCGCATCGCCGAGCTGGCGCTCAACCCGGGCGCCGTGGCCCAGGACGGCTTCCTCACCACCCACCTGATCGAGTCCATGAGGATCCCGGAGCGCGAGCTGATCGCCGAGTACCTCGGCCGGCCCGACGACGTGATCGAGTGTCCGACACCCGCCCAGCGCATCCTCTACGGCGAGACCCGGCGGCGCATCCCGCTGCTCTGGGACGTCGACAACCCCGTGATGGCGGGCCTGGTCCAGAACCAGGACGCCTACATGCAGAGCGTGGCCGCCCAGCGGCCGTTCTTCTTCGACCACATCCAGGAGCTCACCGAGCGCGCCTTCGAGGAGTACGCCGCGCTCACCGGCCGGCGCTACGCCCGCGTGCTGAGCTACCGGGCCGAGGACGCCGACTACCTGATCCTCGGCCAGGGCAGCCTGATCCCCAGCGCCGAGGCGGTGGCGGACCACCTGCGCGAGACGCGCGGCGTGAAGGTCGGCGTCGTCGACCTGGTGATGTTCCGCCCGTTCCCGGCGGACCTCGTGGGCGAGCTGCTGAAGGGCAAGAAGGGCGTGGCCGTGCTCGAGCGCCTCGACCAGCCCCTGGCCGTGGACCTGCCCCTGGTGCGCGAGATCCGCGCGACCCTCTCCAAGTGCCTCGAGAACGGGCGCGACCCCGACCGCCCCCGCCATCCCGGGCTCGCCGCCTACCGCGACGTCGCCGACGCGCCGCCCCTCTACTCGGGCTCCTTCGGCATGGGGAGCCGGGACCTCCAGCCCGAGGGCATCGTCGCCGCCGTGGAGAACATGCTGCCCGACGGAGGGCGCCGCCCGCTCTTCTACCTCTCCATCGACTTCCTGCGCGACGAGCCGGTGACGCCCAAGCAGGAGATCCACCAGCAGACCATCGAGGACGCCTACCCCCACGTCCGGGAGCTGGCGATCCGCGGCTCCGAGAACCCCAACCTGATGCCCGAGCACAGCATCACGCTGCGCTTCCACTCGGTGGGCGGCTGGGGCGCCATCACCACCGGCAAGAACCTGGCGATGACGCTGTTCGACCTGCTGGGCTGGCACATCAAGGCCAACCCGAAGTACGGCTCGGAGAAGAAGGGGCAGCCCACCACCTACTACCTGTCCGCCGCGCCGGATCCGATCCGGGTGAACTGCGAGTACTTCTACGTGGACGTGGTGCTCTCCCCGGACCCCAACGTGTTCCACCACACCAACGCCCTGGCGGGCCTCAAGGAGGGCGGCGTCTTCGTGATCCAGAGCGAGCGCAGCTCGCCCGAGGCGGTCTGGGCCGACGTGCCGGCGATCTTCCAGAAGATCCTGATCGACAAGAAGATCCGGCTCTACGCCGTGGACGCCTTCCGCATCGCCCGGGAGGAGGCCACGGACCCGGACCTGCAGCTGCGCATGCAGGGCATCGCGTTCCAGGGGGCCTTCTTCGCCACCTCGAGCGTGATGGCCGAGGCGGGGCTCGACGAGGGGCGCCTGCTCGCCGCCATCGAGAGCCAGCTCCAGCACAAGTTCGGCGCCAAGGGGGCGCGGGTGGTGGCCGACAACCTGCGCGTGGTGAAGCGCGGCTTCGACGAGGTCCGCGAGATCCCCCACGGCCCGATCACCGAGGCGCGTCCGGGGGAGCGTCCGGCGAGCGCCGGGCCCGCCGTGCCGGTGATGGTCGAGGCCCTGCCCTCGAGCCAGGCGCCGATCACCGACGTGCATCGCTTCTGGGAGCAGACCGGCTCCTTCTACGTGCGCGGCATGGGGAACGACAACCTCACCGACCCGTTCATCGGGCTCGGCGTGATGCCGGCCTCGACGGCGCTGTTCCGGGACATGACCCAGATCCGCTTCCAGCACCCGGAGTGGATCCCCGAGAACTGCACCGCCTGCGGCAAGTGCTACACGGTGTGTCCCGACACCGCGATCCCGGGCCTCGTGAACGAGGTCGGCCAGGTGTTCGACACCGTGGTGAAGCGCCTGCGCAAGCACGGCCGGCCCACGGAGCAGCTCCCCAAGGCGGTGCGCGTGCTGGAGCGCCACCTGCGCGCGAGCCTGCAGCAGGCCAGGGAGACCGACTCCGTGGAGGGCATGCTCGAGGAGGCCCTGGGCCGCACCCTCGAGGGCGGCGACTTCACGGGGGACGCCAAGGAGGAGCTGCGCAAGGAGCTCGACGGCTTCCGCGAGGAGCTGGGCGAGTTCCGCCTGGCGCTCTCCCGCCCCTACTTCACGGTGCCCGAGAAGCAGGCGCCGGGCAGCGGCGGGCTGCTCTCCATCACGGTGAACCCCTACACCTGCAAGGGCTGCATGGAGTGCGTCGAGGTCTGCGACGACGACGCGCTGCGCGCCGTCACCCAGACCGACGAGTCGGTGCAGCGGCTGCGCGACGAGTGGGACTTCTGGCTCGACCTGCCGACCACGCCGCAGAAGTACGTCCGCGTGGACGACCTCGAGGAGGGCATCGGGGCCCTCGAGACCATCCTGCTCGACAAGGGCAACTACCTGCCCTTCACGAGCGGGGACGGCGCCTGCCTGGGCTGCTCCGAGAAGACCGCCGTCCACCTGTTCGTCGCCACCGTCGAGGCGCTGATGCAGCCCCGCATCGCGAAGCACCTCGACCACCTGAACGACCTGATCGACGGCCTGGAGAAACACATCCAGCTGAAGCTCGTCGAGGAGATCCAGGTCGGCGACCCCGAGGCCATGGCGAAGATCGTGGGCGACCTCGGCCAGGGCGACGAGGACGTCACCCTCTCGGACATCGCGGGCCGCATGGAGGCCCTGCGCGGCGGCGAGCCCATCGACCCCGACTGGCTGCGCCGCGTGACGAAGCTCCTCGCCACGCTGAAGGAGCTGCGCTGGAAGTACCAGCAGGGCACCACGGGCCGCGGCCGCTCGAAGCTCGGCATGCTGAACGCCACGGGCTGCACCTCGGTCTGGGGCAGCACCTACCCCTACAACCCCTACCCGTTCCCCTGGGCGAACCACCTGTTCCAGGACTCCCCGTCCCTCGCCATGGGGGTGTTCGAGGGCCACATGGCCCGGATGGCCGAGGGCTTCCGGGCCATCCGCGCGGCGGAGCTCGAGCTCGCGGGCGGCTACCGGCCCGCGGAGCACGACGAGGCCCTCACCTACTTCGACTGGCGCCAGTTCAGCGACGAGGAGTGGGAGCTGTGCCCGCCGGTGGTGGCCGTGGGGGGCGACGGCGCCATGTACGACATCGGCTTCCAGAACCTCTCGCGCCTGATGGCGTCGGGCAAGCCCGTGAAGGTGCTGGTGGTGGACACCCAGGTCTACTCCAACACCGGCGGCCAGGCCTGCACCTCGGGCTTCACCGGGCAGATCTCCGACATGGCCCAGTTCGGCAAGGCGATCCAGGGCAAGCAGGAGCCGCGCAAGGAGATCGGGCTCATCGGCATGGCGCACCGCACCACCTACGTGCTCCAGAGCACCATCGCCCACCCGAACCACATGATCGAAGGCTTCATCCGCGGCCTGAAGGCCCGGCGCCCGGCGCTCTTCAACCTGTACAGCTCGTGCCAGCCCGAGCACGGGATCGGCGACGACATGAGCCACCACCAGGCGAAGCTCGCCGTGGAGTCCCGTGCCTACCCGCTGTTCCGTTACGACCCCGACGGCGGCGAGACCCCGGAGGAGTGCTTCGACCTCGAGGGCAACCCCGATGCCTCCGCGGACTGGCCCCGCTACAAGCTGAAGTACCGCCAGGGCGGGCGCGAGCTCGAGATGGAGCTGCCGCTCACCTTCGGCGACTTCGCGATCAGCGAGGTGCGCTTCCGCAAGCACTTCCGCAAGGCGCCGCCGGACACCTGGAACGACGCCATGGTGCCCATGGCGGAGTTCCTCGAGCTCGAGCCCGAGGACCGGGAGGGGAAGTTCCCGTACCTGTGGACCGTGGACCGCGACCAGCAGCTCTCGCGCCTCATCGCCGACGAGGCGATGGTCGAGTCCTGCGAGGACCGGCGGGGCTTCTGGCGCATGCTGCGCTCGCTCGCGGGCGAAGGCGAGGAGCCGCCCTCGGCGGCGGACCTCGAGGACCGCGTGCGCCAGGACGTGGTGGCGCGCCTGGCGGCGGGGCTGATGAAGCTCGCCGGGGGCGAGGGGGACGCCGGCGCGGTGCTCTCGGACCTGGCCGCGGTGCCCGGCGCCGCGGGCCCTGCGGGCGAAGCCGCGGGGGCCCCGACTCCCGCCGGCGACTTCATGGCCCCCTGGATCGACACCCCGGATTGCACCTCCTGCGACGAGTGCATCCAGCTGAACCCGCGCATCTTCGCCTACGACGACCAGGGCAAGGCCTTCATCCAGGACGCCGAGGGCGGGCCCTATCGCGACCTCGTGAAGGCGGCCGAGCGCTGCACCGCGCGCGTCATCCACCCGGGCCTGCCCCGGGACCGCAGCGCGAAGGACGTCGACAAGTGGATCGAGCGCGGCAGCAAGTACAACTGAGGCCGGCAGCGGTACCGGGAGCGGACCGGCGATGAGGGCGGGCGGGCTGCTCGGGCTCAAGACCTTTCGCCACGGCGTGCACCCGCCGGAGGCGAAGGACGAGACCCGCGACCTCCCGATCCGGCGCTTCCCCTTCGCGCCGCTGCTGGTGGTGCCCCTCGTGCAGCACCTGGGCCGGCCGTCCCTGCCCGTGGTGCGCGAGGGCGAGGAGGTGCTGCGCGGCCAGCCCATCGCGCGGCCCGACGGCTTCGTGTCCGTCGCGATGCACGCGCCCGCCACGGGCGTGGTGCGCCGCATCGCGCTCACGCCCAGCATCTCGGGCCGCATGGTGCCCGGCGTCTACCTCGAGCCCCGGCCCGGGTCGACCCAGGAGGTGATGGACGGGACGCCGTGCCCGCCGGACGCGAGCCCCGAGGAGATCGTCACCGCCATCCAGGAGGCCGGCGTCGTCGGCCTGGGCGGTGCCGCCTTCCCCACCCACGTGAAGCTCGCGATCCCCGAGGACCGGCGCTGCGACACGCTGCTGCTGAACGGCGCCGAGTGCGAGCCCTACCTCACCACGGACCACCGCGTGATGCTCGAGCAGCGCGACGACGTCTTCACGGGCATCCGCTACCTGCTGCGCGTCACCGGCGCCGAGCGCGCCATCGTGGCGGTGGAGGCCAACAAGCGCGACGCCGCGGAGCACCTCGAGAAGGGCCTGCCCGCGGACCTCCCGGTCTCCGTCGAGGTGCTGCGGGTCAAGTACCCCCAGGGCGCCGAGAAGATGCTGATCAGCGCGCTGCTCGGGCGCGAGGTGCCCTCGGGCGGCCTGCCCCTCGACGCCGGCGCGCTGTGCGTCAACGTCGCCACGGCGGCGGAGATCGGCCGCCTGCTGCCCCACGGCCGGGGCATCCAGGAGCGCGTCATCACGGTGACCGGCCCGGCGGTCCGCGATAGGGGCAACTACCGCATCCCCATCGGCACCCCGCTGCGCTTCCTGCTCGACCACGTGGGCACCGCGGACGACGTGGGCCGGGTGTTCCTGGGCGGGCCGATGATGGGGGCCGCCGCGCCCTCCCTCGACGTCCCGATCACCAAGGGAACCTCGGGGGTGGTGGCGTTCACGGACGCCGAGGCCGAGCGCACCCATCGCCACGTCTACCCCTGCATCCGCTGCGGCTACTGCGTGGACGCCTGTCCGATGTTCCTGAACCCCCAGCAGCTCGGTCAGCTCGCCGCCGGCCAGGAGTACGGCGCCATGGCGGACGAGCACCACCTGATGGACTGCTTCGAGTGCGGCTCCTGCTCCTTCGTCTGCCCCTCCCACATCCCGCTGGTGCAGCGCTTCCGCGTCGCCAAGGCGGCGGTCCGCAAGGCGGCCGCGAAGGCGCCGGCATGAGCCACGCACCCACGGGCACCCTCGAGATCCGCACCTCCCCCCACGTGCTCTCGGGCTACTCCGTCGACACCATCATGTTCAACGTGGTGCTCGCGCTGCTGCCCGCCAGCGCCTTCGCGGTCTGGGCCTTCGGCTGGACCGCGCTCCTCACCCTCGCCACCGCGGTGGCGGCGTGCCTCGCCACGGAGCGCGTCGCGGGTCGGCTCTCGGGCGGCGGCTCGACCCTGGCCGACGGCTCCGCCGCCATCGCGGGCCTGCTCTACGGCCTCACCCTCCCGCCCGGGCTGCCGCTCTGGATGGTGGCGGTGGGCGGCGTGTTCGGCCTCGGGGTCGGCAAGGCGCTCTTCGGCGGCCTCGGCATGAACCCCTTCAACCCGGCCCTGGTGGGGCGCGCCTTCGTCCAGGCCGCCTTCCCGGTGCCGATGACGACCTGGGTGCCCGCCTTCGCGCCCGAGCGCTTCGCCGCGCTGCCGCCCTCGACCCTGACGCCGCCCTTCACGGCGCCGGTCTACGACGCCGTCACCGGCGCCACCCCGCTCGCGCTCTGGAAGTTCGAGCGCGTCACCGTCTCCGCGAGCGACGCCGCCATGGGGTTCATCGCGGGCTCCACGGGCGAGACCTGCGCGGTCCTGATCCTGCTGGGCGGCGCCTACCTGGTGGCGCGCAACATGATGAGCTGGCGCATCCCGGTGGCGATCTTCGCCAGCGTGGCGCTGCTGAGCGGCGCCCTCCACGCCCTCGGTCCCGACGTCTGCCCGCCGCCGCTCTTCATGCTGTTCTCCGGCGGGCTCGCCCTGGGAGCGGTCTTCATGGCCACCGACATGGTGAGCTCGCCCATGACCGGGCGCGCCTGCGTCGCCTACGGCGTCGTGATCGGCGTCCTCACGGTGGTGATCCGCGTCTGGGGCGGGCTGCCCGAGGGCGTCATGTACGCGATCCTGTTCGGCAACGCCCTCACCCCGCACCTCGACCGCTGGCTCCAGCCGCGGGTCTACGGCACGCGGGCGGAGGCGGGCTCGTGAGCGCGGCGCCCCCGGGCGAGCAGCCGCGGGTCTGGCCGATGTACCGCGCCATGGTGGGGGTGGGCCTGATGTGCGGCCTGCTGATCGTGGGCGTCTTCCAGTGGACGGGGCCGCGCATCGCCCGCAACCGCGCCGAGGCCCTCGAGCGCGCCATCTTCCAGGTGCTGCCCGCGGCGCGCTCGAGCACCACGTTCCGCCTCGTCGACGGCGAGCGCTTCGAGCCCCGCGGCGAGGGCGACGCCGCCGACTCCCTCGTCCACGCGGGCTACGACGCCGAGGGCGAGCTGGTGGGCCTCGCCCTCGAGGGCCGGGGGATGGGCTACCAGGACGTCATCCACGTGCTCTTCGGCTACGCCTTCGCCGACGAGACCGTGGTGGGGATCCGCGTGCTCGAGAGCCGCGAGACCCCGGGCCTGGGCGACCGCATCGAGACCGATCCCGGCTTCCTCGCGAACTTCGACGCGTTGGACGTGCGCCTCGACGAGAGCGGGAGCGCCCTCGCCCACGCCATCGAGCCGGTGAAGCCCGGCGAGAAGACCGAAGCCTGGCAGGTGGACGGCATCACCGGCGCCACCATCTCCTCGGTCGCCATCGCGAACATCCTCGACCAGAGCGCGGCGTTCTGGATCCCGCGGATCCGGGCCCGGCTCGACGACTTCCGGGGAGCGCAGCCGTGAGCGACGAGAGCGTGCCGACACCGGGCACCGACGAGTTCGTGAAGGGCCTGTGGCGCGAGAACCCGGTCTTCGTGCAGGTGCTGGGGATGTGCCCCGCCCTGGCGGTCTCGAACACGGCCCGCAACGCCCTCGCCATGGGGCTCGCCACCCTGTTCGTCCTGGTGGGCTCCAACCTGGTCGTCTCCTCGCTGCGCCACTTCGTGCCGCGCCAGGTCCGCATCGCGACCTACATCCTCGTGATCGCCACCTTCGTCACCGTGGTCGACTACGCGATCCAGGCCATCAGCCTCGATCTCCACAAGGCCCTCGGCGCCTTCATCTCGCTGATCGTGGTGAACTGCCTCATCCTGGGCCGCGCCGAGGCCTTCGCCTCGCGCAACCACGTCGGGACGGCGCTCCTCGACGCGCTCGGCATGGGGACGGGCTTCGTGCTGGCCCTCCTCTCCCTCGGTGCCGTGCGGGAGATCCTCGGCAGCGGCAGCCTGTTCGGCGTGCCGCTCTTCCACGAGGGCTTCCAGGGCTGGGTGGTGATGATCCTGCCGGCGGGCGGCTTCTTCACCCTGGCGGGCTGGCTGCTGCTGTTCAACTGGCTGCGCGAGCGCCGGGCGACCCGGCTCGCCGCGCTGGAGCCCGTCGGGGCCACGGGAGGCGGACGATGAGCGGCGAGCCGCTGTGGGCGATCTTCGTGAACGCGTCGCTCATCAACAACTTCGTGCTCGCCTACTTCCTGGGACTGTGCCCGTTCCTGGGCGTCTCGGGCAAGCTCGCCACGGCGAGCCGCATGGGCGGGGCGGTGACCTTCGTGATGCTCGTGAGCTCGGTGTGCGCCTTCGGGATCCAGCGGGCCCTGGTGGCCATCGACGCCCCCTACCTGCGCCTCATCTCCTTCATCGCCGTGATCGCCTCCACGGTCCAGCTGGTGGAGATGTTCGTGAAGAAGGTGAGCCCGGAGCTGTTCCGCCAGCTCGGCATCTTCCTGCCCCTCATCACCACCAACTGCGCGATTCTCGGCCTGGCGCTGTTCCAGACCAACAAGGGCTACGACTTCGTCGAGTGCCTGGTCTACGCCCTGGGGGCCGGGGCGGGCTTCACCCTGGCCCTGGTGCTGATGGCGGGGCTGCGCGAGAAGCTCGAGCTGGCGAGCCTTCCCGACGTGGTGCGCGGCGCCGCGCTCTCGCTGGTGCTGGCCGGCATCCTCTCCATCACCTTCATGGGCTTCGCGGGCCTGGGGAGCTGAGCGCATGGCCGGAACCCTCGTCGGCATGCTCCTCGTCGCCGCCCTCGCCGTGGGGTGGGTCGCGGTCCAGCGCGCCTGGGCCCGCGCCTTCCCCGACGCCTTCGACGATCCCGACGTGCTGGCCGGCCGCGCCGGCTGCCACGGCTGTGGCTGCACGACCCCCTGCCCGCGGCGAGCCCGCCGCGACCCGGAGGAGACACCGTGAGCGAATCCATCCACCACCTCGCCGACTACGACGCCGGCACCCGCCACGAGGCGACCGTCGTCTCCAACACGCGCATCACGCCCGAGGCCTCGCCCGAGGAGGTGCGGGAGCTGGTGCTCGACGTGGACCGCAGCGAGCTGCCCTACGCGATCGGGCAGAGCATCGGGGTGCTCGCCCCGGGCGCGCCGGAGTTCGGCCAGGAGCACCACTTCCGGCTCTACAGCGTCGCCGACCTGCCCGAGCGCGGCGAGTCGGGCCAGCCGCGCATCAAGATCGCCGTGCGGCGCTGCAGCCACATCGACGAGTACAGCGGCGAGGAGTTCCCCGGCATCGCCTCGAACTTCCTGTGCGACCTCCAGCCCGGCCAGGGCTTCGAGTTCACCGGGCCCTTCGGGCTCGCCTTCGAGGTGCCCGAGGAGCACGACGCGAACCTCATCCTGATCGGCAGCGGGACCGGCATCGCGCCCTTCCGCGCCTTCGTGAAGCATCTCTACCGCGACGTGCCGGACTGGAAGGGCCGGGTCTGGCTCTTCTACGGCGCCCGCAGCGGCCTCGAGCTGCTCTACATGAACGACGAGAAGGACGACTTCACCCAGTACTACGACGAGGAGACCTTCCGCGCCTTCCGGGCCCTCTCCTCCCGGCCGGGCTGGACCGACCGGATCGACTGGCACCAGGCCATCGAGGAGACCGGCGAGGAGCTGTGGGAGATGCTGGGCGAGGCGAAGACCTACGTCTACGTGGCGGGCCTCGAGAAGTCCATGGAGGAGCTCGACGCGGTCTTCACCAAGCTGGCCGGCTCGTCCCAGAAGTGGCTGCGCCGCAAGGCGGAGCTGCTGGCCGGGCGGCGCTGGGTGGAGCTGGTCTACTAGCGGCCGCCCTGGCGACTTGAACGGCCGGGGCGTCCAGGCAGGCTCCCCCCGCAACCGGAGGTCCCTGGCCGTGCTTCGTCGTCTCGCTCTCGCCACCGGCAGCGTGCTGCTCGCCGGCTGCTCGGTCTTCGGGGTCCGCTCGGGCTACGAGCAGGCCGCCTACGAGGTGGTCGACCGCGTCGACCCGAGGGTCGAGATCCGCCGCTACGGCCCCCGCCTCGTGGCCGAGACCAGCGTGGAGGCGGTGGACCGGCAGGCCGGGCAGAACGCCGCGTTCCGCATCCTCGCCGACTACATCTTCGGCGGGAACCGCGGGAGCCAGGAGGTGGCGATGACGGTTCCAGTGGAGGTGGAGCCGGCCGGGACCGAGATCGCCATGACGGCGCCGGTGGAGACCGAGGCGAGCGGCGACCGGCTGGTGATGCGCTTCTTCCTCCCCGCCCGCTTCACCCGCGAGAACGCCCCGGAGCCGGTGGACCCGCGCGTGCGCATCGTCGAGCTCCCCGGCGAGACCGTCGCGGTGCTGGGCTTCTCGGGCCTGGGACGCGCCGGCTCGGTCGAGCGCCACGAGGGCCTGCTCCTCGAAGCCCTCGAGGGATCGCGCTGGAGCATCGAGGGCACGCCGCGGACCCTCTACTACGACCCGCCCTGGACGCTGCCCTTCCTGCGCCGCAACGAGGCCAGCGTGCGGGTCAGCCCCGCCCCGAGAGGATGAAGTCGCCGAGGTCGGGCTCCCGGGTCCAGCGCCAGTAGTCGAGGAGCTTCCACGGCGACAGCACCGTGACGCGGCCCTTCGCGTTCTGGTACCAGCTGCTGCGGATCGAGGGGTGGGACCAGACCATGCCCGCGAGGGCCTCGCGGAGGCGCTCGTCGTAGGCGTCGTGGACCTCGGGGCGGCACTCGATGGCGTCGTGGCCGGTCTCGAGCAGCGCCTTCAGGCAGCCCATCAGGTAGCGGACCTGGCACTCGGAGTGGAACACCAGGCTGCCGCCGTGGGCGAGGTTCGTGCCCGGCCCGTAGATGCAGAAGAGGTTCGGGAAGCCGGGCACCGTGATGCCGAGGTAGGCGGCGGGGTCGTCGCCCCAGCGCTCGCGCAGCTTCACCCCCTCGCGGCCGACCACGTCCATGGGCCACAGGAAGCGGTTGGCGTGGAACCCGGTGGCGTACACGATCGCGTCCACGGGATGCTCCGCGCCGCTCTCGCACACGATGGAGTGCTCCCGGATCTCGCGGATCGGGTCCGTCACCAGCTCGACGTCGTCCCGCTTGAGCGTCGCGAGCCAGCGCCCGTCGTCCTGGAGCACCCGCTTCCCGAGGCACACGTAGTCCGGCACGACCTTGGCGAGCAGGTCCGGACGGTCCTCGAGCTGCTCCTCCATGTACTGGGTGAAGGCGATCCGCGCGGCCTCGTTGAGCGCGCAGGTGGAGCGCTCCGGGTGGGGCCAGTCGGGGTCGATGCGCATGGCGTCGTGGCCGCCGTCGCAGCCGGGCCAGAACAGCAGGAAGCGGTACCAGCGCGCGTAGTAGGGCAGGTGGCGCAGCGCCCACTTCTTCCCCTCGCCGACCTTCGCGTGGTAGTGGGGGTTCGGGAACATCCACTGGGCGGAGCGCTGGAAGACCAGGAGCCGGCCGGTCTCGGGCGCGATGGCGGGCACCAGCTGGAGCGCCGACGCCCCGGTGCCGATCACCGCCACGCGCCGGCGCGTGAGGTCGACGTCGTGGCGCCAGCGGGCGCTGTGCCAGGAGGGGCCCGCGAAGCGGTCGAGGCCCGGCAGGTCGGGGAGCTTGGGGCGGTTGAGCTGGCCCACGGCGCTCACCACCGCATTGGCGACCAGGCGCTCCTCGCGCCCGTCCTTCCCACGGACCCGCACGGTCCAGCGCCGCGCGTCCTCGTCCCACTCGGCTCCCAGCACCTCGGTCTCGAAGCGCACCCGGTCCCGCACCCCGTAGGCGTCCAGACAGCGCTCGAAGTAGGCCTGGAGCTCGGCACGCTGGGCGAAGAACTCGGACCAGTCGGGGTTCGGCTCGAAGGAGTAGCAGTAGAAGTGGTTGCCGACGTCGACGCGGCAGCCCGGGTAGGTGTTCTCGTGCCAGGTGCCGCCCACCGAGGCGTTCTTCTCGACGACGGTGAACGGGATCCCGGCCTCCTTCAGCCGGATCGCGGCGAGCAGGCCCCCCATCCCGCAGCCGATCACCACGACGTGGAAGCCCTGCCGCGCCTCCGCGGACACCGCGTCGCCCCAGTCCACCGCCCGGGCGTCGCGGCCGTCGAGCTCCATCTCCTCGAGCATCATGGGCACGTAGTCGGCGGGCACGTCCTGGCCCGTCACGAAGCCCATCATGCGGTGGATCGTCTCGGGCGAGGGCGGCGGCGGCAGGCGGCAGCCGCCGTCGCGGAAGGCCTTGACGACCTCGAGGGCGCGCGCCCGCACCGCGGCCTGGTCCTCGGGCGACATCAGCCCCTGGACCTCGTTCAGCAGGATGCCGGCCGGGCGCAGCGGCCCGTCGAGCAGGCCGGCGTCGCCGCTCATGTGGATCATGGACATCATCAGCGTGGGGACGCTGACGTCCTCGAGCGCGGCCGCGATGCTGGCGTCGTCGTCGTCGAAGGGCACGCCGGCGGGGTCGAATCGCTCGGGCACTGGCCTACTCTAGGGGCTCGTGGGGATCCGCGCCCGGAGCCTCGGACTCGCGGCGGGCTGGCTGCTGGTGCACGCCGCGGTTGCCGCTGCCGCTGCCGCTGCCGATGGGATCGCTCCGCTGCGCCGGAACCTGTACCCGCCGGTGAACGTGGACGGGCGGCTCGGCGAGTGGCGCGACCACCCGACCTCCGTCGAGCTCCCGGCCGCGGGCAGGGCGGGCCGCCCCACGAAGCTGTGGCTCGCCACCTGGTCGCGCGGTCTCACCCTGGCGGGACGGGTGCACGCCGCGGAGGCGCGCTTCGAGGGCTCCGCCGAGAGCCTCCACGCGGGCGACCACGTCGTGCTCCGGATCGCGCTCGTGGACGCCCTCGACCTGCCCCCCATCGGCTTCGGGAGCCACCACGGCGAGGTGCGCTTCGCGAGCGAGGACGACTGCGCGGATCCGCCGAGCCGCTCCTTCCCCCTCGCGGGCCCCGCGATCCGGCACCACTGCCGCTCCTGGGTGGCGGGGCAGCGGCGCCACCGCGAGCGCCTCGCCCGGCTCTACCAGCGGCGCTGGATCCTGGGGCCGGCGCTCGGCGCGAGCGACCCGGGCCTCGTCCTCGAGGACGTGGCGAGCCCGGCCTTCGCGGGCCTCGACCTCCACGCCCGGGAGCAGCTCGCGGCGCTGCGTCCCGCCGGCCGCCCCCGCATGGCGGTGCACGCCGACCCGGACGATCCGGGCGCCTACGGG
The DNA here is from genome assembly GCA_028277885.1 of Myxococcota bacterium. Lineage (GTDB taxonomy): Bacteria > Myxococcota_A > UBA9160 > UBA9160 > UBA6930 > JANQFK01. Next base: position 35,953 of record JANQFK010000027.1, read on the forward strand.
TTCGAGATCCTCGTGCCCTGGAACGCCCTGCCGCCGGCCGACGCCCTCGACCTCGCGCGTCTCCACCTCTCCCTCGAGGTGCACGCGGGGCACGCGGGCGGGGAGCCCGAGCCGCCTCCGCTGCCCGCCGCCCGGCCCGAGGCCTGGACGGCCTGGCGCCTCGAGGTGCCGCGACGCCACCGCCTCGGCGCCTGCGGTGCGCCGCTCCGCGGCCTCGACCCCTACCGCCGCTGGCGCCCCGCCCACTACCGGCCCGCCGGCGAGGCCGCGGGAGGTCGCCTCGACGAGGCGTTCGTGATCGCCAACGACGCCGCCGGCTATCGCGACGCACCCCAGGGCGCCTCGCCGATCATCCACGTCACCCGCTTCTTCGCCGCCGCCCTCGGCGAGGGCGAGGCGGTGTGCGGGCCGGGCCTCGCGCTGCTTCGCGGCGGCGAGCGCTTCGCGATCGCGCTGCCCGGGCCGGGCCCCGGCGACCCGGAGATGGGCAGCTGGATCCCCGAGGAGCTCGAGGCCCGCCGCGAGGGCGACCGCTGGCTCGTGAAGCTCGGCCCCCGGGTCGCCAGCGCGAGCTGGTTCGGCACCGGCCAGTGCGGCGCCTGCCCGCGGGCCACGCTGCGCATCCTCGCCATCGACCCGGCGGGTGCGGTCGAGACCTGGCTCGACGTGGACCGCGTGATCGACCTCTCCTCCCTCGTCGACCTCGACCTGCACCTCTCCGAGGACTGGCGCCGGCTCGACCACTACGAGCGGGTCCCCGACGAGGGCGACGGCGCGCTTCGCTGGCTCCGGACGAGCCGGTGCCGCGAGGAGGCGGGGTTCGAGCCCTGCGGCGCGGCGGAGCGCCGGGCTCCGCCGCACCGCGTGCTGCCGCCGCTCGAAGGCGGCTGAGCGCTAGCGGCGCCTGCGGAGCGCGGCCAGCCCCGCCGCTCCCGCACCGAGCAGCAGCGCGGTTCCGGGCTCGGGCACGGGCACCAGGGTCGAGGTGGCGATGCCGAAGGGCGCGCCCACGAGATCCACGTCCACGCCGAGGAAGTCTCCCAGCACGCTCGCCGAGGTGTCGGTGAGGTAGAGGCCCAGGCCCGTGGCGGCGACGCCGGTCTGGATCGCACAGCCGCCGGGCTGGGCGTCGCACACCTGGATCGAGAACAGCGGCGCGTCCATCGCGTTGGCGAAGCCGCTCACGTCGCCCGTCACCACGCCCTGGGTCAGGTCGATCAGGAAGTTCGAGAGCGAGAGCGTGTCGGACATCGCGGAGAGCGTCACGCCGCCGGCGTGGTCGATGGTGCCGGTCGAGGGCGCGACGCTCACGTCCACGTCGCCCCCCACCACGGGGAACGCCACGAAGAGCCGGCCGTTGGCGCCGTCCACGAACGCCACACCCGGCGCGTCCGCGGCGGGCGAGGCGCCGGCGATCAGCGGGAAGGCGGTGACCTCGATGGTGGTGAGGCCCGAGGCCAGCGAGATGGCGCCCGCAGGCGCGGCGGCGAGGGTGAGGAGCAGCGAAGCCAGCACGAGAGCGGGAAGACGGGGTCGAGCCGCCAGGGTCATTCCAATGTGTCTCCATCACCGATCGGTGAGGGCTCACCGGGCGGGGCCCGGACGGACCGTCGGCAACGAGACGTGGTCGGAGACGCGGCGTTGTGTCAGCAGATCGCTGGATCTCGGGAATCTTCTGCCGGCTGCATCCAGCTCCCGTCGGGGGGCGAAATGCATCACTCGAGGGGCGGGCCGATCCCGAGGGGGCTCGGGGCGCTCCGGCGCATGGGCCGGGGCGCGCCCGCCTCTCGAGCAGGAGGGCCACCCGGGGGAGCATTCCACTTCGACAGGTGACCGTGGTAGCGTGGCCCCACCGGCGCCTGGGCGTCGGACCAGCGAGGTCCCCCGAAATGCGCTCCCTCCCCCCGATCCGGAACCCGATCCAGACCCTCTCGATCCTGCTGCTCTCGACCCTCCTGCTCGTCGCGCCCGCGGGCGCGGCGACGTTCCTGGCGAACTCCACCGTGGACGGCGTGGACGTGAACCCGGGGGACGGCATCTGCGCCAACGCCGGGTCGAACTGCAGCCTGCGGGCCGCCGTCATGGAGGCGAACGCGCTCCCCGGCGCGGACACGATCGAGCTCCTGGAAGGGACCTACTCGCTGACGATCCCCTCGGCCTCGAGCGACATCGATGCCTCCGTCGGCGACCTCGACATCGGGGGCGGAACCTTCGGCGGTGGAAACCAGCTCACGATCCAGGGCATAGGAGCGTCGAAGACGCTGATCACGACGAACCAGGCGAACCGGCTCTTCGAGGTTCCGGTCGATCTCGCCTGCTTCGCCTTCCAGGGCTGCGACACCCTCACGCTCCGGAACCTCGACCTGCGATCCGGAAACACCACCGGCCTCGGCGTGTTCGACCGCGGGGCCGCCATCTCGGCCAGCTCCCGGTTCGCCAACGTCTTCCTCGAGGACGTGCGGGTGGCGCAGAACTCCGGGAACTCCGTCGTCTTCAGCCAGGCCAATCTGACCGTCACCCGCACCGAGATCCTCGCCAACACCGGCTCGGGGATCCGCTTCCAGCGGGACACCGCGGCGCGGGACCTCACCATCATCGACAGCACCATCGAGAACAACAGCGGCACGGGCAGCTCCGGCGTGAGCATCGAGGAGGCGGACGACGTCGAGCTCACCAACGTCACCATCACCGGGAACCGCCTGCACGGGTACTTCCAGCAGCTCGGCACGGCCCGCCTCAACAACGTGACGATCTCCGGCAACCAGACCGGCAACGGAATCGCCGGCATCGGCATCCTGTTCTTCCCGGGCCCCTTCCTGGTCGGACCCGACATCGAGGTGGTCAACTCGATCGTCACGGGCCACGGCGCCGGCGACATCCTGAGCCCCGGCCAGGATGCGAACGCCGTGCTTCCCACCTCGTTGGGCTACAACCTGATCGGCGACGGCGGGAGCGGCGCCTTCGGAGCCACCGGCGACGCCACCAACGCCGATGCGGCCCTCGAGTTCCTGGCCGACAACGGCGGCCCCGTCCGGACCCAGGCCCTCGGCCCCGGCAGCCAGGCCGTCGATACCGGCAACCCCGCCGTGCCGGGCACCGGCGGCACCTCCTGCGCCGCCACCGACGCCCGCGGCGAGTCGCGGCCCTTCGACGGCGACGACGACGGCACCCCCCGCTGCGACAAGGGCGCCTTCGAGGCCCAGGAGGTGCTGGTGGAGCTGGTCGAGCTCACCCTGACCAAGGACGACGACGTGGATCCGGTCCAGGCCGGCGGCACCCTCGTCTACACCCTCACCGTCACCAACCCGGCCACGAGCACCGGCGACGCCAACAACGTCACCGTCACCGAGACCTACGACCCCAACGTGAGCTTCGTCTCGGCGGTTCCCGCCCCCACGGCGGGCAACGACACCTGGAACGTCGGCACCCTCACCCCGGGCCAGTCCACCAACATCCTGGTCACCGTGGCCGTCGCCTCGCCGCTGCCCGACGGCACGCTCCTCGCCAACGCGGCCGAGGCCGTGGCCGACGAGGTGACCACTCCGGTGCCGGCCGACGAGCAGACCGAGGTGGGCAGCAACACCCTGCTGAGCGGCACCAAGACCGACAGCCCGGACCCCGTTGCGGCCGGCGCCCCGCTCACCTACGAGATCATGGTCGGCAACGACGCGGCCGCCAACGAGACCCTCACCAACGTCACGCTGGTGGAGACCTACGACCCGAACGTGATCTTCGTCTCCGCGGTGCCGCCGCCGGACGTGGGCGACGACCAGTGGAACCTCGGCGACCTCGCGCCGGGTGACTCCCAGACCATCAGCATCACCGTGCAGGTAGCGAGCCCGCTGCCCGACGGCACCAACCTGTTCAACTCCGCGATCGTGAGCGGCGACCAGGACGGCGGCCAGGTGACCGAGACCACGGTCGTGGACAGCTCCACCCAGCTCGCACTCACGAAGACCGACTCCGTCGACCCGGTGCTCCCGGGAGCCCAGCTCGTCTACACCCTCGACTGGGCCAACGACCCGGGCGCCAACCAGGTGGCCACCAACGCGACGGTGCTGGAGTCCTACCCGGCCGGCGTGAGCTTCGTCTCCGCCGTCCCGCCGCCGGACACCGGCGACAACGAGTGGGACCTCGGCAACCTCGCCCCCGGCGATTCGGGAACCATCGAGATCACCGTCCAGGTGAACGCCGGGGCGGGCAGCGTGCTCGACAACCAGGCCATGCTGGTCTCGGACCAGGAGACGGTGAACGCCGGCGAGGCGACCTTCGTCGGCATCCCGGTGCCGCCCACGGTGGACCTGAAGCTGAACGGCGTGGACGGCACCACCTACGCCAGCGGCCAGACCTCGGTGCCCCTCGGCCTGAGCCTCGACCCGGGCACCTTCGCGGGCCAGCCCGGCGACTGGCTGATCGGCTTCTTCGGGCCCTTCGGCTCGGTGGGGATCCTGCTCTTCCAGCCGCTGCCGCTCGTCGAGTTCACGGACCTGACGCTGCCGCTGCCGCCGCTGGTGACCCCCGGCTCCTACACGTTCTTCTTCGCCGTGGACACGTCCCCGAACGGGGCGTTCCAGGACAACGTCGCCGTCGACCTGGGCGAGGTGATCGTGTTCTGAGGCGGGCCGCCCGGCGGAGCGTGCTAGCGCGCAGCCTCGAGCCGCTGCTTCAGCGCCTCGAGCTCCGCGAGCAGCTCCTTCGGAACGCGGTCGCCGAAGTCGCCGTAGTAATCGTGGACGCCCTGGGCCTCGGCGAGCCAGGCCTCGACGTCGACGCGCAGCAGCTCCGCGAGGTCCTCCTTGCCGAGCTCGAGGCCCGAGACGTCGAGCTCGCCGTCGGCGGGGAGCTGGCCGATCGGGGTCTCGACCGCCTTCCCGGTGCCCTCGCAGCGGTTGAAGATCCACTCGAGGACGCGGCCGTTCTCGCCGAAGCCGGGCCACAGGAAGTCGCCGCCCTCGCTCTTGCGGAACCAGTTCACCATGTAGATGCGCGGGAGCTTGGCGCCGGCGTGGCGGCCGATGCTGAGCCAGTGGGCCCAGTAGTCCGCCATGTTGTACCCGCAGAAGGGCAGCATGGCCATCGGGTCCCGGCGCAGCACGCCGAGGGCGCCGGTGGCGGCGGCGGTCTTCTCGCTGCCCATGATCGAGCCCAGGAAGGTGCCGTGCTGCCAGTCCCGGGCCTCGAACACCAGCGGGATGGTGTGGGCGCGGCGCCCGCCGAACAGGATCGCGCTGATCGGCACGCCGTTCGGGTCCTCCCACTCGGGCGCGATCACCGGGCACTGGCTCGCCGGCGCCGTGAAGCGCGCGTTCGGGTGGGCGGCGTGCGACTCGGCGTGGGGGTGCCACTCGTGGCCGAGCCAGTTGGTGAGGGTCTCGGGGACCTCGTCGGTCATCTCCTCCCACCACACGTCGCCGTCCGGGGTGAGGGCACAGTTGGTGAACATGGAGTTCGCGTGGAGGGTCTTCATGGCGTTCGGGTTCGACTTCATGCTCGTGCCCGGCGCCACGCCGAAGAAGCCCGCCTCGGGGTTGATGGCGTAGAGCTGGCCGTCCTCGCCGAACTTCATCCAGGCGATGTCGTCGCCCACGGTCTCCACCTTCCAGCCCGGGAGGGTGGGGTTCATCATCGCGAGGTTGGTCTTGCCGCAGGCGCTGGGGAAGGCCGCCGCGACGTAGCGCACCGCGCCCTGGGGGCTGGTGAGCTTGAGGATCAGCATGTGCTCGGCGAGCCAGCCCTCGTCCCGCGCCATCGCCGACGCGATGCGCAGTGCGAAGCACTTCTTGCCCAGCAGGGCGTTGCCGCCGTAGCCCGAGCCGTAGGACCAGATCTCCCGGGTCTCGGGGAAGTGCACGATGTACTTGTTGTCCGCGTTGCAGGGCCAGGGCACGTCCTGCTGGCCGGGCTCGAGGGGCGCGCCCACGGAGTGCATGCAGGGGATGAACTCGTCGTCGCCGAGCACGTCGAGCACGGCCTGGCCCATGCGGGTCATGGTGCGCATGCTCGCCACCACGTAGGGCGAGTCGCTGATCTGCACGCCGATGTGGGCGATGTGGGAGCCGATGGGCCCCATGCTGAAGGGGATCACGTACATGGTGCGGCCGCGCATGCTGCCGCTGAACAGGCCCTTGAGCGTCTTGCGCATGTCCGCGGGGTCGTGCCAGTTGTTGGTGGGACCCGCGTCCACCTCGTTCTCGGAGCAGATGAAGGTGCGGTCCTCGACCCGGGCCACGTCGCCGGGATCGGAGAAGCACAGGTAGCTGTTGGGGCGCTTCTCGGGGTTCAGGGGACGCGCCGTGCCGGCCTCGACCAGCAGCCGGATCATCGAGTCGTGCTCCGCCTGGGAGCCGTCGCACCAGTGGACGCTCTGGGGCTGGCAGAGCGTCTCCATCTTCTTCACCCAGGCGAGGAGCTTCTCGTTCTTGGTCGTGGCACTCATCGAGTCGGTGGTCTCCCGAGTTGGCGGAAGGCGGCAGGGGCCCGCGAAAAAGCAATCATTGTACGCGATTCGGAGCGGCCGTCGGGGGGATCCTCCAGGGAATTCGCCGACCCGGGGTCACTCCCCTGGGGGCCGAACCCATCGCGCCCCACTTCGTCGCCGCTCTTCGAAGCAAGCACCGGGCCGCCAGCGTGAAGCCTCGCGAGGCCGCAGGGCCGGGGACAGGCGCCCGGAATCCGGGGCGCTTCGCGGTCCGCGACGCGCGCGGCACCCGCGGCCCGAAGCGTTGCCGCGTGGGGAGCCCGCTTCCCCAACCGGCCGGATCCGTGCCGGGTGCGAAGCGGGTTGCGGGGTCGCGGCTGGCCTCCCGACGGCGCGCGCGGGAGACTCCGGTGCCGTGACGTCCCCCTTCGCCCTCGCGGTGCACGGCGGCGCCGGACGCATCGCCGACGAGCGGGCCCGGGACCCCGGGCGTGCCGCCTACGACGCGGCCATCGCCCGTGCCCTCGCCGCCGGCGCGGCCGTGCTGGGCGGCGGCGGGGCGGCGCTCGAGGCGGTCCTCGCCGCCGTGGTGGTGCTCGAGGACGACGAGCTCTTCAACGCGGGCCGCGGAGCCGCGCTGTGCGCCGACGGCTCCGTGGAGCTCAGCGCCTCGGTGATGGACGGGGCCACCGCGCGGGTGGGCGGCGCGGTGGGGCTGCGGCGCACCCGCAACCCGGTGCTCGCCGCCGCCGCACTGCTCGACCACTCCCACTGCCTGCTGTTCGGCGAGCGCGCCGACGCCTTCGCCGAGCGCGCGGGCCTCGAGACCGCGTCCGAGGCCTGGTTCCGCACGCTGCGCCGGGACCGGCAGTGGCAGGCGCTCCGGGACCGCTCGCGGCTGCACCTCGACCACAACGTCGAGGCCCCGATCGGGGAGGACGCCCACGGCACCGTCGGCGCCGTGGCGCGCGACCGCGAGGGGCGGCTCGCCGCCGCCACCTCGACGGGCGGGATGCTGAACCAGCTGCCGGGCCGCGTCGGCGACTCCCCGGTGGCTGGGGCGGGCACCTGGGCCGGCCCGGCCTGCGCGGTGAGCGCGACGGGGACCGGCGACGCCTTCTTCCGCGTCGCCTTCGCGCGACGCGTCGCGGACCTGGTGGAGCTGGCGGGCCTCTCCGCCGGAGCCGCGGCCGAGCGCGCCCTCGGCGAGGTACGGGCGCTCGGTGGAGAGGGCGGCTGCGTCCTGGTGGACGCGTCGGGTCGGGTCTCGGCGGCGCAGGAGAGCCCCCATCTCGTTCGCGGCTGGCTCGTCGAGGGCGAGCCGCCGAGCGCCGCCATCGGGCCCGACGACGCGCGGACGGTGGCCCTCTAGGGTGTCGGCTCGCCCCCGACCAGGCTGCGCGCCGTCGGCGAGGTCGCCACCTCGCGCCAGTCCGGCGCCGTCCCCAGCCAGCGATCCGCCTCGAGGCGCGTCACCCCGTAGCCGTAGTGCTCGTTCTTGAAGTGGTGCAGGCGGTGGTTCCGCCACAGCGCCTTGTAGTAGCGGGTGCGCGGCGCCACGCGGGTGTGGACCAGGAAGTGGACGATCTCGTAGTGGAGCGCGCAGAGCAGGTGGAAGGTGAGCGCCGTGAGGGCCAGCTCGGTGCTCGGCGTGAGGAGGAAGCACAGCGCCACCAGGATCGGCAGGCTGTAGACGAAGGAGTGCACCGGGATGAACAGGATCTCGTAGTTCCAGGGGTCGCGGTGGTGGGCGCGGTGCTTGCGCGGCACCCGGGGATCGAAGCTGCGCCCGGCGAAGCGGAAGGGCTTGCTGTGCAGGACGTAGACGTGGATCAGCCACTCCTGGACGGGCCACAGCGCCGCGATCACCGCCACGGGCACGAGGTCCCAGAGCGAGAAACCGCCCAGGGCGACGCGCGCCGTGCCGCAGGCCAGCACCGCCGCGGTGAGGAGCCGCGGGCTCGCATGCCGCGCGAAGATGGGCAGCGCCTCGCGCAGGCTGCCGGGCGAGTCCGCCGGGGAGGCGGGCACGAAGGGCTCGCTCACGAGGCGCCCCCCGCGGCCGCGAAGGCCCGGGCGACGGCACGCTCGCCGCGCTGCATCAGCTCCCGCGCGCAACCCTCGGCGCGGCGTCCGTCGCGCCCGGCCACGGCCCGGACGATCGCCTCGTAGCCGGCGACGTCGCCGATCTCGTCGGCGAGCACGCGCACGAAGAGCTCGCGGCACTGGTCGTAGCTCGCACGCAGGGAGTTGTGGGCGAGCTGGTAGGCGACGTTGTCCGACGCCTCGACCAGCACCGACCACAGCTCGCTGGCGAGCTGCTGGAGCTGGGGAAGGTCCCCCGCCGCCACGCGCATGCGCGCGACCACCGCCTCGAGGGCCGCCACGGCCGCGTCGTCGGCGCGCTGGGCGGCGAGGCGCGCGATGTCCGGCGCCAGCACCGAGCGCACCTCGAAGATGCTGCGGATCACCGCGAGGTCGAGGTCGCCGGCGGGGCCCACGATCAGGTCCGCGAGCAGGTCGAGGCCCGCCGAGCGCCGGTAGTCCTGCACCTCCGAGGTGCCGCCGTGGCGCACCGAGATCAGGCCCGCCTGCTGGAGCCGGCGCAGGGCCTCGCGCACCGAGCTGCGGTTCACGCCCAGGGCCTCGCAGAGCACCCGCTCCGCCGGCAGCGGCGTCCCCGGCGGCCGGTCCCCGGCCACGATCTGGTCGCGCAGCTGCTCGTAGACCTCGTCGGTGAGGGAGCGGCGCGCGACGGGCTTCAGCATGGCGAGGCCCAGGATGCAGCGCTATCGTCGGATTGTCAACTGGTCGGACAATCTTATCCTCGAGATCGGGTCGGGGACCGCCGACAAGACTCCGAGGACCTACCGAGCCCGCGAGGGGGGTCAGATGCCCGAGGCCAGGCTGCTCCACATCGACCCCCGGACCTTCCGGGAGCGCTTCGGTCGCGAGCCCTTCCCGATCCGCCACGGGCTCGCCGGCCACCCGCTCTTCGAGACCGAGGCGCTGATCGACCTGGCCCAGCGCAGCCCGGGCAACGTGCAGTGGCACCGGGGCGACCTGGCCCGGGACGAGACCGACCGCGGAGGCCTGTACAACACCTTCGGGAGCCGCGGCTTCGCCGGCAACGCGCTCTCGATCCGGGAGACCCTGGAGCAGATCGAGACCAACGGCTCCTGGATGCTGATCCGCGACATCGGCTCCCTGCCCGGGTACGCGGAGCTGCTCGCGCGCAACCTGGGCGTGGTGCGGGAGCTGTGCGAGGGCGTGGTCCCCGGCATGCAGCGGCCGCGCTCGGACGTGGTGGTGGCGTCGCCGCGCTCGGTCACGCCCTTCCACCTCGACGAGGAGCAGAACTTCCTGCTCCAGATCCGCGGCTGGAAGCAGGTCACCATCACCGATGGCCGCGACCCGGCGGTGCTCACCGAGGCGGACCTCGAGGCCTTCTACGCCGGCAACGGCGAGCTCCACCCCGGGCGCCTCGACGCCTGCCCGCGCCCCTTCGTCGCCCGGCTCGAGGCCGGCATGGGGTCCCACATCCCGTCGCTCTTCCCCCACTGCGTCGAGAACGGCGACGAGGTCTCGGTGGCGATGACGACCTTCTTCTTCACCGCCGCCACGGAGCGCCGCCGCGACCTCTACAAGCTGAAGCGCCTGCAGCGCCGCCTGGGCCTGCCCGCCGCAGCGGTGGGCGCCCACCCCCGCCTCGACGCCGCCAAGCTCCTCGCCCTCGGCGCCGCCCGCCGCCTGCGCGCACCGTTCCGCGAGGCCGCGTAGCGGCCGGTCAATCCGGAGGCCGCGTAGCGGCCGGTCGATCCGGAGGCGGCATAGCCGCCGGTCGCTAGACGGCCTCGAGGTCCTCGGGCTCCGGCGAGTTCAGCTGGATCCGCACCCGGCCGGTCTCGGGGACCCGCCCGCGCACCCGCTCCTCCACGTCGTCGAGCACGGCCTCGATCTCCGTGGTGTCGAGGTCCTCCGCCAGATCGAGGTCGAGGTCCACGAAGACCTCGTCCACCCCGGAGTAGAGGGCGGCCAGCTGGTTGATCGCCTCCACGGCGGGCGTGTCGAGCACCACGGCCCGGATGCGATCGAGGTCCGGCTCGGGGAGCGAGCGCCCCGTGATCAGCGCGCGCGCCTGGCCCATCAGGAACAGCGCGCCCACCGCCATCATCACCGCGGCGGCCAGGGCGCCGGCGGCGTCGAAGGCGACGAAGCCCAGGGCCTGGTAGAGGCACAGCGCCACCAGCCCCACCACCGAGGTGAAGGTGCCGACGGCGTCGCGCAGCAGCGCGCTCTTCACCAGCGGGCGGTTCCCGCTGCGGAAGGCCGCGCCCAGGCTCCCGCCTCCCTCGCGGACCAGCTTGCGGGCGCTGAGGCTCACCGCCCAGCCGTTGGTCCCGATGGCGAGGACCAGCACCGCGATGGCGAGCAGCGGGGCCTCGAGGGGCTGGGGGTCCACGATCTGGCGCCAGCCCCGCCAGGCCGAGGGCCCCGCGCCCACCACCAGCATCGCCACCGCGGAGAGCAGGCTCCAGAAGAACGCCTCCCGCTCGTAGCCGAGGGGGTGGGCGGCGTCCCGCGGGCGGCGCGCACGGCGCTCGCCCACCACGAGCAGGGCCGAGCCGGCGCTGTCCGCCACGCCCTGGGCCATCTCGGAGAACACCACCGCGCTGCCCGTGATCAGCGCGACCACCAGGTTCGTCACCACGTCGAGGACGTCGACGAGGAAGGAGACGACGACGACGCGGCGGGCCGAGATGCCGGAAGACCGCTTCGCGGACACGGCCTCCCCCGCCTAGCCGGCCGGACGCAGCACCGCGAGGAGCACGATCCCGATCAGGAAGAGCGTCGGGATCTCGTTGCGGATGCGGCACTGGCGCGAGTCCAGGTAGACGTCGTCGGCGGCGAAGCGCGCCTTCACGCGGCCCACGTACCCGTGGTAGCCGGTCAGGCCGACCAGCAGCACCAGCTTGGCCTGGAGCCAGGGCGCGCTCAGGAAGGCCGGCACCGAGACCAGCATGGCGAGCCCGAACACCCAGGTGGCCACCATCGCCGGCGTGCCGATGATCCGGTAGAGCTTCTCCGCCATGAGCTTGAGGGTCTCGGCGGTGCGCGGGTCGTCCCGGTTCTCGGCGTGGTAGACGAAGAGCCGGAACATGTAGAAGAGGGCCGCGAACCAGGCCACCATCGCGATCAGGTGGAGCGCCTTCAGCCACAGGTGCATGGGACGAGACTCGGGCTGCCGGCAGGCGGCGTCAAGCCGCCCGGCTGGGAAGGCCGGGGGGGTCGGGGCGCCCCGCTTGCACGGCGCCCCGTCGGTCGCCATGCTCCGTCGCCGGTGGAGACCGCCCGGCTCATCGAGCGCCTCGAGCGCATCCTGCCGCGCTACGACCGCGCCGCGCCGCGCTACACCAGCTACCCCACGGCGCCGGTGTGGACCGATGCCTACGGGCCCGACGACCTCCTCGCCGACCTGGCCCGCCCCGAGCAGGACCCCTCGGCGCCGCTCTCGCTCTACGTCCACGTCCCGTTCTGCCGCAGCCTGTGCCACTTCTGCGCCTGCAACCGGGTCATCACCCACGACGCCGAGCTGCCCGAGCGCTACCTCGACACCCTGCGCCGCGAGGTGGACGCGATCCGCGCCGCGCTCCCGGTCGAGCGCGCGGCCACCCAGCAGCACTGGGGCGGCGGCACCCCCACCCACCTCTCGCCGGACCAGGCCCGGCGCCTGTTCGCCAGCGTGACCGACGCCTTCCCCATGAGCCCCGGCGCCGAGGTCTCCATCGAGGTGGACCCGCGCGTCACCACCGAGGCCCACGTCGACGCCCTGCGCGAGTGTGGCTTCGGCCGGCTCTCCATGGGGGTGCAGGACTTCGACCCCCGCGTCCAGGAGGCGATCCACCGCATCCAGCCCGTGGAGACCACCGCCGCCCTGGCGGAGGGCGCGCGCCGCGCGGGCTTCACCAGCGTGAACCTCGACCTGATCTACGGCCTGCCCTACCAGAGCGTCGAGAGCTTCCGCTCCACCCTCGACGCGGTGCTCGCCATCGCGCCCGAGCGCATCGCGCTCTACGCCTACGCCCACGTCACCTGGGTGGCGAAGCAGCAGCGCGGCTTCGAGCGCAAGGATCTCCCGGACCCGCCCACCCGGCTCCGCATCCTGCTGCTCGCCATCGAGCGTCTCCTCGACGCCGGCTACCTCTTCATCGGCCTCGACCACTTCGCCCGCCCCGAGGACGAGCTGGCCCGGGCCCTGGCGGACCGCACCCTGCGCCGCAACTTCATGGGCCACACCACCCAGGCCGGCGTCGACCTGCTGGGCTTCGGCCCGAGCGCGATCAGCGAGCTCGGGGCCAGCTACGCCCAGTCCCACCGCGAGCTGCCGGCCTGGCACGCCGCCGTGGCGGAGCGGGGCGTCGCCACCCTGCGCGGCCACCGCCTCTCGCCCGACGACCTCGAGCGCCGCTGGCTGATCTCCACCCTGATCTGCCTGGGCGAGCTGAGCGCCGAGGACTACCGCGCGCGCTTCGGCGGCGAGCTGGCCTGCGAGCATGCCGCCGAGCTCGAGGCCCTGGCTCCGGCCGCCGAAGACGGCCTCGTCGAGATCGGCACGGACGGGAGCCTCACGGTGACGCCCCTCGGGCGCCTCCTGGTCCGCAACCTCGCCATGGTGTTCGACCGCCACCTGCCGAGCCCCGCCGACGGCAGGCCGGTCTTCAGCCGCGCCGTCTAGCGCGCCCGGCCTGCCTCAGCAGCTCGGCCAGGCCGATCCCCGAGGCGGGCACCCCCGCCTCGTCGAAGGGGACCTCCAGCGGGCTGCCGGGCACGCGACGGATCTTCCGGAGCCGGCCCGGGATGGCGTTCGCGACGATCCCGACGGCCGGCCCCAGCGGCCGGACAGGAGCGCGGCCCGCGACGGCGCGCAGGTGGAGCAGGCCGAGTAGGCCCGGGTGAAGCCCACGCCCTCGAACGGCCACGCCGGCAGTCCGAGCGGCGCGACCGAGAGTGCGCGCCACTCGAGAAGGCATCTCGTTCGGGCCTCGCTTCCCGACGCCGGAGGCTACCATGCCGGCCCGGATCGGGGGGAGCTGGAGGGCGCGAGGATGCAGGAGCTACGGGGCCGGGTCGCGGTCGTGACCGGAGCGGCGAGCGGCGTCGGCAGGGCGCTCGCCCGGGCGCTGCTCGGCGAGGGCATGAAGCTGGTGCTCGCGGACGTGGAGGAGCCCGCCCTCCAGGCCACCGCCGACGAGCTCGGCGCGCTCGGGGAGGTGTCGTCCCTCGTGACCGACGTGCGCCGCTTCGAGGCCCTCGAGGCGCTGGCGGACCACACCTGGGCCGCCTTCGGCGGATGCCACCTGCTGTGCAACAACGCCGGGGTGAGCGTCGCCCAGCTCGAGGTCTGGGACACCACGCCCAACGACTGGAGCTGGGTGCACGGGGTGAACGTGCACGGCGTCGTGCACGGCATCCAGGCCTTCGTGCCGCGCATGATCGAGGCGGGGGAGGAGGGCCTGGTGCTGAACACCTCCTCGGGCGACGGCGGCATCCAGCCCCTCGCCACCCAGTCCGTCTACGCGTCGAGCAAGGCCGCGATCTCGACCCTCACCGAGTGCCTCGACGCCCAGCTCGCGGCCCGCACCCGGCTGCGCGCCGCCATCTTCTACCCCTCGGGCGGGCTGCTGCCGACGGGGATCTGGACCACGCGGCGCAACCGCCCCGAGGAGCTGGCGCGGGAGCGGCCGGTCCCCGACGGCTCGGAGACGACCTTCGACGAGTTCATGGAGAGCATGAAGAAGATCGGGATCGAGCTGCCCGTGCAGGACCTCGACGAGCTGGCGCGCTTCACCGTCGAGGGCATCAAGCGCGGCGACTTCGTGATCATGATCCGCCGCGAGGAGATGGAGCGGCAGCTCGTGGAGCGCGCCCGGAGGCTCGCCGCGGGCGAGAACCCGACGGGCGTGATCCCCTCGCTCTAGGCCGGGCCGGCCGCGCTACTCGAGCAGGCGCTTCGGGTCCCGCCCGTCCACGAAGCCGATGAACGGGAACAGCATGCTGTAGCCGAGCAGGCCCTGGACCGTCTCGCTGCACGCGCGCGCCCGCTCCCGGGAGATCGCCAGGCCGAAGTTCTCCTGCTGCCGCGCCCAGGGCTCGCAGTACTGGGCGGTGGCGGCCATGCGCGGCCGGTCGCTGCGGTTCGGCCCCGCGCAGTGCCAGAGCGTCCCCAGGAAGAAGATCGCCGAGCCCGACGGCATGACGGCGGGGACCAGCCGGCTCGCGTCGATCTCCGCCGGCTCCACGTCCCCCCACGAGTGGCTCCGCGGGATCAGCAGGGTGGCGCCGTTCTCCTCCGTGAAGTCGTCCACGGCCCAGATCGTCGCCGCACCGATGGGGGGACGCGGGCGGGGGATGGGGTAGAAGGCGTCGTCGTGGTGGAGGGGCTGCCGCTCCTCCCCGGGCTGGATCTCGATGGCCTGGAGCTGGGAGAGCAGGTAGTTCGGCAGGAAGAGCCGGTCGAGCAGGGCCAGCACGAGGGGGTGCTCCACCAGGGGATTGAGGGCCAGCGTCTTCTGGATCACGGAGTAGATGCGCCGGGTGCGGAAGCCCTCGAACTCGTTGCGGCCGTCGTGGGTCAGCAGCGGTCGGATCTCCGCCTTGATCTCCTGCATGCGCTCGCGGGTGAAGAGCTCCGGGAGGATCACCCGGCCCTCGGTCCGGAGCTCCTCGAGCAGGGACGCGACGCGTGCCGGATCCACGCCGCGCCGCTCCTCCCGGGCGGCGGCGGCCGCCTCCCGAGCGGCGGCGACGTCGGCCCGGACGCTCCCGTCGGGGTTCGTGAAGACGCGGCGCTTCATCCCCACGACCGTCCTCCCCGGCCTCCCGCGAGCCGCCTAGAGGCCGAAGAAGCGCCGGGCGTTCTCGCCCAGGATCTTGCGGCGCGCGACGTCGTCGATGTCGCTCCGCTCGCGCAGTCGCTTCGAGCTGTCGGGGAAGTCGCTGTCCCAGTGGGGGTAGTCGCTGGCGTAGAGGATGAAGTCCGCGCCCAGCGCCTCCACCACCGCGGGCAGCAGGGTCTCCTCGGGCTCGCAGGAGACGTAGACCTGGCCCGCCGCCACGTACTCGCGCGGGTCGCGCTGCCAGCCGCCGGGGATCCAGTCGCCGCGCTTCTCCCAGTGCTCGTGGAGGCGGTCCAGGAAGAAGGGCACCCAGGTGACCCCGGCCTCGAGGAAGGCGACGCGCAGCTTCGGGTGGCGGTCGAGCACGCCGCCGCTCAGCACCGCGGTCATGGCCGCCATCTGGTCGAAGGGGAAGCTCACGCAGTGGACCTGGACGTAGTTGGTGAAGCGGTCCACGCCGATCTTCGGCAGGTGGACGCCGGGCGCGCCGTGCACCCCCACCGCCATGTCGAGGTCCTGGGCGGCCGCCCAGAAAGGATCCAGGTCCGGGTGGTCGAGGTTGCGGGTCTTGAGCGCCGGCGGCACCACGGTGCAGACGCAGCCCGCCTGGCGCGCCTCGGCCATGACCTTCACCGAGGCCTCGACGTCCTCGATGGGCACCACCGCGACGCCGTGGAGCCGGCCCCCGCCCTGGCGGCAGAAGTCGGCGATCCAGCCGTCGTAGAGCCGGGCGAACTCCGCCGCGAAGCCGGCGTCCTCGAAGCCGGGCACGCCGAGCCCCAGGCTCGGGAACAGCACCATCTGGTCGATGCCCTCGCGATCCGCGTCGCGCACCACTCCCGAGGGGCTGAGGGGGTCGATGTCCGGCGCGCTCGTCATGCCGTGGGCCGGGGGGCAGCCCGCACCGGGGCCGTCGGGGTCCGGGTAGCGTCGCCCCTCGATGCGGAAGCCCTGGCCGTCCACCTGGACCCGGTCGGGCCAGCGGGCGAGGAGCTCGGGAGCGAGGGCCGCTCCCTCGATGGCGTGGGCGTCGGCGTCGATCACCAGGGGCATGCGGGCCTCCCGTCCATTCGGTGCATGGGGCCCGGTGCATGGGGTCCGGTGCACGGGGTTCGGTGTACGGGCGTTCTGACGCCGGGTCAGGCTATCACGTATCCTCGGGTCATGGACCTGAGCCGCCCGCTGGGGCCGCCGCTCCCGGTGGCCGACCTCGACGACCGCCAGCGCCTCGCGCTGCTCTGCCGCATGCTGCGACGCGAGGGCTACGACGACCACCTCGCCGGCCACGTGACCGCGCTCCAGCCCGACCGCACCCTGCTGGTGAACCCCTTCGGGATCCCCTGGGACGAGGTGCGCGCGAGCGACGTGGTGCGCATCGACCTCGAGGGCAACGTGGTCGAGGGCGAGTACGCGGTGAACCCGGGGGTGCGCCTCCACCTCGCGCTCCACGAGGCGCGCAGCGACGTCCACTGGGCGCTCCACAACCACTCGCGCTGGGGGACGATCTGGGCCGACGTGCACCGCGCCCCGCCCGCCTACGACCAGAGCAGCGTCTACTGCGGCGAGATCGCGGTGGTGGACGAGTACGCCGGCACCGTGAACGACCCCGGCAGCGCCCGCGGCGCGGTGGAGAAGCTGAAGGACGCCAACGTGGCTCTCCTCGCCAACCACGGCGTGCTGGTGCTCGGCCCCGACGTGCCCCAGCTGCTGGTGCGCGCCGTCTCCCTCGAGTGGCGCTGCCGCAACGCCTGGCACGTCGAGACCCTGGGCGGCGGCGTGCCCGTGCGGCCCGAGGTCGCGAAGCCCCTCGCCGACGCGCTCTCCGTCGCGGGCTTCCCGGGGCTGTGGGAGGCGATGGTGCGCAGCGAGCTGCGGGCGGACCCCGCGGTTCTCGACTAGTGCACTTCGACCCGTACTCCCCGGAGCTCCACGAGGACCCCTACCCCGTCTATCGCGCCCTGCGCGACGAGCATCCCGCCTACCACAACGAGGAGCTCGCCTTCTGGGCGATCTCGCGCCACGCCGACGTGCGCGCGGCGCTCCTCGATCCCGAGACCTACTGCTCGGGCCAGGGCATCGCGGTCGGGCTGGGCGACCTCCCGCAGTCCGGTGCGGGCGGCGCCCCGATGCTCATCATGATGGACGGCCCGCGCCACACCCGGATGCGCGCCATCGTGAGCCGCGCCTTCACGCCGCGCCGCATCGCGGGCCTCGAGCCCCGGATCCGCGAGCTCACCCGGGAGCTCCTCGACGCCTGGCGGGACGAGGAGGAGGTGGACTTCGTGCGGGGGCTCTCGGGGCCGCTCCCCACCGTGGTGATCGCCGAGCTGCTCGGCATCCCGCGCGACGACCACGCGTGGTTCAAGCGCAAGTCCACCGAGGTGGCGGAGTTCGATCCGGCCCGGATCCGCGCCCGGGAGGACCCGGCCGAGCGGCGCCTCGAGCCGGTGATCGAGCTCGGCCGCTACCTCGCCGAGCGTCTCGCCGAGCGGCGCAGCCGGCCGCGGGACGACCTGCTCTCGGCGCTGCTGGCCGCGGAGATCGACGGCGAGAAGCTCACCGAGGTCGAGACCGTGGGCTTCGCCTTCCTGCTGCTGGTGGCGGGCAACGAGACCACCACCAACCTGCTCAGCAACTCCGCCATCCAGCTCGACCGCTGGCCCGACGAGCGCCGCAAGCTCGTGGCGGACCCCCGCCTCGTGCCCCGCGCGGTGGAGGAGTGCCTGCGCTTCGACTCGCCCGTCCAGGGGCTGGCCCGCACCCTGACCCGGGACGTCGAGCTGCACGGAGCGGCGCTCCCCAAGGGCGACAAGGTGCTGCTGCTGTTCGCCTCGGCGAACCGCGACGAGCGGCGCTTCCCCGACGCCGAGCGCTTCGACGTCACCCGCGACCCGAACCCCCACCTCGCCTTCGGGCTCGGCGCCCACTTCTGCCTCGGGGCGAGCCTGGCGCGCCTGGAGGCCCGGGTCGCCCTCGAGGAGCTGCTGGCCCGGCACCCGGACTACCGGCTGTGCGAGGGCCCCATCGCACGGATCCGGTCCGGGCCCCTGCGCGGAGCCCTGCGCCTGCCGATCCGCCTCGCCGCCTGACCGCCGCCCGACGCGGGGCGCCTACCAGCGCTTGAGCTCGGGCAGCACCTTCTCGGCGAACAGGCGCAGGCTCGCCTGGGCCTCCTCGGCGGGCATGCCGCCGTAGCGCACGATGGCGTTCAGCTCGAAGCCGCCGAGCAGCTCCCAGCGCTGGCGCAGCTTCTCGAGGATCTGGTCCGGGCTGCCCCAGCAGTTCACCTGGCAGTAGCCCTTGGCCGCGGTCTCGAGCCCGACCTGGCGGAACAGCTCGCCGGCGGTCTCGTAGTAGTCGTAGCCCTCGACGTCCTTGAAGTGCTCGCTCAGGATCTCGTAGTGCTCGATGATGGTGAGGAAGTAGTTCGGCATCCAGGTCATGGCGAGCTCCTCGGCCCGCCCCGGGTCCTCGTGGCAGAACATCAGGTCGCCGGTCACCGGCGGCGGCGGGGTGCCGCCGTGGTGCTCGGCCCAGCTCCTGCGGTAGGCGGCCAGCGACCCGGCCGCGAAGGCGTCCCAGGTCTGCTGGGAGAAGATCATCAGCCGCGCGCCGAGCGCGGCCGCCTGCTCGACCGAGTCCTCGGACATGCCGACGCAGTAGAAGCGATCCCGGAAGCCGGCGAGGGGGCGCGGCCGGATCTCGGTGCGCGCCTGCGTGTAGAACGGGCCGTCGCCCTCGATGAAGCCGGCGTCGAGGGCCTCGATGATCATCCGCGACGCCTCGTCGAAGCGACGCCGCGACTCCCCCATGTCGATGCCGAAGCCGCCGTACTCCCGGCGCGCCAGCCCGCGGCCGAGGCCCAGCACCGCGCGCCCCTCGGAGAGGTGGTCGAGCAGCGCGATCTTCTCGGCCACGCGGAGCGGGTCGTTCCAGGGCACGATCACGGCCCCGGTGGCGAGCTTCAGGGTGCGGGTGCGTCCGGCCAGCCAGGACAGGTACTGGAGGTTGTCGGGACAGGCCGAGTAGTCGGTGAAGTGGTGCTCGACGCACCAGAGCTTGTCGAAGCCGAGGTCCTCGACCTGCTCCGCGATGCGCATCTCGCCGCGGACCATCTCCTCGTCCCGGCCGCGGCCCTGGTAGTTCTGGAAGATCTGGAGGATGCCGACGTCCATGGCGGTACCTCGCGGCGCGTTGGCGCCACCATAGCGAAGCCACCTAGGCTCCCGGGACCGTGAGCCCCGAGCCCCGGACGGAGACGACCGACTACGAGCCGCTCCCCATGGCGGAGCTGAAGCGGCTGCTCGAGCCCGTGCGAGCGCTGCTGAGCCCCGTGGCGGTGGGTCTCGAGCACCTGCCCCGGGAGGGGGCGGTGCTCCTCGCCGGCAACCACACCCTCTACGGGCTCCTCGACATCCCGATGCTCGGCCTCGAGGTGTGGGAGGCCACGGGCCGGATGGTGCGCGGGCTCGGCGACCACAACCACTTCGCGATCCCGCTGTGGTCCGACTTCCTGCGCCGGCTCGGCGCCGTGCGCGGCACCCGGGACAACTGCACGCGGCTCCTCGAGGCGGGGGAGGCGGTGCTGGTCTTCCCCGGCGGCGGGCGCGAGGTCTTCAAGCACCGCGGCGAGAAGTACCGGCTGATCTGGAAGGAGCGGGTCGGCTTCGCGCACCTCGCCATCCGCCACCAGGTCCCCATCGTGCCCTTCGCGTCGGTGGGGGTCGAGGACATGTTCGAGATCGTGTCCGACGCCGAGGACGTGCTGCACTCGCCCCTGGGCCGGCTGATCGCGGCCCTCGGCGTGGCCCGCCAGCAGTGGTTCCGCGGCGGCGACATCATCCCGCCGCTGGCCCGCGGCACGGGGCCGGCCGGGCTGCCGCGCCCCGAGCGCCAGTACTTCTACTTCGGCGAGCCCATCGGGACGAGGCGCTTCGCCGGCCTCCACGACGACCGCGACGTCTGCTTCGCGCTGCGCGAGGAGGTGAAGCGCGCCATCGAGGGGCAGATCGAGCAGCTGCGCGAGGTCCAGGCCGCCGACCCCGAGCGCTACCCCGTGCAGCGGCTGCTGCGCCGGCTCGCCGACCGCCTGGGCTGAGGCGCGGTGCGCGAACTCAGGCGCCGGTGCGGCGCGCCAGCAGCTCGGCGACGAAGCGCCGGATCCGCTCGCTGTGGGTGCCCTCCCAGTAGACCCGGCGGCAGGCCGGGCAGGTGGAGAAGACGGCGTGGCGCTCGAGCACCCGGGGAGGGACGCGCAGGACGTCCTCGGGCGCCGCGGGCACGAGCCGCACGTTGCACTCGCTGCAGCGCGAGAGCAACGCGACATGGGGGGCGAGCCCGAAGCGCTCGAGCACCTCGACGAGCTGCTCCCGGACCTTCTCCGACCCGACGAGATGGAGGTCCGAGACGCGCCACTCCTCGGCCAGGGCGCGGTCCCGGGAGAGGACCACGCGCCCCTCCAGGACGGCGCGCCGCACGAGCGCCTCGTCGGGGATGTCGCGCTCCCACGCGCAGTCGAAGCCGAGCAGCCGCAGCCAGCGGGCGAGGCGGCCCAGCATGGCGTCGGCGATGAAGCATGGCCCCGGCCCGGCGAGGTGCCGCTCCCGCGGCTCCATCCCCACCCGGCTCCCGCAGGTGCACCACAGGGTGCGGCCGAACTCGAACAGGGTGACGTCGTAGTCGCGGCCGCAGCCCGGGCAGGGCACGCCCACGCTCAGGAACGTCCGGGCCGCTCGGGAAAGCAGGCGAGGGCCGAAAGGACCTCGTCGACGTCGGCCGGCGTGTGGTCGGCGGAGAGCTGGAAGCGGATCTCCTCCTCGCCGCGGGGCACCACCGGGTGGTTGAGGCCCGTCGCCAGCACGCCGCGCTCGCGCAGGTGCAGGGCGAGGGCCCGCGTACGGGGCGTGTCGCGCACCAGCAGGGGCACCACCGGGTGCTCGCCGGGGAGGGTCTCCCAGCCGAGCTCCACGAGCCCGGCCTCGAAGCGCCGCGTCATCGCGCGCAGGTGGGCGATGCGGCGCCGGCCCTCGTCGGAGTCGAGGACCGCCAGGGCCCGGGCCGCGGCCGCGGCCTCCGGCGGCGTGATCGGGTTCGAGTAGACGTAGAAGGGCGACTTCTCGCGCAGGAAGTCCACCAGGGTGCGGCTCCCCACCACGTAGCCCCCGTTCACGCCCAGCGCCTTGCCCAGGGTCGCGATCAGCACGTCCGCCCGGGCGTCCGTCACCTCCTCGGTGCCGCGACCCGTGGCGCCGAGGGCGCCTACACCGTGGGAGTCGTCCACCACCACGGCCACGTTGCCCGGGAAGCGCGGATCGAAGCGGCGGGCCAGGTCCAGGATCTCCGCGAGGGGCGCGTGGTCGCCCCGCATGCTGAAGACGCCGTCGGTCACCACGATCGCGCGGCGGCAGCTCCCGGCGGCCTCGGCCAGCGCGCCCTCGAGGCCCGCGAGGTCGAAGTGGGGGTAGACGTGCTTGCGGGCGGGCTTCGCGAGCCTCACCGCGTTGATGATGCAGCTGTGGTTGAGCTCGTCGCTGATCACCGCGGTCGAGTCGTCGATCAGTGGCGGCAGGATCCCCATCACCGCCGCGTAGGCGGAGCTGTAGATCATGCCCGCCTCGCGCCCGTGGAAGGCGGCGAGGCGCCGCTCGAGCTCCACGTGGGGAGCGAAGGTGCCGCTGATGAAGCGCACCGCCTGGGGCCCCGTCCCGAAGGCCCGCGCCGCCCGCTCCTCGGCGGCCACCACCTCCGGATGGCGCGCCAGGCCGAGGTAGCCGTTCGAGTTCATCGGCAGGAAGGCCCGCTCGCCCTCTCCCTCGAGGAGCACGCGCGGCCCGCGGTCCCCCTCGAGCGCCAGCACGCCGACCACGACGCTCTCGGCCCCCTTGCGGGTGCCGGCCTGGTCGAGGGCGTCGAGCTGCGAGGCGAGCTCCCGGTCCAGTCGGTCGCTGGGCATCCTCAGCTCCGGGTGGGGAGCCGCGCGCGCAGCTTCTCGAGCATGTCGCGCGTCGTGCTCGCGAGGTCGTGCTCGGGCTTCCAGCCCCACTCGTCGCGCGCCGCGCTGTCGTCTACCGCGTCGGGCCAGGAGTCGGCGATGGCCTGGCGCACGGGATCGATCTCGTAGTCGACCTCGAAGCCGGGCACGTGGCGCCGGATCTCGGCGGCCAGCTGGGCGGGCGTGAACGCCATGGCGCTCAGGTTGAAGGCGTTGCGGTGCACCAGGCGTGCGGGATCCGCCTCCATCAGCTCCATCATGGCCCGCAGCGCGTCGGGCATGTACATCAGGTCGAGGCAGGTGTCGGGCCGCAGGTAGCAGATGTAGCGCCGCTGGCGGACGGCCTCGTAGAAGATCTCCACCGCGTAGTCCGTGGTGCCGCCGCCGGGCGGAGCCACGTGGGAGATCAGCCCGGGCAGCCGCAGGCCCCGGGTATCGAGGCCGAAGCGCGAGTGGTAGTAGTCGCAGAGCAGCTCGCTCGCCACCTTGGTGACGCCGTACATCGTGGTCGGCCGCTGGACGGTGACCTGGGGAGTGGCCCGCGCGGGAGTGGACGGCCCGAAGGCGCCGATCGAGCTGGGCAGGAAGACCGCGCAGCCGTGGGTCCGCGCCACCTCGAGCACGCGGTAGAGGCCGCCCATGTTGACCTCCCAGGCCACCCGCGGCTTCTCCTCTCCCACCGCGGAGAGCAGCGCCGCGAGGTGGTAGACCGTTGCCACCCGGTGGCGGCGCACCACGTTGTCGAGCTCGCGGATGTGGGTGCAGTCCACGTGCGCGAAGGGGCCTTCGCCCGCCGGCGACCCCGCGCGAGGAGAGCGCACGTCCGAGGCCACCACCGCGGACTCCCCGTGGCGGGCGCGCAGCGCCGGGACGAGCTCGGTCCCGATCTGCCCGAGTGCGCCGGTGACGAGGATGGAAGCCGTGGCCACGGAAGGGCTCCTCGCGGGCCGGAGTCTGCAGGCGAGGTGCCGCGCCCGGCCGCACCCGGGAGGATGCCCCAGGGCCGCGCCGGAGGCGCGCTGGGGCCATCCGCCTCAGCGGACGGCGCGCCCGACCGCGTGCCCCGGCGCCGCGTCGAGCAGCTCGAAGGCGCGCTTCCAGGAGAGCGGCAGCTCGTCGCGAGGCAGCGCGACGCGTCGGAGTCGCAGGGCCTCGAGAGCGCCGCCGCTCTCCCGTATCGCGGCGGCGTGGACGCTCGAGCGCACGAAGGCGTCGAGGGCCGCCTCGTCGGTCCAGGCCGTCACCGTCCAGACCTCCTTGCCCGGCACGCGCATCCCGATCGAGAAGCCGATGAAGCCCTCGCTCGCCTCGAGGCTCTCGAGGTGGTCCACGATCCTCCCGACGTGGCGGTCGAAGGTCTTGCGCCCGGCCCGGTCCACCGTGGCGTGGGTGAGGGAGACGATCACGGTGTCGCCGGCGAGGTCGGCCACCACGCCCCGGGAGCGCTGGAAGCCGGGCCCCTGGAAGCGGGTCGAGATCGAGCAGCCGACGCCCGCGAGGAGCAGCGCGGCCGCGGCCAGCAGGGCGAGTGCGATCGACGGGGTCCGTCCGTTGTCGGGGCGCATCGCGGCTACACCGCCACCGGCACGGCTTCGGCGGGGGCGGTCCGCGCCGCGCTCGGCGCCCGCCGGCGCAGCAGCACGTAGCCCGCGGGCACGAAGAGCGTGGCGAGCAGGGTGGCGCCGGCGACCCCGCCGGCCAGCACGATGGCGAGGGGAGGCCAGAAGTCCCCGCCCACGAAGAGCAGCAGGGGCAGGAAGCCGCCGATGGTGGTGAGCGTCGTCGAGGTCACGTGGCGCCCGCAGCCGAGGACGGCGTCCACCACGGCCTCCACGTCCCCGAGGCGCGCCCGCGCGTCGCCGCGGATCGCCGCCAGCACCACGATCGAGTCGTTGAGCGCCACGCCGATCAGCCCGGCCGTGCCCAGGATCGAGTTGAAGCTGAACGGGAAGCCGCTCACCCAGGTCGCCAGCAGGCCCACGCCCACGGAGAGGCCCGCGACGCCGAACAGCAGCGCCGCCAGGGCGGCGCTGCGGAAGGCGAGCACCACCGTGGCCACCATCAGCACGCCCAGCACCGGCGCGTAGGTGAGCAGGCTCGAGACCGCCGCCGCCTGCTCCTCGGAGTCGCCGCCCACGCGCAGCGAGTAGCCCGCGGGCAGCACGAAGCCCGAGCCCTCGAGGCTCTCGAGCACCGCGTTGGTGACGTCGATGGGGAGCGCGCCGGTGCGCAGGTAGGCACGCACCTGGTTGCAGCGCTCCCCCGCGCAGCGCGTGATGCCGCCGATCTCGGGCAGCAGCTCCACGTCGCCCAGCGCCGCGAGGGGCAGCCACTCGCCCGGCGACGCGCCCAGCAGCTGGGTGTCGGCGAGCCCGGCGCGATCGGCCCGCTCGGCGTCGCGCGTGCGCACCCGCACCGGCAGCTCCTCGAAGCTCTCGCGCACGGACCCGCCGGTGCGTCCCTCGAGGCGCCCTTCGAGCTGGTCGGCCACGTCGCGCAGGGCCAGGCCGGCGAGGCGCGCCTCGTCCTCGTCCACGTCCACCCACAGCTTGGGCTCGCCGCGCTCGAGGGTGGCCTGGGTGTGGAGCACCTCGGGCCGCCCGGCGAGGCGGGCGCGCACCTGCTCGCCCAGGTCCTGGAGCACGGCCAGCGACGGGCCGCGCAGCTCGAGCTCGACCTCGGCCTCGACGGGCGGGCCCTGGCCGAACTTCCGCACCACCACCTGGGCGCCGGGCACGCGGCGGTCGATCTCGTCCTGGAGGGTCGGGAGCAGCGCCTTCACCTCGGCCGCGGTGCGCGTCTCCACCATGCCGCGCGCGTAGTAGGAGGCGTCGTCGCGGGTCATCACCAGGTTGTAGAACACGCTCGGGAAGCTGCCGCCCAGGAGCCAGGCCACGCGCTGCACCGCGTCGTGGCCGCGCAGCACGGCCTCGACCCGGCGGACCGCGCCGCGGGTGCGCTCGAGGGAGGCGTCCCGGGGCAGCCAGACCTGCACGTCGAACATGTTGCGGTCCACGGGCGGGAAGAACTGGCTGCCGAGGCTCGGGGCCAGCGCGAAGCCCAGCACCGGCAGCGCCGCCGCGATCCCGATGGCGAGCACCGGGCGGCGCATCCCCGCCACCAGGGCACGGCGGGTGTGGGCCGCGACGCGCGGCAGCTCGAGGCCGTGGTGCCACCAGCGCGGGCGCCCGGCCGCCTCGCCCTCGGCGGGGCCGGGCACGAACAGCCCCGCCAGGGCCGGCACCAGCGTGATGGCGAGGGCGAAGGAGGCCGCCAGCGCCAGGATCACCGCGACGCCGATGGGCCCGACGAAGTCGCCGACGTTCCCGATCAGCAGCGGGATCGGCGCGAAGGAGAGCACGGTGGTGAGCGTCGAGGCGAGCAGCGGCGAGAACAGGTGATCGACCGCCTGCTCCACGGCCTGCTCGCGGTCGGCTCCGGCGCGGAGCCGCGCGCTCACCTCGTCCACCACCACGATGGCGTTGTCGATGAGCAGGCCCAGGGCCATCATCATCCCGAAGATCGACATCTGCTGGAGCGAGCCGCCGGAGGCGAGCAGGCCGAACAGCGCCAGCGCCACGGTGATGGGCAGCGCGCCGCCCACCACGAGCCCGGCCCGCAGGCCCAGGGTGAGGAGCACCACGCCCACCACCACGGCGGCGCCCAGCAGCAGGTTGCTGCCGAGGGAGCCCAGCCGCTCGATCGTGTAGTGGCTCTGGTCGAAGACGAGGCGCAGGTCGATGGGCCCGCCGACCTCGGCGCGGAAGCCCTCCACGACGGCGCGCGCGCGCTCCGCCCACTCGTCGGCGCGCTCGCCGGGCTCCATGCGGGCCGCCACGAAGACGGCGCGCTCGCCCTCCACCAGGCCGATCTCGGTGGTGGGCTCGCGCCAGCGCCGGGTCACCTCGGCCACGTCGCCCACGCGCACGAGGGCGCCGTCGGCGGCGCGCCGCAGGGGCACCTCGCGCACCCGCTCGAGCGAGTCCAGCTCGCCCCGCACCTCGAGGACCAGGTCGCTGCCGCGGCTGCGCAGCCGGCCGCTCGGCGTCTTGGCGTCGGCGCCGCGCAGCGCGCTCGCGAGATCGCCGGCGGTGAGGCCGAGGGCGGCGAGCTCCGCATCGTCCACCAGGGCGGTGAGCTCCTCCTCGGGCTCGCCGTAGAGGCGCACCAGCTCGGTGCCCCCCACCGCGCGCAGCCGGTCGGCGAGCTCCTCGGCGAGGCGCGACAGGATGCCGAGCTGGAGCTCGCTCTCGGTGGTGAGCGCAGCGATGACCGAGAACGCGGCCGCGCCGCGCTTGTCGTCGAAGACCGGCGCGCTCGCCTCGAGCGGGAGCAGCGGGACGGCGGCGGCGATCTGGTCGCGGATCTCGGCGAAGACCTCGTCGCTGTCGGTGACGTGGTCCTCGAGCACGATGGAGACCACGGAGATGCCGGCCCGGGAGGTCGAGTCCACCTCGCGGATCTCGGCCACCTCCTCGAGCTTCTCCTCGATCTTCTCCGAGACCAGGGCCTCGACGCGCTCCGGGGACGCTCCCGGCAGGCGGGTGAGCACGATGGGGTTGCGCATGGTGATGCGCGGGTCCTCGGTGCGCGGCAGCGAGAGCAGCGAGCTCGTGCCCGCGGCCAGCACCACGAGCAGCACCATCACGAGCAGGTGGCGGTTGCGCAGCAGCGCGAGGGCGGGACGCGCCGTCATCGGGCGGGCTCCGCCGGGACGGCCCGGGCGACCGGGGCCGGGGGCGGCGCGACGTGCACGAGCTGTCCGGGCACGAGGCGGTGGACCCCGTCGTGCACGATCGCCTCGCCGGCGCGCAGTGCGCCCCGGGCGAAGACGCGCTCGCCCTCCTCGTGGAGCACCTCCACGGGACGCCGCTCGAGGCGGTGCGCCTCGGGGGCGTCGGCGCTCTCGGGTGCGGCCACGTAGACGGCCCAGAGGCCGCGCGCACCCTCGGTGAGGGCCGCGCGGGGCAGCCAGAAGCCGTCCATCGCCACGGGCTCCCGCCAGGCGAGCTCGGCGAGGTCGCCCTCGCGCAGCGCCGGTTCCGCGGTCTCGACGGCGAGGCGCACGGGCACGGTGCGGGTCTCGCGGCGCCGCTCGGGCAGCACCGCCAGCACCCGGGCGTCGATGCGCTCGCCGTCGACGAGGAGCTCGACGGGATCTCCCTCGGCGAGGAGCGCGGCGACCTGGCGCGCCACGCCCACCCGCACCTCGGGCCGGCTGGTCTCGAGCAGCCGCACCACGGGATGCCCGGCCTCCACCACGACGCCGGCGTCCACCTGGCGCCCCGCCACCTCGCCCGCGAAGGGAGCGCGCAGCACCGACTTGGCGAGGTCCACGTCCAGCGAGGCGATGCGGGCCTCGACGCCGGCCAGGGCGGCGGCGCGGGCCGAGGCCTCGAGCCGCGCGTCGTCGGCGCGCTGGGGTGCGATCACGTCCTCCTCGAGCATGCGCCGGGCCCGGCGGTCGCGGAGCTTCGCCAGCTCGAGAAGCGCCCGCGCCTCGGAGCGCGCCGCCACCAGCTCGGCGCGGCGCGCCTGCAGGCGCGCGGTGTCGAGCTCGGCCAGCACCGCGCCCGCCGCGACGGGGTCCCCCTCGTCGACGAGCACCCGCGCCACCTTGCCGCCCAGCTCGAAGCTCACCTCCGACGCCTGGGCGAACTCCACGCGGCCCACGAAGCGCTGCGCACGCTGGTAGCCGGGCTCGAGGGCCACGGGGGCGGCCAGCACCGCGAGGGGGCGCGCGGTCGCGGCTGCGGGCGGCGCGTCGTCGATCCCGCGCAGCCCGAGGGCGGCGCCGGCGAAGGCGACGAGTGCGAGGGCGATCCAGGCTCGACGGCGATTAAGTTGCATATGCATGTTCTAGCTACTCCAAGGAGACCGACTAGGGCGCGCGTCGAGAGAGGCTCGCGTTCGCGAGCGCGGTGAGCTCCTGGGCCCCCTCCTCGCCGAGGAGCTCGCGGGCGCGGGCCTGGGCCTTGCGCCAGCGCGGCATCGCCTCGGCGTAGAGGGCGGCGCCCGAGGCGGTGAGCCGCACGAGGCGCGCGCGCTCGTCCTCGGGGTCGGGCACGGTCTCGACCCAGCCGTTGCGGCGCATCACGTCCACGATCCGCGAGAGCGAGGAGGGCTCGAGGGCGATCATGTCCGCGACCTCGGAGAGCCGGCCCTCGCCGCGGGCCGCGACGGCGGTCATCACGTTCATCTGGGTGGGCTTGAGCGCGAGGGGACGCAGGGCCTCGTCGTAGATCCCGGTGAGCGTCCGGCTCAGCGCGCGCACGCGGAACAGCAGGCAGGCGCCCGCCGACTCGAGCGCCAGGCGCTGGGCCGCCGCGCGGCTCTCTTCTGCGCTCCGCCTCGCCATGCCCGGAAATCTATTGCATATGCATACAAATGCAAGCGCGGCACGGGTCCGGTCCGGAGATCCGTTGGGAAATCGGTGGGTTGGGGGCGCGCCCGGGCTGCGCCAGACTGGGGCCATGCCGGCCCAGCTCGCGCTCTTCGACCGACCGGGCGGCGTGCGACCCGCCCGCGTGGGCGACGCCGTGCACGCGCTCGCCGGGCGGCTGCCGACGGGGCTCCACCTGGGCACCTCGTCCTGGTCCTTCCCGGGCTGGCGCGGGCTCGTCTACGAGCGCCACCACGGGCGCGAGCGCCTCGCCCGGGAGGGGCTCGCCGCCTACGCGCAGCACCCGCTGCTGCGCTGCGTCGGACTGGACCGCACCTACTACGCGCCGCTGGCCGCCGAGGAGTACGCCCGCTACGCCGCCGCCGTGCCGCCGGACTTCCGCTTCGTCGTGAAGGCCGAGGAGCGCCTCACCGTGGCGCGCTTTCCCCGCCATGCGCGCTACGGCGCCCGGGCGGGCGAGGCCAACCCCGACTTCCTCGACGCCGGGCTCGCGGCGCGCTCCGTGATCGGGCCCGCGACCGAGGGCCTCGGCCCGAAGCTCGGCGTCATCGTGTTCCAGCTCCCTCCCCAGGCCCGGATGCATCCGGCGGAGCTCGCCGACCGCCTGCACGCCTTCCTGACTCGGCTGCCGCGCGGCCCCGCGTACGCGGTGGAGATCCGCGTGGCGGACTGGCTGACCGACCACCACGCCGCCGCACTGGCCGCGGCCGGCGCCGTGCACTGCCTCACCGTGCACCCCAGCATGCCGGGCCTCGCCACCCAGGCCGCGTGCACCCGCGACGCCCGGGCCGGCCCCCTCGTGGTGCGCTGGATGCTGGGCGGCGGGCAGCGCTACGAGGACGCGCGGGAGCGCTACGCCCCCTTCGACCGCCTGGTGGACGAGGACCCGGCGAGCCGCGCGGGCATCGCCGGGCTCTGCGCGGAGGCCGCCGAGGCCGGACGCGCCGCCTACGTGGTGATCAACAACAAGGCCGAGGGCTCGGCCCCGCTCTCCGCGCGGCGCCTCGCCGAGGCCTGCGCCGGGGGCTAGGCGGCCGACAGCGCCTCGCAGGTCTCCCACAGCTTCGCGGCGGCGGCCGCATCGCGGGCGGGATCGTCCGGGGAGAGACGCATGCGGCCGTGGGCGTTGTGCCAGTAGGCACCGTTCTCGAGGCCCGCCTGGGTGGCGCACAGCAGGGGCATCTGGGCACCGCGCTCCGGCGAGATCATGATGCGGCGCTTGAGCCAGTCGCCCACGGCGCCGGCGTCGCCGCCCAGGTTGGTGGCCACCACGCCGGGGTGCACCACCCGCACCTCGAGGCCGGGCGCGCGGGCCACGAGCTCCGACGCGATCCACAGGTTGCCGAGCTTGCTGCGGCAGTAGGCCCGCACGCCACCCAGCGCGCCGCGCCAGCGGAAGTCGGGCGTGCACTCCGAGGTCAGGATGTAGATGTCGCCGGTGACGACCACCACCCGGCTCCCGACGCCCAGGGCACCGGCCTTCTCGAGCTCGCGACGCAGCACGAAGTGGGCGAGGACGTTCACCCCGAACGCGATCTCGTGGCCCTGGCGCGTCTCGGCGTAGTGGGTCGGCCAGATGCCGGCGTTCTCCACCAGCACGTCGACGGGGCGTCCCGACGCGGCCTCCAGGATCCCGTTGGCGCCGCGGCGCACGCTCTCGAGATCCTCGAGGTCCATCTCGACGAGCTCGATGGAGGCGTCGGGCCCGGCCGAGGCGCGCAGCTCCTCGGCCACGCGGGCGCCCTTCTCGGGGTTGCGGCAGGGGAGGACCAGCGCCGCGCCCCGGCTCGCCAGGCCCCGGGCGACCTCGAGCCGGATCCCCCCGGTCGCGCCGGTCACGACGGCGAGGCGGCCGTCGAGGCGCGGAGTGTCGGGACAGCGGGGCGTCCGCGCCTCCTGGCCGAAGGAGGCGCCGAGCATCCGACGCAGGCCGCTGCGCGGGGCCGCGTACTCGCGAGGCTCGGTCACGGGGGTCCCTCCGGGCGCCATGTCGGAGTGTCGGAGGTAGCTCGGCGCTGGGCTGTTGACAATGTCTACGATTGGGTAGACACTGTCTACGATGCCGGACCGGGAACCCGCCCCCAGCGAGAGCCTCGGCGAGCGCCTCGTCGAGGTGGCCCTCAAGCTCCTCGAGACCGAGGGCATCGAGGCCATCACGCTGCGCCGCATCGCCCGGGAGGCGGGCGTCTCCCACGGCGCTCCGCTGCGCCACTTCGCCGGGCTCTCGGACCTCCGCGCCGAGGTCGCGGCCCGCGGCTTCCGCCTGCTCTCGGACTCCGTCGACGCGGCCCACCGCGGCCTGCCCGCCGGCACCGGCCCCCGCGCCCGGCTCCACGCCGCCGGCGTCGCCTACGTCCGGGCCGCCGTCGCCCACCCGGGCCTGTTCGCGCTGATGTTCCGGCCCGACTGCCTCGACACGTCGAACGAGCGCTTCCTCCGGGAGGCGGGCTCCGCCTTCGAGCAGCTCGTCCGCATCGTGCAGGCCGCCCAGGACGCCGGCTTCGAGCCCGACGCCGAGCCCCGCGTCCTCGCGGGCTCGGTCTGGGCGTGCGTCCACGGCCTGGCATCGCTGTGGTCCCAGGGCGCCCTCGCCGGCGCCATCCCCGGGGCCCGCCTCGAAGACGCGCTCGACATCTCGCTCCGGCTGCTGCTCGGAAGCGAACCAGGAGAGAAACGATGACCGCGCATCCGTACCTGTCCGAGAACTTCGCTCCCGTGGAGGACGAGCTCACCGCCCTCGACCTCGACGTGACCGGAACGATCCCCCGGGAGCTCGAGGGCCGGCTGCTGCGCATCGGGCCGAACCCCGTGGACGCGGATCCGGACTGCTACCACTGGTTCATCGGCAACGGCATGGTGCACGGCGTGCGCCTGCGCGACGGCCGCGCCGAGTGGTACCGGCGCCGCTACGTGCGCGACGACAAGGTGACGGCCCTGCGCGGCTGGCCCCCGGTGCCGGGCCCGACCCACGGCGACATCGGCGAGGGCGTGGTGAACACCAACGTGATCGGCCACGCGGGCCGCACCCTGGCCCTGGTGGAGGCCGGCAACGTCCCCGTGGAGCTCGACTACGAGCTCGAGACCGTGACGCGGACGAACCTCGACGGGACGCTCCCCGGCGGCCTCACCGCCCACCCGAAGCGCGACCCGGACACCGGGGAGCTCCACGCCTGCGCGTACTCCTTCGGCTGGGACCACGTCCAGTACGTCGTCGTGGGCACCGACGGCCGGGTGCGCAGGACCGTGGACGTTCCGGTGCTCGACAAGCCCATGGTGCACGACTGCTCCATCACGAAGAACTGGTTCGTGTTCCTCGACCTGCCCGTGATCTTCGACCCCGAGATGCTCGTGCAGGGCTTCCCGCTGCCCTACCGCTGGGCCCCGGATCGCCCGGCCCGGGTGGCGCTCCTGCCACGGCAGGGCGCCGCCGAGGACGTGGTCTTCGCCGAGGTCGAGCCCTGCTACGTGTTCCACCCGCTCAACAGCTACGAGGACGCCGAGGGCCGGGTGGTGCTCGACGTGGTGCGCCATCCGAAGATGTTCGCGACGGAGATGCGCGGACCGAACGAGGGCCCGCCCACCCTCGAGCGCTGGCTCGTGGACCCGAAGGGCGGCCCGGTGAAGGAGACCCGCCTCGACGACCACGGCCAGGAGTTCCCGCGGATCGACGAGCGGCTGATCGGCAAGCCCCACCGCTTCGGCTACGGCGTCGCCTTCGGAGACGGGCTGAGCGACGTGGGCGGACTGCTGAAGCACGACGTCGCCCGCGGCGTCACCCAGGTTCGCGACGAGGGAGCCCACCGGCAGTTCATGGAGGCGGTCTTCGTGCCCCGGGGCCCGGATGCCGACGAGGACGACGGCTGGCTGATGGCCTACGTCCACGACGCGAAGGAGAACCGCGCCGACGTCCAGATCCTCCACGCCCAGGACTTCGGCGGCGAGCCGATCGCCACGGTGCACCTGCCCGAGCGGGTGCCCTTCG
>JANQFK010000060.1 GCA_028277885.1 Myxococcota bacterium
TGCGCCGGTCTACGCGCGCCGCTCCCGGGAACGCCGCCGCGATCGCCTCCTTGCGGCTCAGGAACACCTCGCCCCCGGCGGCGACGGGCACGCTGCCGAGGGCGAGGAGGACGGCGATCGCCAGCAGCCTAGAACGCATACCCGAAGCCGAGGCTCAGCTCGTCGGCGCCGTTGCCGGACCGCTGCTGGAAGTTGCGGTACTCGGCTTTGAGCACCACGTTGGGGTGGGGCTTGTACTGGAGGCCGGGGTTGAAGATCCAGTTGGCCTGGGTGCGGTCCTCGAGGAAGCCCGAGGGCACCTTGTCCTGGGTGTCGACGTACTCGACGCGGACGAAGGGGGCCAGGTAGCGGGTCGCCTCGCCGAAGATCAGCGGCCAGACGTCGTAGGCCACCTCGGCGTAGCCGCCGAACATCCGCTCGGCGATCGCGTCCGTGGGTCCGAGGCTCAGGGCGTTGCTCAGCTTGCCCGCGTTCGCGAGGTGCGACATGGCGAACAGCGCGCGGGAGTGGAAGGGACCGCGGCGGAACTCAGCGTGGAGCTCGCCCAGGGTGAGCCGCCCGCCGGGGAGCGTGACGCCACCGACCTGCTCGTCGTTGCCCGTCTTGCCCACGAAGAGCGAGCCGCCGATCAGCCACTCGTCGTTCGGTGTCCAGTCCACGCGCCCCACCCAGGCGAGGTCCTCGGCGAGGGTCTGGCTGCCCTTCTGGCGCCCGCCGCGGATCCCAGCGTCGCTGAAGTCCGCGCCCTGGAAGCTGTTCATGATGTAGGTGCGGTAGCTGATGTTCTCGCCGATCTGGCCGAAGATGCCGACGCCGTTCTCGCGCCACGTGGTCGGGATGATCCGCTGCTCGGTGAAGGGCCGCTGCACGCCGAAGAAGAAGGGCGGCTCGTGGATCTCGTTCACGAAGCCGACGGGCGCCAGCAGCAGGCCCGCCCGGAAGTTGATCGCCTCCTTCCAGCGGAAGTCGAAGGAGGCGAACTCCAGGAAGATCTCGTCGGCGTGCTCGATCTCGATCTCGGAGTTGAAGATGATGTTGTCGGTGAACTTGTATCCGAAGTAGAGGACGAGCCGCAGCAGGTCGGTGGTGTCGAGCTTGTTGCTGCCCTCGTCGTTGATGAAGTTGGTGTAGAAGCCCTCGCCGTAGCCGCCGATGGAGAGGCCGCGCTCGATGCCGTAGATCTTCGAGGCCGCGGGTCCGAAGCCGTACAGGCTCTTCAGCTCGGGCTCCTCGGGGACGGCCACCTGGGTGCGGACCCGGGCGAGCTCGTCCACCACCACCTCGAGCTTGCGCTCGAGGTCCTCGATGCGGTCGTCCCGGGCGCGGACCTCGTCGTCGTCCGCCGCCCCGGCGACGACGGGAAGCGTCAGTGCGGCGGCCATCAGCAGGGTCGCGCGAAGGGTTCGAGCCATCGGATCCTCCGTGCCCGGTCTCGGGCGGAGGGCTCGGGGCTCGGGGCCGCTGGCCGCGGGGTGAAGGCGAGCGAGCCGCGGAGGACGAACCTCATCGGCTCTCCCCGAGCACGGGCTCTCGGACGGGCCCGTCGCTCAGGGGAAGGAAGACGGTGCGCTTGCAGCGTCGGCACTTCAGCTCGACGGCGCCGTTCACGAGGCGCGCGAGCAGGCTCCCACACAGGCAGCGGCAATCGTGATCCTGGGAGGGGAGGGTCGGGACCGGGGTCGACATGGGTGGGGGGGCCTGCCGGGTCGAGCGGTTTTCGTTCACGAAATGAAAATGGATGTCGTTTTCAGCGGGCGCAGACTACCCGCGTAGTGACCGGCGTGTCAATGGGTTGGGCGGGATCCCCCGCGGGGGCTCAGTCGTCCCGGCAGCCCGGGCAGTGCCCGTAGAGCTCGTGGCGGTGGCGCAGCAGGCGGAAGCCGTAGCGCTCCACGATGTCGTCCTGGGCCGACTCGATCATCGAGCACTCGAACTCCACGATCTTCCCGCAGCGCACGCAGACCAGGTGGTCGTGGTGCTCGTGCTCCACCTCGTAGCGGGTCACCCCGTCGTCGAAGTGGCGCTCGCTCGCGAGCCCGGCGTCGCACAGCAGCTTCATGGTGCGGTAGACGGTCGTGTAGCCGATCCCCGGGTGCCGCTGCTGGACGCGGCGGTGGAGGTCGTCGCCGGTGATGTGGCCCTCCACCTCGAGGAACACCTCGAGGATGGCCTCGCGCTGCTTGGTGTGCTTGAGGCTGTGATCCTCGAGGTACTGCGCCAGGGCCTTGCGCTCGAGCTCGTGGGCCATGCCGGAAGGCTACCCCGCCCCGTGGCCGCACGCAGGCGGCGGGCTCACGGCGCCGCGGCGCGCTGCGCGGCCCGGGCCGCCTCGAGGTTGCGCTGCGCGGCGGCGTTGTCGCAGTCGAGGTCCACCGCGCGCTGGAAGGCCGCCAGGGCCTCGGCGTCCCGGCCCGCCGCCGCGTAGGCGGCGCCCAGGTGGTTCTGGATCTCCGACGCGTGGGGCACCAGCGCGGCGGCGCGCTCGAGCTCGCGGATCGCGCGCTGCGTCTCGCCGCGCTCGAGGGCCCCCGTGCCGCTTGCGTAGAGGCGCGCGCCCTGCCACGAGGCCGCGGGCCCGGTGCCGCATCCGGCCGCCCCGAGGAGCAGCAGCGCAGCGAGGGTGGGGGGAAGGCGTCCCATGCCCCGCTCCTACCCCCCCGAGGACTCCGCGGCAAGCGCGTCGCCGGTGATCTCCATGCGCGCGATCACCGGGAGGTGGTCCGAGGCGCGCCGCGCCGCCGGGCTCTGGTGGGCCTCGATGGAGAGGATGCGTGCGCCGCGGGCGTAGACGCGGTCCAGCGCCAGCATGGGGCGGGTGGCGGGGAAGGTGCGCGGCCAGGGGATGTCGGTGTCGCCCACCAGCTCCCGCTCCAGGGCCCGTGTGGCCTTGCAACGGCGCCAGGCGTTCATGTCCCCGAGCAGCACCACCGGCCCCTGGAGCTGGGGGTGCTCGAGGATCGAGCGCACCTGGCGGTGCCGCGTGCGGTCCACCAGCGCGAGGTGGGTCGCCACCACGGCCAGCTTGCCGCGCTCGCCGGTGAACTGGGCCGCCACGGCGGAGCGCCGCTCCACCCGCGAGAAGGAGAGGTCGAGGCTGAAGATGCTGGTGATGGGCCAGCGCGACAGGATCGCGTTGCCGAGCTCGCCGCGCCGGTGGACCCGGGTCACCACGAAGGCCGAGTGGTAGTGGAGCGCGTCGGCCAGGCGGGTGAGCGGGTCCTCCTCGTCGAAGGGGCGCAGCACCTCCTGGAGCGCGATCACGTCGGCCTCGAGCTCGGAGATCACGAAGCCCGCGCGGGCCGCGTCCGGTGCGCTGGCCCCGTTCAGGCCCGCCCAGCGGTGCACGTTGTAGGTCGCCACGGTGACCTGGCTCCCGAGCGGCTCGCCGAGGCGCGGCATGCTGGGAGCGCGAACGCTCGAGAGGTAGGGGATGGCGGCCGCCAGGGCCTCGCGGCGCGCGAGGTCCCGCTCGCGCTCCGGCTTCGCGCGGCGCCCGCGGCGCCGGGGCGCCTTGCGCCCTTCGGTCGTGGGACTGGACGGCATGCCTCTCGTGGATCGGCTCGGGTGGCGCGCGAATCAAGGGCGGGCCCCATGGCCGCCGGCCCCTCAAGGTAGCGGACCGGCCCGGGGTGCCTCCCCGCAGCGAAGCGCCACCAGAAGCGCCCGGTGCGTGGGCCGAGACCCCCGATCCCACGGGGCACGGGTTTCCTGCCTCGGGCTGCGCCGGTCCGGGACCGCTCCGCTCCGTTCGGGCCCAAGCGGGCCTCCGGGGCGGCCGATAGGCTCTACCGGTCATGCCCCGACGAACTCCGTCGCCGCTGGATTCCCTCGCCAGGGTGCCCTCCGTGAAGGAGGCGGCCGCCGCGCTGCTCGACGCCGTGGCCCGGGAGAGCGAGAGCCGGGCCCTCGAGCCCGAGGCCTACGCGAAGGAGGTGGCCCGTCTCGAACGGGTCCGGGGCCGGCCCCTCTTCTTCCCGCTGCTGATGGGCGGCGTGGGGCGCGGCGCCCGGGTGCGGCTCGCCGACGGCACCACCAAGATCGACTTCATCGGCGGGATCGGGGTCTACGGCTTCGGCCACAGCGATCGCGACCTGCTGGAGACCGCCGTGGTGGCGGCGGCGGCGGACACCGCCTTCCAGGGCCACCTGGCACCGGGCCCCGAGTACCAGCGGGTCTCGAAGGCCCTGCTGCGCCACGCCGGCAAGCGCCTGCGCCACGCCTGGCTCTCGGTCTCGGGCGCCATGGCGAACGAGAACGCCCTCAAGATGATCCTCCAGAAGCGGGCCCCGGCGGATCGCATGCTGGTGTTCGAGAACGGGTTCGCGGGCCGCACCACGACCCTCGCCGAGCTCACGGACCGGCCCGCCTTCCGGGAGGGCCTGCCCCTGCGCGGCAACGTGCTCCACGTGCCCTTCTACGACCCGTCGGACCTCCAGTCCACGGAGCGCAGCCTGGCCGCCCTCGACGCCCACCTGGCCCGCTACCCCGGCCAGGTCGCCGGCATGCTGTTCGAGCTGGTCCAGGGCGAGGGCGGCTTCAAGACCGCGCCGCGGGAGTTCTTCGTGCCGCTGATGGAGCGCTGCCGCGAGCACGGCGTCGCGGTCTGGGTGGACGAGGTGCAGACCTTCGCGCGCACCGGCGAGCTCTACGCCTTCCGCACCCTCGGCCTCGAGGGCTACGTCGATCTCGTCACCGTGGGCAAGGTGCTCCAGGGCAGCGCGGTGCTCTTCTCCCGGGCCTACAACCCGCGGGCGGGGCTCATCGCGGGCACCTACGCGGGCGCCACCTCGGCCATGGCGGTGGGGGCGCGCATCATCGAGCGCCTCGAGGAGGACAACTACCTCGGGCCCGAGGGCCGCATCGCGATCCTCGAGCGCCGGGTGGAGCGCCGCTTCGAGTCCCTCGAGCGGCGGCTGCCCCGGGCCGTGGGCCCGCGCTCGGGCATCGGCGCCATGCAGGCCTTCGTGCCCTTCGGCGGCCAGGCCGACGTCGTGAAGGACGTGATCGACGTCGCCTTCGAGGAGGGGCTGATCGTGTTCCCGGCGGGCCGCAGCCCGTGCAAGATCCGCATGCTGCTGCCGGTGAACACCACCGACGAGGAGCTCGAGGCCGCCTTCACGATCCTCGAGAAGGCGCTCGCTCGAGTGGCGGAGGATCGGGGACTGCCGTGCTGATCCTGCGGCCGGTGGGCGGGGCGGATCTCGACGATCTCGTGAGCCTCGCCGGCCAGCTCGACTCGGTGAACCTCCCCAGCGACCGCGACTTCCTCGCCGACCGCATCGCGCTCTCGGAGCTGGCCTTCGCGGGCAAGCTCGAGGAGCCCGCCCAGGCGGTCTACTTCTTCGTCCTCGAGGACACCGAGGCCGGCTCCGCGGTGGGCTGCTCGATGATCCTCGCCAAGGTGGGACGCCCGGGGGTCCCCTACTACTGGCTCGAGGTCTCCACCGAGGAGCGCCGCAGCGCCGAGCTCGACCGCCGCTTCGTCCACACCAAGCTGCGCCTGCGCTGGACCGAGGACGGCCCCACCGAGATCGGCGGCCTGATCCTCGACCCCGCCTACCGCCGCCACCCCTGGCGCTGCGGCAAGGCGCTCTCCATCGTGCGCTTCGCCTGGATCTCCGCCCACCCGGAGCTGTTCGCCCCGCAGCTCATCGCCGAGATGCTCTCGCCCTTCGACGCGCCCGGGAAGAACCGGCTCTGGGACGCCTTCGGTGCGCGCTTCACGGGCCTCTCCTACCGCGAGGCGGATCGCCTCTCGGCGCGCACCAAGCAGTTCATCGCCGACCTCTTCCCCCAGGACCCGGTCTACGTCTCGCTGTTCCCGGACGAGGTGCAGAAGATGATCGGCCAGCCCAACGAGACGGCGAAGGCCGCGGTGCGCATCCTCGAGAAGGTGGGCTTCCACCCGCTCAACCAGGTGGACCCCTTCGACGGCGGACCCTACTACGGCGCCGCCCGGGACGCCGTGGTCTCGGTGCGCGAGCGCCGGGAGCTGGTGCTGCCCGGGCTGCCGATGCAGCGTGAGTCCGGCGACGACGGGACCCTCGCCCTGCTCTCCGCCGAGGGCGTGCACGGCTTCCGCGCCACGGTGGTGCCCCTCGACGCCGAGGGCGCGCCGGTGGTCTCCGCCGAGTCCCGCGAGGCGCTCGGCGTCGAGGCGGGCAACCGCGTGTCGGTGACGCCGCTGCCATGACGGAGGCGATCGCGAGCGTCTCCCCCGCCGACCCCAAGGACGAGGTCGGCCGCTTCCCCGTCGCCGGCGGCGCCGAGGTGGCGGCCGCCGTGGAGCGCGCGCGGGCCGCCTTCCCGGCCTGGCGCGACGCCGGCTTCGAGGCCCGCGCCGCGCTGCTGCGCCGCTTCCGCGACCGCGCCGCCGAGCGCAAGGAGGAGCTCGCCGAGCTGATCGCCCGCGAGGTGGGCAAGGCGCTGTGGGACGCGCGCAGCGAGGCGGGCCTGGTGCCCGTCAAGGTGGACGTGACGCTCGCCGAGGGCATGCGGCACGTCGCCCCCATCGAGGCCGGCGGCGGCGCGCGGGCGGCCTACCACCCGCGCGGCGTGCTGGCCGTGCTCGGCCCCTTCAACTTCCCGGCCCACCTCCCGAACGGCCACATCGTCCCGGCGCTGGCCACGGGCAACACCGTGGTCTTCAAGCCCAGCGACCTGTCGCCCGCGGTGGGCGACTGGATGGTGCGGGTGTGGCGCGAGGCGGGGCTGCCGAGCGGCGTGCTCGAGATCGTCCAGGGCCGCGCCGAGACCGGCAGCGCACTGGCGCTCCACGCCGACGTGGACGGCGTGCTGTTCACGGGCTCCTGGGCGGTGGGCCGCGCGCTGCGCGCCGCCACCGTGGACCGGCCCGGCAAGATCCTCGCCCTCGAGATGGGCGGCAAGAACGCGATGATCGTGCTGGACGACGCCGACCTCGAGCTGGCCGTCGCCGAGGCCGCACTCTCGATCTGCGCCACCACGGGCCAGCGCTGCTCCTGCCTCTCGCGCGTCTTCGTGGCGCGGTCGCGTATCGACGAGCTCCAGGAGCGCCTGCTGGGCGTGCTGCGCGGCATCCGCGTGGGCCCGCCGCTCGAGGAGGGCGTCTTCATGGGTCCGCTGGTCTCGCGCGGCGCCCACGAGAAGGTGATGCGCTACCGCGCGCTCGCCGCCGAGGCCGGCGCCGAGCGCCTCGCGATCCCCCAGCCCGAGCGCGAGGCGCCCTACACGGGCCCGGGCCTGGTGCGCTTCCCCCGCCTCGACCAGTCCCACCCCTACGCGCGCGACGAGATCTTCGGCCCCGAGGCGGCGCTCTTCCCCATCGACGATCTCGAGGAGGGCATCGCCGCTGTGAACGACTCCGAGTACGGCCTCGCTGCCTCGGTGATGACCCGCGACCGCGCGCGCTTCGAGCACTGCACGGGCCGCGTGCGCACCGGCATTCTCAACTGGAACCGGGGAACGATCGGGGCGAGTGGCAAGCTGCCCTTTGGTGGCAGCGGGCGCAGCGGCAACGACCGCCCCGCCGGAATCCTGGCGACGGTCTACTGCACGGTGGCCCAGTCCCACCTCGAGAACGCCGAGGGCGCGCTCCCCACCCTGCCGCCCGGGATGCCGAAGCCGTGAGCTGGCGCCGCGGCACCGAGCCCGACACCGGATCTCGCGGCTGGCGCCGCGCGATCCTCATGGGCGACCCCCGCCACTTCAGCGTGAAGGGCGGCGCCAACCCGCACACGCGCACCCGCTGGGGCACGCGGCGGCGCGTGAACCGCAAGCTCGCCATCCAGCAGTGGCACGGCCTGAAGGACCGCCTGCGCGAGCTCGGCGTGCGCGTCCTCGTGGTGCCGCCGGACCCGAGGCAGCCCGGCCTCGTCTACCCCGCCAACGCCGGCTTCCAGACCGACGTGGACGCCGAGAAGCCGCTCTCGAAGAAGATCTTCTACCTCGCCAACCTGCTCCCGACCCGGGCCGGCGAGAAGCCGCACTACCGCAAGGTGCTGGAGGACGCCGGCCTGCGCTGCGCCGACCTCGACGAGCGCTACCGCTTCGAGGGCGAGGCCGACTTCTTCCCGGTGGCGGACCACTACCTCTTCACCCACGGCCAGCTCGAGACCCAGCGCTTCGTCCCCACCTGGGGGGTCCCGCCCTGGAAGCGCGTCTACGGCTTCCGCAGCGACCAGCGCATCGAGCCCCTGCTGCGCGCCATCGTGGACCCCAAGCCGATCCTCGAGATCGAGCTGCTCCTCGAGGCCCACTACCACGGCGACACCGCACTCTGCGCCTTCGGCCCCGACCGCAAGCTGCTCCTCACCTACCAGGCCGGCCTCACCCCCCACGCCTGGGACCTGCTGCGCCAGACCTTCGGCGACGGCGTCGTCGAGATCGACGAGGAGGACGCCCAGCGCTACGCCGCCAACTCCTTCACCCTCACCCAGGCCGGCGAGTCCTATCTCTTCATGCCCGGCGGCGTCTCCGAGCGCCTCCAGGAGAAGGTCCGCGAGCGCGGCGTCACCCCGGTGGTGGTGGACGTCTCCGAGTTCCTCAAGAAGGGCGGCGGCTCGGTGAAGTGCATGATCGGCGATCTCGGGCCGGTGGAGGACGGCGTGGATCTGGGATCGTTCGAGGACTCCGGCACTTCGGGCTGAGCGCGGCGGTCACGGTCCCCGGGGCGGGCGAAGCCCCCGGCCGGGGCCGTGCAACGAGGTCGCTGCTCTCAACCTCGCGACATTCGTCTCCCCCAGGGGTCGAGGCGTCGCGCCGGTGACCACCGCGGCGCTCGCGCTAGGCTGGGACGCGAGAGGCGCCGTTGGGGGTGTTCGAGGGGCGGGCCCTCTGCACGCAGACACGGGCCGGGCGAGCGTCGGGGGCGGATCTCCGGGCGCAGGCGGAGGCGGCGTGCAGCTCGAGCGAGGCTCCGGACCAGGTGGGCGCCGGCGCCCGCCTCGGGCTCGCGGACGTCGCGCGACGCGCGCTGCTGCTGGCGCTGTTCTGGCTCGGTCTGAACGGTACCGACCACGCCTCGTGGATCTTGGGTGCGCCCGTGGTGCTCGCCGCGGCCGCGCTGAGCGCATGGCTGCCCGGCCCGCCCGCACCACGCGTGCGCTGGGCCGGCGTGCCGGGCTTCGCGGCGGGCTTCGCGCTGCGCTCGGTATCCGGGGGCTGGGACGTCGCCCGGCGGGCGCTGGGGCGCCGGCTCGACCTCGCGCCGGGCTTCGTCCGCTTCGAGACCCGGCTTCCGCCCGGCGCGCCGCGCGTGCTCTTCGCCTGGACGGTGAGCCTCCTGCCCGGAACCCTGGTGGCCGGGGTCGAGGATCGGAGCCTGACGATCCACGCGCTCGACGCGACCGGAGGGCTGGACGACGACCTGCGGAGCCTCGAGCGTCGTGTGGCGGCGCTCTTCCTGCCGGCCGGCGACGAGGGCGG
This sequence comes from Myxococcota bacterium, assembly GCA_028277885.1. Classification (GTDB taxonomy): domain Bacteria; phylum Myxococcota_A; class UBA9160; order UBA9160; family UBA6930; genus JANQFK01. Next base: position 9,406 of record JANQFK010000060.1, read on the forward strand.
TGACGCGCCGTGCTGACCCTCTGGTGGAGCGTCGCCGTGGCGCTGCTCGCCTGCATCGCCGGCGGCCTCGCCTTCGTGTACCGGCGCCGGGGCGGCGCGGACTCGCTGCTGGCCGTGCTGCTGTTCGGCACCACGGGAACGGCGCTGGCCCTGGTCCTGGGCGAGGCCAACGGCATCCCTCGTGCGGTGGACGTGGCGCTCGTGCTCGCGCTGCTGGCCGCGATCCTGGGGGTCACCTTCGTACGGCGTGGCTGGCCCCGAGACCCGGGCCACGCCGGTGACGGGGCGTGAGCCCGATGCCGGTCCTGGTCTCCGGGCTGCTCGCCGTGGGCCTCTTCTTCTTCGCCGCCGGCACGGTCGCGCTGCTGCGCTTCCCCGACCTGCCCTCCCGCCTCCACGCGCTGACCAAGGCCGACAACGTGGGGCTCGGCTTCGTGCTGCTCGCGCTGGGCGTCGCCGCGCCCGATCCCGTCCGGATCTTCAAGCTCGTGCTGATCTGGCTGCTCGTGCTGGTCGCGAGCGCCTCGGTCTGCTTCCTCGTGGCGGACGAGGCCCGCCGCCGGAGCGGCACCGGGGAGGGGCGCTGATGGCGGGGGCGTTCGACCTGCTCCTGGCCGTGCTGATCGTCTGGCTGGGCTGGCGCGCGGTCACCGACCCGGACCTCCTGCGCGCGGCGATGCAGTTCGTCGCGCTCGGCCTGGTGCTCGCCATCGCCTGGCTGCGACTGGCGGCGCCGGACCTCGCCCTCGCGGAGGCGGCGGTGGGCTCCGGGCTGACCGGCGCGCTCCTCGTGACCGCCGTGCGGGGGTGGCGCGCGAGCGAGGGGACCGACGCCGAGGAGCGCGCCGCGAGCGGGTGGGCGCTGCCGGGCTCGCTCCCGCGCCTCGCGGCGGGCGCCACGTCGCTGCTGCTGCTCGGCCTGCTCCTCCTCGCCGTGCGGGGCCTCCCGGAGCGCTCCGCCGGGCTCACCGCCGAGGCGGCGGCGGCGTTGCCGGCCAGCGGCGTCGAGAACCCGGTGACCGCCGTCCTGCTGAACTTCCGCGCCTACGACACCCTGCTCGAGGTCGCGGTGCTCCTCGTCGCCGTCGTCGGCGTCTGGTCGCTGCGGCGCGCTCCGGCGTCGCTGGCGCGCGAGGACCCGCCCTTCGTCCTGGCGAGCCTGCTCGGCCTCGTCGCCCCGCTGCTGCTGATCGCGGGGGGGTACCTGCTCTGGATCGGCGCCTTCGCGCCCGGCGGCGCCTTCCAGGGCGGCGCGCTGCTGGGCGGAGCGCTGGTGCTGCTCTCCCTCGGCGGGCTCGGTGGCGCCTTGCTCGCCCGGCCCGCCCTCACGCGCGCCGTGCTCGTGGTCGGCCTGCTCGTGTTCCTCGCCGTCGCGGTGGGGATGCTCGCCTGGACCGGCGGCCTGCTGCGCTACCCGGAGCCCTCTGCCAAGGCCTGGATCCTCGTGGTCGAGGCCGCGGGGCTCCTGTCGATCGGGGCCACCCTCGGCGCGCTCTTCCTGGGCGGCCGGATCGAGAGGGCGCATCCCGGGGATGGCTGAGCCGCACACGGAGGTGTTCCTCGGGGCCGGGGCAGTGCTCTTCGCACTGGGCTTCTTCGGCCTCGCGGCGGCGGCGATCCCGATCCGGAGGGTGGTCGCAGCCAACGTCATGGCGTGCGGCGTCTTCCTCGTCCTGGTCGCCATGGCGGCCCGGGCCGGGAGCGAGGGGCCGGACCCGGTCCCCCACGCCATGGTGCTGACGGGGATCGTCGTGTCCGTGTGCGCGACCGGGCTCGCGCTCGTGCTGTCCGAACGCGAGCGGGAGGTTCGGCGGACGCAGGCCGGCAAGGGCGCAACCGGAGGCCCGGGGCCGCCCGAGGATCTCGGGGACGCGTCCGCGCGATGAGTCCCCCGGCGGCGGAAGCGATGGTCGTCCTCGTCGTGGCGCCGCTCGCGGCGGCGGCCTGCGCGTTCGCGTGGCCGGCCCGCGGCCGGGCGCTGGCCCTCGGCACGGCGGTGCTGCTGGCGAGCGCCGCCGCGCTCCTGGCCTTCGCGGTGGCGCAGGAGGGCGGCGTGGTGCATGCCGTCGGAGGCTGGGGGGCGCCGCTCGGGATCGACCTGCGCGCCGACGGGCTCGGCGCGCTCCTGTCGCTCCTCGTGGCCCTCGTCGCACTGCCCGCCACCGTGCACGCGGTCGCGGACGCCGCCGGACGCCCCGACGACGCCGCGGGCCGGCTCCTCTGGCCGCTCTGGCTCCTCCTGCTCGGCGGGCTGAACGCGCTCTTCCTGTCCGCGGACGTCTTCAACCTGTACGTCACGCTCGAGCTCACCGGGCTCTCGGCGGTCGCGCTCGTGGCGCTGGCCGGCGGAGCCGCCGCGCTCGAGGCGGCGCTTCGCTACCTCTTCGTCGGCCTGGGCGGCTCCCTGCTCTTCCTGATGGGCGTGGCCCTCGTGTACGGAGCCCACGGCAGCGTGGCCCTGCCGATCCTCGCCGAGCGCGTCACCGGGGGTCCGGTGGACGCCGCCGCGTTGGCGCTCATGACGGGCGGCCTGCTCCTCAAGGGGGCGCTCTTCCCGCTGCACTTCTGGCTGCCGTCGGCCCACGCCAACGCGCCCGCACCGGTGAGTGCGGTGCTCTCCGCCCTCGTCGTGAAGGGCGCCTTCTGCATCCTGCTGCGCCTGTGGTTCGAGTCCTTCGGGGCGCTCGCCACCCCGGAGGCGGGCGTGCTCCTCGGCCTGCTCGGCGGCGGCGCGATCCTCTGGGGCTCGCTCCAGGCCCTCGCCCAGGCCCGGCTCAAGCTCCTCATCGCCTACTCCACCGTGGCCCAGCTCGGCTACCTGTTCCTGCTCTTCCCGCTGGCCTTCCCGCGGGCGCAGGGGTGGCCCGACGCCGCGCTGTGGAGTGGGGCCGTCGTCTACCTGATGGCGCACGCCCTGGCCAAGGCGGCCATGTTCCTGGCGGCGGGCAACCTCCTGCGCGTCGCCGGACACGACCGGTTCGCGGAGCTCGAGGGCTTCGCCCGGGTGCTGCCCGTCTCGGCCTTCGCCTTCGGCCTGGCGGGCATCAGCATCGTCGGGCTGCCGCCCAGCGGCGGCTTCGTCGGAAAGTGGCAGCTGCTGCTCGCCAGCTTCGAGCACGGGCCGTGGTGGGGGGTGGCGGTGATCGCCGCCGGGACCCTGCTGGCCGCCGCCTACGTGACGCGCGTGATGCTCTGCGCCTTCGCGCCGGGGATGGAGGCGCCCGGGCCCGGGGGCCCGGCGGCTCCGCTGGGCGACCGGGGCGACCGGGGCGCGTCCGCCGCGATGGAGTGGTCCGCCTTCGCGCTCGGGCTCGCGGCCGTCGCGCTCGGCCTCCTGGCCGAGGCGCCGGCGGAGCTGCTGGGGCCGCCCCCGGGCGCCGGAGCGGGCCGATGACCGCCGGCGGGGCGCTGCTGGTCGGCATCCTGCTCAGCTCCTTCGTGACGGGCTGCGTGATCTTCTTCCTGCCCGAGGCGAGCTACCGGCTGCGCACCGCCCTCAACCTCTTCGGCGCGGCCCTCAAGGTGGTGCTCGTCGGCGTCCTGCTGGTCGGCGTCCGGCAGGGCGGGAGCTTCGCGTGGGCGTTCGGGATGGGGCCGGGGATCGAGTTCGCGCTCGGCGCCGACGCCAACTCGGTGCTCTTCGTGACGCTCTCGAGCCTGCTCTGGCTCCTCACCACGATCTACGCGGTCGGCTACCTCGAGGACTCACCGCACCGGAGCCGCTTCTTCGGCTTCTTCAGCATGTGCGTCAGCGCGACCACCGGCCTCGCCCTCGCCGCGAACCCGCTCACCTTCCTCGCCTTCTACGAGCTGCTCACGGTCTCGACCCTCCCCCTCCTGGTGCACCGAGGCACGCGGGCCTCGATCCGGGCCGGCAAGGTCTACCTGACCTACACGCTCGGCGCGGGCGCCGTGCTCCTGCTGGCCGTGGCCTGGCTGCACGCGATCGTCGGGCCGGTCGGCTTCGTCGAAGGCGGCAGCCTGGCGGAAGCGGCGGCGGAGCGACCCTGGACCTTCCGCGCGCTCTTCTGCCTGTTCGTGGCCGCCTTCGGCGTCAAGGCAGCGCTCGTGCCGCTGCACGGCTGGCTGCCCCAGGCGATGGTCGCCCCGGCCCCGGTCAGCGCGCTCCTGCACGCGGTCGCGGTGGTCAAGGCCGGGGCCTTCGGCATCGTGCGGCTGGTGTACGACGTGTACGGCGTGGAGACCGCCCACGCGCTCGGGGTGCTCGAGCCCCTCGCCTGGCTGGCGGCCGCCACCATCGTCTACGGCTCGCTGCGCGCGCTGTTCCAGGACGAGCTGAAGAAGCGGCTGGCCTGGTCGACGGTCAGCCAGGTGTCCTACATCGCGCTCGGCACGGCGATCTTCGGGCCGCTCGCCACGACGGGCGCCATCGTGCACCTCGTCCACCAGGGCATCATGAAGATCACCCTCTTCTTCGGCGCCGGCAACTACGCCGAGACGCTCGGCGTGCACCGCGTGAGCGAGATGGACGCCATCGGCCGCCGCATGCCATGGACGACGGCGGCCTTCACGGTCGGCGCGCTCGGCATGATCGGCATACCGCCCTTCGCCGGCTACGTGAGCAAGCTCCACCTCCAGCAGGGCGCCGTGGCGGCGGGCGCGGACTGGGTCGGGCTGGTCCTGGCGGCGAGCAGCCTGCTCAACGCGGCCTACTTCATGCCGATCCTGTATCGCGCCTGGTTCGTCCCGCGGGAGGAAGGCTGGCCCGCCGAGCAGGTCTTCGGTCGCGCGGAGACCCGTGGCATGCTGCTGGCGCCCCCGCTCGTCACGGCGGCACTGGTGCTCGTCTGTGGGCTCTTCGCCGAGGCCCCGTTCAGCCCGCTCTCCTGGGCCCGGCTGATCACCTCGCTGGAGTATCCGTGAGCGCGCCGGGATCCGCGCCCGCCTCGCTGGCCCTGCTGGCGGTCGTCTGCGCGCCGCTGCTGGGGCTCCTGGCCGCGACCCGCCCCCGCTGGCGCGCCGGCGTGGAGGTCGCTGCGCCGCTGGCCGCGCTGCCGGCCCTCGGGCTGGCGCTGCTCGCCCCGAGCGGCTCCCGGCTGGAGATCCCGTGGCTCCTCCAGCACGCGCTGCTGGCGCTCGACGACACGGGCCGCATCTTCCTCGGCCTGGCCGGCGTGCTCTACGTCGCGGCGGCCTGGCAGGCGCGCTCCTACCTCCGGGACGACCCCGACTCCGCGCGCTTCTTCGCCTTCCTGCTGGCCGCGATGGCCGGGAACTTCGGCCTGGTGCTGGCCGCCGACGTCGTGACCTTCTACCTGGGCTTCGCGCTGATGGGCCTGGCCTCGGTGGGGCTCGTGCTCCACGGCGGCGACGCGGCGGCGGCCCGGGCCGGCCGCATCCAGCTCGCGATGGCGATGCTGGGCGAGGTGCTGCTCTTCGCGGGGCTCGGGACGCTGGCGGCGCGGGCGGGCTCCGTGAGCTTCGCCGCGCTCGGGCCCGAGGCCCACGACACCCTCACCGAGGCGCTCCTCGTCGCGGGCTTCGGCATCAAGGCGGGGGCGCTCTCGCTCCACTTCTGGCTGCCCCTGGCCCACCCCGCCGCGCCGGCGCCCGCGAGCGCGGTGCTGAGCGGCACGATGATCAAGGCCGGCCTGCTGGGCTGGCTCCGCTTCCTGCCCCTGGGAGAGCTCGAGCAGGTGGCGTGGGGCGCGGGCTTCGTCGTGCTGGGCCTGGCCGGTGCGCTGGGGGGCGCCCTCGGTGGCGCGCTCCGGCAGGACCCCAAGGCCGTCCTCGCGTGGTCGAGCGTCGCGCAGATGGGGATCATGATGACGGGCGTGGGCGCCGGGCTCGTGCGACCGGAGGCGTGGCCCGCGCTACTGCCCGCGCTGCTCGTCTACACCCTGCACCACGGGCTGGCGAAGGGAGCGGCCTTCCTCGGCATCCCGCCGGCCCGGGCGGCGCGATCCCGCGCGGCCGTCTTCTGGACGCGCTGCGGGCTGCTCCTGCCGGCCCTGGCGCTGGCCGGTGCGCCCTTCACGAGCGGCGCCGTGGCGAAGATCCTGCTGAAGAGCAACCTCGCCGTACTGCCGCCGCCCGGCGCCGAGGTCGTCGCCGTCGCGCTGCCCCTGGCCGCCACCGGCACGACCGTGCTGATGTGCCGCTTCCTCGCCCTCGTGTGGCCGCGCGCGTCCGAGCCGGCCCGCACACCGCCCCGGGGTGGCGTGGGGCCCTGGGCGTTCTCGCTGGTGGCGCTCCTGCTGGGCGTCTGGCTGCTGCCCACGGCGGTCGATGCCCTGGTGCTGAAGCTCACACCGGCGATGCTCTGGAAGGCCGTCTGGCCGGTGCTGCTCGGAGCCGCACTCGCCGTGCTGCTGCATCGCTGGCGCGAGCCGGGCCGGGAGGCTGGCGCGCCGGCGCGAGCTTCGGGGCCCGGCCCGACGGCGGTCCTGGACCGGGCGCTCGACGCGGTCGCCGGCCTCTCCTCGCCCCGGGCGGGGTCGAAGCGGGAGGCGGCCGGAGCGACTCGGTCGACCACGCCGGCGCCTCCCTCCCCGAGGAGCGCGAGCAGCGCGCCGGGCTCGCTGCTCGTGCGCTCGGCCGCCACCGCCGAGGCCGCGCTGCGCGACGGCGCGCTGGCCGGCGGCGTCCTCGCGGCGATCGTCGTCGCGCTGGCGCTGGCGCTCGGCTTCGCGCGCTGAGCGTCCGGGCGACTTCTCGCGATCCGGTTATCCTCGCGCGGCGCCCCGCGGAGGAGACGAGTTGGCCCAGAGGAAGCGTCGCGCCCGCCGCAGCCGCGGACGGATCCTGGCGTATCTGGATCCCGAGGCGAAGAACCAGGCACTGCTCGAGCTGGTCCGGAGGTTCGCCCTCCGCGAGGGCTGCGAGGTGCTCGCGCTGTCCGTGGTCCGCGAGCTGCCGTGGTACGCGAGAGTCGGCGGCAGGCGTGCGAAGCAGATCCGCGGAGCGCTGGAGGACGCCGCCCGCCAGGCGCTCGATCGGGACGCCGCGTTCCTCGAGGCCGAGGGTGTCCGGGTGCGCAAGCAGGTGCGCTGGGGACGACCCTTCGAGGTGATCATCCGGGAGGTGCTCCGCCGACGCACGCAGCTCGTCCTGAAGACCGCCCATCCCGACGCGAGGGGCGAGGCGCAGCTGTTCGGCTCGACCGCCATGCACCTGTTTCGGAAGTGCCCGGCCCCCGTCTGCGCGGTCAAGCCGAGGCGCGCCACGCGGCTCCGGCGGGTTCTCGCCGCCATCGATCCGAGCAAGCCGACCTCCGGAGAGGTCGACCTCAACGCCGACATCCTCGAGTGGGCGCAGCGCCTGGCCACGGACGAGCAGGCCGAGCTCCACGTGTGTCACGCCTTCGCGATCGAGGGCGAGCACCTGCTCCGCAACCGCATCCCGCAGGCGGAGTATCGCGAGTACCTGCGAGAGGTGACCGCCCGGGTCACCGGCGGCATGGAGGACGCTCTCGCGGGGCTCGGGCTCTCGCTCGACGACCCCCGCGTCCACCTGCTCAAGGGCGACCCCGCGCGGCTCATCCCCAGGCTCGTCGAGGAGCAGAAGATCGATCTGCTCGTCATGGGCAGCGTCGCGCGATCGGGCGTCCCCGGCCTGCTGATCGGCAACACCGCCGAACGCATGCTGCGCTCCGTGGACTGCTCCGTCCTCACGCTCAAGCCCGAGGGGTTCGTCTCGCCCGTGGCCCCCCCGGACTGAGCCCACGCGCCGTCGCGTCAGGTCTTCGGGGCCGGCTCGCCGGGCTTCGCGATCGGCCCGGGGACCGGCGGGAAGCGGTTCAGCTGGCGCCACAGCTCGTAGCCGAGCGGCACGGTGTTGAGCAGGACCCAGCCCTTCACCTGGGAGCCGAGGCGCAGGTAGCGCTCGTCCGGCCAGGGATCGGTGGGGTCCTCCTTCACGAGGATGCGGAACCGGCCGTTGGGCGAGACCGAGGGATCCACCGAGGCGACGATGCCGCCGAAGGTCCCCACGGCGACGGCGGGCCAGCCGCTGAACTGAACCGCCGGCCAGCCCTCGAACTCGAGACGGATCTCGCGGCCGGGCTCGATCAGCGGGGCGTCGAGACCGCTCACGAAGATCTCGGCGGCCAGGTCCACGTCCGAGGGGGCGAGGGTGGCGGCGACCTGCCCCGCCTTCACCAGCGTCGCGTTGTCCCCCGCCTGGAGGCTCACGATCGCGCCGTCGCGGGGCGCGGTGACGAGCTGCGTGGACTGGCGCGAGAGGTTGACGTCCACGGCGTTGAGCTCTGCCAGCGCCTGCGCCTCCTTCGCCTGGAGCTCCTCGAACTTGATCGTGGCCACCTCGAAGTCGCGGCGCGAGGCGAGCCCCTCGTCGAAGAGCTCCTGCTGCCGCTCGGTGTCGATCTTGGCGATCTCGGCGGCGGTCCGGGCCGCCATGTACTTGGCGGCGACGGCTTCGCGCTCGGCCCGGAGACGCTCGAGGAGGCGGGGGTCGACGTCCACGATCTCGACGATCGGGTCACCCGCGCGCACGCGGCTGCCGTCTCGCACGAACCAGCGGTTGATGCGCCCACCGACGAGGACGGTGATCTCCTGGAGCCGCTCGTCGGGGTCGAGGGCCGTGACGCGCCCCATGCCCACCGAGGTCTGCACCCAGGGCGTGAAGGCGAGCGCGGCCGCGACGACGATCAGGGTCAGGACGACGAGACCCGCGAGGACCCTCGTGGCGGAGGGCGCACGCACCGACTCGAGCGTCTCGAACCGGCCGAGGTACTCGGGGCGGGCGACGAGGCGAAGGTCCGGGACCGCGACCTCCAGGGTGGCGTCCCCGTGGAGCACCGACGCGGGCGCCTCCGGAGGGCGGTGGGGCGCAGGCTCGCTCACGGGTCGGCCATCAGCGACCCGCCGTCTCGACCAGCTGCTGGGGAGCGACCTCGTCCCCCCAGTGCTCGCTCTCCATGCGCTGGAGCTCCTCGAGGTCGCGCGCGTAGACCTGCTCGGTGGCGGAGAAGAAGAGGAAGCGGTCGAAGCGGTCGAGGTCGCGGCGGTTCGAGAAGTAGATCAGCGTGAGGTCGGGGAACTGGCGGATCGCATCGAGGACCTGGAGGCGCTTCTGGTGTCCGACCACGTCGAAGAGGGGGCCGAGCACGAGAATCCGCGGCCGGCAGAGCAGCGCATAGGCCACCTTGAGCCGCATCGTCTCCGAGACCGAGAGCGGGTAGCCCGAGGGCGTGAGACGGCGGTCGAGGCCGCCCTCGATCTTCTGGACCTCGTCGGCCAGACCCACCAGCGCCACCATTTCGCGGATCCGAGCCCGGGAGGCCTCGGGGTCGGCCAGCGCGAGGTACTCGGCGATGCTGCGCTCCAGCACGTCCGGGCTGTCCACCACGGCGATCTCGTTGCGCAGGCGCTGCGCGTCGACGTCGGTGAGGTCCACTCCGCCGATCGAGATCGTCCCGGCTTCGGGATCGCGGAAGCGCTGCAGCATGTCCGCGAACTGCTTGGTCAGCGACGTGGCGCTCGCCGCCGCGAGCACGTGGGAGCCCGAAGGCACCGTGAGGTTCAGCGTCAGGTCCTGGCCCCGGTAGCGCGAGCGCACGCCCTCGACGACGAGCTCGGAGGAGGCGCAGTCGAGCTGCTGGTCGCCGCGAACGGTCTCGAGGGCGATGTCGAAGAAGACCGAGATCTTGCTCACGGCGGCGCGGATCTCGTAGTAGGAGCGCAGGTAGTAGCCGAGCCGGGTCAGGCCCACGAAGATGGCCGACAGGATCAGCTCGGCGGCCACCAGCTGGCCGAGGGTCAGCTCACCGCTGATGACGAGCCACCCGCCGAGGCCGAGGAGTGCGGCGCTCGCGATGGCATACAGCACGAGGAAGCCGATGAGCTGGCCGAAGGTGTAGAAGAAGTGCCGCTTGTGCCGCTCCACGTATCGGTGGGACAGCTGCTCGGAGCGTCCCAGGGCATGCTCGATGTTGCGGTGGGACTTGAAGAAGTTGTTGGCGCGAGCGAGCTCCTCGAGCCAGCCGGCCATGTCGTACTTCGCGTGGGAGAGCGCCAGGGCGCTCTCCTTGGCGCCGCGGTGCAGGAACATCCCGATGAGGACGGCCGCTCCCACGACGGCCAGATTGAAGGCGAGCAGCAGCGGGTGGTAGAACGAGGTGACGATGAAGCCCACCAGGGTCTGGAGGAAGAGCGAGATCCCGCCGGTCAGCAGGATGGGAATGTTCTTCTGCACGGTCATGATGTCGAAGTAGCGGTTCGCCAGCTCGTCGCGATTGATGCTCTCGACGTGGGAGTAGCGCGCGTACACGAAGCGCATGACGATCTCGGAGGTCACGCGGGCGAAGAAGCGCCGCTCGAAGAGCTCGAGCGCGAAGTACTGGAGCGCCATGAAGACCGCCGAGAAGGCCAGCAGCACCAGCAGGGCCGTCGCGAGGATCACCACGGGCTCGGGCTGGGCGGTGTTGGCGACGGTGCTGATCAGCACCTGCACCGAGATCGGGATCGAGAGGGTGAGGATCCCGATGGCCACGCCGTAGATGACGGCGAGGGCGTAGAAGCTCCGCTCGGGAGCGAGGATCAGTCGCAGCGGCGAGATACGCACGGTGGCGCGGGGTCCCCGGCAGTGGGAGTGGTCACGCGGCTCCGCGGAGCCGGCCTTCCGAGCACCCGGCTGCGTCCACCGCCCGGAGGCGGTCCGTCTCGAACCCGGCGCGGACGGGGTCCCTGGCGTCATCGCGGAGCGACGTCATGTGCGGAATATATCAACCCGCCAGGCCCCGGGGTGCATCCCGCCGGGTCGGCGGCGGATCGCCGGGCGATTCCACGGGGTTCCGGGCCCGTGCGACGCGCCTCGCATCCGGGCCCGGCTCGACCGCCGTCCCGGCGGGCGGCCCCGGGGCTCGGGGACCGGGCCGCTCCGCGCCACCCGTCGACCGGCTCCGGGGCTCTCAGCGGGCCCGGGAGAGGGGCTCCCGAGCGAGGTCCGCGGGGCCGTCCGGGGCGCCGCTTTCCGGCGACTCGAGCAGACGGGCGGGCAGCCGGCGGCGCAGCTCGGCGGCGAGGGGGGCGACCTCTTCGGAGCGGCCCTCGCTGCGCGCCACGCCGTACTCGGCCAGGAGCCGACCGGCCTCGTTTCCCTCGAAGCCGAGCGTGAAGCGCGGGTCGAGCGGGTAGAGGGGCGGTCACTCGCAGAAGAGTCCTTCCCGCCACCCCCCAGAGCGGCTGCACCGACCTCGCCCTCGAGGTGGAGGCGGACTCACCCAGCGCCCCGGCCGGGGCGACACAGGGCACCGCGCTATGCTGAACGTCGATGCCTCTCTTCCTGCTCATGGGTGGCGAGTTCGTGGTCGCGTTCCTGGTCGCGCGGATCGTGCTCTGGATCCTGGGCGGTCGCCACGTGGCCGACCCGGGGCCGCCCGGGCCCGGCCGCCCCCGCCTGATCGAGGGGGGCGCCCTCGACGCCACGGAGCCTCCGAGCGAGGCCATCCCCCTCCGCCACGCGGCCTGACCCTCCGGCCTCGACCGCAGCGGTCCAATCCCGCCCCATCCCGGCGAGCCCGGCCGCCACTCCAGCCGCCCGCTCCTCCTGTGCCCTTGAAAACACAGCACGCATTCCCTTTGTTCTCGCGCGTCGGGCGCCGGGTGGCGTCCACCAAGACGACTGACAGAAACAGGGGGGAGAGATGAAGCTCAAGGCACTGCTCGTGCTGATGGCGGTGGTGGCACCGCTCGTCCTGGGAGGCTGCATGGCCGTCGTGTCGCCGGCGATCGGCATCCTGTACACGGACGTGAAGGGGCCCGTGGACGCCGGCGATTCGGTCGGCTCGAAGGAAGGGGAGGCCTGCGCGGAGAGCCTCCTCGGCCTGATCGCCCGGGGCGACGCCAGCATCCAGGCGGCCGCGAAGGCCGGCGGCATCAGCCGCATCGCATCCGTCGACCATCGCACCGAGAACCTGCTCGGGATCATCGGCCGCTTCTGCACCATCGTGCGCGGCTCCTGATCGTGGAGCGCGGGGGGCCGGTCGCGCACCGGCCTCCCGCGCCCCCAGCTCCGCGCCCGGGATGCGGCTCCTCCCTTGGAGCCTCTCCGACGCGAGCGCGGCGAAGCCGTCCGCCCTCCCGGATCCGACTCCGCAATCGACCGAGGGTGTGAACCAGTTCACACCTCGCGCTCCCTGAGGACATGCAAGAATGCGGGCGCATCCCTTGCGGCCTCGAGGGGCCCCACGGCTTCGGGAGAGCGACGATGGACTACGGCAGGATCTGCTTCGTCATCATGCCGTTCGGCACCAAGACCGTCGGCGACAAGCAGGTCGACTTCGACAGCATCTACGAGAACATCTTCGAACCGGCCATCAACTCCGTCGCCCTTCCTCCTCCGGAGGAGGGAAACCTCGAAGCGCGCCGCACGGACAAGGACTTCTTCACGGGCGACATCGGACACGAGATGTTCAACTATCTCGAGTACTCGAGATTCGCCCTGGCCGACATCACCGGGCTCAACGCGAACGTCTTCTACGAGCTCGGTCATCGGCACCGGGCGCGGGAGGCCGGAACCGCCATCTTCCGCCAGGGCGACGCCCCGATCCCCTTCGACATCAACCAGATCAAGGCGTTCCCCTACGAGTACGCTCCCGAGGAGCAGGCCGCCGAGGCTCGGGCCCTGATCCAGCGCGTGCTGACGGACTCGCTGGAGCAGAACCGGCCCGACAGCCCGGTCCGCCGAGCGCTGCGCGACCAGCAGGAGCGCGGGGGAGATGCCGAGAGGCTGGTCGAGGAGGCCGAGAACGCGCTGCGCAACGAGGACCCGGCCTCCGCGGTGCTCAAGTACCAGCAGGCCGTCGCGGCCGACCCGGACAACCAGCTCGTGCGGGTGAGCCTCGGCCTGCTGCTGAAGAACCGAGGGGACTGGCCCGAGGCGCTCGAGCAGTTCACCGCGGCGATCGCCCTGGCGCACGACTACGCCGAGGCCTACCGCGAGAAGGGGATCGCCGAGAACAAGCTCTTCCGCTCCACTCAGGAGCCGCCGGACGGTCGGGAGTCCCTGGAGAAGGCCGTGGAGCTGAACCCCCAGGACTTCGATGCCCTGGCCTCCCTGGGCGGCGTGCTGAAGCGCGCGGGCGACCTCGCCGAGTCGCTGGAGGCCTACCAGAGGTCGACCGAGGTCTCGCGCGGTCACAGCTACCCCCTCCTGAACGCGATCAAGCTCGAGGCCGCGCAGTCCGGGAAGCTGGTGATCGACGGCAAGACCCGGCTGATGCTGAAGCGGGCCCAGCGATCGCGCGAAGCGCAGGCCAGCAACACGCCGCCCTACGACGCGCCCTGGAGCCACTTCGACTCCGCCGAGATCAAGCTCTACCTGGACGATGCGGACGGCTTCCTCGCCACGATCGACGACGGGCTCCTGGTCTGCGAGCACGCCTGGCAGCCCCAGACCTTCCGCGACAGCCTGGCCCTGCTGACCGGGGCGGGGATCTCGCTGCCCGGACTGGCGGAGGGCATCGCGAAGCTGGACGAGTCGATCGAGCTGCTCGGCTAGCTGAGCGAGCCCACCGGACTCGCTTTGCGGCGGAAGCCGACCCATCCTGGGTCGGCCTCCTGGCCGGAAGGAGGCGCCATGGGTGAACCGGAGCTGCTGAAGATCACGCCCGAGCGGGCCGGGGCCGAGACCGCCATCGTGTTCGTGCACGGATTCGGCGGTGACGCCGCGAAGACCTGGGGTGAGTTCCCGCGCATCCTGCGGGAGGAGAAGAAGCTGAGCGACTGGGCGATCTACAGCCTCGGCTACCAGTCGCAGCTCATGCCCGATGTCCGCGGCGTCTGGGCGGGGGACCCGGGCATCCCCACCCTCGCCACCCATCTCCACACCCGGGCCACCCAGGACCCGCTGAAGGGAAGACGCCTCGCCTTCATCGCGCACAGCATGGGCGGCCTGGTGGTGCAGAGCGCGCTCGTGACCCACCCGGACCTCCTCGAGCGGACGAGCCACGTGCTCCTCTACGGCACACCCAGCAACGGGCTCGATAAGGCCTCCGGGTTGCTCGCTCGCCTGTTCAAGCGGCAGACCGAGGACATGGGACTCGCGAGCGGCTTCGTCTCGGGCCTGCGGGCGAGCTGGCGGAAGGCCTTCGGTGACAGGGAGGCTCCCCTCCCCCCGCCGACCCGGCGACCGTTCGTCTTCTTCGCGCTGGCTGGAGACCGCGACGAGTTCGTCCCGGCCGTCTCGTCGCTCGGCCCCTTCGCGGACGCGGACCGCGTCGTCGTGCCGGGCAACCATCTGGAGATCGTCAAGCCGGACGGGCCCGACTCCATGAGCGCGCGAGCGGCCGTCGACGCCATCGTGGGTGACGCGGCGCCGGGCGGCCCCTGGAACGCCGCCCGCTGCGCCGTGGAGATGGGCGACTTCAACGAGGCGATCGCCACCCTCGAGCCGAACGCCGACGATCTCGACGAGCCCAGCGCGGTGGAGCTCGCTCTCGCCCTGGATGCGGTCGGCCGACGCCAGAAGGCGATCGAGGTCCTGGAGATCCGACGCAAGAAGGGAGGCACCGACGCCATGGGCACTCTCGCGGGTCGCCTCAAGCGCGTCTGGTGGTCCAAGGGCACCGAGACGCCGGCCAGGGCGGCGCGGGACCTCTACGTCGAGGCCTACCGGATCTCGAGGGCGGCCGGCGACGTGGGCCAGGCCTACTACCACGGCATCAACGTCGCGTTCATGGAGCTCGCCTTCGAGCGCGACGAGGAGGGTGCGAGGAAGACCGCCGCGGAGGTGCTCGACCTCTGCGCCCAGGTGGCCAAGCCCGACGTCTGGTGCCTGGCGACGATCGGCGAGGCCCACTTCTACCTCGGCGATCCGAAGCAGGGACTGGCCAGCTACGAGCGGGCCGTGGCCACCAGGCCCGAGCCGTGGCAGATGAAGTCCATGTTCACCCAGGCCGTCCGCGTGTGCGATGCCCTGGACGACGACGCCTCCCAGCGGGAGCTCGAGCGGATCTTCCAACAGACCGGGGCTTCCTGAGTCCCGATCGAAGACGCCGCTCGGCTAGTCTCGCCCCCGATGCAGTTCCTCAAGGAGAGCGTGATCGACGCGAGCGCCGAGCGGGTGTTCGCCTTCCACGAGGCCCCCGACGCCTTCGAGCGGCTCCAGCCGCCCTGGCAGACCACGCAGATCGTGCAGCCGCCGAGCTCCCTCGAGGTCGGGACCCGCGTGATCGTGCGGGTCAAGGTCGGGCCGCTTTGGCAGACCATCGTCGCCGAGCACGTCGCCTACGAGCCGGGCCGGATGTTCGCCGACCGCATGCTCGAGGGCCCGTTCGCGAGCTGGCTGCACCGGCACGTCGTCACGCCCAAGGGGCCCGACCGCTGCGTGCTGACCGACGACATCGAGTACGAGCTGCCCTTCGGCGCGCTCGGCCGCGTCTTCGGCGCGGGGTTCGCCCGGCGGAGCCTCGAGCGGCTCTTCGAGTTCCGCCACGCAGTGACGCGGGAGGCCTGCGCGTCCTAGGACGAGCAGAAACCCGGGCAGGGGCAGGTCACGCAGAAGACCTGCTGGCACGTCTCGCCGGCACCGCACTGGGCATCCGCGTGGCAGCCCGGCACGCAGGCCGCGGCTCCACAGCTCGGCCCGCTCGGCTCGCACACGGTGCCCGGTGCGCAGTCCGCGTCGGTCCGGCACTCGGGCTCCGGCGGGGCGCCCGTGCACAGGCCCGGGCATGGGCAGGTGATGCACTCGACCCGGGTGCAGACCTCGTGCGTGCCGCACTGGTCGTCCTCGTGACACCCGGGCACGCAGACCGGGGTGTCGCAGCTCGCGCCGCCCAGGTCGCACACCTCGCCGCTCGGGCAGTCGGCGTCGCTGCGGCACTCGGGGTCCGGCGGGCCGGGCTCGCACAGGCCGGGGCAGGGACACGTGACGCACGCGACCCGGCGGCACACCTCGCCCGCGACGCACTGGCCGTCGTCGTGGCAGCCGGGCACGCAGAGCGGAGTCGCGCAGCCGGCGCCGCCGAGCTCGCACACCTCGCCGGCGGGGCAGTCGAGATCGCTGCGGCACTCGGGGTCCGGGGGGAGGTCGGCGCACTGGCCCGGGCACGGGCAGGTGACGCACTGGACCTGCTGGCAGACGCGGCCCTCGCCGCACTGCTCGCTCTCGTGGCAGCCCGTGACGCACACCGGCGTGTCGCAGCCGGGCCCGCCGAGCTCGCAGACCTGGCCCGCCGGGCAGTCGCGGTCGCTGCGGCAGGTGGGCGGATCGGCGCACTCGCAGATCTCGCAGCCGTCGGGCCCCGTCGCGAAGCCGAAGGGGCAGAAGATCTCGCACAGCACGGGCTCGCAACGGCACGGGCCGGGGTGCGCGACGCCGACGCCGGCGCACTCCGCCTCGCAGGCGTTGCCGTAGGTCTTGCCGTCCGCGCCGCACACCGGCGCGTAGATGCGCGGACACAGGCAGGGCTCGCACTTCGCGGCCAGGCAGGCGCGCTCCGCACGCGCGGCGTCTCGCCGGCAGTCCTCGAGCGAGCCCCCGGCCACCAGACAGCGGTAGCGGAACTCGGCGGCGTCGAGCGCGCACTGCTCCTCGCAGCTCGGCCGCAGACAGCGGGAGTGGATGCAGGAGCGGGCCTGCTCCCGGGAGCGCGCCCAGCACTCGGCGACCGCGCCGCCCGCCTTGCGACAGGCGTGCAGCTCCTCGAGGGCCTCCTTGCGGCAGGCGCGCCGACACTGCGGGTCCGGCTCGCAGACGGAGGGGCTCGGGATGCCCGCCACCGTGGCGGAGGCCGGGGCGGGGCTCGCGGCTCCGGCCAGCAGGGCCAGGGCGAGCGAGAAGAGGAGGGGGAGCGAGCGGATGCGGGACGCCTGCATGACCGGTCCTCCGATCCTTGGCACCAGCGTTTCACGCCGATCGTGCCGGGTCAAGCACAACCGGGGCACACGGGCAGCGGGTGCCGCCGCCTCACCCGTTCGGGTGAAGCGGAGCCCGCCGACGCTCGCGACCCGACGTCGCGCGCTAGGTCGAGGGCTCGAGGATGCGGCGCAGCTTCTCCATCAGCCGCGCCATGCGGAACGGCTTGCGCATGCGGTCCGCGTAGGGGCGGTCGGCGAGCCGGGCCGCCACCTCGCCGGAGCTGTGGCCGCTCATGAAGACGACGGGGAGCTCCGGGCTCCGGGCGCGCAGCGCCTCGAAGGTGGCCTCGCCGTCCATCTCGGGCATGGTGAGGTCCAGCAGGACGGCGACCGGCGCCTGGGCGGCCCGGTCGAGGAAGGCGAGGGCCGCAGGGCCGCTCTCCGCGGTGGCGACGTCGAAGCCGCCCAGCTCGAGCATGCCCCGGGCGACGCTGCGCACCTCCGCCTCGTCGTCGACCACGAGGACCGTTCCGTGGCCGCTCCACTCTCCGCCGTCCGGAGCCGCCGGCTTCGCCTCGCCGGCACCGGCCACGCGGGGGAACAGCACCTGGAAGCGGGTGCCCCGCCCGACCTCGCTCTCCACGCGAATCGTGCCGCCGTGGCCGCGAACGATGCCCAGCACCGAGGCCAGGCCGAGCCCGCGGCCGCCCACCTTCGTGGTGAAGAACGGGTCGTAGATCCGCTCCAGGGTCTCGGGGTCGATGCCGCACCCGTCGTCGGCGACCTCCACGAAGGCGTACTCGCCCTCCTGGAGCTCGCCGGCGACCTGGCACGAGGCGAGGAGCTCGGCGTCCGCGCGCAGCGTCCCGGCCCGCACGCGAACGGTGCCCGTACCCCCTCCGAGCGCGTCGCTGGCGTTCGTGATCAGGTTCATCACGACCTGCCGCACCTGGGTGGGATCGCCGTGGATCCACGGCCCCGGCTCGGCCACCTCGCACTCGAGCCGAGCGGTGCGAGAGACGCTGGCCCGCAGCAGCACCGTCATGCTCTCGACCAGCGCGGAGAGGTCCAGGTCGCGGGAGGCGATCTTCGACTTCCCCGCGTAGGCGAGGAGCTGCGCCGTCAGGTCCGCGGCCCGCTCGCTGGCGTGCTCGATCTCCTCCACGCGGCGGCGGCTGCGCGAGTCGCGCGGAAGGCCCGCCAGTGCGAGCTCGGCGTTTCCCTGGATCCCGACCAGCAGGTTGTTGAAGTCGTGGGCGATCCCGCCGGCCAGCACCCCGAGGCTCTCGAGCTTCGCGGCCTGCTGGACGCGATCGGCGAGCTCCTTGCGCTCCCTCTCGACCCGCACCTCCTCCGTGACGTCGCGCGCCACGGCGAGCCCCCATTGCACGCGGCCCGAGGCGTCCCGCAGCGGCGAGACGCAGACGTCGAAGTGCGAGATGCCGGACGCCAACGGCACGCTCCTGCGAAACCGACGCACCTCGCCGGAGTCGAACACCCTGGCCACCTGCTTCAGGGCCTCCTCGGCGTCGTCGGGCACGAGCAGGTCCCGCGGTCCCTTTCCACGCAGCTCGTCGCCGAGCTCGTGTCCGAACAGGCTGACGACCCGGCCTTCCTGGTCGAAGAGCACGACCTTGGTGTCGCCGAGGGAGGAGAGGATGGCGCGGAGCCGCTCCTCGCTCTCGCGCAGCGCGTGGGCGGCGCGGGTGCGGTCCGTCACGTCGTGGCTGGTCCCGGTGAGCCGGATGGGACGCCCGGATTCGTCCAGGACCGCCTCGCCGCGGCCGTGGATGACGCGCTCCTCGCCGTCGGGCCTCCGGATCCGGAACTCGAGGTCGACGGGGGTTCCATCCCGCAGCAACCGCGCGACCGCCTCCGCGAGGCGCTCCCGATCCCGGGGATCGACGCTCTCGAAGAAGCGCCGGTTGTCGATGGAGCCCTCGGCGGGGTCCCAGCCGAAGATGAGGTAGTTCTCGTCGGACCAGTGCAGCTCGTCCCGGGCGACGTCCCACTCGTAGCTGCCGAGGTGGGCGATGCGCTGGGCCTTGGCGAGGCTGTCCTCCCGCTCGCGCCCCCGCCGGTCCGCGTCGACCCGCTCCGTGACGTCGCGGGAGACGGCGAGGAAGCGCGCCTCTCCATCGGTCGCCGTGTAGGGCGTCACCTCGGTCTCGAGCCAGCGATGGCCGCCGCCCCGGGTCGGCACGCGGTGCAGCTGGGCGGGCTCGCCGGCACGGGTCGGATCGAAGCCGGGGGCGAGCTTCGAGGCCTGCCGTCCCACCAGCCGGTCGGTCGGAAGGCCGACGATCGGAGTGACGTTGGGGCTCACGTAGACGACGGTTCCGTCCGCCGTGAGCTCGGCGATGACCGCTCCGGAGTGCTCGGCGAGGTGCCGGAAGCGCTGCTGCACGGCGCTCAGCTCTTCCTTGACGCGCACCGCCCCGCGGCTCGAGCTGTCGATGGCGGCGCTCACCTGGATCGCGGCGAGGGGCACGCCAACGCAGATCCAGGGCAGCCACGGAAGGCCGCCCGGCTCCAGGCCGAGCCAGGCATCGAAGACCTCCACTCCCGCCACCAGGACGAGTCCCGGAGCGATCAGCCGGCGGAACGGGCCCGGCTCCACCTCGGACACGTGACGGTGCACCACCCAGGCCGCCACCAGGACCAGCAGCGGCTCGACGGTGAACTCGACCAGCTGGGTCCCGAGGATGTGGTCGCCGGCCCCGAACGAGGCCCGCACGAGCCCGGCCCCGACGGCCGCCGGAACGAGCCAGCGCGGCGAAGGCCGTCCGGCGTAGCTCAGTGCCCCAGAGAGCATGAGGAACGGGAAGAGCGTGCTCAGGAAGAGCGAGGCGATGAAGAGCGGCGGCCCGTCGTCGGCGAGCAGCGCGCAGGCACCCGAGGCCGCCACGAGGGACCAGCCGGCGGCCCAGCGCGCTCCCTCCGCCCGACGGAAGGCGAGAGCCGCCATGCCGAGGCCGGCGGCCAGCAGCGTGAGGATCAGGGCCGGAAACCAGCTCGGCACGGGCGACACCCCTCCCACCAGGAGCGTCCGCGATCGGCCCTCGGGCGCTCCGCGCCGATTGTGAACCAGTTCACACCCCCAAACAAGGCGTGAAGGTCGAGTTGGAGGGATTCCCCTCCTACCAGCGCTCGCCGAAAGGCCGGAGGTCGAGCTCGAAGGTCCAGGCGCTCCGATCCTGCTGCGCGAGGAACCACACGGCCTCGGCGATCTCGGCAGGCGACAGGAAGAACTCGTCGGGCCGGTCCGGCATGGCGTCCCGCGTCCGCGCGAGGTCCACGACGCCGTCGAGGACCACGTAGGAGACGTGAACCCCCTCGGGCCCGAGCTTGCGGGCCAGGGACTGGGCGAGGCTGCGCTGGGCCGCCTTGGCCGAGGCGAAGGGCAGCGTGCGCGCGCCGCCGCGCAGGGACGCGGTGGCGCCGATCACCACCAGGTTCCCGCCGCCGGCGTCGCGCATGTCGGCCACCGTCTCCTTCGCGGCCAGGAAGAGCCCCCGGGCGTTCACCTCCCAGGCCGCCTGGAGGCTCTCGACGTCCGCCTCGTCGAGGGACTGGAAGGCGCCCTCGCCGGCGTTGTAGACGAGGGTGGTGGGCGCACCCAGCTCCGCGCGGACCCGAGCGAAGACGGCGGCCGGGGCCTCGGGGTCGCGCACGTCGTACGCGTAGGCGCGCGCGCCGGGCAGCTCGGCCGCCATCGCCTCGAGGCGCTCCACGTCCCGGGCGCAGACGGCGACCGGATGGCCGGCCGCCGCGAAGCGCCTTGCGATCGCCTGGCCGTTGCCCGGTCCGGCGCCGATCACCACGCAGGCTCCTTCGCTCATGCTCCTCCCTCCGGCTCGAGCCGGGAGCGTACCTGACGGGAACGGCCCGCTATCCTGCGGCGCCCACCCGAGGCGCGCACCCAGGAGCCGACCCGACCATGGACACCGACCTCCGATCCCCCCTCGCCCTGCCCTGCGGCGCCACCCTCCCGAACCGCATCGCCAAGGCCGCGATGACCGAAGGGCTGGCGACCGCCGACGGGCGCCCCACGCCGGAGCTCGAGCGGCTCTACGGCCTGTGGTCCGACGGCGGAGCCGGGCTGCTGCTGTCGGGCAACGTGATCGTCGATCGCGACCACCTCGAGCGGCCCGGCAACGTGGTGATCCACGGCGAGCCCGACGCCGACCGCGCCGAGCGGCTGGCGAGCTGGGCCCGCGCCGCGACCCGCGGCGGCAACCACTTCTGGGCCCAGCTGAGCCACGGCGGACGCCAGGTGATGAAGCTGGTGAACCCCCACCCCAAGGCGCCCTCGGCGGTGAAGCTCGGGCTGCCCGGCGGCCAGTTCGGCGAGCCCGTGGCGCTCGAGGTGGCCGAGATCGACGAGCTCGTGGAGCGCTTCGCGGTGGCGGCCGAGGCCGTGAAGGTCGCGGGCTTCACCGGCGTGCAGGTCCACGCCGCCCACGGCTACCTGCTCTCCTCCTTCCTGAGCCCCCGCGCGAACCGGCGGGAGGACGAGTACGGCGGCAGCCTCGCGAACCGCGTCCGCATGCTGCTGCGCGTGGTCGCGAGCATCCGCGATCGCGTGGGCGCCGCCTTCCCCGTCTCGGTGAAGCTCAACAGCGCGGACTTCCAGCGCGGCGGGTTCGCGTTCGAGGACAGCCTCGCCGTCGCCGCCCTGCTCGAGGAGGCCGGCGTGGACCTGATCGAGATCTCCGGCGGCAACTACGAGCAGCCCCGGCTCCTCGGCATCGAGGGCATGGAGCGCGCCGAGGAGCAGAACGTCGCCCCCTCCACGGCCGCGCGGGAGGCCTACTTCGTCGACTTCGCGCTGGCCATGCAGCAGAAGGTCGGGGCCCCACTGATGGTGACCGGCGGCTTCCGGTCCCGGGCGGCGATGGAGTACGCCCTGTCGAGCGGCGCCGCCGACGTGATCGGCATGGGGCGCCCGTTCTGCACCACCGTCGACGCCGCGCGCCAGGTGTTCGAGGGACGCGAGCGCCTCCCCTCGCCGGAGCGCGAGCTCGCCTTCATCCCTCGCGGGCTCGGCTTCCTGAAGCGGCTCCAGATGCTGAAGGCCCTGGACGGCTTCGCTGTGCAGTACTGGTTCTACGGTCAGCTCTACGCCCTCGGCCGCACCGGCCACACGAACCCCGGCCTCAAGCCCTTCGCCGCCCTGCGCGAGGTGGAGCGCATGAACCGCAAGCTGATGGGCGAGCGAAGCGGGGCCGCGTCCGGCTGATCCCCGCGGCGGCCGGCCCGCGTTGCCCGGCCCGGAGGGTGCCCGCATACTGGGCCGACGTGAGCCCCCCGGCCCGCGCCCACCTCCGCTGGATCGCGCCCCTGCTGGTCCTCGGCCTCGCCTGCGCGAGTGGCGGGCCCGGAGCGGGACGCCGCGGCGCGGGCGGGGCCGCGAAGAGCCCCTTCCCCGACCCGCGCACCGTGGAGGAGCTGGCCAGCCGCTCGGGAGAGCCGCAGAGCTTTCTCGAGGTGGACTGGGCGCAGGTCGACCGCTGGCAGCTGAGCGGCCCGTTCCCCACGAAGATCGGCGACGAGCCCCTGCGCGACCCGGGCCCCTGGGACCAGCCGCTGCTCGACGTCGGCGCGCGCCGGCCCGGGCTCCTGCTGGTGTCCGAGGCCATGCACTGCGTCGCGCGGGAGCTGGGCCTGTTCTTCGCACGGGAGGGCCGCCTCGCCGGGCTCGCGCTGCAGCGCTTCGTGAAGGCGCGCTGCGGCGCCACCGGGAGCGAGCTCGTGCTGGGCACCCTGACCGGGTCGCTGCCTCCCGAAGCGGACGAGGCGTCCATCCTCGAGAGCTGGCGCCCCCAGGTGGACGAGCTGATCGGTCGCTACCTCGGGACGGGTCCGCGGGCAGCGGGCCTGTGGTTCGGACGCGAGGGCGACCTCGGGGTGGCGTTCGTCGCCTCCGCCCGGCGCTCGGTCCTGCTCGAGCCGGCCGATGCGGTGCCCGACACCGAGGGCTGGCTGCGGCTGCGCGGCGAGGTGCTGGAGCCCTCGGAGCAGGTCTTCGCCCAGATCAACCAGGGCGACTACGGCTTCGCCGAGTGCGAGAACGAGCCCGGCGTCGAGCCGCCGCGCTTCTCCCTCGCCTGCCCGGTGGATCCCTTCGACGAGACGGCCTGGGTGCAGGTCGCCTCCCGGGCCCCGGGCCGCATCCTCTCCGACGGCGTGATGCTGGCCCTGGCCCGGCCCTCGGGCGCCCACGCGGACACCTACGTGCGCCGCAGCTTCGGCGCCAAGGTGCGCATCGAGAGCGACGACGACCTCACCGGTCACCTGTTCGACCAGGTGAACCGCATCCGGCGTCGCGCCGGGCTGCGCCCGCTGGCCCTCGCCGCCGAGGAGAGCGAGGTGACGGCCGCCCTCGCGCCGCTCTACCTGGGCGCGACCTTCGGCACGGGCGACGCCGCGGCGGCAGACATGGCGGCCCTCGGGATGGTGGCGGGCTGGCGCGTGCCCGGGGTGGTGCGCAGCGGGAACGTGGGCGGCGCGCTGGTGGTGCGCACCCGCCAGCTCGACCTGTGGCTCGACGAGGCCCTCCAGCACCCGAGCTTCCGCGCCCTCACGCTCTCGCCCGAGACCTCGACCCTGGCCATCGGGCCGGTGGTCTCCCAGGACCCCGACTACCTCGGCGCCGCGGTGGCGAGCTACGCGCTCTTCGATCCCGACCAGTCCGCCGCCGAGCTCGCCCGGCTCCATCGGCGATTCGACGCGCGCTACCGCGAGGCCGGCCTGTCTCCGGCGCGCCGCTCGGGCAGCCTGTCCGAGGCGGCGGGGCGTCAGCTGGCGCGGGTCCGCGCCGGACGCGCGACGCCGCGCGAGGCCTTCGACGACCTGCTCACCGAGGTGAGCGCCCAGGTCGGCATGGGGGTCCAGGGCTGGATCCTGGAGGGCGACTCCGCCGAGGCGCTGCCACTGCCCGACGAGCTCTTCGACGCGCGGGTGGAGCGGTTCGGCAGCGCGCTCGGCTTCTATCGTCCCGACGAGTGGCCCTGGGGCCGGACCCTGGCCTTCGTCCTGACCACGCTCCGCGAGCCCCAGCGCTCCGCCGGGCTGCGCCCCGTCGGCCGCTGCGGGGCGGAGCTCTGCGACTAGGAGTTAGGTCCCCTTCGATACCCTGGCGCCAGCGCCCCGCGAAGGGAGCCCCGATGTCCGAACTCCTCTCCTACCGCCTCGACGGCGGCGTCGCGACCCTCGCCATGGACGACGGCAAGGTGAACGCGATGTCGATCCCCATGCTGGAGACCCTCCACGCGGCCTTCGACCGCGCCGAGAAGGACGGCGCCGTGGTCCGGCTGGTCGGTCGCGAGGGCATCTTCTCGGCAGGCTTCGACCTGAAGGTGTTCCCCCAGGGCCGGGAGCCGACGGTGAAGATGCTGCGCCTCGGCGCGACCCTCGCCGAGCGCATCCTCTCGTTCCCCTACCCGGTGGTGACCGCCTGCACCGGCCACGCCTACCCGGCGGGCGCCTTCCTGATGCTCTCCGCCGATCGGCGCATCGGCAGCGAGGGGCCCTTCCGCATCGGCCTGAACGAGGTCGCCATCGGGCTCACGCTGCCCGCCTTCGCGGTGGAGCTCGCCCGCTTCCGCCTCACGCCGGCCGCCTTCCAGCGCACCGTCACGGGCGACATGGTCGGCCCCGAGGAGGCGGTGACCGCGGGCTTCCTCGACGAGCTGGTGCCCGTGGACGCGGTGCTGGAGCGGAGCCGAGAGGTGGCCGAGGGCCTGTGCCAGGTGGACTTCGAGGCCCACCGCGGCACGAAGCAGAAGGTGCGCGCGGCCTGCCTCGAGGCGCTGCGCGCGGCGATCGAGTCCGAGCTCCAGACCTAGGTGCCCGACCGGGACGCCGAGATCGCGGAGCTCGTGGAGCGCCTGGGCGCCGGCGACGAGGACACCCGGATCGCGGCGGGAGAGCGCCTACTCGGCATCGGTGCGCCCGCGGCTGCGAAGCTCCTGCCGGTGCTCGCCGGAGGGGGCCGCGAGGCGCGCAAGGCGGCGAGCTTCCTGCTCGGCCGCCTCGGCGCACCGAGTGCCCGGGCCACCGCGGCCCTGGGCACCGCGCTCGGCGACGAGGACCCGAAGGTCCGCAAGAACGCCGCGGTGGCGCTCGGCCGCGCCGGCGAGGCCGGAACGCGGGCGCTCCTCGCGGCGCTCCGCACCGAGCCCGTCGAGTGGGTGCGCCGCTCGATCATCCTCGCGCTGGGTCGCGGCGGCGGACCGGGCGCCGAGGCGGCCCTCGGCGACTGGCCCGCCGCGTCGCCCGCCGAGGCCGAGGCGCTGCGCAAGGCGCGGGACCGGCTTCGCGCCGCGCCGCCCGAGGCCGCCTGGAAGCCGGGCGTGCCACTGCCGGTGCCGCTCTGCGCCGCGGTGCCCGTGGGCCTCGAGGACGTGGCCGCGGAGGAGGCGCGGCAGCAGGGGCACGCGACGAACGCCTCCGGCGAGCCGGGCGTGCTGCGCTTCGCGCCGGCCACCGACCCGCGGTCGCTGCTCTCCGAGCTGCGCTGCGCCCACGACCTGCGGCTCCGGCTGGCGCGCGGGAGCACGCTCCACGACGTAGCCCGGGCCGACCTCCCGGCCCGCATCGCCGACCTGCTCGGCGCCTGCGAGATGCTGCGGCACTGGGAGCGCTGGATCGACACCTCCGAGCCCGAGCTGCGCTACCGCTTCGCGCTCGACGGCCTGCGGCTCTCGAAGAGCGGCTTCCGCGGCGTGCTCGCCGCCGTCCGCGACCGCCTGCGCGGCCACGGCCTCGAGGACGCGCCGTCGAGCTACGCGGTGCAGGTCGTCGTGGATGCCGGCCCCGCGGCGACGACGGCCTGGCTGGTTCCGGGGTTCGAGCGCGACGACCGCTTCGCCTGGCGCGAGGCCGACGTGGGGGCGTCGATCCACCCGGTGGTCGCGGCGGGGCTCGCGCGCCTGGTGCGGCGCGGCGGGCGCGGGCGCGTGCTCGACCCGACCTGCGGCAGCGCGACGCTCCTGGTCGAGCGCGCGCGGCTCGACCCCGACGTCGCGCTCCTCGGCATCGACGCGAGCCCCAGCGCGATCCGCGCCGCGAGGCGCAACGTCGAGGCGGCCGGCCTCGCGGAGCGCATCCGCCTGCGCCGGGGCGACGCCACGGATCCGTCGCAGTGGCCCGGCGCCGCGGAGGTTCTCGCCAACCTGCCCTTCGGCGTGCGCAGCCGCCGCCGGGACCGCGACCTCGAGGGCCTCTACCGGGGAGTGGTGGACGGGGTCGCCCGCTGCCTCGAGCCCGCGGGGCGGGCGCTGCTCTACACCGGCAACCGGGCGGCCCTCGAGGCGGCCCTGGGGCACCGAGCGGGGCGCCTGCGGATCGTCGAGGAGCGGCGGATCGAGAGCGGCGGCCTCGCCGTGGGGGCCACGATCCTCGAGCCGGAGGGCGCGGCGCCCATCGACTAGACTGGCCTCCGCCCGAAGCCCCCTCCCATGCTCCACCGGTACACCCGACTCCTCCTGCTCGCGCTCCTCGTCGAAGCCGTCGCGGCGGGGGCTTCCGCCGCCACCTGCGTGGCGCTCTCGAGCGGGACCTGGGGTCCCGTCGACGCCGGAACCGCGCAGTGGTCCTGCGGCGCGCCGACGGCCGCCGACTCGTTCCGGATTCCCGACGGGGTGAGCGTCACCCTCGTGGACGACGTGGTGCAGGACGGCGCCACCCCGAGCCACCTGGTGGTGGAGCCCGGCGGCGCCCTCTCGGCCGCGGTGGACGGGAGCACCGGGTCGATCGACCTGACGCTGGGCGCGTGGGGGCTGCTGTGCCGCGGCGACTGCAGCTTCACCGGGGGCTACCGCAGCTTCGACGCGTCGCCGGCGCGCCTGCTCCCGCCGAGCGCGCTCGCGGACGCCGTGTGGCGCGTGGGAGAGCTCGTCCCGTGCCGGGACGGCGACTGCACGAGCGACGCCCACGTGATGCGCATCCGCTACCCGGAGCACCCCAAGACCCGGGCGAGCCTCGCGGCCGTCGAGCCCGGGCGCGACGTCGTCTGCTTCTGGGACCCCGACCCGGGCGACGTCCGGGCCAGCCCGGAGTCGAACCAGTGCTACGAGGTGGTCGCGACGGCCGCGCCGGTGGGAGGCCCCGCCTCCCTCGACCTCGACGTCCGCCAGGGCGACCGCAACCAGCACGGCTACCCCCTCGCGCGGCGCCGGCTCCGCGAGGTGGAGCTGGCCGCGCCGCTCGGCGTCGGCGAGCGCTGGCTGACGCTCACGCCCGCCTCCATCGGCCCCGGGCTCGGCGGTCGCTTCGTGGGCCGCTGGCTGCGCTTTCCCGACGGCTCGGGTGCGGCCGAGCCGGTCGCGCAGAAGATCCTGCGGGTGGTGGAGGGCGGCGGCTCGAACGAGGACCGCATCCAGCTCGGGGACTGGCGCGGTGCCGCGGCGGCCCGGCCCGCCGGGGCCCGGGCGTGGATCGGCTACGGCTTTCGCAGCGGCGACCCCATGCTCGTGATGGCGCCCGTCCGGGTCGGGTCGGCGACCGCTGCCTCCCAGGACTCGAGCGTGTCCTTCGAGGGAGTCGCCGACCTGACCGCGGTGGTGTTCGACGACGTGCGCTTCGTCGGGGCTTCCGGGACGGACTTCGCGCTGCGCCAGTACTGGATCCAGGACGCCACCAACCTGGGCGGCAGCGCCCTCTACGTGCACGACACCACCGGAGCCGTGATCGAGCGCGGCTGCCACACCGGAGGCGACGAGACGGCCCAGGGCGACCGGACCCACACCCTCTTCACCCCGGGAAACACCGACCTCACCGTCTCCGACGTGTCGGTCCGCTACCACGGCGACGACGCCATCAGCATGGGCGCGGCGACCGCCCAGGGGACGATGCGGCGGGTCCACGTCGCCATGCGCAGCGAACGCGCCCTCACCTGCAACTGCCTGAGCGCCGAGGAGGGGCACCCCCACCGGCTCGTCCTCGAGGACTTCGTGTGCGACGACGCGACGGACCAGAACGCCAACTTCCAGATGGTGATCGGCCCCGGCGGCGCGGCCAGTCTCGACGGCGCCCTGGTGTGGGGTGGCCGCGGCGGCACCGTGAACGGCGTGACGCCGTCGCGCCTCACGGTCCGGGACCTGCTCGTGATGGGCCTCGACACCGCCGCGGGCCAGGCGTTCCTGCCCCAGGACACCGAGCGCTTCGTGATCCGGGACGTCGCCCACCCACTGCCCAACGGGCCGGGCTTCTGCGTGGTCGATCCGGGCTCGACCTGGAGCTTCCGTGACGGGCTCGTGCTCGACAGCCTGCTCGGGAACGAGAGCTTCTGCCGGATCGCGAGCGGCTCGTCGGGAGTGCTCGAGAACGTCGCCCTGGTGAACGTCGACTCGAGCCACCCGCTGTGCGGCGGCGGCGGAACGCCCTCCTGCGGCGCCGTCGTGGTCGAGGATCCGGCCGGCGTGGACGTCCGCGACGTCACCCTGGCCTGGCAGGACGGCGTGCAGACCTCCCTGAGCCACGGGCTTCGGGTGCTGGGCGCGGTGCCGTCGGTGGGCGACCTCGTCCTCGACGGCCTGCTGGTCCACGGCCTGCACGGCTCCGGCGCCAACCCCGCGCTGGCCACGGTGGACGCGGCCACGATCTTCGACCCCTTCGTCCCCGGAAGCCCGGTGGACGGTCCCTGCCTGTTCTCCAACGACGTGGACGGCAACGCCGACTTCGAGGCCCATGCGCCGGCGAGCACGACCCGGGGCCTCGACCCGGGCTTCGTGGACCTGGCCGCCCACCGGGTCGACACCGCGCCCGGCTCGGCAGCGGACGCGGCCGGCTGCGGCGTCCGGCGCGGCGTCGATGCGCCCGGGATCCGCGGCTACCACTGGATGCACGCCGTCTCGGGCATCGTGCCGGAGCGGTTCGCGGACGACGCCGACGGCGACGGCGTGCCCGTGGACCCCGGCGCCCCCACCTGCCCGGACGGCCAGAGCACGGGCTGCAGCGATGCCTGCCCGCTCGACTTCGACCCCGAGCAGCGGGACTCGGACGGCGACGGCATCGGCGACGCCTGCGACCTGGCGTGCAGCGACGGCGAGGACGACGACGGCGACGGTCTGGTCGACCATCCCGAGGACCCGGGCTGCGACGCGCCGACGGACGACACCGAGACCTCCCCGGCGCTGCCCTGCGACGACGGCCTGGACGGCGACGGCGATGGCCTCGCCGACGCCGCGGACCCCGGCTGCGCGTGGGCCGCCGCGCCCTCCGAGGAGCCGGAGTGCGACGACGGGCTCGACAACGACGGCGACCTCGCGATCGACGCCGACGACCCCGACTGCGCCGCCCCCCACGACGCCGCGGAGCGACCCACGGGCGGGGCCTGCGGCCTGCTGGGCGCGGAGGCGCTCGGTCTCGCGGCCCTGGGGCGCCTGCGCCGTCGGGCCGGGTGAAGGGGCGCCCGGCCCGCTTCTCTGCCAAGCTTGGGGCACCACGGATCCCGGCGCGCCCCGGAGTCCCCATGAGCGGAAACGGCGTCTCCTCGGCACCCGCACGCCCCGGCCGCGTGCAGCGCCCTCCCGGCCCGGGCCTCTTCGAAGAGCTTCCCCGCAGCCCCGCCAACGATCGTCGCTTCTTCGAGAAGCTGCTGGAGATCCACCGCCGGTTCGGCGAGGTGACCTGGGTCGGGCCGCCGGGACTGCGCCGCTACGGGGTCGCGCACCCCGACGACGTGCAGCACGTGCTGCTCGACAACGCCCGCAACTACGACAAGGGCTGCTTCGAGTACGCGTCCCTGCGCCTGGTGCTGGGCGGAGGCCTCGTCACCAGCGATGGCGAGCACTGGCGGCGCCAGCGCAAGCTGGCCGCGCCGGCCTTCACGCCGCGGAGCGTGGCGGGCTTCGCCGAAGCCATGGTGGCCGCGACCGAGGAGCTGCTCGAGCGCTGGCAGCCCCGGGCGGGCTCGGGCCGGGCCTTCGACCTGGTGCCGGAGATGATGGGGGTGGCGCTGCGCATCGTGGGCGACGCGCTGTTCGGCTTCGACACGGCGGGCATCCGCGAGCGCATCGCGCCCGCCATCGCGCGCTGCCTCTACTGCACCATGGCGCGCACGCCGCTCTCGCCGCCCCTCGGCGTGCCGACCCCCGGCAACGTGCGCTTCCGCAACGCCATCCGGACCCTCCACGAGATCGTCGACGCCATCGTGGCCGAGCGCCGCCGCTCGACGGCGGAGCACGTCGACCTCCTCGCCATGCTGATGGCGGCCCGGGACGAGGAGACCGGCGAGGGCATGAGCGACGTGCAGATCCGGGACGAGGTGCTGACCCTGCTGGTGGCGGGCCACGAGACCACCGCCACCGCGCTCTCCTGGACCTTCTTCCTGCTCTCCCGCCACCCCGACGTGCGGCGCCGCCTCGAGGAGGAGGTGGACGGGGTGCTCGCCGGAGGACCGCCGGGCGCCGAGGACGCGAAGCGCCTGCCCTGGACGCGGCAGGTGATCGACGAGTCCATGCGGCTCTTCCCGCCGGTCTGGGGCATCGCCCGGGCCGCGAAGGAGGGGGACGTGCTCGGCGGCTACGAGGTGCCGCCGGGCTCGGTCGTCTACCTGAGCCCCTACGCGACCCACCGGCACCCGGACTTCTGGAGCAACCCCGAGGGCTTCGACCCCGAGCGCTTCGCGCCCGAGGCCGTCGCCGCGCGCCACCGCTTCGCCTACTTCCCCTTCGCCGGCGGCCCGCGCGTCTGCATCGGGAACAACCTCGCGCTCCTCGAGGCGGTGCTGATCCTGGCGATGGTGAGCCGGCGCTACCGCGTCGACCTGGTGCCCGGGCACCCGGTGGAGCCCCAGGCGGTGATCACCACCCGGCCCCGCCACGGCATCCAGGTGACGCTGGCGAAGCGCTGACTCAGGGCGCGCGCAGGAAGCGGCCCAGATCCCGCACGACGGCGCTCTCGATGCCGTGACCGCCGTCGTGGGGGCGGAAGACCACCGGGAAGCCGTGGCGCTCGAGCAGCCGCTGCATGGTGCCGGCCGCCTCGAAGCCCACGACGCGGTCCGCGCGACCGTGGGAGATCAGCACCTCGGGCCGCTTCGCTGCGGGCCGGGCGAGCTCGGCCGCGGAGTCGAGCAGCACGTAGCCCGCGACCGCGGCGACGCGGTCCGGCGGCGGATCGAGACGGCTGGCCACGTCGAGGGCGAGCATCGCGCCCTGGGAGTGGCCCCCGATCACCAGGCTCTCGGGCGCGTAACGCTCCCGAACCCGGGCCACGAGGCCGAGCACTGCCTCCCGGGCGCGAGGCAGCTGCCGGGAGGGCTCCGGGGGGCCGTCGGGCCGGGGCTCCTCGGCGAAGGGCTTCGGCCAGTCCCCGTCGAAGAACTCCCACCACATGGCGCCCTGGCCCGAGGCGTGGGGCAGCACCGCGGTGGGCAGCACGAAGCGGGTGGCGTCGTCGACGAGTGCGCCCGCGAGGGGGACGTAGCTGGCCCCCTCGGCCCCGTAGCCGTGGAGGAAGACCACGGCGCGCCCGCCGCGCCGCTCCTCGGGCATGCGGCTCACCACCTCGTACTCGAGCCCGTCCCAGGACGTCGCGAGCACGCCCTCGAGGCTCGTCGCGCGGGTCGCCTCGGTGCCGGGGCGGGCTTCGGCGTTGCAGGCCCAGAGAGCGGCCGCGGCGAGGGCGAGCGCCAGGCGCCCCCACCGGGACGTCGCGACCACGGGCTCAGTAGCTCCGGCTGGGGAAGAAGTCGCCGCGACCCTCGGGCGTCAGGTCGAAGAAGCTCCAGACCGGCGAGAGCAGGTCCATCATGCGGCCGCCGTCGGGACCGAAGGCGCACACCGAGTAGAAGTGCCGCAGCCCCCCGGCCCCGCGCTCGAAGACCGACACCCCGGGCAGCTGCCCGCCGTCGTCGTTCTCGAAGCCGAGGTCGCGCTTGAGCGCGGTGTCCCCGGCCCCGACGATCCGCAGGCGGTCCCAGCCGCGCTCCCGGGCCCAGGCGTCGAAGCGCTCGACGTCGCCGGCCACCAGCACGGCGAAGTTGACGCGCTGGGAGAGATGCTCGACGGCGCCCGCATAGCCGTCCGCCCACATCGTGCACATGGGGCACGGGTCGGCCTGGGCCTTGCCGAACATGAAGTGCATGAGCACCAGGGGCTTGTGGGGATCCGCGAAGAGCTCCGAGAGCTTCACCGGCGCCACGCGCCCCTCGCGGAGCTCCTCGAACACGAGGTCCTCCACCGCGGTGTCCCGGGGCAACGCACGGCGCAGCTCGGCGACGCGCTCGCGCTGGTCGCGCAGCGCCACCTCGGCCTCGTGGAGCGCCTTGCGGGCGGCGCGGTACTCGCTCGATGCGGTGGGATGGTCGGTCACGGCGATTCCTCCGGTCGGGTGGCGAGGCTCCCGAGGAGCCCGTCCAGGATGCGCGCCCAGCCGCCGGCGTGGCCCGCGTAGGCGTCGCTCTCGGGCAGCTCGTCGTGGACGAGGACGAGCCGCGTCTCCTCCGTCCCGGCGGGCTCGAAGGAGACCGAGAGCCGCGTGCGCTGCTCGCCCGGCGGCATCCAGTCCGAGATCCACAGGAAGACGAGGCGGCGGTCGGGCTCGATCTCGAGGATCTCGCCGTGCTGCCGGTAGTCGCGCTCGCCGTGCATCACGATCTCGAAGCGGCCGCCGACGCGGAAGTCGAGGCTCACCGAGGCGCGTCCCATGCCCTCGGCGGGTCGCATCCACTCGGCGAGGCTCCCGGCGTCACACCAGTGGCGGAACACCTCCGCGGGCGGGGCGGGCAGCACGCGCTCGAGAACCAGGGGCGGCCGTGCCATCAGCGACGCCTCCGGCGGGGGCGGCGTGGCTCGCGGCGCTTCTCGCGACGCAGCAGGGCGTCGAGGGCGTCGAGCCGCGGCTCCCAGAAGTCGCGGTAGCCGAGCGTCCAGGCCGCGGCCTCGCGCAGCGGCGCGGCCTCGAGGGAGAGCCGGTGCTCGCGACCGTGGACCTCGCGCCGCACCAGCCCGGCGCGCTCGAGCACCCGCACGTGCTTCGATACGGCGGCGAAGCTCATCGGGAAGGGATCGGCGAGCGCGCTCACGGTCGCGGCGCCGTCGCGCAGGCGCCCGAGGATCCGCCGCCGCGTCGGGTCCGCGAGGGCGGCGAACACGGGGCCCAGCCGGTCGTCGGCCGGCTCCTCGCGGGCGGGGGATCGTTCAACCACCCGGTTTAACGTACGCCGGGCCCGGGAGCCCCGCAACCCGGCTGCGGGGCGGCTCGGACGCGTTGCATTCGCCGGACGATCCGGTCTCGGGCGTCTCCGGGATCGACACCGCCGTGGGCGCCCTCGAGCCCAAGGCCGACATGCTGGAGGGCAAGGACGACGCCATCGAGATGAAGCTCGACGGCCTCGGGGTGGACGCCCTCGAGGTGAAGGCGGCCGACCTGGGGACCGCGGTGGCGGACGTGAAGGCCGAGTTGGTCGAGCCCGGAGGAGATGGGCCGAAACCGGCACATCGCGATTCTCCATTGAGGTGGGGGGCGCGGCGCGTACCCTGTGCCGCTTCCACACCACCCGGAGGAGCATCGCGATGCGCGCCCGAACCCTTCTCGCCTTCCTGTTCCCGCTGCTGGCGGCCGGCGCCGCGTCGGCGGAGGACCAGCTCTCCGCCGGCGACACCGCCTGGATGATGACCAGCACGGCCCTCGTCCTGCTGATGACGCTGCCGGGCCTGGCGCTCTTCTACGGCGGGCTGGTTCGCACCAAGAACGTGCTGAGCGTCCTGATGCAGTGCCTGATCGCGGCCGGCATGATGGGCGTGGTCTGGGTGGTGGTGGGCTACAGCCTGGCCTTCAGCGGCGAGGGCGCGCTGATCGGCGATCTCGCCAAGGTCGGGCTCGCGGGCGTCACGCCGGACACGCTCTCGGGCACCATCCCGGAGTACGTCTTCATCATGTTCCAGGGCATGTTCGCGATCATCACGCCGGCCCTGATGATCGGCGCCTTCGCGGAGCGCATGCGCTTCGGCCCCTACCTGGCCTTCAGCACCCTGTGGCTGCTCGTCGTCTACTGCCCCCTGGCCCACATGGTCTGGGGCGGCGGGCTGATCTCGGGCTGGGGCGCGCTGGACTTCGCGGGCGGCCTGGTGGTGCACATGTCGAGCGGCTACTCGGCGCTCGTCGCCTGCATCGTGCTGGGGCCGCGCCGCGGCTACGGCAAGGTCCCGATGCCGCCCCACAACCTGCCCCTCACGGTGATCGGAGCCTCGCTGCTGTGGGTGGGCTGGTTCGGCTTCAACGCCGGCAGCGAGCTCGCCGCCGACGGCACCGCGGCCCTGGCGTTCATCAACACCAGCACCGCGACCTCGGCCGCCGTGCTGGTGTGGGTCGCGGTCGAGTGGGTGCGCGGGCGCCCCACGGTGCTCGGCGCGGCCACGGCGGCGGTGGCCGGCCTGGTGGCGATCACGCCGGCCTGCGCGTTCGTGACCCCGATGTCGTCCATCCTGGTCGGCGCCGGCGCCGGCGTCATCTGCTACGTCTTCGTGGTGAGCGTCAAGCCGGCGCTCGGCTACGACGACTCCCTCGACGTCTTCGGCGTGCACGGCATCGGCGGCACCTGGGGCGCCATCGCGACGGGCCTCTTCATCGCGCCCTTCGCGCTGCCCGAGGGCATGACCCGCGGCGGCCAGATCCTGGTCCAGCTCCAGAGCATCGGCTTCACGGCGATCTTCGCGCCGCTGGCGACGCTGGTGCTGCTGTACGTGCTGAAGGCGCTGTTCGGGAACCTGCGCCCGACCGAGGAGGGCGAGGCCGAGGGCCTCGACCAGAGCGAGCACAGCGAGAGCGCCTACATCACGACCTAGGAGGCTACGGCGTCTAGCGCGTCGTCCCGCCCTTGGCGTGGCAGGCGGAGCGCTTCATGAAGGTGACGCCGCCGCCGACCTCGCAGGCCGGTGGTGTCCTACCCCGCGGGTATAGCGCCTCCACCTCTGCCTGGTGACGTGCCCAGGTGAGCAGAGTGCAGATGGAAGCATGCTCGAGGTGCGGGGGAATCTTCCCGCTGGATCAACTGATAGAGGTGAAAGACGGTCGGTGGCTCTGCAACGGGTGCTGGGAGAAGGAGGACTAACCGACGCCCAGGCACGGGGACCCGGTCCCTGGCCCCATGCCAGGGCACGATCCCAACGAATCGTAGTCAGGTTTCGCTCTCACTCACGATCGCTGCCCTGACGGCCGCCCCGCCCCATCCACCGGCACCTCGTGGAGCCCCGCCGCCTCCTCCCGGTCCACCTCCCAGGCGTAGCACCTGGGGGCCATGGGATGGCCCTCCAGGTCGATACGAGAACCTCGCCCTCCCAGACCTTGTCGCCCTGCAAGGTCTCGACGACGCGCTCGCGGCCGACGAGCGGCCTGAGGGGCAGCCACTTCCGCGCGGAGGTGCGTCCGTGAGCCAATCGCTTCGAACAGCGGCACGATCAAGGGCCGCTCGTCGCGTCCTAGGACTTCATCCGGGAGCATCCCGTTGGTCCCCCGGACGGCAGCTATCGACCCGACGTGGAAGCCGGCTCCTGAGGCGCCCGTGCGCCACAGAAGCCGGCTTCGAGGTGCAGCGTTTCTCGATTCATCTGGAGGACGCTAGGCCTTTCGGAAGAACCTGACTTCACCTGAATGGCAACCGCGAGTCAATCAGATCCCGCATGGTCGCGCTTCTGGACGTCGATCAACACAAACCCTTGCCGCGCGAGCTCGTCGACTAGACCTTCGATCTCCTGAGTCGTGACGTGAAGGGTGACGATCGCTGTCTCTGCTGGCCTGACGTACTGCGAAAGCCCGATCAGCGTGTAGCCTGCCTCTGCGCAAATCCCCGCGGCATCGAGAGGCTCTCCGTCCCCGGCTGGTTCCGGACGCTGGAGAGTGATCCGGGTTCCGGTCACCTGGCATGCGATGCGCGCGAATGCGCCGAATATGTCGGAGTCCGTGATGACTCCGACGAGTTGCCCGCCATCCAGGACCGGAAGCCCTCCGAAGTTCCCTCGAGCATCTGGATCGCAACGTCCTCGAGGTGCGTCCTTGGGCTCACCGAGACGACCCGTCGCGCCATGCATTCACCGACCCTACTGTCAGAGAACTCGCTGCAGCCCGCTCGCAACAGATCTCGCTGCGACACAATGCCTACCATCTAGTCCCCACGAAGCACCGGCGCCCGCCGAAGCTTCTTCGATAGGAACAACTCGTGCGTATCCGAACAGAGGTCCGAGTCCTTGACCGTAACCGGGTTGCGGGACATGAAGTGCCTGACGATCATTGGCGATAGCCCTCCCGTCTGCGGGGGCTCTTGGAGTGCCACGGTATCGGCCAGCCGCGCAACGGGCCTGAAGGACTGCTTGACCGGTCTGGAGGGTCCCGGGGGCGAGAGGGTCGTTGACCGGTGCCTGGATCCCCGTTTCCACCTTCAGGCGTTGCCAGTACCGCACGCTGCTTGCTTCAAGGAGGGCTAACCCCCGAAAGGCTCGATCTGCTCGCCAAGCAGCTCGTTGATCTTGCGCTCCAGGGCTCCTCCCGAGAAGGGCTTTGAGACAAACGAAACACAATCTCGGCGCAGGTCCAGGAGACTGAGGTCGCCTTCCGTGTATCCCGATACGAACAGGATCTTGAGCTCGGGTCGCTCCTGTGCGAGCTCCGCGGCGAGTTGCGGGCCTGTCATGCCCGGCATCACCACGTCCATGATCAGCAGATCGATCCGTCCAGGCTCGTTGCGACTCACCGATAGCGCCAGGTCGGGAGATGCCGCCGTGAGTACCCGAAGCCCCTGGCGCTCGAGCTGTCGGCTCACGGAGCTCAGCACAGAAGGCTCGTGGTCAACGAGGAGCACGACGGCTCCTCGCCGCGCCTTGGAGATCGGCAGCGGTTCGCGCCCCTTCTTCGCGTCCGCAGGCGCTGCTAGCCCGAGGAAGACTTCGAAGCACGATCCCTCTCCCAACTGGCTCGTGACCCGAATGTGGCCGGCCCACCGGCCGACGATGCCGTACACGGTCGCGAGCCCGAGCCCGGTCCCACCCGCCCGTCGCGTAAAGAAGGGCTCGAAGATGTGGCGAATCGTCTCGTCGTCCATCCCTCGACCGTCATCGGCGATCTCCAGGCGGATATGGGGCCCGGGCGAGGCACCCGGGTGTCGCAGACAGTCCTCCTCGGACACGTCTACCGTAGACACGGCAGCCGTGATCGTGCCTCCCTCCGGCATCGCCTGCTGCGCGTTCATCACGAGATTCACGAGGACCTGCTCGAGCTGCGACTCATCGCCTCGTGCGGGCGGCAGCGGCTCCTCACCCGGCTCGACTTGCAGCTTGACGTTCGCCCGCAGCAGGCGACGCAGCAGCCCTTCGATCTTCTTCAGCGTCGCCACGACGTCGACACTCTCGGTTTGCGGCACCTCGCGACCAGAGAAGGTGAGCAGCTGTGCCGTAAGGCTCGCCGCCGCCTCGCCCGCCGCCCCGATCTCCTCGACCAATTCCTCCACCGGAGCGTCTGCGTCGGCGCTGAGAAGCTCGCAGTTCGCGAGGATGACAACCAGGAGGTTGTTGAAGTCGTGCGCCACACCGCCCGCCAGCCTACCCAGCGCCTCCAAGCGCCGCGCCTCAGCGAGTTGGCGCTCGAGGGATGCACGTTGCGCCTCGGCTTCGTGTCGCGCCGTGGTGTCGCGAAGCACCAAGTACACCCGCCGAGAGCCGTCCTCCATCCGCACGAGCCGGGGGTTGTATTCTATCCAGCGGCTGTTGCCATCGCGGTGTCGAATGCGTCTCTCTATCGGTCCCTCGGCCTCGCCCGAGCGGATTGCATCGAAGTGGACTGGTGGACGGTCGTCGCTAGGAGGCATGAGATCCGCAAGATGGCTCCCAAGGACTTCATTGGTGGCCTGGCCCAACACGGACTCGGCGGCCGGGCTACACTCGACCACGACGCCGGAGCTGTCGAGCGCAAGGATGACGTTGGGGGACTGCTCCACGAGCCGGGCATAGCGCTCCTTGCTCTCTGCCAGCTCCTCGTCGCGCTGTTCCAGGATCCCGAACGTGGCTCCAGAGGCGCGCGCGGCGACGCTAATGAGCGCACCCGCCGCAAGAATCTGGACCGCATGGACGAAGTATAGATCGGAGAGGGCACGCCTCGGCCCCGCCTCAGGCAGCACCCCCTGCCATTCTCCCACCGCAAAGAATGAGAGCGCCAGGAGGCACAGCGTCGTCCACGCTGCCGTCTGGCCCGCTGGAAGGGTGATCCCAGCGGCGACGAGGACGAGAAGATAGATAGAGGCGCCAGGGGTATCGATGCGCCCTGCCATGTAGATCGAGAGGCTGGCCGCGGCGAAGACGAGTGCGGCCGCGATGTGAGCAGCAAGAACGAGGTGGCGACGTCGCAACGCGACGTGGCCCGTGATCGCGAGCAGCGTGACGAACCCGACCGCCAGGATCCGCCCGCGACCTGCTCCAATCGCGATCTGGAAGACCTCCGAAGCTCCTGCAGCCAGTACCGCGATCCACAGGAGTGCGTTCAATAGATGGGATGCGACATTGTCTCGCTGGCTGCGAAACCGAGGAGGCCTGAAGAATCGAAGCCACTCCGTCGACGTCGGGGGCTCCGCAGACGCCTGATGTCGTGTTGACCGCATCGCCTAGGAGCCGACTGCTCCTTGTTGTCTGCCTCCAGAAAGACCACTGGACGAACGTCCAACGAGGGTTCTGAGCTAAGCCACCCGCTCCCAAGGAGCTCGCCGGTTGGCAGGTCTCCCGGCGAGCTACACCAAGGCTGACGTAGTTTCCGAGGAGGGGCAACCAAGCGTTGCACACGAAGCGGGCGGAAGTTCTGGAGGGGATCCAGGGAGGGGTCGCCCCAGAGCGGGAAGCGCGAGGAGATGCCGCCGAGACGGTCCGGACCGCTTCATGTGCACACTGGGCAGGAAACCTGACGCACCCGTTCGAGGGAGCGACGTGCGAACTGACGCAGCTGAACGGCGTTCGCGAGCAGACCCGGGCGAGTTGCTAAGCCGTGGCGACCGCGACGGGCTCCTCTGGGCGCTCCGGGTCGCGGGCATCGTCGCCTTCACGGTGGCGGCAGCGAACGGGTGGCGGCCCTAGACGCGGCGCCAGCTTGGCCCCTCCACAGACTTGCGGCGGACAGTCAGGAGTGGCTCGAACTCGCTCAGGGCCCCTAAGGATACGACTTGCGTCCAAGAGCCTGGATACGCCAGAATTCCTCGGCATGAAGTCGGACGTCGCCTATGACCGACTGCCGGGCTTCCATGTCGCTTCCCCGAGCGCCCTGCAAAGGACGAGCGAGGAAACAGACACGGCGAATCTCATGCTCGCCACGGCGTGGATCATCGCGGGTACACACTTCGGAACCTGTGGGCTTGCCATCTACCTCGGTCAGTACGCCACCGTCGCTCTACACGGCTCGGCGGGCCTCGGGGCCTGCGCCTTTGGTTTGGCGATCACGAGCGGCGTTTCGCTCGGGAAGATCAAGGTCGCCGGGGTGGTCACGATTCTTGCCGGGATGTGCGCGTTTCTCTTCGTCTATCCAGGGCCGGGTGCGGTCTTCGTCTACACGCTGGCGCCAATTCCGGTGCTTCGGATCCTGGGGTTACGCGGTGGCGCCTGGGCTACTGCCGGATTCGTCGGGATCGCTGTCGTGTGCCTAGGCTTCTTCCCACCAGCCAAGGCCCTACCCCTTGCGGTTCGAGTGAACACCCTGATCACCTTCTTCATGGCGGCAGCCTTCGGCTACTGGTTCGAACGATCACGGGCGCGAACGAGCAGAGAACTCACCAACGCTCTCGAGCAGAGCCGCGTCTTGCGGGGCCTCGTCTCGATCTGCGCGGTCTGCAAGAAGGTCCGTGAGGGCGGGCAGTGGCGCCCCGTAGAGGTGGTGCTGCGTACCAAAGGTCAGCTGGACTTCAGCCACTCCTACTGCGATGAGTGCGCGGACGCCATCCTTGCTCGCGAGAACCTTGGGGACTCAAGCGGCTAGGTATAGGCCTCGGAAGGGAGCGCGGGGTGGCCACCGACCCGGGCCCGGGCGGCGGCCGCGGGAGGCGGCGAGCCCGAGCGTGAGGGCGCAGGGCCGGTTGGCGGGCCCGGTGGAGAGGAAGATCGTCTGGCACACCCCCGACCCCGACCGGATCAGCAGCTCCCACGTCGAGCGGTAGAACCTCGCCGCCAGGCTGGTCTGGTAGGCGTCGGTCTTCGGAGGGAGCGGGCAGGTCGCGGCCGGGACGCCGTTGACCTTCAGGACGGCGCCCTTCGGCTTCCCCGGCGCCGGGGCCGCCGCAGCGGGCTTGCCCTTCTTCGCCGGGGCCTTGCTCGCCGCTTCCTCGTCGCCGCCTCCGCAGGCGAGGCTGCCCGCGAGAACGATGCCCGCCACGAAGGCGCGTATCCCGGCATGCCGTGTCTCCTTCCGATCTCCCGCGAACGCCCGGGAGCCGGGCGCAGGGAGGCGCGTCAGCGCGCCAGCGGAGGCGGAGCGGACGCTCCGGACGCGCCCTCGCGCAGGGACTGCGCCTGGGCTGCGTACTCGCTTCGCGTGCGCTCCACCTGGGCGCGCAGGCCGCGAACGGTCTCGAAGGGCATGTCCTCGCGAACGAAGCGCTGCACGAAGCCGGGCACCCGACCGCCGAGATCCACGGAGTTGCGGTAGTCGACGCGCACGCGACCGGGTGCCACCTCGCGGAGCCGGTAGGCGGCGCGCAGGTGGGGAAGCCGGACCACGCCCTCGACCTCCGGCGCCAGCGGCGACTCGACGGACTCGAGCTCCACCACCGCGGCGTCGCCCTCGGGCGCGATCCGGACCCGCGAGCGCACCACCGAGTCGCGATCGGCGACGGGCCAGACGCCGCGGGTGCGCGTGTAGCTCAGCGCGACGCCCCCCTCGGGCTCGGTCAGGTTGCGGGACTCGACGCAGCGGCTCAGCCACTCGACCCGACGCGGGGCATCGCGCAGCACCGCGAGCACCTCGAAGAGACCGGCCTCGATCTCCGTCTCGGCCCGGGAGACGGGAGGGCCGGCCGGGTCGACGAGCCGGCTCACGCGGATGCCGTCCTTCTGGCGGAACGGCTCCCAGCGCTCCTCGGGCTCCGCGACCGAGGGCGCTGCCACGAAGAGGGCGAGGAGGACGGGACCGAGGAGCCGGGGCATGGCACCAGCATAGACGAGAAGCCAGGCCTGGCGGGAACCCGGGTGGGTGTATCCTGCGCGGCCATGCAGCGCTTCGAGGCCGCGGAGCACCTCGCCGACGGAAGCCTCGGGCGGGCCGTCTACGGGCTCGAGGGGAGCCCCGAAGAGGGCTGGACCGTCACCCGGGACGGGGCCGAGCGGCTCCGCGTCGGGCCGGGCTACCGCGCGCTCCCGGTGAGCCACTGCGGGATCTGCTCGACGGACCTCGCCCGCCATCACCTGCCCTTCCCACTCCCCCAGGTGACCGGGCACGAGGTGGTCGCCCTCGACGCGGGCGCACCCGTCGCGGTGGAGATCAACGCCTCCCACGCGGCGCGCGGGCTGCCGACGGACGGCTGGTGCGCGACCTGCCGGGCCGGGCGCGACACCCACTGCACCGGCCGGCTGGTGCTGGGCATCGATTCGCTCCCCGGCGGCTTCGCGCCCTGGATCCTGGCGCCGGTGGGGAGCGTGGTGCCGCTGCCCGAGCGGGTGGACGCGCTGAGCG
Source organism: Myxococcota bacterium (assembly GCA_028277885.1). Taxonomy (GTDB): domain Bacteria; phylum Myxococcota_A; class UBA9160; order UBA9160; family UBA6930; genus JANQFK01. The sequence continues at coordinate 50,832 of JANQFK010000060.1, forward strand.
CCACCTTCGTCGAGCCCTTCGCGGCCGCCTGGCACGCCGTGGAGACGGTCTCGCCGGCCGAGGGCGAGCGCGTCGCGGTGCTCGGGCCGGGACGCCTCGGGCTGCTGGTGCTCGCGGCGCTGGCGGCGTGCCGCGCGCGCAGCGGGCGGCGCTTCGAGATCCTCGCCGTCGCGCGCAGCGAGACGCGCGCCGAGCTGGCGCGACGGCTCGGCGCCGACGAGCTCGTGCGGATCGACGACGCGGGCCCCCGCGCGGGCCTCGCCGACGTCGTGTTCGAGACCTCGGGCAGCCCCGACGGACTGGCGCTGGCGGCGTGCCTCGCCCGACGCGAGGTGCACCTCAAGTCCACCACGGGCCTGCCGAGCCTGGGCCTCGCCCACCCCACCGAGCTGGTGGTGGACGAGCTGACGCTTCAGCCCCTCGCCGACGCCGCACCGCTCGGGCCTTCGGGCGGCGTCGCGGTGCTCCTGGGCTCCCCGGACGAAGCCGGGGTGGTGCGGCGCCTCGAGGCGGCCGGGCTTCGCGTGCTGCGCGGCGCCGACGCCGCGGCGCTTCGCGCCGAGCTGGCGCGGGATCCCGCGGCGCCCTTCGACGCGGCGGACGTCGTGGTGGCCCCGAGCCTCGGCGCCGTCGACGCGGCGATCCGGCCCGAGCCCGGCGTCGAGCGCGGGCTGGTGAGGGCACGCGGCGTGATCGCGGTGCCCGATCTCGGGCAGGCGCGCGACGCCCTGCTCGCCGCGCTCCTCGACCGCGGGCTGCGCGTCACGACCTCGCGCTGCGGCGACTTCCGCGCCTCGCTCCCCGTGCTCGCCGAGCTATCGGGGATTCTCGGCGGCTCCCTCGGCGAGCTCCTGGTCTCCGAGGTTGTGCCGGCCCGGGAGCTCGCGGCCGGCTACGCGGCGGCGCGGGATGCCTCCGGGTCGAAGGGCGTGAAGGTCGTGGTGCGCCATCCGGACGGGCTCCTGCAGGGCCCGAGCTAGCCTCCCGGCGCGAGGCTGCGTGCGCTCCCGGCCAGCCGAACCATACCCAGCGCGTCCGCCTCCTCCGCCACGGACGCCGCCTGCTCCCTGGCTGTCGCCTCCTCGCCCCGAGCCGCGAGATTCTCCGCCCGGGCGAGGCGCGTGCGGAGGATCCAGGGCCGCGACCTCATGCGCGCGTGCATCGCCCGTGCAGCGTCGAGCAGCGCCTCGGCCTCGTCGTTGCGTCCCGCCGTCATGGCCAGGAGCCCGAGGTGGTGGGACGTGTTGCCGTAGAAGAGCGACCCGTGACCCAGTGCGTTGTTGACGCGCGCGTGGGGCTCGAGCAGGGCGAAGAGCGCCTCGCTCCCGGCCCGGTCCCCGAGCTCGGCGAGCGCCTCCGCGCCCAGCGCCGCGGCGGCCAGCCAGGTGCGGTCCCGGGCCAGCTCGGCCACGGACCCGGCGAGGGCGAGCTGATGCTCGGCCTCGTCGCTGCGACCCAGTGCAGTGAGCAGCCGCGCCAGGGCGAAGCGCCAAGCGCCGATCCCCGGCGAGCCCTCCACCAGGCTGCGCACCGCGGCCTCCAGCTCGGCGATACGCCCGGTCTCGAGACGGTGGTAGTAGAGCTGCACCGACGCCAGCGGGGTGATGGCAGGCAGCCCGCTCTGCATGGCCTCGAGTCCGCATGCCTCCCCCTGCGCGAAGCGGCCGTCGAGAAAGGCGAGCCCTCCTCGCTGGAGCGTCGCCACCGCGCGCAGGTAGGGGGCGGGCGTGTCCTGGGCAAGCGCGGCGCAGCGTCGGAACTCGCGCTCCATGGCGTCCCGGTCGCCCACCTCCATGTGGCCGGTGCCGAGACCCTTCACGCCCCGGAACACCAGTCCGACGTCCCGGGCCTCGCTCGCCGCCTCGACGATCCCGCGGTTGAGCGCGATCCAGCCCTCGGGATCGGCCACGCTCCAGCGCACGAAGGACGCGTCCTCGAGGACCTGGGCCCGTGAGCCCGCGTCACCCGATCGGCGCGCGAGCGCGATGGACTCGTCCACCAGGGCGTTGGTGCGTGCGAGGGCGCCGGGCCGGTAGTGGATCTTGAGCGCGAGCCCCGAGAGCAGGCGGGACCGGAGCGCATCGGGGAGGGCCGCGTCCATGCCGAGCGCCTCCTCGAGGAGCTCCGCGACATCGCCCTCGGGCACGCCGACCACCTCGTCCCGGTACGCGAAGGCCAGTGCCGCGCGACAGAAGAGCGCCGCCTGGCCGAGACGCCGCGCGATGGCGGTGGCCTCGCGCAGGATGCCGCGGGCCTCGTCCGTCCGGGTGCCGCGCACGGCGACCTCGCCGGCCGCGATCAGGATCTCGCAGCGCAGCACCTCGTCCTCGACGGGCCAGCGGTCGAGGAGCTGGAGGGCCTTGCGGTAGGCCTCCCAGGCCCCCTCGTCGTCGAAGAGGCGTTCGGCCTGCTCCCCCGCGCCCCGCAGGAGGGCGACGGCCCGCTCTATGCTGCCGAGGGGTGCGGCCTCGGCGGCGTGGAAGGCGATCTCCTGGATGCGCTCGGGGCTGCGTGCCTCGATGGCCTCGGCCAAGCGCAGGTGCAGCCGCCGCCGCGCGTCGGCATCTCGCACCTGGCGGGCGAGGATCGCCTCGCGGACCAGCGGGTGGGAGAAGCGTGGCGCGTCGGCGGCCCCGCGGACGAGACCCACCGCACGCGCCTCCGCGAGGGCGGAGTCCACGTCCACGCCCTCCTCGACGCGAGCGACCAGCTCCGGATCGAACTCGCCGCCGAGACACGCGTAGACGCCGAGCACGCGCTGCGCCGGCTCGGTGAGCCCGGCCAGCCGCTCGCCGAGGATCTGCTGGATGCCTTGCGGGATGCGGCCCTCCCAGTCGACGCCCGCGGGATCCGCACCGCCCAGGCTCGCGCCCAGGAAGCGCACCAGCTCGATGGCGTAGAAGGGGTTGCCCTCGGTGCAGCGCGTCAGTAGCTCGAGGAAGCCCGGGCTGCGCGTCGGGGGATCGTGCTCCAGCACCAGCGCGGCCAGCTCCTGGGGCTCGAGGGGACCCAGGGCGACCGCCGAGACCGTGGGGAGCTGCACGGCGCGAGCGAGCGGTCGGGCCCGCTCCGGCGAGCTGAGCGCCTCCTCGGGACGGTAGGCGCCCAGCACCAGGATCGGCGAGGTCCCGATTCCGTGGCTCAGGTACTCGAGCAGCTCGAGCGCCGCGCCGCCCACCTCGTGGAGGTCGTCGATGAAGACGACCAGTGGACCGAGCCCTCCCGCCCGCTCGAGGCAGCGCGCCGCGGCGTCGAAGAAGCGGAAGCGGCTCACGTCATCGAGGCGCGCCGTCGGGCTCCCGGGCCCGTCGGGCGCCGCGAAGCCCGGCGCGAGCTGCTGGATCTCCCGGCGCAGCTCGCCCACCGGTCGTCGCGCCGCGAGCTGCTCGAAGAGCGGGAGCCAGGGCCAGAAGGGTGGCGCTCCGCCCAGCGCCGTGCCTCCGGCGCGGAGCACCAGTGCGCCGCGCGCCTCCGCGGCGTGGAGGATCTCCTCGACGGTGCGCGTCTTCCCGACACCCGGCTCCCCGCTCACCAGCACCGCCCCGCCGCGTCCCGCGAGGGCGCGATCCAGGTGGCCCCGAAGCTCGTCGAGCACCTTGGGCCGGCCCACGTAGGCGTCGAGGGGTGCGGCGCCAGGCTCGGCGCGCACGGGCGCGACGAAGCGGTAGCCGACGCCGCGCACGGTCCGGATGAAGCGCTGCTCCCGCGCGTCGTCTCCCAGGGCGCGACGCACCTGGCGCAGCGCCTGGTGGACCGCGGCCTCGCCCACCGCCACCCCCTCCCACACCTCCTCGCGTACCTCGTCGAAGGGAACCACGCGGTCGCGGTTGGCGACCAGGTAGCCGAGCAGCCGCTGGCTCAGGCGCGGGAGCTCGGTATCCCGGCCCGCCTCGCGCAGCACGCCCCGAGTCGGGTCGAGCTCGAAGCGATCGAAGCGCAGGATGGAGCTGCTCAAGAGACGACGCCTCGCGCGCTTCGACAGCCACTCGGGAGACCCCCAAAACGGGGGATCGAACGCGGGCGCGGAGGCGCGTGCGCGCAAGATATCACGGCGCCCCGCGTCGCCAGTGGAATGCTCAGGGAGCGCTCAGGGAGCGGGACGTCGCCTCGCATAGCCTCTCAACTGGCCGGCACCGCTGATGAACTCCGCGCGCCATCAGGAGCTTCGCCGCGCGCGAGCCGGCCCGCAGTGAACCGCTTCACAGCTGCGCCCCCCCGCGACGACGAGGCTGCAGTCGTCGAGAGAGGGAGACCCCGATGACCACCGCCGAACGCGCCTTCACGACCTGCACCTGGAAGCTCTTCGCCGTGCTCGTGACCGGTGTGATGACGGCGGGCAGCGCGCGCGCGATGTGCGACGTGATCCCGCAGCCGGATCGTGAGTTCCGCGGCGCGCTGGGCCAGCTCAACCGGGTGTTCGTTGGCGCCGGCGATCCCCTCTCCATCACGATCGACACCCAGGGCTGCGAGGCCGGAAGCACCTTCATCGGCTCGCAGCCCTCGACGATCGCCTCGGGCTTCGACTCGGACCTCGACGGCTGGAACCTCTCGGGATTCCAGACCCTCGTCCAGGTGGGCTCCGGTGGAAATCCGGGCGGCTACGCCGAAGGCACCAACCTCTGGGAGGTGCCTGGCTTCTGGGGATCCCTGGCCGCATCGGCCGCCGTGGGCTGGTTCGGCGACTGGATCGCGAGCGGCGTGACGGAGATCTCCTGGGATCACCAGATCGTGAGCCTGTGCGGTGGCAACCGGCTGACCGCCCCGATCCCGCTGGTGGAGATCTCCGGCTTCGACGGCTTCACCTCCGGCGTCGCGCGCTACGAGCCCACCCAGGCCGAGATCGACGCGGTCCCGATAGGTAGCTGGGGGAGCTGGAGCCTTCCCATCGCCCCCGGCCCCACGCCGCCGCCGGGCTGGAGCATCGTGTCGGGCACCCTGACCTGGGACCAGATCCTCTCCAGCGTCGTCGGCGTCAAGATCCAGGGCGAGCTGGGCGACGCCAACTGCGACGTCTACGGCATCGACAACCTGACCCTCCACGACGTGGATCCGGTGGCGAGCGTTGCGACCTTCGTCTTCGAGCCGCCCTCGGGAAATGCCAACGCAGTGGTGGTGACCCCGACGACGGGCGGCTGCGCCGCCATGGCGGGCGAGATCAGCGCCTGCCAGGGCGAGCTCGGCGGGGGACTGGCGAGCTGCATCGAGGATCCCTCCCTCACCCTGACGCCCGACCGGCTCTCCCTCGCCTTCCCGACGACCGCCCTCGCCGGCCCGGTGACCGTCGCCGTGACGCCCGAGAGCCAGCCGCTTCCCTGCGAGCTGGCCAGCAGCCGCTGCGCCGACCTCGGCGCCGGCGCGGGCCTGGTCGCCTGCGTGGACCAGCTCTACTCCCGGGACGGCACGTGTGAGACCGGCTCCGTGAACCGCCACCCCGACTTCCCCGGCCTGACCTCCATGCCCGCCGCCAACGACTTCCAGGACATCTGCACCGCGACCCACCCGTCGGTCACCTGCAACGCCAGTGGCGCCGACGTGCTCTTCACCACCGACGCCGCCGGCAACGTGCTGGTGCCCATCGACTGGCGCGGCGTCCTGGTGGAGCCTCGCACCCTGCCGATCCCGCGGCTGGTGAAGGCCACCACGAGCATCGCCGCATTCACGGGCACGCCGCCCGAGGCCAACCAGACTCCCGGGGCACCCATGGAGATCCCGGGCCCGGGCTTCCTGCAGTCGTTCTCGCGCAAGGGGCTGCGCGTGCACCCCCTCTTCAACCCGCTGGCCGACGCCGAGAGCTTCGACACCACCCTGTTCGGCTCCACCGACGCGGAGATCGGCGTGCTGCGGGTGCTGCGGCGCAGCCCCGCCTTCCGCCAGTGCGACGGAGGGACCCGCGGCGGGCTCGCCTGCATCGGCGACTTCGAGTGCCCGGCTTCGACCTGCGGCCAGGCGCGCTGCCGGGGCGGAGCCAACGCCAACCAGCCCTGCTCGAGCGACACGGGCTGCCCCGGCGGCGAGTGCGGCCCCTCCCTCCACGACTTCGGCGATCGCTACTCCCTGGGCGGCGTGGGCGCGGTGGTGCTGACGAGCGCCGAGTACACCGCCGAGGCGGAGAACCCCGCCGCCATCGACGGCCTCGTCTCCAACGACGACCTCTTCATGTTCGTGCGCTCCGAGGCCCTCGACGGCGAGGATCTGAACGCCGACGGCGACCAGGACGACGGCACGGTGGTGACCCTGCGGGACGCCGGCACCGGCGATCCGGCCCCGGTGGCGGGCGTGGCTGGACGCGCGGGCCTGCGCGTCCGCACCCGCGGCTTCCGCCTGCCGGCGATCGCGACCGAGGACGACTTCGTGGCCTTCCTCGAGTCCGAGCCCGACGAGGCCCTCGACGCCAACGCCGACGGCGACACCTTCGACGCGATCCTCCGCATCTTCCAGCTCGACCCCGCCGGGAGCAGCACCGACGACCTGACGGCGACCCTGGATCTCGCCGTGGATGGAGAGGACGTCATCGACGGCGCGGGGGTCGCGATGAGCGACGGCCTGGTCTTCTTCCGGCGCTCGGAGCAGGAAGCGACCTCGCGGACCTCGGCAAGCCTCCTCGGGTTCGCACCGGACCTCGGCGGGATGGCCGGCGAGCTCTCCGCCACGGGGCGCTTCGTGGTGTTCACGGCCTTCGCCACCAACGTCGTGCCGGGCGACACCAACGGCACGGCCGACGTCTTCGTTCGCGACCGGGACACCGATGCGGATGGGATCTTCGACGAGCCGGGCGCCACGTCGATCGTGAGGGTGAGCGTCACCTCTACGGGCGCCCAGGGGACCTGCACCTTCTGCCCGGCCGGCCCCTTCAGCCAGAGCATCAGCGACGATGGCCGCTGGGTCGCCATGACCACGGGCCTGGAGCTCGACCCCGCCGATACGGGTGCCACGAGCGACGACGTCTACGTCCACGACCGCGACGCCGACGAGGATGGGATCTTCGACGAGCCCGGCGCCATCGCCACGATCCCGCTGAGCGTGGACGGTGCCGGGGTCTTCCAGGGAGGCCTCACCGTCGAGATGTCCTCGTCCGGACGCTTCGTGAGCTTCACCAGCTTCGGTGGCCTGGTGCCCTCGGACACCGACGGCCAGCCCGACCTCTACCTGGTCGATCGCGATGCGGACGAGGACGGCATCTTCGACGAGACCGGTGCGACCTCGGTCGAGCTGATCGCGGACGTCGACCTGGCAGGCTTCTACCCGGCCCCGATCTCGGACGGAGGTCGCTACGTCGCACTGACGAGCCGGACCGGGCACGTCCCGGGGGACACGAACGGCGAGAACGACGTCTACGTCCTGGATCGGGACGTGGACGAGGACGGGATCCTCGGAGAGCCCGGGCAGACCGCCTTCCTGCCCGCGTCCCTGGACCGTCAAGGGAACTTCCTCGGAGACTCCGCCATCAACGTCGGGAACGATCTGCAGATGAGCCGGGATGCGCGCTTCCTCGCCTACGGAAACGGAGGAACCGGCAATCCCTACCTCCTCTACGACCGGGACGTCGACGAAGACCGCGTCTTCGACGAGCCCGGCGCCGTGGAGCTCCGGGGCCTCCCGGGATTCTCCATCCGCCTGTCTCCCAGCGGGCGCTTCCTGGCCACGGGAAGCGGCTTCGGGGCCGACGTGGATCATGGCCGCCTCGACGACGAGACGGACCTCTCCGAGACGCTCGCCACCGTGGACGTGGCGGCCGCCACCGTCTCCATCTCGAGCGGCGGGCGCTTCTCCCTCGTCTCCGATGCGAACCTCGACCTGCGCATGGTCGGCCCCGACACCGCCGACCTCTCCCAGGACCTCAACCTCGACGGCGACACCGAGGACGCGATCCTGGCCGTGGCGGACGCTCGCAGCGGCACGCCGCCGACCCTGGCGCTGCTGGGGCCCGCCGAGCGCGTCGCGACGAGTGACGGGAACGCCGCCTTCCTGCGCCCCGAGGCCTCGGACGGGACGGGCCTCGACCTCAACGGGGACTTCGACACCCAGGACCGTGTCGTCCAGCTGTGGCGGAACCCACGTCCGCTCGGGCTCGGCGCGGCACCCCCCGCGGTGAACCTGGGCCTCGCGGCCGAGGACGTCGCGATCTCGGATCAGATCGTCGCCGCCCTGGCGTCCGAGGCCGACGAGGGCGTGTCCCTCAACGGCGACGCCGACCTCGACGACCTCGTCGTGCACCTGAACGACACCGCGACGGGCACCAGCGGCACCTGGCAGAGCCTCGCCCTCGCCGCCGACGCGGTGCAGGCCGTCGGCGGCTACGTCGCCTTCACCGTGCCCGAGGCCGACCAGGGCTCCTCCCTCAACGGCGACGCCGACCAGCTCGACCGCGTGCTCCACGTCTACGACGCCTCGGGCCAGCCCGTCGCGTTCCTGGACGAGCTCGGCGCGCCCCGCGACAAGCCGGCGGTGGACGACTTCCTGCTCGGCGAGCAGGCCATCGCCTTCCGTGTGAACGAGGCCGACGAGGGCCAGAACCTGAACGGGATCGCGCCCCCGATCCCCGGCGGCGTCGCCGACACCGACATGGACGACTCGGTCCTCCACGTGATGGTGCTCGCCACCGGCCGCACCTACAACGGCATGCAGGCCGCGATCCCGTGCCCCGTGGAGGCCTGCGACCCGCGCCTCCCCTACCGGCTGGTGGGCACCAAGGCCACCTTTCTCACCCTCGAGGCCGAGCAGGGCGGCAACGACCTCGACCAGAGCGGCGGCTTCCCGAACCTGGTGATCCAGCACTTCAACCCCGACGCACTGGCGGCGGGCGGCGGGATGGCGGACGCCTGCGACATCGTCGGCGGCGCCGTTGCGGGCATCTGCACCGGGACCGCGGCGGGCTGCGCGATGTCCGCCGACTGCGCGGGCGGCGGCGAGTGCTACTTCCCGCCCGGCGGCTGCCTCGCCGACTCGGGCACCTCCTGCGACTTCGAGACCGGCTCGCCCTGCACCGGCGACCAGTTCTGCGCTCCCGTGCTGGGCTCCCCGGGCACCTTCACCTGCCAGGAGATCACCGGCCCCTGCCTGACGAACGCCGAGTGCGCGCCGGGCGACGTGTGCGTGGACGACGGCGCCAACGCCGAGCAGGTCTTCGCCTCGATCGGGGAGGAGGTGGACGGCCGCCAGCGCTACGTGAGCCGCGGGCGCTGCTCCGACGGCGACGGCTCCTGCGACAACGACGACCAGTGCAACGAGGGCGCTACCTGCGACCTCGACGTCGCGGTGATCGCCAACGCGGCGGACACCGACGCCGACGGCCTGGCCGACCCCATCGACAACTGCCCGACCCGCGCGAACGGCGACCAGCGCGACACCGACGGCGACGGCATCGGGGACGCCTGCGATCGCCAGACCTGCGGCGACGGCTCCCAGACCTACGGCGAGACCTGCGACGACGGCAACCTCACCCCGGGCGACGGCTGCGACGACGCCTGCCAGCTCGAGGGCGCGACGCCGGCCTGCAGCAACGGCCTCGACGACGACGGCGACGGCGACGTGGACTTCGCCGGCGGCGACGTCGGCTGCACCGACGCCCTGGACGGCTCGGAGCGCCAGGCCGGCATCCCCTGCGACGACGGCATCGACGGCGACGGCGACTACGGGATCGACTACGTGCCGGACGCGGACGGCGACGGGATCGGAGAGGGCGACCCGGCCTGCAAGCGGCCGAGCTGGCCCACCGAGACCCCGGAGTGCCAGGACGGGCTCAACAACGACGGCGGCCAGGACCCGTCCCCGGGGCTGGTGGACTGGGACGGGGGCGTCTCGGTCCACGGGCCCTGCGTGGCCGGGTCCTGCCCGCCCGGCGTGAGCGACCCCGACGGCGACGGCGTCCCGGACCCGGACCCCGAGTGCACGAAGCCGTGGCGGGGCCTGGAGCGGAAGCAGACCGGCAGCTGCGGCTTGGGCTTCGAGCTGGCCTTCCTGCTGCCGCTGCTGGCCGCGCTGCGCGGGCGACGGATGGGCCGGAAGTGCTGGATGGGCTGAGATGGGCTGACGGGGCGAGGGGACGGGGGCTCCCCGGGGCGGAGCGGTTGTCCGATGGGGCATTCCGGGATACCCAATCCCGGGAATCGAGCCCCGGGAGCCCCCATGAGCGAACACGACCTCGTCATCCGCGGCGGCACCGTCGTCGACGGCACCGGCCGCGAGCCCTTCCACGGCGACGTCGCCGTCGACGGCGACCGCATCAGCGCCGTGGCGCCGGACCTCGGCCGCGGCCGCCGGGAGATCGACGCCGAGGGCCTGCTGGTGACGCCGGGCTTCGTCGACATCCACACCCACTACGACGCCCAGGCCACCTGGGACCCGATGCTCACGCCCTCCTCGGAGCACGGCGTGACCACGGTGGTGATGGGCAACTGCGGCGTGGGCTTCGCGCCGGTGCGCGAGGAGCTGCGCGACGAGCTGATCGACCTGATGGAGGCGGTGGAGGACATCCCCGGCGCCGCCATGCACGAGGGCATCCAGTGGGAGTGGGAGACCTTCCCGGAGTTCATGGACGCCCTCGAGCGGCGCCCCCACGCCATCGACTACGGGCTCCAGGTGCCCCACTGCGCGCTGCGCGCCTACGTGATGGGCGAGCGCGGCATCGAGAACGAGGCCGCCACCGGCGACGACATCGCGCGGATGAGCCGCATCGTCGCCGAGGCGGTGGGCGCCGGCGCGCTCGGCTTCTCGACCTCGCGCACCGAGATGCACAACACCCTCGAGGGCAAGCCGGTGCCCGGCACCTTCGCGGCCGAGGACGAGCTGTTCGGCATCGGCCGGGCCCTCGGCGAGCTCGGCACCGGCGTGTTCCAGATGAGCCTCACCCATCGCGACGTCCCCAAGGAGATGGGCTGGATGAAGGCGCTGGCGAAGGAGACCGGGCGCACGGTCACCTTCAACCTCCAGCAGATCGACGAGGCGCCGGAGCTCTACAAGGAGGGGCTGCGCGGCCTCGACGAGGCGCGGGCCGAGGGCATCACCAACCTGCGCGGGCAGTTCTCGGGCCGGCCCGTGGGCGTGCTGATGGGCTGGGAGACCAGCGTCCACCCGCTGATGGGCCACCCCGAGTACGCGCGCATCGGGCGGCTCCCCATCGCGGAGCGGCTGCGCGAGCTGCGGCGGCCCGAGGTGCGCGCCCGGCTCGTCGAGGGCGGCGAGCTGCGCATCGACGGCCTGCCCGAGGACGCGCCGATCCCCGCCGTCTTCCTGCAGTTCCTGGTGGCGGGAATCCACAAGATGTTCCCCATGGGCGGGGGCCACGACTACGAGCCCGACCCGGCCACCTCGATCCAGGGCCTGGCGGCCTCCACGGGGCGCAGCCCGGCGGAGCTCGTCTACGACGCGCTGATGGACCAGGACGGGCGCGGCCTGCTCTACTTCCCGCTCTTCGGCTACGCGACGGGCCGCTTCGACGCCATCGAGGAGACCATGCTGCACCCCCAGACGGGGCTCAGCCTCTCCGACGGCGGCGCCCACTGCGGTGCGATCTGCGACGCCGGGACGCCCACCTTCATGCTGATGCACTGGGCGCGCGACCGCACCCGCGGCCGGCGCCTGCCCCTCGAGTACGTGGTGCGGCGCCAGACCCTCGACACGGCCCGGCAGTACGGGCTGCGCGACCGCGGCGTGCTCGCCCACGGCATGAAGGCCGACGTGAACGTGATCGACTTCGACCGCCTCGGCCTCGAGGCCCCGGAGATGCGCCACGACTTCCCGGCGGGCGGGCGGCGCCTCCACCAGGGCGCGCGCGGCTACCGCGCGACCCTGGTCTCGGGGGAGGTCGTGTACGAGGACGGCAAGGCGACGGGCGCCCGGCCCGGCCGGCTGCTGCGCGGCGAGCAGGATCCCGCGGCCGGCTGACGCAGCGCGGGTGTGCCGCAAAGGGCGCAGCCCCTTCCCCCGGTCGCGGTATCATGCCGCCATGCGGATGCCGGGCCGACTCGCGCGGCTCTCGAGCCTGGGGACGATGCTGATGCTGGGAGCCTGCGGGAGGACGGACGCGAACGGTCTTCCCGACGGAGACCTGGTGATCCGGGTGCGAGGCGAGGACTACCAGTGGCACGTCCGCTACCCGGGCCCCGACGGAGTGCTCGACACCGCCGACGACGTGCTCGGCCTGCGGGACCTCCACGTGCCGGCCCGCAAGACCGTGCGGATTGATCTCGAGAGCGCGGACTACATCTACGGCTTCCGGATCCCGGAGCTGGGGGTGAACCAGATGGCCGTCCCCGAGCTCGACTTCGCGGCCCAGCTCTTTGCCGAGGAGGCGGGCTCCCACCCCCTGATGGGGGACCAGATGTGCGGCTTCGCCCACGAGAGCCTGCTCGGGCAGGTCGTGGTACACGCCCCGGCGGACTTCGTCGCCTGGCAGCGGCAGCCGTCGAGACCCTGACGAAGCGGGGCCGCCCAGGCACCCGCACTGGAGAGCGAATGCAAGCGCGCCCGATCCCCAACGCCCTGCTCGGGGCCCTCCTGCTGCTGGCCCTCGCGGCCTGCTCGTCCGAGCGCGACGAGCCCGAGCCGCCCGCCGACGCCCCTGCGGAGGCCCGCGCCGAGGAGAAGACCGAGGGGCCAAAGCTGACCGCGGAGGAGGTCTCGCCCGGCGTCTACGAGGTCGTGACGCCGCCCAACACGGTGGACCCGCGCTGGCTCTACCGGCGCCAGGAGCAGCAGGCCCAGCGGGCCCGCACCCTTCAGGTCTTCACCGACTTCCGGTTCGCGGACCGGCGGCCCGAGAGCGGGATCACGTTCCGCGGCGGCGTCGTCGACGACGCGGGCAAGTACTACAAGGCCGTCCACTACGACCACGGCTGCGGCGTCGCCGTGGCGGACGTCGACGGGGACGGGCTGCTCGACCTGTACCTGCTCACCCAGCTCGGCCGCAACGAGCTGTGGAGGAACCTCGGCGGAGGCCGCTTCGAGGACCTCACCGAGAAGGCCGGAGTGGGGGTGGGAGATCGGATCAGCGTGGGCGGCTCCTTCGCGGATGCCGACAACGACGGCGACCCCGACCTCTACGTCACCACGGTGCGCGAGGGAAACCTGCTGTTCGAGAACCTCGGCGAGGGCCGCTTCCGGGACGTCACCGAGGCGGCGGGGGTGGGCTACGCGGGCCACTCCTCGGGCGCGATCTTCTTCGACTACGACCGCGACGGCCTGGTGGACCTCTTCGTCGCCAACGTCGGGACCTACACCACCGACGCGAAGGGCGAGGGCGACTACTGGGTGGGCTTCGAGGACGCCTTCTCGGGGCACCTCAAGCCCGAGCGCGGCGAGCCCAGCCGGCTGTTCCGGAACCTCGGCGGGCTGCGCTTCGAGGACGTCACCGAGAAGGTCGGCCTCGTCGACGAGAGCTGGTCCGGCGACGCCAGCGCGGCCGACCTGAACGAGGACGGCTGGCCGGACCTCTACCTGCTGAACATGCAGGGCCACGACCAGTACTGGGAGAACGACGGCGGCGAGCGCTTCGTGCGCCGCAGCGAGGAGGTCTTCCCGCGCACCTCCTGGGGCGCCATGGGGGTGAAGATCTTCGACTTCGAGAACGACGGCGACCTCGACATCTACGTCACCGACATGCACTCGGACATGGCGCAGCCGATGCAGCCCAAGGACGAGTACGTCAAGAACCCGATGCCCTGGGCAGCGGACTTCCTGGTGGACGACGGCCGGGGCGTGTACGGCAACAGCTTCCACCGCAACGAGGGCGGCGGCCGCTTCGTGGAGGTCTCGGACGCCGTGGGCGCCGAGAACTACTGGCCCTGGGGCCTCTCCGTCGGGGACCTGAACGCCGACGGCTTCGAGGACGCCTTCCTGGCCTCCAGCATGAGCTTCCCCTGGCGCTACAGCGCCAACGCAGTGAAGCTCAACGAGCGGGGGCGACGCTTCGTGGACACCGAGGGGGCCCACGGCGTCGAGCCGCGCCCCGACGGCCGCACCGCCGTCCACTGGTTCGACATCGACTGCGGCGCCGAGCCGGAGCACGCGCTGTGCGAGAGCACGGGCCTCTCGGCCGGGACCCTGAGGGTCTCGGGAGCCCTCGGCACCCGCTCCTCGGTGATCCTCGACCTCGACCGCGACGGCGACCTCGACATCGTCACCAACGACTTCGGCGCCGAGCCCATGCTGCTCACCAGCGACCTGACGGAGAAGAAGCAGGTCCACTACCTCGAGGTGAGCCTGCGCGGGAAGCGCTCGAACCGCGACGGGATCGGCGCCCTGGTGACCGTGAAGGTCGGCGACCGCACCCTCACCCGCCTCCAGGACGGCAAGTCGGGCTACCTCTCCCAGAGCGCGATGCCGCTCTACGTGGGCCTCGACGCGGCGAGCCAGGTGGACGAGGTCCGCGTGCGCTGGCCGTCGGGCACCCAGCAGGTGGTGAAGGGACCGATCGAGGCCAACCAGACCCTGGTGATCGAGGAGAGCGACGCCTGAGCCCGGAACCCCCTTGGGTGCGTGCCGCGGGCTGATGTAGAATGCCCGATTCGCGGCGCGGGGCGCCAGGAGGAGCCGGCATGGCGGAAGCGGACGACACGGTCTCGAAGGACTACCGGGCCGACGTTCCCGCGCGCAACGAGCCCTTCTTCCTGAAGGGCTCGAACCATCTCGACTGGGGGCTCAAGAACCGCCTCGCGAACATCTTCGACGCGCGGAGCGGCCGCACCGTGATGCTGGCCTTCGATCACGGCTACTTCCTCGGCCCCACCAGCGGCCTCGAGCGCGTGGACCTCCAGATCGTCCCCCTGATCGAGCACGCCGACACCCTGATGCTGACCCGCGGCATCCTGCGCACCAGCATCCCGCCCACCTACACCGGCGGGATCGTGCTGCGGGCGAGCGGCGGGCCGAGCATCCTGAAGGAGCTCTCGGACGAGGAGATCGCGATCTCCATCGACGAGGCGGTGCGGCTCAACGTGGCCGCCATGGCGGTGCAGGTCTTCGTCGGCGGCGAGCACGAGACCCGCTCGATCCACAACCTGACGCGCCTGGCCGACCTCGGGAACCGCCACGGCATCGCCACCCTGGGCGTCACCGCCGTGGGCAAGGAGCTGGTGCGCGACGCCAAGTACATGCGCCTGGCGAGCCGCATCTGCGCCGAGCTCGGCGCCACCTACGTGAAGACCTACTACGTGGAGGACGGCTTCGAGACCGTGACGGCGAGCTGCCCCGTCCCGATCGTGATCGCGGGCGGCAAGAAGCTCCCCGAGGCCGAGGCGCTCCAGCTCGCCCATGACGCGGTCCAGCAGGGAGCGGCCGGGGTGGACATGGGCCGCAACATCTTCCAGTCCGCGAACCCCGCGGCCATGATCCAGGCCGTGCGCAAGGTGGTGCACGAGGACTTCAAGCCCCGCGAGGCCTACGAGCTCTACCAGACCCTGGAGAAAGAGGGCGCGGAGCGGTAGGGCGCAGCGGCGTGCCGTCTCCCCTGTTCCGGGCCATCCGCGACGCCGCCCCCACCCTCAGCGTCGGCATGCTGACCGCCGACCTGCTGAGCCTGGGCTCCGAGATCGCGCTGCTCGAGGGGGCCGGCGTGCGGCTGGTGCACTTCGACGTCATGGACGGCTGCTTCTGTCCGATGACCACCATCGGGCCGCCGGTGGTGAAGGCGGTCCGCACCCCCCTCGTGAAGGACGTGCACCTGATGATCGAGGAGCCCCGCACCAAGGTGGCCGACTACGTGGCGGCGGGAGCCGACCTGGTGACGGTCCACGTCGAGGCGGACCGCCATCTGCACCGCGTGCTCCAGGAGCTCGGCGGCCTCGAGAACGCCAACGACCCCGAGCGGGGGCTGCTGCGCGGCGCCGCCCTCAACCCGGGCACCCCGGTGGAGGCCCTCGAGCCGCTGTTCGACCACCTCGACTACGTGCTGCTGCTGGCGGTGAACCCGGGCTTCGGCGGGCAGCGCTTCGCCGCCGAGACGCCCCGCCGGCTCGAGCGCGTGCGCGCCCTCGTCGAGGCCTCGGACCGGGACGTCCTGCTCGGGGTGGACGGCGGCATCACCCGGGACAACGTCGCGGACGTGGCCGCCCTGGGACCCGACGTGATCGTGACCGGCAGCGCGGTCTTCGACGGTCGTGCGCCGGCCGAGAACGCCGAGGCCATGCTCGCGGCCGTCGCCGGCGCCCGCGCGAAGGCGCCGGGAGCCTGAGCCGGCCGTGAGGAGCCGCTGGTCCGACGACGAGGCCGCCGGGTTCGTGAGCCGCCACGGCCCCGGGCACGGCGAGGCCCTGGCCCTGCGGACCTACACGAGCCGCCTGCTGGGCGCGGAGCCCGAGCTGGTGCTCCACGGCGGCGGCAACACCTCGGTGAAGGGAGAGGTGGAGGACCTGTTCGGGGAGCGCCGGGAGGCGATCTTCGTCAAGGCCTCGGGCCACGACCTCGCCGACATCGCGCCCGAGGGCCACGTGGCCGTCGACCTCGCCGCGCTGCGCCGGCTGCGCGAGCTCCCGGACCTGCCCGACGTCGCCATGGTGCGCGAGCTGCGCGCGAGGCTCCACGACCCGGACTCGCCCACGCCCTCCATCGAGACCCCGGTGCACGCCTTCGTGCCGGCGCGCTACGTGGACCACACCCACGCCGACGCGATCCTGGCCCTCACCAACCAGCGCGGCGGCGAGGCCCGGGTGCGCGAGGCCCTGGGCGAGGAGGTCGCGGTGCTCCCCTACGTGCACGCGGGCTTCCGGCTGGCCCTCGAGGTGGCCCGCGCCCTCGACGAGCGACCGGACGCGACCGCGATGGTGTGGCTGCGGCACGGGCTGCTCACCTGGGGCGAGAGCGCCCGGGAGTCCTACGAGCGCACCATCGAGCTGGTGACCCGCGCGGAGGCGTACCTGGCCGGCCACGCCCGGGTGCGGGCGGCGGCAGCCACGACGCCGCCCGAGGAGGCCCGGCGGCACCTCGTCCGCGTGGCCCCGGTGCTGCGGGGCCTGCTGGCCGAGGAGACCGGCGACCCGGACCGGCCGCGCCGGCCGGGCGTGCTGCGCGCGATCACGACCCCCGAGGCCCTCGCCTTCGTCGACGCGCCCGGGGCGCGGGAGCGCGCCGTGTCGCCGCCCCTCACCGCGGACCACCTGATCCGCACCAAGGCGCTCCCGGCCTGGGCCGAGGGGCTCGACTTCGACGACGACGGCCGGCTTCGCGAGCAGCTCGCGGCGGTGCTCGACGCCTACGCGGCGGACTACCGCGGCTACCTCGAGCGCAACGCCGCGCGTCTGCCCGAGGGGGTCGAGCCCTTCGATGCGCGACCCCGGGTGGTGATGATCCCCGGCGTGGGTGTGGTGTGCGCAGGGGACGACGCCCGCGCGGCGGGGATCGCCCGGGACATCACCGCGCACACGCTGGCCGCCAAGGCGAAGATCGCGGCGCTGGGCGCGAGCTACCAGGGTCTCGACGAGGCGCAGCTCTTCGCCATGGAGTACCGGGTGCAGCAGGTGGCCAAGCTCGGCCGCTCGTCACCGCCGGCGCTCGCGGGCCGCATCGCGCTGGTGACCGGGGCGGCGGGCGCCATCGGCTCCGCGATCTGCGAGGGGCTCCTCGCGGCCGGCGCCCACGTGGCGGCGACGGATCTCCCGGGGCCGCGGCTCGACGCGCTGGTGGGGGAGCAGCGCACCCGCCACGGCGAGCGCGCACGGGGCGTCGCCCTCGACGTGACGGAGCCGGCTTCGGTGGCGGCCGGGCTGGCGGAGGCGGTGGCGGCCTGGGGCGGCCTGGACCTCGTGGTGATCAACGCCGGGCTCGCCCACGTCGCCTCCCTCGAGGAGCTCGACCTCGGGCGCTACGCCGAGATCGAGCGCGTGAACACCCACGGCACCCTGCACCTGCTGCGCGAGGCCGCCCCCCTGCTGAGGCGACAGGGCATCGGCGGCGACGTGGTGCTGGTCTCCACCAAGAACGTCTTCGCGCCGGGCGCGCGCTTCGGCGCCTACAGCGCGACGAAGGCCGCCGCCCACCAGCTCGCCCGCATCGCGAGCCTCGAGCTCGCCGAGCACGACGTGCGGGTCAACATGGTCTCGCCGGACGCGGTCTTCGCCCACGGCGAGCGGCGCTCGGGCCTGTGGGCGGAGGTCGGCCCGGACCGCATGCGCGCCCGGGGGCTCGACGAGCAGGGCCTCGAGGCCTACTACCGCGACCGCAACCTGCTGAAGGCCCGGGTCGAGGCGCGCCACGTCGCCAACGCGGTGCTGTTCTTCGCCACGCGCCAGACGCCGACCACCGGCGCCACCCTGCCCGTGGACGGGGGGCTCCCCGACTCGACGCCGCGCTAGCTGCGATTCCGCTTCGCGGAATCCTTCGCGTCGTCGGCCGACCCTCTCGGGTCGGCCTCCTAGCCGCGCCGGACGCCTCCCCAAAAACCTCTCCTGTGGATCCCGGAAAGCGCCGATGAGGCCGGCGACGGGACGACTTGCGCGCGGAGCTGCCAGCGCGGGAGCCGGCAGGCAGCGCGCAGGAGCGATCCCTGCGGAGAGGGGGGAGACGGTGGAGCACTCGATCCTGGAGAGTCGGCGCTTCGGCCTGAGGGTCTTTCGACACGTCGCGGAGGACGTCGACACCGTGGCGCTGCGCGACGCCATCCTCGCCAACGACGTCGACCTGCTGGTCCTGCGGCTCCCCGCCTCGGCGTGGCACCGGCTGCCGGCCCTCGGCGAGCTGGGGATGCCGCACCTCGTGGCCGACACCCTGGTCGACTACGAGGCCGACCTCGGCCTCGGCCCCGCGGCCGCGCCCCGGAACCCGGGGCTCGAGCTGCGCGAGTGCGGCCCCGCGGAGCGACCGCTCCTCGCCGAGCTGGTGGACGAGATCTTCGACGACTACAGCGGCCACTACCTCGCCAACCCCCTGCTCGACGCGGATGCGGCCCTGGCCGGCTACCGCGAGTGGGCGCTCGGCCACGTGCGCGAGAAGGCGGCGCCGGGCACCGGGGCGAATGCGGAGGGCCACACCGTCTTCCTGGCGCGCCTCGCCGGCGAGGCCGTGGCCTTCGCGTGCTGTGCCTGGCAGGGAGACGCCGTGGAGGCGGTGCTCTACGGCGTGCGCCGCAGCGCGACCGGGCGCGGCATCTACGGCGACCTGATCCGGATCACCAAGGAGCACTTCCGCCGGCAGGGCCTGGCCCGGATGCGCATGGCGACCCAGCTCCAGAACGACGCCTCCCAGCGCGGCTGGGCCCGCGAGGGCTTCCTGCCGCGCGGCGCGCGCGTCACCGTGCACGTGAACGCGCTGCTGCGGGCGTCGGCGCTGCCCGCGCTCCCGCTCGAGCACCGCTTCGGCGCGGCGGAGCTCGAGAACCCGTCCCAGGCGCTGGGCTGGCTCCTCGCGCGCAAGGCCCGGGAGGCGCTGCGCGGCCGGCGGGTGCGGAGCGTCCGGTTCCGCGAGCTGCGGCCGCTGCGTGCCGGCCGGCGCTGCTCGGGTCGGATCTCCTTCCCCGTCGTGGAGGCGCAGCCCCAGGTCGCCGTGATGCAGCTCCGGGACGAGAACGACGCGCCCTGCACCCTCGTCTACGCCGAGCTCGAGGCCCAGCCGCGCGTGGAGGGCGCCGCGCTCGCCGAGCGCCGCGGACCGACCGCACGTGGCCCGGAGCTGCGCGCGTGAGCGCTCCGGAGCTGAGCATCGTGGTCCCGACCTACGGCAGCGCCGCCGCGCTGCCCGCCCTGCTGGCCCGCCTCGCCGAGGCGCTCGCTTCCCTGGGCCTCTCCCACGAGGTGGTGGTGGTGAACGACGCCTCGCCCGACGGGACCTGGAGCGTGCTCCAGGAGCTCGCGGCCTGGCATCCCGAGCTCGTCGCCGTGGACCTGCTCCACAACCAGGGACAGCCGCTGGCCACGCTGTGCGGGCTCTCCCACGCCCGGGGGCGGCTCGTCGCCACCATGGACGACGACCTCCAGCACCCGCCCGAAGAGCTGCCGAAGCTGGTCCGGGCCCTCGTCGCACACCCGGACTGGGACGCCGCGGTGGGGTCGTGGCCCCGGGACGAGGGGGTCCTGCGCGACCTCGGCAGCGCGCTCTACGGGCGCCTCACCCGCTACACCGCCGGCGCACCGGCGGGCTTCCGGCACAGCGCCTTCCAGGTGATGCGGCGCCCGGTGGTGGACGCCATCCTCGAGCACCCGACCCGCACCCCGGTCGTGAGCTCGCTGCTCTTCGACGTGACCCGCCGCGTCCACAACGTCGAGGTCGCCCACCACGACCGGCCCCACGGCCGCTCGAACTTCCGGTTCGGCGTGGGCGCCGGCATGGTGCTGAACGAGCTCTTCAAGCACACCACGCTGCCCCTCAAGGTGCTGTGCGGCGTGGGGCTGGTGGCCGCGGCCTTCGCCACGGGGCTGGGGAGCTTCTACGTCGCCCGCTCCGTGCTCGGCGTGGAGACCCCGCCGGGCTGGGCCTCCACCTTCCTCGCCGTGGTGTTTTTCGGCGGCGTCGCGCTCTTCGGCATCGGGCTCCAGGGCTTCTACCTCGCCCTCCTGCTGCGCGAGGTCCGCCGACCGCCGCGCTGGAGCGTGCGCGGCCGCCTCGGGCCGGCGCAGCCCGCGGCCCGGGAGCGGCCCCGGCCCGCGCCTCGACGCGCGGCACGGGACACGGCGCGCGCGCCCGTCGCGCCGGGCGCGGCCGGCGCCTCTCCCGGCACCTCTCCCTGACCCCGCCCCAGCGTGGGCGTGGTACCGTCCGTGGACTTCATGCCGCGCTTCCCGGTGCTCCACGTCGTCGGCCTGCCCGCGAAGCTCTTCGCCGAGCCCGCCGCGCGCGCGTTTCCGGACAGGGAGCTGCGCGGCTTCGCGAGCGACGACGAGTTCGTCGAGCGCGTCGGCGAGATCGAGGTGCTCCTCGCACTGCGTCCGCCGCGTGAATGCTGGGAGGGGGCCGCCCGTTTGCAGCTGATCCAGACGGCGGGGGCGGGTGTGGACGCCGTGCTGCCGGCGCCCGACCTCCCCGCGAAGGTGCGGATCGCCAACGGCCGCGGCATCCACGGGCCCCAGATGGGCGAGTACGCGCTGGCCATGATGCTCCACTTCGCGCGGCGCCTGGCGAAGAACGCCCAGCAGCAGCGGGAGCACGTCTGGCAGATGTACGCCCCGTCCCTGCTCCACGGGGCCACCTGCGGGATCCTCGGCATGGGCGCGATCGGCGAGGCCGTGGCCGAGCGCGCCCGGGCGTTCGGGATGCGCGTGATCGGCACCCAGCGCACGCCCCGGCCCTCTCCCCACGCCGACGAGGTGGTGGGAGCCGAGGAGACCGAGCGGGTCCTGGCGGAGTCCGACTACGTGGTGGTGATCCTGCCGCTCACGCCGGAGACCCGCGGGAGCCTCGGTGCACCGGTGCTCTCGAAGCTCCGGCCCGAGGCGGTGCTGGTCAACATGGCGCGCGGCGGCATCGTGGACGAGGCCGCCCTCGTCGCGATGCTGCGCGAGGGGCGCCTGCGTGGCGCCGCCCTGGACGTGTTCGAGGAGGAGCCCCTTCCCGCCTCGAGCCCGCTCTGGGACGTCCCCAACCTCGTGGTGACGCCCCACCTGGCGGGCTTCTCCCGCGACTACCTGCCCAGGGTGTTCGAGATCTTCGTCGAGAACGTCGGCCGCCTCGAGCGCGGCGAGCCGCTGCGCAACGAGATCGACCGCGCGCGGGGCTACTGAGGCGCTTTCTCGACGAAGGGCGCCAGGCCCCGATCACCACGACCAGCTCGACGACGGAGGCCGGCGCGGCGGATCGGGCGTTCTCGCAGGGGGGGCTCGGACGTTCCACGGCGTTGGAACGTTTCGGACGGAGCGGAGCCGCGGCCGAGCGGCGGCCCCCCGCGCAGCGCCCGGAGCCGCGGCATTCCGATACCTTGGCGGCCCGGTTGCCGGCCTTCAGGACCGCCGGTGTTCTTCCGATCCCACAGGCCGGCCCGAGAGGCCCGGCCCGGACGCCGGTCGCGACGGCCCGGGGAGGCAGCATGGCGGGAGTGCAAGAAGGACCGGAAGAAGAGCTGGAGGTCTGGGAGGGCCGGCCCTCCCAGGTCGTGAACCTCGGCATCTTCGTGGTCTGCTTCCTGTTGGCGTGGCTGATCGTGCCGATCTTCGTTGCGGCGGCCCGGTTCCTCTCGGTGCACTTCACCCGCTACCGGCTCACCAGCGAGCGGCTCGAGCTCGTGAGCGGCGTGCTCTCACGGCGCATGGAGCAGCTCGAGCTCTACCGGGTGAAGGACATGAGCGTCGAGGAGCCGCTGCTGCTCCGGCTGTTCGGGCTCGGCAACGTCGTCCTGCGCACCTCGGACCGCTCCCACCCCGTCTTCACCCTGCGTGCCGTGCCGGAGTGCACGCTGCTGCGCGACAACCTTCGGGGCCTGGTCGAGAAGCGACGCGACCACAAGCGGGTGCGCGAGCTCGACGTCTGAGGCGCGGATGGACCTCCCCTCCTTCCTCGCGGCCTCGGGCCTGGCCGGCGTCTTCGCCGCCCTGGTGCTGGGCACCCTGTTCTGCCTCGTCCAGCCGATCTGGGCCATCATCGACTGCATCGAGTCGGACCGCGAGAAGGACGCCAAGGTGCTGGTCTCGGTGGCGCTGCTCGTCACCTGGGGCCTCGGCAGCACGCTCTACGGGCTCTTCCTCTCGGTCTCCCGGGCGTTGCGCGTCTTCACTCTCGTCATGCTCGCCGTGCTCTTCCTGCTCGGCGTGGGCGGCATCGCGACCTGCGCGGTGGGCGCCTTCCAGGGGGCGAAGGAGTCCCAGCGCCAGGCCGCGATCGAGAAGGTCGAGATCGAGGAGGCGATCCGGACCTTCCGGCCCGCCGCGGTGGCCGCCGACGCGGTCGAGCCCTTCCCGGCCCTCCACTTCACCTACCCGGGGAGCGGGCCCGCCTCCCATGGCGCGCCGTCCTCGGTCTCCCTCGCGGACCACGACCTCGCCGGCCCCATCGCGGCCAGCGCGCGGGACGTGAGCCCCGAGGTGCGTCACGTGGCCACCAGCGCCGACGGCGGGGTGTTCGCGCTGACCACCCACGAGTTCGGCGCCATCTCCCCGGCCACCGGACGCTTCGTCGAGATCGCGGTGGACCCCCAGCTCGAGGACGACTTCTCCTGGCCGAAGGGGCTGGCCTTCGACCCCGTGGCGCAGCGCATGGTCGTGCTCACCTCCCACGTCCACACGCGCTTCTTCCGCTACGACCCGCGCACCTCGGCCTGGGAGCGGCTGCCGTCCGAGCACCGCAACGGCTCCCTCGTCGCCCTCGCCTACTCGCCCGCCGACGCCTCGCTCTACGCGCTGGAGCGCCCCCATGGCGGGCGCGAGCTCACCACCCTGCGCCGCTTCAACGACCAGGGGGCCAGCATCGGCGTCGTGGCCCTCGACCCGCCGATCCCCGTCCCCGAGGACCTCGACGCGGGCTTCCAGCTCCACGCCAGCTCGGGCAACCTCGTGCTGATCGTGCCGCCGTCGGCGGCGTCCGGGGGCGAGGCGGCGGCGGGGGGCCGCCTCTACCTGGTGGACCGCGAGGACGGCGA
Organism: Myxococcota bacterium; assembly: GCA_028277885.1. Classification (GTDB taxonomy): domain Bacteria; phylum Myxococcota_A; class UBA9160; order UBA9160; family UBA6930; genus JANQFK01. The sequence continues at coordinate 74,320 of JANQFK010000060.1, forward strand.
CGTCGCCGCCGTGGAGCCCCGTTCCTAGGGAGCCGCGGCGATCCCGCAAGGGACGGACGCTGCTGGCGCCTTCCGCGCCGGGCCTCAGCCGCTGGCGGCCGTCGAGGCCCCCATGGCCTCGAGCACGTTGGCCCGGGCGCCCAGGCTGTGGGCGATGCCCGAGAGCAGGGAGAAGACGCGCCCCACCAGCACGAAGTCGCTCGGGACCCGCACCACCGGGTTCTCGCGGATGGCGCTGAAGAGCTCGTCGGTCATCTCCTCGGTGAACTCGCCCTCGAAGCGCCCGGTGTCGCTGCGCGTCATCATGCGCCGCGCGATGGCGACGAAGGTCGAGGTGTCGCCGGTCTTCGTCTCGAAGCCCAGCTCCTGGAAGGCCCGGATCATCGCCGACTCGTTGAGCGTCATCATCGAGAACATCAGCTCGAACAGGCCCAGCCCGAAGCCCTCGGGAAGCTCCTTGGACAGGCCGAAGTCGAGGAGCACCACCTTCCCGTCGGGCTGCACGAAGAGGTTCCCGGGGTGGGGGTCGGCCTGGAAGAAGCCCGCGGCCAGGATCATGCGGGTGTAGATCCGCATCAGCTCCTGCACGACGTCGGCGGGCCGCAGGCCCGCGTCCCGGATGGCGTCGCGCTCGGTGATCTTGATGCCGCCCACGAGCTCCATGGCGAGGACCCGGCGCGTGGACCACTCGCGGTGGATCCGCGGCACCACCACGGTGCCGTCCTTCTCGAAGAGCTCGCGGATCCGGTCGGCGCAGTCCGCCTCCCGGAGGAAGTCGAGCTCGAGCTCGAGGTGGGCGGTGAGCTCCGTGACCAGGGGCAGCAGCTCGATGGGCTGGGGATCGAAGCGCTCGTAGACGCGGCACAGGCGGCGCATGTTGGCGAGGTCCGTCGCCACGATGCGCTCGATGTCGGGGTACTGGACCTTCACGGCGACGGGGCGGCCGTCGAGCAGCACCGCCCGGTGCACCTGGGCCAGGGAGGCGGCGGCCAGGGGCTCGGGCTCGAACTCCTGGAACACGGCGCCCAGCGGCTTGCCGAGCTCGCGCTCCACCTGGGCGCGGATCTCCTCGATGGGGTGGGAGGGGACGGCGTCGTGGCACTGCTTGAGCACCTCGATCACCGGCGGCGGGAAGATGTCGGCCCGGGTGGCGATCACCTGGCAGAACTTGATCAGCACCCCGCGCAGGGAGAGCGCGGTGTGGAGCATGATGCGTGCCGCGCGCTCGTGGGTGGCGGTGCGCCGCTCGGGCTCGGGGCGGCCCAGCAGCTTGCGGCTCCAGGTCGGGACCTTGTAGAGCCCGTAGATGGCCGCGGCGGCGCAGCCGATGCGCAGGCTGCGGTAGAGCCGGACCGCGAGCCTCACGCCGCGGCCGGGGGCTCGGTGGGCTCGAAGCCGGTCCGCTCGGGCGGCGTCCAGCGGGTCTCGAGGGCGTCGAAGCGCTCCAGCAGGCCCGCCGGGTTGGCGTGCTGCTTCATGGCCTCGACCAGGCTCTCGCGGATGTCGCCGCGCTGCTCCTCCCGCCGCTCGCGGGTGAGGCCGCGCAGCGTGGCGTGGAGCAGCCCGTGCACGACGCTCCGGCCCGGCAGCGTCCCGCCGTCGACGGTGCGCAGGGTGCGCGCCGCGATCTCCGAGAGCGCCGTGCGGAGGTACTCGACGTGGGGGCTCTCGTCGCTGCGGATGTAGCTCACCAGCGCGCCGGCGCCCTCGGGATCCGCCGACACCGCCGGGTCCGAGAGCAGCCGCTCGCCCCAGTCGAAGGCCCCCATGGCGAAGACCTCCACGGCGAGCACCTGGGCCATGGTGGCGAGCAGCGCCTCGAGGTCGCGGTCGATGCGCGGGAACAGCGCCTTGCGCTCGCGGCGACGCCCGGGCCCCTGGCCCATCATGCGCATCAGCACGTCGCCGGGGACCTTCGGGCTCTCGAGGGCCAGGTCCCGGGCCGCCTCCCACATCTGCTTGTGGCCGCCCTGGTCCCGATAGCCGGCCTCGTCCCGCGCGTGGGCCTCGAACAGGCCGCCGCGCAGGTGGGCGAGCGCCGTCCCCTCGATGGGCTCCACCACGAGCTCGGAGAGCTCGGGAACGCGCACGTCGCGGATGATGGCGCCGAAGCCCTCGACGATGGCGATGATGGTGAGGCGCCGCACCACGGGGTCGCGCACGCCCTCCTCGAGGAGCAGGCGCGCCTGCTCGACGTTCGGGTACTGGGGCGGCATCAGGCTCGGATCGATGGCGAGGAGCGGGTGGCCGTCGGCCGCGAGCCGCGCCTGCCAGGCCCGGATGGCCGGCGCGCGGTGCAGGGTGCGGGGCGAGCGGTAGCTCCCCTCGGCGTCGAAGCCGCCGTGGCAGCGAATGCTCCCGGCGTGCAACGGAGCCTCGTAGGCGCCGTCGGCCAGCAGCTCCTCCTCGCTGTAGGCGAGGGGGAGGTCGGCGCCCCCCAGGGCGGCGGGCTCGGTCATCGGATCCTCCAGGCGAACGGAGCGAGGTAGACTCCGGGGGCGCGCCCGACGAGGGGCCGCGGTGCCGCGGCCCCGCCGACATGGACACTACTCCGCGGTGGGAACGGCGTCGACCGGAGCCGCCGAGCCCATGAACGACACCACCGCCGCCCATCCCGCGCCGCACGGCCCCGCGAGCGGCGACGCCCACGTCGGTCTCGGGCCCGACCAGCAACGCACGATCCGCATCTGCCTGTGGACCCTCGGCAGCCTCGGCTCGGCCTCGATGCTCGGCGTCGCCTTCTCGCTCTACCTGGTGAACCACTTCCCGCTGCTCCTGATCGCGCTGAGCCCCCTGGGCCGGCACATGGTGCTCGTGGCTCCCGCCGTCCACCCCGTGGCCTTCGTCGCGGTGCTGGTCGCCCGGCGCATGGCCTTCTACCTGGCGTGCTTCCACCTGGGCCGCGCGCTCGGGCCGCTGGCGATCCCCTGGCTCGAGGCCCGCGCCGCCCGCTTCGCCGGCTTCGTGCGCTGGCTCGAGCGGATCTTCGCCCGGGCGCCGCGGCTGGTGGTGTTCGGCATCTCCGGACCCTCGATCAGCGCGCTCGCCGGCGTGTCCGGGATGGCGACCTGGCTCTTCGCCAGCCTCGCCACGGCGAGCCTCGTGCTGCGCTCCCTCGCCGTGCTCTACTTCGCCGACTGGATCGGCGAGTACGTCGAGATCGCCCGCGCCTGGATCGACGAGTACTGGGTCCCCGGCACGGTGGTGATGGTGGCGGGGGTCCTCCTCTACCGCTGGCGCCGCCGCGCGCCGCTCACCGTGATGGAGGACTGACGGCCGGCCGCCTCCGACACATTCGGGGGTCGGGTCCCACAAGGTCTGGGAAGGGGCGGAGCCTCGCATGCCGTCCGCCCTGGGTCGATTGCTCGTGTCGCTGCTGGGGGCCGCCTTCCTCGCTGCGCCGCCCGCCTTCGCGGCCTCCATCGAGGTCCTGGCCGCCACCCGCGCCGTGGGCGCCGACGCCTCCTCTACCACCGGCGCCGAGTTCAGCGCCCAGACCGAGGCGGACGCGCAGGAGCCCCAGGATCCCGAGGGAACCGTGCTGGCGGTCGGGGCCGCCGCCGAGACCCGCGGCTCGAGCGCCCAGGCGGGCGCCACCCTCGACTCGAGCCTGACGCCCGGGTCCCTGGTGGCCGCGGGCGACTCCTTCGCCACCACCGACATCGCGACGGTTCCCGGCGAGCCCGACGCCAGCGCGACCGGCGACGTGCTGCTCGACATCGACTTCCGCGTGGACGAGACCTCGACCTGGGTGCTCACCGGCATGCTCTCGGCGAGCGCCTCGGGGCTCGCCGACGGCTTCGCGCTGCTGGAGATCTTCGTGTCCATGGGCGAGGCGGTCTTCGTCGCCGACACCTTCAGCGACGGATCCCCGGTGACGATCGACGAGCAGCTCGTCCTCGAGGCGGGCACCGACTACACGCTGATCGGCGTGGCCGACTCCCTCGGCGACCTGGGCGGCGACGCGACCGCGGCCTTCGCCTTCGAGCTGCGGCCGATCCCCGAGCCGGCCACCGCCCTCGCCCTGGCGCTCGGCGTCGGAGCCCTGGCCGCCGCTCGCCGGCGCCTCTAGGGCCCCCGCCGGAGGTCCGAGCCGGGCGGCGGGGCCTCGTCCTCGGGAACCGGCAGCACCTCCAGGCTGCGGCTCCCGCTCGCGACCCGGAACAGGCCGGTGGTGAACGCGGTGGCGTCCGGGTCGAAGGTGTCGATGCCGCGGAAGCGGACCACGCACTCCTCGGGCGTCAGGTCCACCACCGCGTAGCCCTGGGCCACCAGGTCGACGAAGCGCATGTAGGGGTCGTTCTCGTTCAGGAACTGCTGCTCCGTGGCGCGCAGCAGGCCCACCGGCGCCAGCGTGCGCGGGTCCGGGTCCGCGGTCTGGGAGCCGGTGGTGAAGTCGAAGGCGGCGACGGGCGAGGCCGGGTCGTCGTGGTCGGGCTGGAGCTCCGACGCCAGGTAGAAGTGGGTGTGGCCGCAGGTGAAGACGTTGTTCCCGATGTCCCGGCCCAGCAGGTACTCGAGCAGCTCCCGGCGCTCCACCTGGTAGTCGTCCCAGGCCTCGTTGGAGACGTAGACGCCGGCGTTCAGCAGCAGCTCCGGGTCCATCGCCCGCAGCTCGGGGGTGTCGAGGTCGATCAGCTTCCAGGGGTTCACGTTGTAGGAGCTGCCGAGCATGCGCCAGGCGGCGCGGGAGCGGCGCAGCTGGCTCTTCAGCCAGCGCTTCTGCACCTCGCCCAGGGTGGTGCGACCTTCGGCGAACATGCCCTCCACACCCGGCAGCCGCGTGTCCTGCACGTCGAGGATCGAGAGGAACGCGTTGGCGGGGACCTCGGGATCGCGATGGGAGCGCGTGTCGAGCATCAGCACGTCGGCGAGGCGGCCCCAGGCGAGCCGGCGGTACAGGCGGTCGTCGCGGCCCGGCATCACGGGCATGTACTCGAACCAGGCGCGGCGGGCGGCGGCGAGCCGCTCGGGCGGGCCGCTCGCGTCCACGCCGTTGTAGAACTCGCCGTCGTCCCACACCGGCACCATGGGGACCCGGGCCTGCATGGCCTGGAGCAGCGCGTCGTCGTGGAAGATGCGCCAGCGGCGCCGGTAGTCGTCGAGGGTGAGGTCGCCGAAGTCGCTCACGTAGATGTAGTCGCCGAGGTGCATCAGGAAGTCGACGCCCTCCTCGGCGATGGCGCGATGGGCGACGTAGAAGCTGGCGTTGCGCTGCTGGCAGCTCGCGAAGGCGTAGCGGAGCCGATCCGGCATGGCGCCGCGCCGGGGCGCCGTGCGCAGGCGGCCGGCCGGCGAGAGGCAGCCGCCGCCGTAGAACCCGTAGCCGTACCAGCGGTCCGGCCGCAGCCCGCGCACCCGGACCTTCACCGTGTAGTCGGTCTCGGGGCCCACGAAGACGAAGCCGCCGCGCACGATGCGGCCGAGCGCCTCGTCCTCGGCGACCATCCAGACCACGGGGACCCGGCGGCCGTCGGGCACGGGCGGCACCCGCGTCCAGATCACCGAGCCGTCGGGCGACGGGTCGCCGCTCATCACGCCGTCGGGGAAGGCCTCGGCGGGCGAGAGCGCGGCGCGCGCCGGGCGCGGCGGCGGCAGGGCGCCGGCCAGCAGGCCGCCGGCGCCGGCCGTGACCAGGCCCTTCAGGAAGCTGCGGCGCGGCATGCCGCGCCCCTCGAGCACCGGCGCGTCGGAGTCGGCCATGGGAGCCACGATGCCCCGGGCGGCTCCGTCGCGTCAAGCGCCGACGTGGGCGCGCCCTCTAGAACCCCCGGTAGCGCGCCTCGGGCCGCTTCATGGGCACGAAGAACATGTCGAGCTGCCAGAAGGCGCCGTCACGGGGGCGCCACATGGGCTCGGCGACGTCGACGCACTGGAAGCCGAGGTCCACCACGTGGCCCATGAGGTCGGCGAAGTAGCGGCCGTCGCCCGCGTAGTTGAGCATCTCCATCACGATCAGGTTGGTGCTCTCGAGGGTGCGGCGGGCGCCGGCCAGCACCTCGCGCTCGAGGCCGTGGATGTCGAACTTGAGCGCGAAGGGCCCCGCCAGGCCCCGGCGCTCCACCTCGGAGTCGATGGCGACCGCGGGCACCTTCACCAGGTCGTCGCGGTCGGCGCTCTCGTAGGCGCGGCCGCCGTAGGGGTTCTCGTCGGGGATCTGGAACCAGCACTCGCCGTCGCGCTCCGCCACCGCGGCGTGGGTGACGCTCAGGTCCTCGACCTCGGCCACGCACTTCGCCAGCTCGTCGCGCCAGCGCGGCTGGGCCTCGATCAGGTGGAAGTGGGCGTGGGGCAGCAGGTGCTGCTTCATGGAGCGCGACCAGGCGCCGGTGGCGGCACCGAGGTCGATCACCGTGGCGATCTCGACGCCGCGCAGCAGCACCCGGCGCATGGCGGCCTCGTGGGTCAGCTCGCCCGCGCTCTTCTCGATGCGGTAGCTGCGGCCGAAGGGGCCCGCGTTCGGCGCGGGGCCGCGCGTCACGCGGGGTCCGCCTCGGGGCGAGGGGGGAGTCTGGCCAGGGCGTTCCATCGGGTTGCCTCCGGGATTCCAGTGGGACTGGAACCCGTATCGGGCATCCCGGGCGGGGGCTTGAGGCGCGAGCTGCCGGCTCGCGGAGGCCCGCCGCCGCGCCTCTCAGCCCCCCGCAGCGGCCTTCACGAAGCTGACGGTGTCGCCGTCGGCGAGGCGGGTCTTCGCGCCGCGGCGGTGGCTGGCCAGCACGCCGTTCACCGCTACCGCGGCGAGGCGCCCGAGCTGGTCGAAGGCCTCGGCCTTGTCGCCGAAGCGCTCCCGCGCCCGGCTCACCGCCTCGGCCACGGTCTCCACGCCCTCGAGCTCGAAGCGATGCTCGCCCAGCTCCTTGCCCATGTCGTAGGTCAGCTCCACGGTGACGGACACGGCGACCCTCCTCTAGAGGCGCACCTGGAGCTTCTCCAGGGTGCGCGGCGCCGGCACGCCCCGGGCGTCCCAGCCGCGCTTCGCGTAGTAGCTCGGCAGCAGCTCCGGGAGCGGGTGCCCGGAGTCCATGTGGTCGAAGGTGGGCTCGTTCAGGATGCGCGGCGGCAGGGTGTCGCTGGCGCCGGTCACGCCCTCGCGCAGGTTGTACATGCGCTCGAGGTTGAAGATGCGGGCCCCGATCTCCTGGAGGTGGCCCGCCGAGAACTTCGTGCCCGTGATGTAGGTGAGCCACTTCTCGAACCACATCATCGGGTTGCCCTTCAGGCCCATCACGGTGCGGAAGATCGGGCCGCTGTTCTCGAAGATCTTCACCAGGGCGCGGTGGGCGAAGGAGTCGGGACGCATCTCGTGCACCGCCTTGGGGATCATCCCGTAGGTGGTGAAGATGCACAGCACCATGGAGTTGATCGCGCAGGCCAGGTTCTGCTGCACGATGGGGATGTCGGCCTTGAGCTTCAGGTTCTGGGGGTTGATGGTGAGGGGGCCGGTGCTCTCCATGTACATGCTGGCGCCCTGGACGTGGCAGCCGCCCCGGTTCGTGGTGGCGTACTCGACCCCCTGGGCGAAGGAGCCGCGGGGGTCGTAGGCGGAGAGCTCGAGCCCCTTCACGTGCATGGCGAACTCCTTGCCGCCGTACTTCTCGCTCATCCGCATCGTGCCGTCGGCGAGGTCGTCGCCGAGGCCGCGCCGGTGGCCGATGTCGAGGATCATCTCGGTCACGCCGGCGGCGCTGCCGAAGGAGAGCGGCACGTCCAGCATGCCGCGCTCGTGGAGCTCCATGGCGAAGCCCAGGGTGGCGCCCAGGCTGATGGTGTCCATGCCGAGGTCGTCGGCGTGGTAGTTCCACTCGGCCACGCGCTTGATGTCCCCGATCTCGAGGTTGGAGCCCAGCAGCGCGAGGGTCTCGTACTCCGGGCCCTTCACCCGGCCCTTGCCCTCCACCTCGACGTCGCGGCCGCAGGTGACGGGGCAGTGGATGCAGCTCGTCTTCACGCCCTTGAGCTCGTGGTCCTCCACCCACTCGCCGGAGATCTTGACGGCCTCGTCGAAGTGCCCGCGCTGGAAGTTGCGCGTGGGCAGGATGTTGCGGCCGTTGGTGGTGTTCACGATGGCGCCGGTGCCGAAGCGCTTCATGGACTCGCCGAGCACGGGGTGGTCGGCGAAGAGCTTGCGCACCTCCTTGGTGTAGGCCTTGAACTTCTCCGGATCCTCCATGTCGAGCTTGCGCGAGCCGCCGACGCTCACGGCCTTGAGCTGCTTCGAGCCCATCACCGCGCCCACGCCGGTGCGCCCGGCGATGCGCTCGTTCGAGACGATGCCCGCGTAGAGCACCCGGTTCTCGCCGGCAGGCCCGATCACGGCGTGGTAGAGCTTCTTGCCGAGCTCCTTCTGGGTGTCGTAGGTGCCCCGGCCCCACAGCTCGCGCGCATCCAGGAACCGGACCTCGTCGCGGTCGCCCTGGATCTCGAGGCGCACCGGCTGGGGAGCCGCGCCGGAGACGACCAGGACGTCGATGCCCGCCTTCTTCATGCCGAGGGCGAAGGAGCCGCCGCAGGTCGCGTTGCCGATCCCGCCGGTGAGCGGGCTCTTGCACACCACGGCGAAGCGGTTCGACTGGGGCGCCACCGAGCCGTTCAGCGGACCGGTGGCGAAGATCAGCAGATTCTCGGGCCCGAGGGGATCGATGCCCGCGGCGGTGCGGTCGTAGAGCAGGCGCGTCCCGTAGCCCTTGCCGCCGATGTAGAGGCGCGCGGTCTCCTCGTCGAGGTCCGCGAAGGCGAACTCCTGACGGCTCAGGTCCACCTCGAGGACGCGGCCGGCGTAGCCCTTGATCATGGCGAGCTCCTGGTGCGGGTCGCGCCAGGGTAGCGCGGCGCGGCGTCAGCGGCGCCGACGGCGACGCGTCCCGGCCAGGAGCAGGCACCCCCCGGCCAGCAGCGCGAAGCTCCCGGGCTCGGGGACGAGCTCGATCGTGAGGCGCGTGAAGATCGGGAGGTGGTTCCCGAGCGCTCCCAGGTAGGTCGGGGTGACCAGGGAGAGGCGGCTGGCCGTCGCGTCGGCGCGCCCCGTGCTCGCCCGCGTGACGGTCCCGGTCGAGGTGTGGCGCACGGTGAGCGTCGCGCCTCCCGGCGTCGTGACGGTCAGGGTCTCGCGGAAGGTCGACAGGAAGTGGACCTGGCCGATGCCCAGGGTCCAAGGGGCGGGCTCGTAGAAGAAGGACAGCCCCTGGTCCGTCGTGCCGCCCTGGCCGATGCGGGCACCGCCCAGCGAGAGGGGGAGCGTCGCGAAGTCGACGACGAGCGCGATGCCGAGGGTGCCGCTCAGGCCCATCACGCCGCCGAAGCCGTCGCCGCGGACGCACGCGGCTCCCCTTCGGTAGGAGTCCGGATCGAGGACCGGCGGGCAGGGCGGATCCTCGACCGCGGCCGCACCGCCGAGGCTGAAGACCCCGGTCAGGTTGCGGAGCGTGGTGGCGCGCAGGGCCGCGATGGAGGAGGTGGTGGTGACGGGGACGACGAGGGGCGTGGCGAGGCTCAGCGCCCCCGCCGGGACCACGATCCGACCGGTCCCATCGAGGCCTCCGGCCTCGTCGACCATGACCGTCGCCCCGGAGCTCGTGAAGGCGAGCGGCGGCCCCCAGGGCTCGATCTCGATGGCGAGGTGCAGGTCGGCGCGGCGCGGGACCGGCGCCGCCGAGGCCGCCGCCCCCTCAGCCGCGCGCCGCCGAGAGCTCCTCGGCGGTGCGCACCGAGAGCTTGTAGTCCGCCTTGCCGTTGGGCCCGCGGAACACCTCGTCCACGACGTAGATCTCCTTGGGCACCTTGTAGCCGGCGACGTGCTCGCGGCAGTGGTCCCGGAGCGCCGCCTCGCCGGGGGTGGACGCGCCCGCGTCGAGGGAGACGAGGCCCACCACCCGCTGGCCCCAGCGCTCGTCGTCCACGCCGACCACCACGGCGTCGTAGACGTCCGCGTGGCTCTTGAGGGCGTTCTCCACCTCCTCCACGAAGATCTTCTCGCCGCCGCTGTTGATGCAGATCGAGCCGCGGCCGTAGAGCTTCACGGTCCCGTCGGCCTCGATCTCGGCGATGTCGCCGGTCACCGAGTGGCGGACGCCGTCGATCACCGGGAAGGCCTCGGCGCTCTTCTTCGGGTCGCCGTAGTAGCCCACGGGCACGTGGCCCCGGAGCGCCACGCGCCCGCGCACCCCGGAGCCCGGCGCCACGGGACGCAGGTCGTCGTCGAGCACCACGCTGCGCTCGTTCAGCTGGAAGGTGAGCCCCTGGCCGAAGCTCTTGTGGCCGCCCCCGCCGCTGCCCTGGAAGCCCGTCTCCGTGGAGCCGTAGTTGTCGAGCATCGTCGCCTGGGGGAGGTACCGCTTGAGCTTGTCCTTGACCGGCCCGGAGAAGATGGCGCCCGCGGAGCCCACCACGAGGACGCTCGAGCAGTCCCGGGGCTCCTCCCCGGCGGCGTTGCGCTCGAGGGCGTCGGCGATGGGGCGCGCCATGGCGTCGCCCACCAGCGAGATGGTGAGCACCTTCTCCTGCTCGATCAGCCGAGGGATCTCGTCGGCGTCGAAGCGCTTCTGGTAGATCACCCGGCCGCCGCCGATCAGCATGATGAGGGTGGCGAGCTGGGCGGCGCCGTGGATGAGGGGCGCCGCGATCAGCGACACCGTGACGGCGCCGATGGTGCGGGCGCGCTGGAGGAGCTCCTCGAGGTCCGTGACGTCCTCGCCCACGGGGTTGCCGCCCCCGAAGCAGGCGAAGTAGGCCGCCTCGTGGGGCCACATCACGCCCTTGGGCATGCCCGTGGTGCCGCCGGTGTAGATGATGAAGAGGTCGTCGTTGCTGCGGCCCGAGAAGTCGCGCTCCGGCGAGCCCTGGGCCACCGCCTGCTCGAAGTCGAGGGAGCCCAGCTTGGCGAGGTCCTCGCCGCTGCCGTCCTCCACCGAGACGAAGTGCTCGAGCTGCGGGCACTCGTCCTTCACGTGGGCGATGCGGTCGGCGAACTCGCGATGGTGGACGAGGGCCTTCAGGTCCGCGTTGCGGAAGAGGTAGAGGAGCTCCTCCTCGACGTAGCGGTAGTTGATGTTGATGGGGACCGCGGAGATCTTGAACGCGGCCAGCATGGTCGTGACGTACTCGATGCCGTTGTAGAGGTACGTGCCCACGTGGTCCCCGGGCCCGATGCCGCGGCTGCGCAGCGTGTGGGCGAGCCGGGTGGCGCGCTCGTCGAGCTCACGATGGGTGAGGCGCTCGTCCCCGCAGACGACGGCGTCCCGGTCGGGCACCGCGTCGGCGACGGCCTCGAGGAGATCCGCGATCTGGTAGCTCTGCAACGCCTTCCTCCGGACCGGCGCGGGGGGAGTGCCGGCCCGCAGACCATATCCCATCCGGGTCGCCGTCCCGTCGGAGCAGGCGGGCTCCCTAGGAGGCGGCCGCGGGCAGGCCGCCGCTCCGCGTCGCCGGGCCCGCCGCCGGCCGCTTCGCCGCCGCCGCCGTGCGGTCCAGCCGCTCGCGCACGCAGGTGAGCAGGTCCTCGGTCGTGAAGGGCTTCTCGAGCAGCGGGATCTCGGGGTCGAGCTGCCGGCCCTCGGCGAGCGCGGGCTCCGCGTAGCCGGAGATGAAGACGGTGGGCAGGCACAGCGCCCGGGAGCGGAGCTCGTCCACGAGCTCGACCCCGCCCATGCGCGGCATCATGACGTCGGTGACCAGGAGGTCCACCGCGGTGTCCCGGCCCGCGAGGCGGTCGAGGGCCGCGAGCCCGTCCTCGGCCTCGACCACGGTGTAGCCGTGGTTGGCGAGCATGGCGCGCGCCGTCCGGCGCACGGCGGCGTCGTCCTCCACCAGCAGGATGGTCTCGGACCCTCCGTGGAGCTTCGCACGCCGGCTGCGGCGCGGGCGCTGCGCGACCGTCCCCGCCACCCGGGGCAGCCGGATCTCGAAGCAGCTGCCGTGGCCGGGACGGCTCTCCACGCGAACCGACCCGCCGCACTGGGCCACGACGCCGTGGACCGTGGCCAGGCCGAGACCCGTGCCGCGCCCCTCGGCCTTGGTGGTGAAGAACGGCTCGAAGATCCGGCCGCGGAGCTCCTCCTCCATGCCGTGGCCCGTGTCCGAGACGCGCAGCCGCAGGAAGCGGCCGGGCTCGACGCCCTCGGCCGCCGCGGCCTCGGCATCGAGGGTGAGCGACCCGGTCTCGACGCGCAGCCGGCCGCCGTCGGGCATCGCATCCCGCGCGTTGGCGGCGAGGTTCACGAGCACCACCTCGAGCTGGGCGGGATCGGCGCGCACGCAGCCCACCCGACGCTCGGGGCTCCCGGGGCCCTCGAGCGCCAGCTCGAGGGTCACCGTCGGGCCCATCACCCGCTCGAGCACCGGCACCAGCTCCTCGATGAGCCGGTTCGGGTCCAGGTCCCGCGGGCGGATCACCTGCTTGCGGCTGAAGGCCAGGAGCTGGCGGGTGATCTCGCCGGAGCGCCGCGCGGCATCGAGGATCTGCTCGACGGGCTCCTGGAGGTCCGGCCGTCCCTCGGCGCGCTCGCGCAGCTGCTCGGCGCTCCCGAGGATGGCGGTCAGGTAGTTGTTGAAGTCGTGGGCGATGCCGCCCGCGATCCGCCCGGCGGCCTCCATCTTCTGGGACTGGAGCAGCTGGGCCTCGAGCCGCTTCTGCTCCGTGACGTCCTCGACGATGGCCTGGGCCCCGGTGACCTCGCCGGCCTCACCGAGGATCGGGGCCAGGTAGACGCGCACCTGCACCGGCTTCCCCCAGGCGCTCGTCCAGTAGGCCTCGAAGTCCGTGCGCTCGCGGGCCTCCACGGCCCGGCGGGCCTCGCCCACCTGGTCGATCGAGAACACCGGGAAGGCGGCGAGGTTGTGCCCCACGATCGCGCCCTCGGAAGGCGCGCCGAGGAGCGACAGCATCTGGGCGTTCACGCTCCGGATGGTGAGGTCGAGATCCAACGTGGCGGTGGCGAGGGGATGGCCCTCGACCAGCCCCCGGTAGCGCGCCTCGCTGCGCGCCAGGGCCTGGTGGCGGACGAACAGCTCCGCCTGGGAGCGGTCGGCCTCGGCGAGGGCGCCCCGGATCCGCGCCGCCGCCGACGCGCCGACGGTCCCCGCCACGAGGAAGGTCGGAGCCCACCAGACCAGCGACAGTCCCCGGGGCTCCCAGACCTCGCGCCCCGGGACGAGGTCGGCGAGGAACAGGCCTTCGAGGCCGACGAGCAGCCCGAACACGCCGACCATGGCGACGAGGGCGGCCCGCGCGCCGAGCAGCAGCCCGGCGAGCAGCACGGTCAGCACCGGCACGCCGACGGCGGGCAGGTAGACGGTCCCCGCGCTCAGGAAGACACCGGCCAGGCTGGCGTTGGTGCCCACCAGGAAGACCACGCTCGCGGCGGTGAGCCGGCCGCTGCGGGCGAGCGCCAGTGCGAGCAGCGACGTGCCCGCTCCCAGCACCACGCTCTCCGGACCGAAGGGCGGGCCTTCCTCCGGCACGACGAAGGGCGCCAGGACCGCCGTGGCGAGGGTCACCCAGGCGGCCGCGTGGAGCGTCGCGGCGGCCCGGTCGGCGTCACGGTCGGCCAGGCGCGGAGGCCTGGCGAGATCGAGCAGTCGAGGCGTGGGCCCACCCCCCGGAGGACGTCCCGAGCCTATCAAGACGGACCCCTCCGCGTCAGCCGCCCCGACGCCCGGCAACCGGAAACGGCTGGACAATCGGACTCGATTCGTCCATGGGTATGGCGATGGCGGCGAGCCCGGAGAGCGCCGCGGCGGGCCCCGAGTCGGCGGGGCACCGCGCGCGGGCCCAGATCCTCGAGGCGGCGGCGCGGCGCTACGCGCGCTTCGGACCGCGCAAGACCACCATGGCCGAGGTCGCGGGGGAGGCCGGCTGCTCCCGGGCCACGCTCTACGTCCACTTCCCCTCCAAGGAGGCGCTCTACGCCGGCCTCCTCGCCCGCGAGACCGGCGCCTTCCTCGAGGAGCTCGAGCGGGCCATGGCCCGCGAGCGCGGCGCCCTCGCCCGGCTGCGCGCGGTCTTCGAAGCCACGCGCCGCAGCTACGCCGACAACCCGGTGCTGCGCGGCGCGCTCACCGGCGACGCGGAGATGTCCATCGAGGCCGTGGCGGGGCCCGCCACCCGGGACTACGAGGCGCGCGTCACCGCGCTGCTGCGCGGTCTGCTCGACGAGGGCGTCGAGGAGGGCGCCCTGCGCGCCGTCGACACCGAGGCCGCCGCCTACCTGATGTTCCAGCTCGGGCGGCTGCTGGTCACCCGGGAGATCACCGGCCGCGGCGACCACTCCTTCGAGCGGGTGCTCGGCGCCATGAGCGACCTCCTGGCGCGGGGTCTCGCCCGCGCGCGGACCGGCGGGCGGTGAGGATCCGGCTCGACGAGGCGGCGCTGCGCCGGGAGCTCGCGGGCCGGCTCGAGGATCCCGAGTTCCGGCTCGGGCTGCGCAGCCTGGCCGCGGACCCGTTCTTCGTGGCCTTCTTCCTGATGAGCGTGAGCCAGGGCGAGGGGCTGGGCGAGGCCGCGGTGGGGATGATCGGGCAGGAGGAGGTCGCCGGTCTGATCCACGACCTGCGCCGCCAGGAGCTCGAGGAGCGCGGCCACAAGGAGCAGACCCGGGCCGTCGCCCGCGAGCTCTTCCCCGAGACCTTCGTCGGGGACCGCTACCGCTACCCGGACGCCCTCGAGGGTCGGCCCTACTACCTGTCGGTCCTCGCCATGAACCGGGAGCAGCTCTCGCGAGAGGGCCGGCTCTCGCGCCTCAACCAGTACCTCACCACGACCTTCGGCTACGAGGTCATGGTGGTGCTGCTCTACGACGCCGTCGCCCGCGAGATCGAGCGCTCCCCCACGCTGCCCGCGGAGACGCGCGAGCGCGTGGTGGCGGTGCTCGACCGCATCCTCGCCGAGGAGGAGACCCACCTCGGCGTGCTCGAGCAGCACGAGGCCCTGTGCTCGGCCTCGCGCAAGGGACTCTCGGCCGAGGCCCGCCTGCTCCTCGAGGCGCTGGAGGGGCTCACCGCCGTCGACTACCGCTTCGCCGCCCGGCTCTCCGTGGACGAGGTGGTCGAGATGATGAAGGGCTACGCGCATCCGCCCACCTGCCGCGGCCGCATCGAGGCCTTCGACCTCGCGGCCGGCGCTGCCGGGAGGTCCTGATGCTCGACTTCCGCTTCACCCCGGCCCAGGACGCGTACCGCCGCCAGCTCCGCGAGCTCGCGCTGAAGGAGCTGCTGCCCCACTACCGGCGCAACGACGAGGAGCTCCGCTACCCGAAGGAGCAGATCCAGCGGGTGATCCGGTTCGGCAACGACTACTGGCGGGGACGCGAGGACGAGTGGGACCTGATCGCCGTGGGCATCAACGCCGAGGAGGTGGCACGCGGCGACTTCAACTGCGTGCTGCCGAGCCTGGGAGCGCCCTACCAGACCCAGCTCTTCGCCGACTTCTCCGAGGCCCAGCGCGAGCGCTGGCTCCCGCGGCTCCTCTCCGGCGAGGCCATGATCGCCCTCGGCATCACCGAGCCAGCCGCCGGCTCGGACATGGGGCGCCTCCAGGCCCGGGCGGTGCGGCGCGGCGACGGCTGGGTGATCGACGGCGTGAAGAACTCGGTGAGCTTCCTGAACGCCGAGGTCTTCTACGTGTTCGCGCGCACGGACCCGGCGGCGTCGGGCTGGCAGGGCATCTCCGCCTTCCTGGTGCCGCGGGACACGCCGGGCCTGTCCTTCGAGGCCGTGGACGACCTCGGCTGCCGCGCCGTCCCCCGCGGCGTGCTGCGCCTCGACGGCGTCGAGGTCCCGGACACCGCCCGGGTGGGCGAGCCCGGCTCGGCCTTCCTGCGCATCAGCCGCTTCTTCGACGTGAACCGCGCCGTGATCGGGCTGAAGTGCGTCGGGGCGGCCCAGCAGTCCATCGACGAGACCGTCGCCCACGCGCGCCGGCGGGTGGTGTTCGGTGCGCCCATGGCGGCCCACCAGTCCGTGAGCTTCGCCCTCGCCGAGGCCGAGACCCACCTCGAGCTGGCGCGCTGGCAGTGCTACCGGGTGCTGTGGCTGCGCCAGCAGGGCATTCCCTGCCAGCGCGAGGGCGCGATGGCGAAGTGGTGGGCGCCCAGGGTCGCCGCCGAGGCGCTCCACAAGTGCCTGCTCCTCCACGGCCACTACGGCTACAGCCGCGAGCTCCCGATCCAGCAGCGCCTGCGCGACGTGATCGGCTGGCAGATCGGCGACGGCTCCGAGGAGGTGATGAAGCTGATCGTCACCCGGGAGCTGTTCGCGCGCGACGGGGCCACGCAGGGCACGCCCGGTGACGCCGGCTGAGAGGGGCGACGGCCCCGCCCTCACCTTCTTCGTGGAGCTGGCGGAGGAGCCGCTGGCGGAGCTCTTCGCGCGCCCCGAGGTGGTGCCGTTCCTCGCCGGCGGGGGCCACGCGGTCTCCATGGGGCTCCTCGACCTCTCTCCCCGGCGCGCCGAGATCGTGCGGCGCCTCGAGTCCCAGGGCGTCGCCGTCACCGGCTGGCTGCTCCTCGACGTGGCCGAGGGCTACTGGCTGAACGCCGACAACCCCGGCCCGGCCCGCTCGCGCTGGCGCGCCACCCGGGACTGGGCGGAGCGCGAGGGGCTGCGCCTGCACCGCATCGGCCTCGACGTCGAGTTCCCGCGCTCCGAGTCCCAGCGCGTGCTCCACGACCAGCGCGGCGCCTGGCTCTCGATGCTGCGACGGCGGCGCCCCCGGGAGCAGGTGCGCGCCGCCGAGGCCGCCTACGCGGAGCTCGTGGACGAGATCCACGCCAGCGGCCGCCAGGCCGAGGCCTACCACTTCCCGCACCTGCTCGACGAGCGGGCCGTGGGCAGCAGCCTGCTGCGGCGCGCCCTCGGCCTGGTGGAGCTGCCGGCGGACTTCGAGGTCTTCATGCTCTACTCCACCTACCTCGGCCACGCCGCGGCGCGCTCCTACTTCGCCGACGCACCGGGCATCGCGCTCGGCGTGACGGGCGGGGGAGTGAACGCCTCCGAGCCCGAGGCGCGCCGCCGCCACCTGGAATGGGACGCCCTGGAGGCGGACCTGCGCGCCGCGGCGCCCCATCGCCGCCCGCTCTACGTCTTCTCCCTCGAGGGCTGCGTGTGGCGCGGCTGGCTGCCGCGCTTCCGGGAGATCCGCTGGGACGCGCCGCCCCCGCCGGCGCCCGCCCGGGAGCGCCGCCGGGCGGCGTGCACCCGCCGCCTGGCTCGCTGGACGTTCCGCGCCGAGCCGTGGCTCGACCGCCTGCTTCCGCCCCGTCGGCCATCCTGACCCTGGGGGAGTCGCGAGCCCCTGGCTGCCGCGCCGTTCGCGAAGCTCACGGTCGGTTCGAATCTTTTCGACACCACCGACGCCAAAGACGACGAGGGGCCCGGGGTGAGCATGGACGGGAGCCGAGCGGATGGGCAGGAGCGAGTTCCACGTCGACGTGGAGGCGGGCATCAACCGGGTCACCCTGCGTGGGGCCCAGCAGCTGCCGTGCCTGTGGAGCACGGTGGTCACGGGGACCCGCGACCCCGACTGGCGACCCGGGCGCCACTACCTCGTCGACCTGAGCGAGGCCTCGCTGGAGGGCCTCGACGGGGCCTCCCTGATCGAGCTGGGGGATCGGATCCGGTCGCGGTGGAGGTCCGACCTCGGCACCCGGGTCGCGGTGGTGGCCCCCTGGGGCATCGACTTCGAGCGCGCGCGCGTCTTCCGGATGCTGAACGCGCGCCTGCCCTTCGAGTTCCAGGTCTTCGTGAGCACCGCCGACGCCGAGCGCTGGCTGCGCCGCACGTCGCTCTGGAGGCGGGTCTCCCAGCTGGCCGGTCTCGCCCACTGATCGCGCGGCGGCGGGCGGGGGTCAGCCGCCGGGCGCGGAGAGGCTCGGCGGCCGGGGCACGCGCTCCGGGCCCTGCGACCCGCCGGCATGCCGGATCAGTGCGCGGTACTTCGGGGCCCGGGAGAGCGGCTGGCCCAGGTACTCCATCGACCCCCAGCGGCCCCAGCGGTCGAAGCGCCCGCAGTGGGTGAAGTGGACGAACCGGGCCAGCCCGGCGCCCTCGAGCCGCGCCAGGTAGTCGGTGTAGAGCGCGCCCATGCGGGGGTCCCGGTTGGCGGCGTCGAAGAGCGCCTGGATGCCCGCGTGGTCGTGGTTGCGGGGATGGCTGACGAGGTGCTGGCCTCCCTCGTAGGCGACGACCTCGATGCCGTGGGGCGCGGCCAGCCGGAGGTGGGCGCGGACGTGCTCCTCGAGCTCGGGAAGGTCGCGCTCGCGCAGCTCGGCGAACAGGGCGTCGAGCGTCAGGGCGGCGACGCGGTCCGTCTCCTCGAGGAGGCCCAGCCGGCGGCCGAAGTAGGGGCCGATGGCGAGGGCGTCGGTGTGCGCGGCGGTGTCGCGGAAGGCGAGCATCTGCTCCGTCGTCCAGGGGTTGGTGGACTGGGCGCCGAGCACGGCCACCACCCGCTCGCGCCCGAGCGCGCGGCGGAAGGCGGCGAAGACCTGGGTCGAGCGCAGCGCGTGGTAGCGGAGCCCGGCCGGGAAGCCCTCGCCGAGGCCGAGAGCCTCGCCCCGGCGGATGGCGTGGCCCGCCTGCTGGAACTGCTGGTTCCAGACCTCGTTGGAGTGCTCGACCCAGACCCGCCGGCCGGGCGGGAGCCGCTCCGCCGCCAGGGCGGCCAGGCCCTGCACGGTGGCGTCGTCGGCGCGATGGGAGACGGTCAGCCAGGGATCGGCGCCGGCGGCGCGGGCCAGCTCCAGCATCACCTCGAGGGGCGCGCCCTTCGTCGTCCAGCGCGCGTCCTCGCTGCGCGGGCGCTCCGCCCACGCCAGGGGCTCGGCGTCGTTGGTGCGCATCCAGTCCATGAAGCGGAGCACGCGGTGGGGGGCGAGGCTCGCGAGGAAGTGCGGGTGGAAGATGCGGGTGCGATGGGTCGCCTCGAAGGGGCGGCACGTCCCAGTCGGGCACGGCGTCTCGGGATCGCACCCGCGCGCGGGCTCCTCGGAGCAGGAGCCACCGGGCATCAGCACGCGGATGTCGCGGATGGGATCCGCGGGGTCCGTCGCCAGGATCTCGAGCCGGATGCCGCCGCGGCGGGCGTCCACGTCGAGCACGTGGCGGCCGGGCCTCGATTCCGCCGCGAGCAGGCGCGCGCCCGCCGCGTAGAGGAGCGTGCCCTGGCCCTCGTACAGGACGAGGTAGCGCCCGCTCGGGAAGTGCCCGGGCGGCAGGTCCCAGAACATCAGGGTCCGCGCGATCTGGCCCGGCGCGAGGGAGCGCACCCAGCCCCGCTCGTCGAGGTCGAGGGGGCGGCCGTCGTCCCAGGCCTCCTCGCTGCCGGAGATCCAGGCCCGCGAGGTCTTGAAGGCGTCCACGAACGGCCAGGCCGACGCGTACTCGCGCAGGTCGCCGAGGTTGGTGCCGAGCTCCATCGCCCGGGCCGGCGGCGCCGCCGCGACCCCGACCGCGAGCCCCACCGCCGCCAGCAGCGAAGGGAGTCGTCCGAGGGCGGTCGCGAGGCTCGGGGACGGGCGCATCGGGGAGTCAGGGTAGCGGGCGGCTCTGCTTCCCGCGGGGCCGCTGCGGTATGGTGATGCGCTCCATGGCCGCCCCCACCTCGGTTCCCCACAGAGCGGTTCCCCACACAGCGGCTTCCCACGCAGCGGCCCTCCACGCAGCCTTCCGCGAGCGGCGAGTCTTCGAGAGCCTCGACGGACTGCGCTGCGCCGCGGTCCTCGCCGTGATCTGGCACCACACCGCCGGACGCGACGCCGCCCTCGGCCTCGCCGCCACCCAGCGGGGGTTCCTGGGCGTCGACCTCTTCTTCGTGCTGAGCGGCTTCCTGATCGTCAGCCTGCTGCTGCGCGAGCGCGAGCGCAACGGGCACGTCGACCTCGCCGCCTTCTACGCGCGGCGCTCGCTGCGCATCTTCCCGCTCTACTACGCGCTGCTGCTCGCCGTGGCGGCGGTCCGCTGGCTCGCGGCGCCGGGCTCCCCCACCAGCGCCCGGTTCTTCGAAGAGCTGCCCTTCTACCTGACCTACACGTCCAACTGGATCGAGCGCGCCTCGCTGCTGGCGCCGGCCTGGTCCCTGGCCGCCGAGGAGCAGTTCTACCTGCTCTGGCCCCCGGTCGAGAAGTGGCTCCCGCGCCTGGTCCTGCCGCTCCTGCTCGGCTTCCTGGCGCTCAACCAGGCGCTGAACTTCGGCCTGCTGGGCGAGACCGTGGCGGCCCACCACGCCCGCCTGGAGATGCTCCAGTCCACCTTCACCCCCATCGGTCTCGGCGTCCTGCTCGCCCACGGCCTCCACCGGCCGCGCGGCTTCGAGGCGCTCCAGCGCGTCCTCGCCTGGCGCGGGGCGTCCGTGGCCTCGGCGGCGCTGCTGCTCGCGCTGGCCAGCGTCCCGGGCGACATCTCCGGCGCGCCGCGGCTGGGCGCCCAGCTCGCCATGGCGGCGCTGGTGGCGAGCTGCGTGGTGCGCGAGGACCACGCCCTGGCGCCGCTGCTGCGCTGGGGGCCCGTCGCCCGGGCGGGCGTCGTGAGCTACGGCCTCTACCTCCTGCACCTGTTCGCCCGGGAGGCCGTGGTGCGCGCCGGGGTGGAGTCGCCCGGGCTCCTCTTCGTCGCCACCCTCGCGCTCTCCCTCGCCCTCGCCGAGCTGAGCCACCGGGTCCTCGAGTCGCCCTTCCTGCGGCTGAAGCGGCGCTTCCAGAGGCTCGATGACTGAAGGCTCCCTCGACCGGCGCGCCGGACGCGGCGCGCTCTGGAGCCTGGGTGGCTACGGCGGCGGCCAGGCGATCCGCATGGCGTCGAACCTCGTGCTGACGCGGCTCCTGGTGCCCGAGCACTTCGGCATCATGCTCGTCGTCAACACCGCGATCCTCGGCGTGCAGCTCTTCACCGAGGTGGGCATCGGCCACAGCATCGTGCAGAACCGGCGCGGCGACGAGCCGGACTTCCTTCGCACGGCCTGGACCCTCCAGGTGATCCGCGGCCTCTTCCTGTGGGGGGCCCTGTGCGCCCTCGCGGTCCCGATCGCCGGCTTCTACGGCGACGACCAGCTGCGCTCCCTGCTCCCGGTGGCGGGCCTCACCGCGCTCTTCCAGGGGCTCAACTCGACCCGCATCGCGGGCTACCGGCGGCGCCTGCGGCTGAAGGCGCTCACGGTGCTCCAGCTCGGCGAGCAGGGCCTCGCCGCGCTGGTGATGATCGCCTGGGCGGCCTTCGAGCCGAGCGTCTGGGCCCTGGTGGCGGGCGGCGTCGTGGCGAGCTTCGTCGTGATGGCGCTGAGCCACCTCGTCCTCGAGGGACCCCGCGACGGCTTCCGCTTCGAGGGTGCGGCGACCCGCGAGCTGGTGCGCTTCGGCCGCTGGATCTTCCTCAGCACCTCGGTGCTGTTCGTCGTCAACTACGCGGACCGGCTGATCGTGTCGAAGCTGGTGAGCCTCGACGTGGCCGGCGTGTACGGCATCGCGGTGATGATCGCCGCGGTCCCCACGGCGGCCCTCGGCGCCTTCGCGACCAACGTCGCCTTCCCGCTCTTCAGCCAGATCGAGCAGCGCGGCGAGGGGCTGCCCCGGGCGTTCCGGCGCGTCCGCGCGCCGGTGAACGCCGTGGCGGGCTGGGCGATCTCGGGCCTGCTCGTCGGCGGCCCGGTGGCCGTGAAGCTGCTCTGGACGGAGCCCTACTGGGACGCGGGCTGGATGGTCCAGCTGCTCGCGGCGGGCGTGTGGCCGGGCGTGATCCTCGTCGCCTCGAACAACGCCGGGCTGCTCGCCCGCGGCCACTCGCGCCTCACCGCCGCCAGCTCCGCGGCCAAGCTCGGCGGGATGCTGATCGCCGTGCCGGCGGGCTACGGGCTGCTGGGCCTGCCGGGCCTGATCCTGGGCTTCGCCCTCTCGGAGGTCTGCCGCTACGCCGTCTCCACCTGGGCGGCGGTCCACTACGGGCTGCGCGACTGGGCCAGCGACCTCGCCCTCACCGCGCGCATCGCCGCCACCGCGCTCGTCGGCCACCTCGGCGTCGGCGTCCTGGAGGCGGCGGGCAGCCCCGTGGCCGTCTCCGCCGCCGCGGTCCTCGCGTTCGTGACGGCGGCCTGGGCCCCCCTGCTCCTCCCCATCGCGCGCCGGCTCGCCGACGGCCGCTCGCCCTTCGAGGCCCTCGAGGAGCCCGCGTGAGCGGGCCCTACCCTGGTCGCGACCCGGAGGACGCAGCGCTGGCCCCCTCCCAGGACTCCGTGGACGTCTTCGATCTGTCCCGGCGCGAGGCCGGCTACGACGTCGCCTACGCGTACGACCGCGACGAGGTGCCGGGCATCGTGTGCGACGCGATCCCGCGCGGCGCCCGGGTGCTCGACGTGGGCTGCGGCGGGGGCGGCCTCGCGCGGCTGCTCCGGGACCACAACGGCTGCGACGTGGTGGGGGTGGAGCCCGACCCGCGGCGCGCGGCACTCGCCCGGGAGCGGGGGCTCGAGGTGATCGAGGCTCCCTTCGGCCCCGGCTTCCACGCGCCGGGCGCTCCCTTCGACGCCGTCTGCTTCCTCGACGTGCTCGAGCACGTCGTGGATCCCCGGGAGGCGCTGCGCAGCGCCGCGGCCCTGCTGGGCCCGGACGGCCGGATCGTCGCGTCGGTCCCCAACGTCGCCCACTGGCAGCTGCGCCTGCGCCTGCTGCGCGGACGCTTCGACTACACCCCCACGGGCCTCATGGACTACACGCACCTGCGCTGGTTCACCCGCGCCAGCCTGGCGCGGCTGCTGGCGAGCGCGGACCTCGCCCTCGTCCACGAGGCCCACGCCGTGGGGGCGTGGCTCGACGCCTACCGCCGGCTGCCGGCCCGGGCGCGCGGCCCCCTGCTCCGGCGCCTCGTGCGCCGGCTCCCGGGGCTGTTCGCCAGCCAGATCGTGGTGAGCGCCGCGCCGGCGGGTGGCAGCGGCGACGCGACCGCGCTCAGCTCGCCCCGCGGCGGCTGAAGATCGCCGGCACGGTCCGCGCGATCAGGACGAGGTCGCTGCGCAGGGACCAGCCGTCGATGTACTCGAGGTCGAGCCGCACCCACTCCTCGAAGCCGATGTGGTTGCGGCCGCTCACCTGCCACAGGCAGGTGAGGCCCGGGCGCATGGAGAGGCGGCGCCACTGGGTGCCGGCGTACTGCTCCACCTCGCCGGGGACGGGCGGGCGCGGACCCACCAGGCTCATGTCGCCCTTCAGGACGTTCCAGAGCTGGGGCAGCTCGTCGATGCTCCAGCGGCGCAGGAAGCGGCCCACGGGCGTGATGCGCGGGTCGTCGCGGATCTTGAACACCGGGCCGTCCATCTCGTTCAGGTGGCGGAGCTCCTCGAGGCGCGCCGGGGCGTCGTCCACCATGGTGCGCAGCTTGAGCATCTCGAAGCGGCGCCGGTTCAGGCCGCAGCGGATCTGCCGGAACAGGAGCGGTCCGGGCGAGGTCGCCTTCACGAGGATCGCCGCGACCACGAGCAGCGGCGCGGTGGCGACCAGCAGGGCGGCGGACCCGATCACGTCGAGCCCCCGCTTCACGGCCAGCTGGGTGCGGCTGTGGTGCACCGGCGCGAAGGAGAGCGCGTGCAGGTCGCCGAAGGGTGCGACGGTGGGGGGAGGCAGGCGATCGCCGAAGACGTCGGAGAGCAGGGTGACGGGCACGCCGATCCGCGCGCACTCCCCGACCACCCCGTCGAGGGAGACCAGCGCCGAGCGCGAGCAGGCGAGGATCACCTCGTCGATGGCCTCGGCGCGCAGCAGCGCCGGAAAGTCGGCGAGCTTGTGGATGCGCTGCCCGGGCACTCGGGGGTCCGCGTCCGCGTCGCCGTCGTCGACGAAGCCCACGATCCGCAGGCCCCACTCCGGGTGCTCGGCCAGGATGCCCTGGACCACCTGGGCGCGGGGTCCGGTGCCGACCACGAGCAGGTTGCGGTAGTTGCGACCGGCCCGGCGCATCATGCGCAGCCCCGAGAAGAGCACCAGCCGCACCGCCGCCAGGGCGGCGAGCTGCGCGGCCGCGCACGCCGCCGGGAACCACGGCGGTGCCGGGAGCGCCAGCGCGAACGCGCTCGCGCTCAGCACGAGGGTGATGACGACGCCGGCGGCGAGCAGGCGCAGTGCGACGCGCACCAGGCTGCCGCGCCGCAGCGACGTGTAGAGGTTCAGGTTCTGGAGGGTGAGGGGCCAGGCGAGGCAGCTGATGAGTCCCAGGACGAGTGCGGCGGAGTGCAGGTCCGGTGAGAGCTCGACCGCGCCTCCGGGCAGCGCCTGGCCGAGCCACACGTAGATGGATGCGGCCAGCACGACGTCGAGGAGCAGGAGGAGGGTGCGGAGTCCGGTGAGGTGATCGCGCAGCACTGGAGCAGGATCCTCGGGTTCGGGCGGCGTGCAGCTGGGACGCAAGTTCGGCGCGGGAATTCACCGTCAGGTAGCAAAATGTGAGGTCTTTTTACCCCTCTCTTTGGGTGGTTCCTGGTAGGTGCTGCCCTGTAGCCCGGGGCCCGGCCCCGGTCGGATCCGGAAGCGGCATGCCGAAGTCGGGCTTCGAGTCCCGGCGACCGAGCACCCACCGGTACACCTCGAAGGTCTGACGGGCCTTGGCCTCCCAGGTGAACAGGCGGCGCGCCCGCTCCCGCCCACGCTCGCCGAGGCGACACAGCGCGCCGGGGTCGTCCGCCAGTGCCGCGAGGCGCTCACGCAGGCGCTCGACGATCTGCGTCCGGCTACCCAGGGGGATCGCGAACCCCGTGCCCTCGCTGACGAGCTCGGCGGGCCCGCCGTAGTCGACCACCACGGGGACCAGTCCGAGCGCCATGGCCTCGAGCACCACGGCCCCGCCGAACTCCCGCACGCTCGGGAAGGCCAGCACCCGCGACTCGACCAGCCGGTGCTGGAGGCGGGCGTGGTCGATGGCGCCGTCGCAGCGAACGCCGGCCGCGATCCCCTGGCGCTCGACCAGCGCGCGGAGCCGGGGGAGC
Organism: Myxococcota bacterium; assembly: GCA_028277885.1. Classification (GTDB taxonomy): domain Bacteria; phylum Myxococcota_A; class UBA9160; order UBA9160; family UBA6930; genus JANQFK01. The sequence goes on from JANQFK010000060.1 coordinate 99,272, forward strand.
TCGGGGCCGTCCCCGATCACGTCCACCACGACCCGGCCGGCCCGGATCAGCGGCGCCGCCGCCTCGAGCAGCATGTCGGCGCCCTTGTAGGGGACCAGCCGGCCGAGGAAGGCCACGGGCAGCGGGCCCCGGACGGGGCCTGCCACGCTGCGGTGGAAGCGGCTGGCGTCGACGCCGTTCTCGGGGATGTAGACGCAGCGCTGGTGGTAGCCCTGCAGCTGGCGCCAGGTCTCCCGGGAGCCCACGATGGTGCAGGCCGCGCTGGCCCGGGTGCGGCGGTGGCCGGGCAGGATGCGGTGGGCGCCGCGCACGTAGGAGAGCCACTCGCGCTCGCGGCGCCGGACCGAGCCGAAGCCCGGCGGCCAGGCGATCCCGCCGTTGAGCGGCCCCCAGACGAAGGGGACGCCGGCCTCGGCGCAGCGGCGTGCCATCGGGCTCGGCGTGGTCGGGCTCAGCGGCGTGAGGCGGTGGACCAGGTCGAACTCGCCGGCCCGGATCCGCTCGCCGAAGCGCCGCCAGACCCGGGCCTCGAACTCGTAGTACCACAGGCTCGAGGCCGCCTGGACCCAGGTCCAGCCCTTCTCCTCGCCGCCGCGGATGCGGTTCGCGATGCGGTAGAGCGGCGCCGCGAGGCGCTCGCTGTCGATGGCGGTGAAGTCCTCGCCCTCGCGGAGGCCCGCGCGCAGGATGCTCTCGCGGTTCCGGATCTGCGTGACCAGGTGCCCGTCGACGTGGGCGGCGAGCGCGCGGGCGTGGGCCCAGCCCTCGAAGGGCACGCTCGTCCACTCGGGGTTGGCCATCTCGTTGAGGAGCAGGACGCGGGGGGTGGGCTCCATGGGGCCCGAGCACTCTAGTCGAGACCCCGTGGGGCCGCTGGAGCCCCAGCGTCTGAATCGATCGTTGAGTGGCTCCGTCGGTGGACCTATGCTGCTGCGTTCCCCGGTCGGTGCCGAGGGCACCGGAGCCGTCTCGCGCCTGCCATGAGCCCCCCCTGCAACCGATCGGACCCGAGCCGGCGAGAGCGCGACGACGACCGGGTCGCCGTGCTCGGGCTGGCCTTCGACCGCGTGACCCAGGAGGCGCTGGTCGACCGCATCGCGGAGCTCGTGCGGTCGGGCGACGGCCACTGGGTCCTGACCGCGAACGTGCAGCACGTGGGCGAGGCGGCCCGGAACCCCGCCCTCGGCGAGGTGCTCCGCACCGCCGACGTCGTGACCGCGGACGGCATGCCGATCCTGTGGGCCGCGCGCCTGCGCGGCGACCCGCTTCCCGAGCGCGTGACCGGCGCCGACCTGGTGGTGCCCCTGGCCCGGCGCTGCGCCGAGGAGGGCTGGCGCCTGTTCCTGGCCGGGGGCGCGCCGGGCGTGGCCGAGAGGCTCGCGGAGCGGCTCGTCGCCGAGGCCCCGGGGCTCGCCATCGTGGGCACCGCCACGCCACCCCACCTCGAGTTCGACGCGCTGATGGCCTCCGAGGAGAATGCGGCGCTGGTCGAGCGGATCCGCGCCGCGCGGCCCGAGGTGCTGCTCCTGGCCCTGGGGACGCCGAAGCAGGAGCGCTGGATCGCCGCCCACGTCGGGCGCCTGGGCGTCCCCGTCGCGGTGGGGGTGGGGGCCGCCTTCGACTTCCTGGTGGGCGGGCAGCGGCGCGCCCCGCGCTGGATGCGGGCCGCGGGCGCGGAGTGGCTGCACCGCGCCGTCTCCCAGCCGCGCCGGCTGGTTCCCCGCTACGCGCGCAACGGCCTGACCCTGATGCGCCTGCTGCCGCGCGAGCTGCGGCGGCCCCGGCCCTAGGGGCGTGCCGATCCTCGAGACGGCCCTGGCGGGGCTCGCACTGGTGCTGGCCGTGCCCTCCGCCATGCTGCTGCTCGAGTGCGTGGCCGCGGCGCTCGTCGACGCGGACCGCGGCGAGGACCCGGCGCTCGCCCGCGCCGCGAGGCCGCCGGTCGTCGTGCTGATGCCGGCCCACGACGAGGCGGACGGGATCGGCGCCGCGCTGGCGGGCCTGCGCGCCCAGCTCGCGCCCGGGGACCGGCTGCTCGTCGTGGCCGACAACTGTCGGGACGCCACGGCCCGGCGGGCGCGGGAGGCCGGCGCCGAGGTGCTGGAGCGCGCGGACCCGACGCGACGCGGCAAGGGCTTCGCCCTCGCCCACGGGCTCGCGCGGCTGGCCGTCGAGTGCCCGGACGCCGTCGTGGTGATCGTCGACGCCGACTGCCGTTGCGAGCCGGGGAGCGTGGAGGCCCTGGCGAGGAGCGTCGTCGCCCACGGCGCGCCCGCCCAGGCCTGCTACCTGCTCGCGGCTCCGCGGACCGCGAGCCCGGGGGCCGCCCTCTCCGCCTTCGCGCTGCTGCTGCGCAACCGCGTGCGTCCCCTCGGCCTCGCCGCCCTCGGCCTGCCGTGTCCGCTGTTCGGGTCGGGGATGGCGGCACCGGTCGAGCTCCTCGCCCGGCATCCCCAGCGCGGGGCCAGCCTGGTGGAGGACCTCGAGCTCGGCATCGACCTCGCCGTGGCCGGCCACGCGCCGCGCTTCGTGCCCGGTGCCCGGGTGACCAGCGTGCTGCCGGCGGATCGCGAGGCGGCGCGGGGGCAGCGGCGGCGCTGGGAGCACGGCCACCTCCAGGCCCTGGCCCGGGGCGTGCCGCGGCTGCTGGCGGCGGCCCTGCGTCGGCGCCGCCTCGCTCCACTGGCGTTGGGGCTCGACCTCTGGATCCCGCCCCTCTCGCTCCTCGTCCTCGCCGAGGTGGGCCTCGCGCTGGCGGGCCTGCTCCGGATCGCGGCCGGCGGGTCCGCGGCGAGCCTCGTCGCCGCGCTCGCCTGCCTGGCGGCCACGGGCGCCGCGGTCGCCCTGGCCTGGGCGCGCTTCGGGCGCCAGGTCGCGTCGGCCTCCCAGCTGCTGCGCGCACCCGCCTACGCGCTGGGCAAGCTCCCGGTCTACGTCGGCTTCCTGCTGCGCCGTCAGCGCGAGTGGGTGCGCACGCGCCGGGACGGCTGAGCCCCGTCGTCGGGCCCCTCGTCGCCCGGCCCGCTGCACGCCCCGGCGAGGGCGCCGGCGAGGAACACGTGGAAGGAGGCGAGGAAGCCGTTCGGGATCTGGTCCGCGGCGTGCAGCGCCGCGATCAGCGCGACCGCGCCCACCACCACGGCGTCGCGTAGTTCCCGCAGGCGCCGGGCGTGGAGCACCGCGAGCGCGATCGGGGCGAGGATCAGCCCGAAGGCGCCGACGAAGCCGATCAGGCCCTGGGAGCCGAGGCGGATGATCCAGAAGCCGTCCGTGGCCGTCACGTCGTCGCCGGTCTCGGGGTCGAAGATGCGGTTGCGGCCGAAGCTTCCCCAGCCGAGCAGGGGCCGCTCGCCCGCCTTCGCGAGCAGTCGGTCCTCGTTCTCGAAGCGGAAGGCGAGGGACTGGGCGCGGTCGGGATCGATGCGGCCGGCGAGGGCCGTGAGCGGTCCGGTCGGGAACACGTCCGTGGCGCGCAGGACCGGGTAGGCGAGGACGGCCGCCGCGATGGCGAGGGCGGCGGCGAGCTGGGGAAGCGGACGCAGCAGCACCGCGACGGGAGCGAGAAGAGCGCTCAGCACGATGGCGCCGAGGCTCTTGCACAGCACGAGCACGCCGCCCAGCCCCGCCGCCGGCAGCAGCATGGGGACGCGTGCGATGCGCAGCCGCGCGCGCCAGAGGCCCAGCGCGGCGACCACGCAGCTCGCCAGGAACAGGCCCAGCGCGAGGCCGTGCTCCATCAGCACCATCGGTCGCCAGCCACCGAAGCGCAGGGTCTGCTCGAAGGAGTGCTGGTGGTAGCCGTACAGGAGCCGGTGGATCTGCGGGCTGAGCCGGACCTCCAGCAGCACCAGGGGGACGTAGAGCACTCCCGCCACGACCATCAGCGCGAGCAGCTCCCGCAGCTCGCGGGGACGGCGGAACAGGGAGAAGCCCAGCAGCGCGGGGAGCACGAGGTCGAGCAGCTGCATGGTGGCGAAGGAGACCGAGTCGTAGAGCGTCATGCCGGGGACGACGAGGGGCCCGTAGCGCAGCGGCGACGCGTTCCCGAGCCCCGTGGCGAGCGCGCCGGCCACGAGCAGCCCGCCGAGGGCCAGCAGGGCCGCCCCCGAGGGACCGCCGATCCGCAGTCGCGCCGGGCGCAGACCGACGAGGAACACGAAGGCGCACAGCAGCGCGAGCCGCTCGCGGTCCACGGCCGGCACGCCGGGCAGGTCGAAGCTGCGGCCCACGGGCAGCAGCAGGTGGCCGCCCAGCAGGATCAGCGTCGCGGCGAGCGGCGGGCGCAGGGTGAGGGCGAGCCCCAGGGAGATGGGGATCCAGATCAGAAGCGCGAGATCGGCGAGCATCGTGGGCGCC
>JANQFK010000041.1 GCA_028277885.1 Myxococcota bacterium
CCGCTCGAGGGCGCCGCTCATGCCGGGACCAGCTCCAGGGCCTGGGAGATGTAGAAGCCCCGCGCCACCCGGCTGCCGCGTCCCGGGCGCCAGCCCGCCAGGCCCGGGGTCGCGGCGAGCCTCTCGCGCAGCGCGGCCTCGGCCACGGGCTCCAGCGCCGGCGAGCGGTCCGAGCGGGGGAACGCCCGCCCCACGGCGTGCATGACGGCCAGCGCGCGGGTGCGGGGCGCGAAGGTGAAGAGCAGCGAGCTGCGGGCGCGCCCGGCGAGGGCGGCCAGCATGTCCGCCATGTGGGAAGGCGCGTAGTGGATCAGCGAGTCCATGGCGATCACGTGGTCGAAGCGGCCGAGGTCCGAGTCGAGGAGGTCGCCGACGCGGAACTCCAGGCGCCCCGGGCCCACCTCCCCCGTCCTCTCCCGGGCGAGCTCCACCAGGGTCCGGGACAGGTCCACCGCCACCACGTCGGCGCCGCGGCGGGCCGCCTCCACGGCCAGGGCCCCGGTGCCGCAGCCGGCGTCGAGCACGCGGCGACCCGCGAGGTCCGCGGGCAGCCAGGAGAGCAGCGTGTCGCGCATCTCGTCGCGACCGGCGCGCACCGTGGCGCGGATCCGGCCCACGGGCGCGTCGGAGGTGAGCCGCGACCAGGCCTCCACGGCGGTGCGGTCGAAGTAGGTCTCGAGCCGGCTGCGCTGCTGCTCGTAGGGCAGGAGCGCCATCAGTCGAACCCCAGCAGGTCGAAGATGTCCCGGTCCTTCATGGGCTCGGCCACCAGGGGGTCGGCGCCCGCCCAGAGCGCCTCGGCGAGCTTCAGGTACTCGTGCTGCACGCGCTCGAGCTCCGGCGAGGGCTCCATCTCGAAGAGCGTCGACTTCTTCAGCCGGCTGCGACGGATCACGTCGAGGTCCGGGAAGTGCGCCATGGTCTTGAGCCCCACGGCGCTGTTGAAGCGGTCGATCTGGTCGCTGCCGGCGCTGCGGTTGGCGACCACGCCGCCGATGCGCACCTTGTAGTTCTTCGACTTGGCGAGGATGGCCGCCACGATGCGGTTCATCGCGAAGATCGAGTCGAAGTCGTTGGCGGTGACGATCAGCGCCCGGTCGGCGTGCTGGAGCGGCGCCGCGAAGCCGCCGCAGACGACGTCCCCGAGCACGTCGAAGATCACGACGTCCGTGTCCTCGAGCAGGTGGTGCTCCTTCAGGAGCTTCACGGTCTGCCCGACCACGTAGCCGCCGCAGCCGGTGCCCGCGGGCGGCCCGCCGGCCTCGACGCACATCACCCCGTTGTAGCCCTCGTAGACGAAGTCCTCGACGCGGAGCTCCTCGGAGTGGAAGTCCACCGACTCGAGGACGTCGATGACGGTGGGCACCAGCGTCTTGGTCAGGGTGAAGGTCGAGTCGTGCTTCGGGTCGCAGCCGATCTGGAGGACCCGCTTGCCGAGCTTCGAGAAGGCGACGGAGAGGTTCGAGGAGGTGGTGCTCTTGCCGATCCCCCCCTTGCCGTAGACGGCGAAGACCTTCGCCGTGTCGATGCGCAGGGCGGGGTCGAGGGCGACCTGCACGCTCCCCTCCCCGTCCGGCCGCCCAGTCGTCGTATGCGTCGTCATGCCGCTACTCCCGGGTCGATCCCCTCGAGGCGGTCCTCGAGGTCGGCCCCTGCGTTGCGAAGCGCCTCGAGCATCTCGGGCTCGGGCGACCAGTAGTTCCGCTCCTGCGCCTCGATCAGCCGGTTGGCGACGCGCGAGGAGGCCGTGGGGTTCAGCGCGGCCATGCGGTCGCGCATCGTCTCGTCGAGCACGTAGGTGGTGGCGAGCTGCCGATACACCCAGGGCGCCACCTGGCCCGTGGTGGCGGACCAGCCCACGGTGTTGGTCACGTGCTCCTCGATCTGGCGCACGCCCTCGTAGCCGTGGCTCAGCATCCCCTCGTACCACTTCGGGTTCAGCACCCGGGTGCGGGTCTCGAGGGCGACCTGCTCGCCGAGGGTGCGCACCCGGGCCTCCCCCCGCGTGGCGTCGCCGACGTAGACCGGCACCTCGGAGCCCGAGGCGCGCTGGATCGCGCGGCTCATCCCGCCGAGGTTGTCGAAGTACACGTCGATGGTGGTGACGCCCACGTCCACGGAGTCGAGGTTCTGGTAGGTGAGCTCCACGCCGGAGAGCACGCTCTCGAGGAGCTCCGTCTGCTTCGCGACGGCGCCGCTGCGGCCGAAGGCGAAGCCCTTGCGCCGGGTGAAGGTCTCGGCGAGCTCGTCCTCCTCGCCCCAGACCTCGTTCTGGACCAGGTGGCTCACGTTGGCGCCGTAGGCCCCCATGGCGTTGCTGAACACGCGCAGGGCGGCGGTCTCGAGGTCGCAGCCGTGGGCCTCCTGGTGGGCGAGGGCGCGCTTGCGCACGAAGTTCCTCTCCGGCGGCTCGTCGGCGCTCGCCGCCAGGAAGGCCGCCTCGGCGAGGAGCTTCGTCTGGAGCGGGAACAGGTCCCGGAAGATCCCGGAGAGCGTCATCACCACGTCGATGCGCGGGTGCGAGAGCTCGTCGAGGGGGACGAGGCTCGCGCCGGCGAGGCGGCCGTAGCTGTCGAAGCGGGGCCGCGCGCCCATCCACGCCAGGGCCTGGGCGATGGAGACGCCCTCGGTCTTCAGGTTGTCGCTCCCCCACAGCACGATGGCGAGGGACTCGGGCAGGGCGTGGCCGTCGGCCCGGTGGCGCTCGATCAGCCGCTCGGCCTGGCGGACGCCGGCCTTCACCGCGAAGGCGCTCGGCAGGCGGAAGGGATCGAAGCCGTGGACGTTGCGTCCCGTGGGCAGCACGTCGGGGGCGCGCAGCAGGTCGCCGCCGGGGCTCGGAGGGACGAAGCCGCCGCCGAGGGCGTGGAGCAGCGCCGGCACCTCGTGGTCCTCGCGCAGCAGGGCGTCCAGGGCCGCGAGCTCCTCGAGCCGCGCGAGCTCCTCGGCGTCCACGCGGCCGCGGCCGCCCGGGAGGGCCCCGGCGAGGGCCTCGCGCGGGGGACGCCCCGCCACCATCGCGGCGATCGCGTCGCGCTCCCGGGAGCCCGGCTCGGCTGCCTCGACGGAGGCGGCGAGCATCTCGACCCGCTCCTCGGCGGACGGGGGCTCGCCCACCACGTGCAGCCCGCAGGGGATCAGGGTGCGCTCGAGCTCGTGCATGGCGTCGCCCAGCCGCGCGATCTCGCGATCCGCCTCGCCGTTCCAGGCGGGCTCCGAGGCGGCGAGATCCACCTCGGCGGCCTGGGCCTGGATGAGTGCGGCGAGCTCCTCGCGCTCGACGCCGGGCGCCTCGGGCAGGCCGCGCCAGCGGTCGATGGAGCTCTTCAGGTCGAGCAGCCCGCGGTACAGGCCGGCGTGGGCGATGGGCGGCGTCAGGTGGCTCACCAGGGTGGCGCCGCCGCGGCGCTTCGCGAGGGTGCCCTCCGAGGGGTTGTTGGCCGCGTAGAGGTAGAGGTTCGGCAGGTCGCCGATCAGGCGCTCGGGCCAGCAGCGCTCCGAGAGGCCGACCTGCTTGCCCGGCATGAACTCGAGCGCGCCGTGGGTGCCGAAGTGCAGCACCGCGTGGGCGCCGAAGTCCTCGCGCAGGAAGCGGTAGTAGGCCGAGAAGGCGTGGGTCGGCGCGAAGCCCTTCTCGAAGAGCAGCTTCATCGGGTCGCCCTCCCAGCCGAAGGCCGGCTGGACGCCCACGAAGACGTTGCCGAAGCGCTCGCCCAGGACGAGGAGCGAGCGTCCGTCGGTCTGCTGCCGGCCCGGAGCGGGCCCCCAGCATGCCTCGATCTCCTCGAGCCACGGCTCGCGCCGCACGTGGTCGTCCACGGGGATCCGCTGGTGCACGTTGGCGAGGGCGCCGCAGGTGGCGGCGTTGCCCGCGACGATCCGCTCGCGCAGGTCGTCGACGTCCTCGGGCAGCTCCACCGCGTAGCCGGCCTCGGCCAGTGCGCGCAGCGTGTTGAAGAGCGAGGCGAACACCGACAGGTGCATGGCGGTGCCCGTGGCGCCGCCGTTCGGCGGGAAGTTGAACAGCGTGATCGCCAGCCGGCGCTCGGCCACGGGGGTGCGGCGCAGGGCGATCCAGCGCTCCACCCGGGCCGCCAGGGTGTCGACCCGCTCCGGGTGGGCGTGCATGTCGCGGCTGCCCGCGTCGCCGTTCCCGGCGGAGCGGCCGGCGAACACCATGGGCCCGGTGGCCCCGTCGAGCTCGGGGATCGCCACCATCATGGTGGACTCGATCGGTGCGAGCCCCGCCTCCGAGGCCTCCCACTGCTCGAGGCTCTGGAACTCCACCGCCTGGACGGCGAAGTAGGGGACGTCGAGGCGGGTCAGCATCTCCTCGGCGGCGGCGGCGTCGTTGTAGGCGGGACCGCCGACGAGGGAGAAGCCCGTGAGGGAGACCACGGCGTCCACCACGGCGCGCCCCCCGTCGAGGAAGAAGCGCTCGACGGCGGGTCGCGCGTCCAGGCCGGACGCGAAGACCGGGACCACCTGGAGGCCCCGCGCCTCCAGGGCCTCGATCACGGCGTCGTAGTGGGCCGTGTTGCCCGCCAGCACGTAGGAGCGCATCAGCAGCAGGCCGACGCTCCCCTTCGAGCCCTTCCGGCGGGCCGGCAGGTCGGCGGCGCTCTCGGTCACGCGGCCCCGGACGCGCGGATGGTAGGCCCCCACCTCGGGGTACGAGGCGGGCAGGGGGGGCTTCGTGCGCCCGCGCAGCGCCCGGCGCGGGCCGTCGGCGTAGCGGTTCACGAGGAAGCGCACCATGCCGACCACGTTCTCCTCGGAGCCCGCCAGCCAGTACTGCATGGTGAGGAAGTAGGCGCGCACGTCCTGGGCGGTGCCCGGGACGAAGCGCAGGATCTGGGGGATGCGGCGCAGCATGGCGGCCTGGCGCGCGCCCGGCGTCCCGCCCTCGCCGCGCTTCCCGCGCAGGGCCTTGAGCTTCGCCAGCAGGCCCTGCTCGCCGCCGTCCATGCGGAAGCGCCCCATGCGCGTGAGGCGGGCCACCGCCTCCGCCGACATGCAGCCGATCATCGCGTCGCAGTGGTCGCGGCGGCGCTCGAGCCAGGGGAGGATCGGATCGATGTGATCCTCCATGAAGAGCATGTGGGCGATCACGATGTCGCCCTGCTCGACGTCGGCGCGGCAGCGCTCCAGGGCCTCGGGGTCGGCGGCGTACTCCGCGGCCACGTGCAGGCCCAGGGAGACCTCGGGAAGGTCGCGGGCGAGGGTGCGGCGCGCGCGGTCCACCGCACCGGCCAGGTGGCCGTCCAGGGTGATGATGACGACGCGCAGCGGGGGCGCGTCAGCGGCCGAAGTGCGCCTTCGCATCGTAGAGGGTCTCGAGTGTGATGGTGCGGACGCCCCGCTCCTCGGCGAAGCGCTCCGTGTTGCGGCGCGCCTTGCCGCGCACGAAGAACGGGATCTTCTTGAGCTCGCGCTCGGCGTCGCCCTCCCAGGCGACGGCGGGCTCCGGGACCGCGTCCGGCGCGGCAGCGGGCGCCGGTGCCCCCGCCGCCGCGGCGCCGGCCTCGGCGGCCAGGTGCGAGGCGGGCGCCTCGTCGTGGAACTCGAAGTCCTCGCGGAACATCGCGAGGAGGTGCTCCTCGAGCCCCATGGTGAGCGGGTGGATCCAGGTGTCGAACAGCACGTTCGCGCCCTCGAAGCCCATCTGGGGCGAGTGGCGCGCGGGGAAGTCCTGGACGTGGACCGGCGCCGAGATCACGGCGCACGGGATGCCGAGGCGCTTCGCGACGTGGCGCTCCATCTGGGTGCCGAGCACGAGCTCGGGCCGCAGCTCCGCCACCTGCGCCTCGACCTCGAGGTAGTCGTCGGTGACGAGGGCCTCGACGCCGAGGCGCTCGGCGCAGGCCCGCACCTCCCGGGCGAACTCGCGGCTGTAGGTGCCGAGGCCGACGACGCGGAAGCCCAGCTCCTCGGTCGCGACGCGCGCCGCCGCCATGGCGTGGGTGGCGTCGCCGAACACGAAGACCCGCTTCCCGGTGAGGTAGGTGGAGTCCACCGAGCGCGAGTACCAGGGCAGCCGCGCGCGCTCCGGGGAGGCGGCATCGCCGACCTCGACGCCGGTCAGCCGCGCCACCTCGTGGAGGAAGTCGCGGGTGGCGCCGACGCCGATGGGCACGGTCTCGACGGTGGGCTGGCGGAAGGTGCGGCGCAGCCACGCACAGGTGGAGTGGGCCACCTCGGGGTAGAGGCAGACGTTGACGTCGGCCTCGGGGATGCGCAGCAGATCCTCGGGCGTGGCGCCCTCGGGCGCGACCACGCCCACCTCGACGCCGATCGACTCCAGCAGCCGCCTCACCTCGACGACGTCGTCGCGGCAGCGGAAGCCGAGGGAGGAGGGGCCGAGCAGGTTGGCGCGCGGGCGCCGGCCCTCGGGTCGAGGCGGCCGCTCCTCGCCCGGGGCCGGGGCGAGGGGGGAGAGCAGCGTGCGGACCAGCCGCAGGAAGGTCTCCGCCGCGCCCCAGTTCTCCTTCTTCGAGTAGGCGGGAAGATCGAGGGCGACGACCGGGACGGGCAGCCCCATGCCCTCGGCCAGCGCGCCGGGAACGTCCTGGATCAGCTCGGCGGTGCAGGACTCGCCCACCAGCAGCACGCGGGGCTCGAAGCGCTCGACGACGTCGCGGATCGTCGCCTTGGCGAGCTCCGCCGTGTCGCCGCCCAGGTCGCGGGCCTGGAAGGTGGTGAAGGTGACGCTGGGACGCTGCTTGCGGCGCTCGATCATGGTGAAGAGCAGGTCCGCGTAGGTGTCGCCCTGGGGAGCGTGCAGGGCGTAGTGGACGCCTTCCACGGAGGTGGCGACCCGCATCGCCCCGACGTGGGGAGGTCCTTCGTAGGTCCACAGGGTGAGCTCCACGGTCAGACCGCCAGCCGCTCGAAGCGCTCGAGCGGGCGTGCGAAGAGCTCGGCGAGATCCCCCGCCTGCTCGAAGCCGTGGACGGGGCTGAACACGAGCTCGATGGACCACTTGGTGCGCAGCCCCTCGGCCTCGAGGGGGTTGGCGAGGCCGAGACCGCACACCGTGAGGTCCGGGCGGTCGGCGCGCAGCCGGTCGAGCTGGCGATCGACGTGCTGGCCCTCGGAGAGCCTCACGCTCTCCGGGAGCCGCGGGAGCTCGTGGGCCATCAGCCGGCGGTCGAGGTGCGGGACGCCCACCTCCACGAGCTGCATGCCGCACTCCTCGGCGAGGAAGCGCGCCAGGGGGATCTCGAGCTGGGAGTCGGGCAGGAAGCTGATGCGCCGGCCCTCGAGCCGCGCCCGGGCGCGCGCGACGGCGCGGCGCGCCCGCTCGCGGGGAGCCGCCGTCACCGTCTCCAGCCGCTCGTCGGCGACGCCCCAGGCCCGGGCGGCGGCCCCGAGCCAGGCGTGGGTGCCCTCGGCGCCGAAGGGGTACGGGGCTTCGACGAGCTCGGCCCCGCGCGCCTCGAGGGCGCGCGCCGTCTCGTTCAGGAACGGCTGGGCCAGCAGCACCCGGGTTCCGGGGCCCACCGGAGGCAGTGCTCCCGCCCGCCTCGGCGGCAGGAAGTTCACGGGCGCGATGCCCAGGCCGGCGAAGAGCCTGGCCAGCTGGTCCTCGACGATCTCGGGCAGCGCGCCCGCCACCAGCAGGGAGCGCTCGTCGGCGCCCAGCCCGGGCAGCTCGGGCACCAGGGCCCGAAGGCAGGCGTCCTCGCCCTGGGTGAAGGTCGTCTCGATGCCGCTCGCCGAGTAGGCGAGCACGCGGACCCGTCCGGCGTGGGCGACGGACAGCCGCTCCGCCGCCTTCGAGAGGTCGAGCTTGATCACCTCCGAGGGGCACGAGCCCACGAGGAACAGGAGCTTCACGTCGGGGCGTCGCTCGAGCAGGCGCCGCACCAGCCGGTCGAGCTCGTCGTTGCAGTCCGCCATGCCGGCCAGGTCGCGGTCCTGGAGGATCGCCGTGGCGAAGCGCGGCTCGGCGAAGATCATCACGCCGGCCGCGGACTGGAGCAGGTGGGCGCAGGTGCGCGAGCCGACCACCAGGAAGAAGGCGTCCTGGATCTTGCGGTGGAGCCACACGATGCCGGTGAGCCCGCAGAACACCTCGCGCGGGCCCCGCTCGCGGAGCACGGGCAGCTCCCCGGTCTCCCCCACGGCGGGACGCGCGACGGGGAGCGTGGCGCTCACTCGGCGAGCCCCAGCACGGGGCCGGCCTCGGCGAGGGCGGCCTCCTCGCGCCGCGCGGCCCGGAGCTTGAGCACGAACTGCGTGGCGTTGATCGCGTAGGCGAGGTACGCGGCGAGCGCGATCCCCATCTGCGCCCGCGGGCCCACACCGCCCGAGACCAGCGCGACCAGGTAGGCGGTGTGGAGGGCGAGGACGAGCATGCTGAACACGTCCTCCCAGAAGAAGGCGGGCGCGAACAGGTACCGGCCGAAGACGCGCTTCTCCCAGACCGAGCCCGTGACCATGATGAGGTAGAGGAGCGCCGTCTTGGCCACGACGGAGACGGTGGCGACGGCCAGCCCCTCGCCCGTGCCCAGGTAGCGGAGCACCAGCCACAGGCTCACCAGGAAGACGGCGAACTGGAGCGGGGCCAGCACCCCCTGCACGACGGTCCACGGCGAGGCGTCCCGGCGCCGGCGCTGCTCCGGGGTGTAGAGCGCGGCGCGGCGCGGGGGCAGATGGCGTCCGTGGCTCGGCATGGATCCCGTCGCGACCTCGGTGGCTGAGGGCAACCTACGCAGCTCCCGGACGAGTGTCAATCAAAATGTACGTAAATAAGAATTGACAACCGCGTCCCCCGGGCGTAAGACGGGATCCAAGGGCGGTGGCATCCGCCGCCGCTGGAAATGTGGGCTTTTCACATCGTTCCAGGGGCCGGCTCGCTGACCCCACGCGACGGGAGCGCAAGCGATGGCACGTTCGACCGTGGCAATCCCGCCGGTCTCGCGGCCGGACCCCGCCGCGATCCTCGAGCTGCTGAAGCCCATCACCTGGTTCCCGCCGATGTGGGCCTTCGGCTGCGGGGTCGTGTCCTCGGGGGTTCCGCTCCAGGGCCGCTGGCCCCAGGTCGTGGCCGGCATCGTGCTCGCGGGCCCGATGGTGTGCGCCACCAGCCAGGCGGTGAACGACTGGTTCGACCGCCACGTGGACGCCATCAACGAGCCCGAGCGCCCGATCCCGAGCGGGCGCGTTCCCGGTCGCTGGGGTCTCGCCATCGCCTGGGCGTGGACCGGGCTCTCCCTGCTCGTCGCCGCGGCCCTGGGCGCCTGGGTGCTGTGCGCCGCGGTGGTCGGCCTCGCCCTCGCCTGGGCCTACAGCGCACCCCCGGTGCGGCTCAAGCAGAACGGCTGGTGGGGGAACGCCGCCGTCGGCTTCTCCTACGAGGGCATCGCCTGGGTGACCGGCGCCGCCGTGATGGCGGGCGGCGGCGTGCCGGACCCGCGCGTGGTCGGCATCGCGGCGCTCTACAGCCTGGGCGCCCACGGCATCATGACCCTGAACGACTTCAAGTCCGTCGAGGGCGACCTGCGGCTGGGCATCGGCTCGCTGCCCGCGCGCCTGGGGATCCCCCGGGCCGCCCGGGTGGCGTGCCTCGCCATGGCGGTGCCCCAGGTGGTGGTGGTGGCGACGCTGGCCGTCTGGGGCCGGCCCGTGGAGGCCGCCCTCGTGGCGGCGCTGCTCGCGGCCCAGGTCGCGCTCATGCCGAGGCTGCTGGCGAGCCCCCGCGAGCGGGCGCCCTGGTACAGCGGCACCGGGGTGAGCCTCTACGTGCTCGGAATGCTGGCCGCCGCCTTCGCGCTGCGCGCGCTGACGCCGGGCGCCTAGGCGTCCCCTAGGGGAGCCAGAGAGGGCAGAGCGTCAGTTTTGCTTGACACTTTGGGTTGTGAACCTAGAATGACACTACCGTGGCCACTCTCGTGATCCCGGAGCGCTCGGGCGCACCGCTCGACACCCTGGCCGTCGTGCTCGAAGAGCCCCGGCGGCTCGGCCTGCGCCGGGTCACCCTCGCCCCCGCCACCCCGGACGACGTGGTGGTCGACCTCGAGTGGAGCGGGATCAGCACCGGCACCGAGCGCCTGCTGTGGTCCGGCGACATGCCGCCCTTCCCCGGCCTCGGCTACCCGCTCGTGCCCGGCTACGAGTCGGTCGGTCGCGTCGCCTGGGCGGGGAGCCGGTCGGGCCGGCGCCTCGGCGAAGCCGTCTTCGTCCCGGGATCCCGGGGCTTCGAGGGCGTGCGCGGCCTGTTCGGAGGCGCCGCGGCGCGGCTCGTGGTGCCCGGCGCCCGGACCGTCCGGCTGCCCGAGACGGCGGGGGAGCAGGGGGTGCTGCTCGCCCTCGCGGCCACGGCCCGGCACGCCCTCGCCGCGCCCGGCGCGCGGCCGCCGGAGCTCGTCGTCGGTCACGGCGTGCTCGGCCGGCTGCTGGCGCGCGTCGCCCTGGCCGACGGGCATCCCGCCCCCGTGGTCTGGGAGCGGGACCCGAGCCGCCGCGGCGGCGGCCAGGGCTATCCCGTGGTCGATCCCGCCGACGACCCCCGGCGCGACTACGGATCGATCTACGACGTGAGCGGCGACGCGGCGCTGCTCGACGAGCTGATCGCGAGGCTGGCCCCCGGCGGCGAGATCGTGCTGGCGGGCTTCTACGCCGAGCGGCCGTCCTTCGCGTTCCCGGCCGCCTTCCTGCGCGAGGCGCGCCTGCGCGTGGCCGCGGAGTGGCAGCCCGCGGACCTCGACGCGGTCGGGGAGCGGGTCGCCTCGGGAGGGCTCTGCCTCGCAGGCCTGGTCACCCACCGGCAGCCCGCGGCCGAAGCCGCTGCCGCCTACGAGACCGCCTTCGGCGACCCCTCGTGCCTGAAAATGGTCCTCGACTGGAGATCCACCTCATGAGCGCCTCCGCCGATGCCCGCACGAACCTGGCAATCGAAGCCATCAATGCCTCCCTGCGCGCCGAGGCCGCCGAGGAGCCGGCGCCGGTCGCGACGGCCCCGGTCTCGCGCGAGACCCAGATCATCGCCATCTACGGGAAGGGCGGTATCGGGAAGAGCTTCACCCTCGCGAACCTCTCCTACATGATGGCCGAGCGGGGCAAGAAGGTGCTGCTCATCGGCTGCGATCCGAAGAGCGACACGACCTCGCTGCTCTTCGGCGGTCGCGCCTGCCCCACCATCATCGAGACCTCGGCGAAGAAGAAGCTCGCCGGCGAGCCGGTGCAGGTCGGCGACGTCTGCTTCAAGCGGGGCGGCGTCTTCGCCATGGAGCTCGGCGGGCCCGAGGTGGGCCGCGGCTGCGGCGGGCGCGGCATCATCCACGGCTTCGAGCTGCTGGAGAAGCTGGGCTTCCACGACTGGGGCTTCGACTACGTGCTGCTCGACTTCCTGGGCGACGTGGTGTGCGGCGGCTTCGGGCTCCCGATCGCGCGGGACATGTGCCAGAAGGTGATCGTGGTCGGCTCGAACGACCTCCAGTCCCTCTACGTCGCGAACAACGTCTGCTCGGCGGTCGAGTACTTCCGCAAGCTCGGCGGCAACGTGGGCGTCGCCGGCCTCGTGGTGAACAAGGACGACGGCACCGGTGAGGCCCGGGCCTTCGCCGAGGCCGCGGGCATCCCCGTGCTCGCCTCGATCCCGGCGAACGACGACATCCGCCGCAAGAGCGCCAACTACGAGATCGTGGGTCGCCCCGGCGGGCGCTGGGGCCCGCTCTTCGAGGAGCTGGCCCGGGGCGTGGCCGAGGCCCCGCCGGTCCAGCCGCAGCCCCTCGACCAGGACGGTCTCCTGGGCCTGTTCAAGGGCGAGGAGGTGGGCCGGGGCGTCGAGCTCGAGCCCGCCACCCTCGAGGACATGTGCGGCAGCGACGCCCTCGAGAAGCCGTCCCTCGAGGTGGTCTACGACGATGTCTGAGACGCGTCGGCAGGATGCGGCCGCGGCGACCGGCTGCCACGCGGGCCGGCAGGAGCTGCGCCGCGCCGCCGAGGCCGCCGGCCAGAGCGAGATGCTCGAGCGCCTCGCGGCCGACTACCCGACGGGTCCCCACGAGCAGCCCCAGAGCATGTGCCCCGCCTTCGGCTCGCTGCGCGTGGGCCTGCGCATGCGGCGCACCGCGACGGTGCTCTCGGGCTCCGCCTGCTGCGTGTACGGCCTCACCTTCACCTCCCACTTCTACGGCGCCCGGCGCACCGTCGGCTACGTGCCCTTCGACTCCGAGACCCTCGTCACGGGCAAGCTCTTCGAGGACATCCGCGACGCCGTCTTCGCCCTGGCGGACCCCGAGAAGTACGACGCCATCGTGGTCACCAACCTGTGCGTCCCCACCGCCTCGGGCGTGCCCCTGCGCCTGCTGCCCCGGGAGATCGACGGGGTCCGGATCATCGGCATCGACGTGCCGGGCTTCGGCGTCCCGACCCACGCCGAGGCCAAGGACGTGCTGGCCGGCGCGATGCTCCGCTACGCCCGCGCCGAGGCCGAGCAGGGCCCGGTGGCGGCTCCGCGTGAGGGCCCCGCCGAGCGCCCCACGGTGACGCTCCTCGGGGAGATGTTCCCGGCGGACCCGGTCGGGATCGGCGCGATGCTCGAGCCCCTCGGCCTCGCGGCCGGCCCGGTCGTGCCGACCCGCGAGTGGCGCGAGCTCTACGCGGCGCTCGACGGTGCGCTCGTCGCCGCGATCCACCCCTTCTACACCGCGGCGGTGCGCGAGTTCGAGGCCGCGGGGCGCGCGGTGATCGGCTCGGCTCCGGTGGGCCACGACGGCACCGCCGACTGGCTCGACGCCGTGGCCCGCGGCTGCGACGTGCCCGCCCGCAAGCTCGACGCCGTCAAGGCGCGCCTGCTGCCCGCCATTCGCGGGGCCCTCGAGGCCGCGCCGATCCGGGGCCGCATCACCCTGAGCGGCTACGAGGGCTCCGAGCTCCTGGTGGCGCGGCTGCTGATCGAGAGCGGCGCCGACGTCCGCTACGTCGGCACCGCGCTGCCCCGGACGCCCTGGTCCGAGCCCGACCGCGCCTGGCTCGAGGCCCGCGGCGTGCACGTCCAGTACCGGGCCTCCCTCGAGCAGGACGTCGCCGCGATGGAGGAGTTCGAGCCCGATCTCGCCGTCGGGACCACGCCCGTGGTGCAGAAGGCCAAGGAGCGCGCCACGCCGGCCCTGTACTTCACGAACCTCATCTCGGCGCGGCCCCTGATGGGACCCGCCGGCGCGGGCTCCCTCGCCCAGGTGGTGAACGGGGCGCTGCGCAGCCGGGCGCGCTTCGACCGCATGAGGGAGTTCTTCGAGGGCGTGGGCACGGGGCACGCCTCCGGGGTGTGGGAGGAGGTGCCCCGGGACCGTCCGGCATTCCGCGCGCGCCAGGCGCGCCAGGCCGCGAAGGGCCCGGCCGACGCGATGGGGACCGCCTGATGCTCGTGCTGGACCACGACCGCGCCGGCGGGTACTGGGGCTCGGTCTACGTCTTCACCGCGGTGAAGGGGCTTCAGGTCATCATCGACGGACCCGTCGGCTGCGAGAACCTGCCCGTCACCTCGGTGCTCCACTACACGGACGCGCTGCCGCCCCACGAGCTCCCCATCGTGGTGACGGGGCTCGCCGAGGAGGAGCTCGGGCAGCACGGCACCGAGCAGGCGATGAAGCGCGCGCACCGTACGCTGGACCCGGAGCTGCCCAGCGTGGTCGTGACCGGGTCGATCGCCGAGATGATCGGCGGCGGCGTCACGCCCGAGGGCACCAACATCCAGCGCTTCCTGCCGCGCACCATCGACGAGGACCAGTGGCAGAGCGCGGACCGGGCCCTCCACTGGCTGTGGACCCAGTACGGCCCCAAGCGCGTCCGGAAGCGCAAGCCCGGCCGCGAGGGGCGCAAGCCGCGGGTCAACATCATCGGGCCCTGCTACGGGGTGTTCAACTCGGCCTCGGACCTCGCCGAGATCCGGCGGCTGATCGAGGGCATCGGGGCCGAGGTGGGCATGGTGTTCCCCCTCGGCAGCCATCTCGCCGACGTCCCGAAGCTCGCCGACGCCGACGCCAACGTCTGCATGTACCGCGAGTTCGGCCGGCTGCTCTGCGAGTCCCTCGACCGGCCCTACCTCCAGGCGCCCATCGGGCTGCACAGCACGACGCTCTTCCTGCGCGCCCTCGGCGAATTGCTCGACCTCGATCCCGAGCCCTTCATCGAGCGCGAGAAGCACACCACCATCAAGCCGCTGTGGGACCTGTGGCGCTCGGTGACCCAGGACTTCTTCGGCACGGCGAGCTTCGCGATCGTGGCCTCGGAGACCTACGCGCGCGGCGTCCGGAGCTTCCTCGAGGAGGAGCTGGGACTGCCCTGCTCCTTCGCCATCGCGCGCCGGCCCGGCGTGAAGCCCGACAACGAGGCGGTGCGCACCGCGATCCGGGAGAACGCGCCCTTCCTGCTCTTCGGGAGCTACAACGAGCGCATGTACCTCGCCGAGGCGGGCGCCCGGACCGCCTACCTCCCGGCCTCCTTCCCCGGTGCCATCGTGCGCCGCCACACGGGCACGCCCTTCATGGGCTACTCCGGCGCCACCTATCTCGTGCAGGAGACCTGCAACGCCCTGTTCGATTCGCTGTTCCACGTCCTGCCCATGGGGACCGAGCTCGATCGGGTGGACGCCACGCCTGCCCGGCTCCACGCGGAGCTGCTCTGGGACGACGACGCGAAGACGGCCCTGGACCGGCGCCTGGAGGCCCAGCCCGTGCTCACGCGGATCTCGGCCGCCAAGCGGCTGCGCGACGCCGCCGAACGGGCGGCCCGGCTCGCCGGCGAGTCCCGCGTCTCGGTGGTCCACGTCGCGCAGTGCGCGGAGGGGCCGTCCCCGGGGAGCCCCGCATGAGCTTCGAGTACCACGAAACCGGACGAGGGAGGCGCAAGCCATGACGATGTACCAGGAGACGATCTCGAGGGCAGTGCCCCGACGAGTGGTGACGACCTCGCCGATTGCGCTTCTCCGCCACGAAGACCGCCAGCTCCAACGCATGCTCAAGGTCGGCTTCGTGTTCTTCCTGGTCTGGTTCGCGCTCCTGCGCCTCGTCCCGCGGCGCTGGCGCCCGGGGGCGGCGGAAGGGGAGCACCAGTCCATCGCGGCCCAGGCCCGGGACGCGGCGGGAACCTACATCACCCTCGCCTTCGGGGGGTGTTAGGAGTCCGATGTTTCGCGTTCGCCCGGCGCCGCCGGGTGGACCGTCGGCCGGTCGTCGCGGCGCCCGGTCACCCTCGCCGCGTGGGCCATCGCGGTAAATCGCCGAGGGGACGCCGAGTGCGCCCCCGGCCCGCTTGGAGGTAGTGCCCTATGGAAGGTTCGGATAGACGAGGCGGTTCCATCTCGGGACTGACCGAGGAGGAGGCGAGGGAGTTCCACACGATCTTCGTGTCGAGCTTCGCCGGCTTCACGGGGATCGCGGTCGTGGCCCACATCCTGGTCTGGGTGTGGCGCCCGTGGCTGCAGTAGGAGGACGCGATCATGTGGCGCGTATGGATGCTCTTCGACCCGCGTAGAGCGCTGATCGGGCTGTTCACGTTCCTGTTCACGCTGGCAATCGTGATCCACTTCGTCCTGCTCAGCACCGAACGCTACAACTGGCTGGCGAACCCGGGAGCGGCCGAGGCCGCCTCCCTGTCCTCCCCGGCCGCTGCCGAGTCGCCCGTGGCACTGCGGGTCTCGCCGACGCCGGAGGGCTAGTGCCGAACGCGGCCAGCGGCGGCCCGGCATGCGCCGGGAGGCCGCGCCGCTGGCCGCGGAGGCTCCTCTCCGGAGCCTCCGCCCACGATTCGTCCCGGAGGACCCGACCATGGCCATGCTGAGCTTCGAGGAGAGATACCGCGTCAAGGGTGGCACCCTCGTGGGCGGAGAGCTGTTCGACTTCTGGGTCGGACCCTTCTACGTCGGCTTCTTCGGCGTGACGACGATCCTCTTCTCCCTCGTCGGGACCGCACTCCTGGTCTGGGGCGCTGCGATCGGGCCGACCTGGAATCTCTGGCAGATCAACATCGCGCCGCCGGACCTGAGCTACGGGCTCGCCTTCGCGCCGATGAACGAAGGCGGTCTGTGGCAGGTCGTCACGGTCTGCGCCGTGGGCGCCTTCGTCTCCTGGGCGCTCCGCCAGGCCGAGATCGCGCGCAAGCTCGGCATGGGGCTCCACATCCCCGTGGCGTTCAGCTTCGCGGTGGGCGCCTACGTGACCCTGGTGGTGGTGCGCCCGGTCCTGCTCGGGGCCTGGGGCCACGGCTTCCCCTACGGGATCCTCAGCCACCTCGATTGGGTCTCCAACGTCGGATACCAGTACCTCCACTTCCACTACAACCCGGCGCACATGATCGCGGTGAGCTTCTTCTTCACCACGACCCTGGCGCTCTCGCTCCACGGCTCGCTGATCCTCTCGGTCACCAACCCGAAGGAGGGCGAGCGGGTCAAGACCTCGGAGCACGAGAACACGTTCTTCCGCGACACCCTCGGCTACTCGATCGGCGCGATGGGGATCCACCGCCTCGGGCTCTTCCTCGCCCTGTCGGCCGGCTTCTTCAGCGCCGTGTGCATCGTGATCAGCGGTCCCTTCTGGACGCGAGGCTGGCCCGAGTGGTGGAGCTGGTGGCTGAACCTTCCGATCTGGTCGCAGTAGGGCCAAGGGGAACCAATGGCGTACGAGAGCCTCTTCAACCGCGTCCAGGTACGCACGGAGCCCGACCCCGGCGTTGCGCTGCCCGCGGGAAGCCTCCCGCGTCTGGGACGCGGCAGCTTCTCCTATCTCTACGGGATCCTCGGCGACGCCCAGATCGGGCCGATCTACCTCGGCACCTTCGGCATCGCGTCGCTCTTCTGCGGCTTCGTCGCCATCGAGATCATCGGGCTCAACATGTGGGCCTCGGTGGGCTGGGACCCGATCCAGTTCGTCCGGCAGCTTCCCTGGCTCGCCCTCGAGCCGCCCGCGCCGGAGTACGGCCTGAGCCTGCCGCCCCTCGCCGAGGGAGGCTGGTGGCTGATGGCGGGCTTCTTCCTCACCGCCTCGATCCTGCTGTGGTGGGCCCGCATGTACGAGCGCGCGCGGGCGCTGGGCATGGGGACCCACGTCGCCTGGGCGTTCGCCTCGGCGATCTGGCTCTACCTCGTGCTGGGCTTCATCCGGCCCATCCTGATGGGGAGCTGGGCGGAGGCCGTCCCCTTCGGGATCTTCCCCCACCTCGACTGGACCGCCGCCTTCTCGATCCGCTACGGCAACCTGTTCTACAACCCGTTCCACATGCTCTCCATCGCGTTCCTGTACGGCTCGACCCTGCTGTTCGCGATGCACGGCGCGACGATCCTGGCCGTGGGGAGGCTCGGAGGGGACCGGGAGCTCGAGCAGATCGTGAGCCGCGGGACCGCGGCCGAACGTTCGTCCCTGTTCTGGCGCTGGACCATGGGGTTCAACGCCACGATGGAGTCGATCCATCGCTGGGCGTGGTGGTTCGCCGTGCTGACCACCCTCACCGGAGGGATAGGTATCCTGCTGACCGGCACCGTGGTGGACAACTGGTACCTGTGGGCGGTGAAGCACGGCGTGGCGCCCTCCTACCCCCAGGTGCTCCCGCCCGTCGCGGACCCGGCGATGGGGGTCACCCCGTGAAGCTCCGATCCTGCATCCCGATCCTGGTCCTCGCGCTGACGGCGTCCTTGACGGCCTGCGAGCGCCCCCCGGTGGAGGTGGACCAGCTCAACTACCGCGGGCTCGGCCTCGAGACGGTCAAGAACCCGCGGCGGCTCGAGGACAAGCTCGAGGCCAGCCAGATCCCGGCGGCCCTGCCGCCCGTCCCGGCCGTCGGGCCCAAGGCCTCGGAGATCTACCAGAACGTCCAGGTCCTGGGGGACCTCAGCGCCGGCGAGTTCAACCGCATCATGATCGCCATGACCCAGTGGGTCTCGCCCGCGCAGGGCTGCACCTACTGCCACGCCGGCGAGAACCTCGCCTCGGACGACCTCTACACGAAGGTGGTCGCGCGGCGCATGCTCCAGATGACCCGCGCCATCAACGGCGAGTGGACGTCCCACGTCGCCGGCACGGGGGTCACCTGTTACACCTGCCACCGCGGCCAGGCCGTCCCCGCCCACTACTGGTTCGAGGACCCCGACGCCGACGGCGTGCGCATGGTGGGCTACACGGCGGGCCAGAACGCGCCCGCCCCCCAGGCCGGGCTCGCCTCACTGCCCTCGGACCCCTTCACCCGGTTCATCGCGGCCCGGGCCCACGACAGCATCCGGGTCCAGGGCACCACCGCGCTGCCCACGGGCAACGGCACCTCCATCAAGGACACCGAGCACACCTACGCGCTGATGATGCACCTCTCCACGTCCCTGGGCGTGAACTGCGGCTACTGCCACAACAGCCGCTCCTTCGGACCGTGGGAGGCGAGCTCGCCCCAGCGCGTCACGGCCTGGCACGGCCTGGGCATGGTGCGCGACGTCAACGAGGAGTACATGACCTCCCTCACCGACGTGTTCCCCGCGCACCGGAAGGGGCCGGCCGGCGACGTCTTCAAGGTCAACTGCGCGACCTGCCATCAGGGCCTGCCGAAGCCGCTGAACGGCGTCAGCATGGTGAAGGACTACCCCAACCTGGTCGGCGCCGCGCCGGCTCGCTGATCCCCGGTCCGGGAACGCAGGCTCCACGACCAGAGCCTCGCCACCGGGAGGGGCAGGACCAGGAACCAGTGCTCGAGGAGGGCGAGGGCGCTCAGGGTGGCGAGCACACCGGCCGCCACCCCTTCGAACCTTCCGGCGCCGCTCGCGAAGGCGCCGAGCACGAAGTGTGCCGTCAGCAGCGTCGCGCCGGTGACCGACAGGGGGAACAGGAGATTCATCGGCTTCCGGGTGAAGTAGCGCTCGAGGTAGCCGAGGTGCTCGGGGAGGAACTCCCGGGTCAGGTTCGGGACGCCGAGGAACACGTTCAGCTTGGTGCTGAGACGCATCAGCCAGAGGATCCCGAAGGTCCAGGCGCCCACCGCGTTCGGCGCGCCCCAGCTCAGTGCGAGGACGACCGCCCCCGACGCCGCAAGGCAGGCCTCGTGATAGAGCAGCGTCGCCGCGGCGTGTCCGAAGTGCCGCAAGCCCCGACATCCCTCCGGGCAGGCCTGCTTGCGGGGCCCGGTCACGAAGCCCATCAGGAAGGCCGTCTCGTTCCAGCCCCAGAGAAGCACGGCCCCCGTGAAGGCCACGTAGGCGCCGGCCACCGTCGGCACCGTGCTGCTCCAGGCGATGGCCCAGACCGCGAGCACGGCGCCCGCGCTCGCACCGAGGAGGCTCCAGCGGAAGGTGCGGCGCGGCAGCCCGTCGAGATACAGGACGATCCCCGTGCTGAACCACCAGACGAAGAGCGCGTACAGCGCCGCGAGGACGGGACCCTGCTCGGAGGCGGCGGTGGTTTCCGGAAGCATCCGACACGAGTCTACACCACGGCGGGATCCGGTCCCGCGTCTGCGCTGGACTCGCGTCGGGCCGGCTGGCAGAATGGCCCGACTCGAGGGAGCCGACCCGGTGACCGAGCCGAACCACGCCGCGCGCATCGAGCTCAGCAACGAGTGGCACGCCCGGCTCCTCTCGGGGCCGGTCGCCCCCTTCGTGCTCGCCGGGGTCGGGTGGACGGTCCGGGTCGTGCGTCGCAGGCTCCGGCTCGGCGCCCGGGACGATGGGGAGGAAACGTGAGGTCGGCTCTCTGGCTGCTGTACGCCCACGGCGTGGCCGTGGTCTTCGCGCTCTTCGGGCTGCTCGTCGTGATCCCGAACCCGGATCTCTGGCGGCACTCGGAGCTCGCGGCGCGCATCTACCCGGTCGCCATGGAGTACGCCGGGGCGCTCCACATCGTGCTCGGCACCGCGGCCATGCTGGCCTACGGCGGCGCCGTGGTCGGCTGGCGCAACACCGGGCTCTTCTTCGCCATCTCGACCTCGCTCTCCCTCGGCATCGAGCTGCTCGGCACCGGCACGGGCTGGCCCTTCGGCGCCTACGAGTACACCTCGGGGCTCGGTCCCATGCTGTTCGAGCAGGTCCCGCTCTCGATCCCGCTGTCCTGGTTCATGCTCGGGTTCTCGTCCTACCTGCTCGCGATCCTCGTGCTGGCGCGGGTCGCCCCCCGCGCGCCGGGCTGGGCCGTCGTGGCGGTCGGAGCCTGGCTGCTGACGGTCTGGGACCTGGCGCTCGACCCGGCCATGGCCCACGCCGACATGCCCCTGCGCTTCTGGGTCTGGCACCAGACCGGGCCCTACATGGGCATGCCGCTGGTCAACTTCGCGGGCTGGACCCTCACCGGGATCCTCTTCATGGGCCTCGGGCGCGCGGTGTGGCGCGGCGCCGTCGAGCCCGAGCGGCTGCCGCCGGGGATCCCCTTCGCGGTGTACGCGATCAACACGGGCTTCGCCGTCGCGCTCAACGCGAGCCTCTCCCTGTGGCTGCCCATCGTCCTCGCCCTCGTGCTCGGCGTGGCGCCCGCCTGCCTGGTCTGGCTGGGCTTCCGGCCGCGCCGCGTCGCGAGCGCGGTCTCCTGAGGCCGGCGGTGGCGGTCCGGGAGGCGCGGCGTGGCTGAGGGACGCGGGCGCGCCGCCGTGGTGGGCGCCGGCTTCGGCGGGCTCGCCGCGGCCATCCGCCTCCAGGCCGCCGGGCTCGACACGACCCTGTTCGAGGCGCGCGACAAGCCCGGGGGCCGGGCCTACGTGTACGAGCAGGACGGCTTCCGGTTCGACGCGGGGCCGACGGTCATCACCGCGCCCTCCTGCCTCGAGGAGCTGTTCGCCCTGGCCGGCAAGCGGCTCGCCGACGGCGTGGACCTGATCCCGAACGATCCCTTCTACCGCATCCTGTGGCACGACGGCGATCGGTTCGACTACTTCGGTGACGCGGAGCGGCTCGAGGCGGAGATCCGCCGCCGCTCCCCCGACGACCTGGAAGGCTACCGCCGCTTCTACCGGTACAGCGGCCGCGTCCACCAGGCGGGCTACCGGGAGCTGGTGGCCACGCCCTTCCTGCGCGTGCGCGACATGCTGCGCGTCGTGCCCCAGCTCGCGCGGCTACGGGCCGATCGCTCGGTCCACGCCGCGGTCTCCCGCTTCGTGCGCGACGAGCGCCTGCGCCAGGTGCTGAGCTTCCACTCCCTGCTGATCGGGGGGAACCCCTTCGAGACCCCCGCCATCTACACCCTGATCCACTACCTCGAGCGCGACGAGCGCGTGTTCTTCACGCGGGGCGGGACCGGGTCGCTGGTGCGCGCACTGGCGCATCTCTTCGAGAGCCTCGGCGGCGAGCTCCGGCTCTCGACGCCGGTCTCCGGCATCCGCGTCGAGGGCGAGGGCCGCGCCGCGATCCACCACGTGACGACCCGGGACGGCAGCCGGCCCTTCGAGGTGGTGGTCTCCAACGCCGACGTGCACCACACCTACGCCCGGCTCTACGCCGGCGACCCCCGGGCCGAGCGACGCCGGCGCCGACTCGAGCGGATGCGCTGGTCCATGTCGCTGTTCGTGCTCTACTTCGGGACGGACCGGCGCCATCCCGATCTCGCCCACCACACCGTGCTGCTGGGGCCGCGCTACGAGGGGCTGCTGCGCGACGTCTTCCACGGGAGCTCGCTCCCCGACGACTTCAGCCTGTACCTGCACGCGCCGACGGTCTCGGACCCCTCCCTCGCTCCCGAGGGCTGCGAGGCCTTCTACGTGCTGAGCCCCGTGCCCCATCTCGGGCGCGCCCGCATCGACTGGGACCGGGAGGCGGACGCCTACGGCGACCGCATCCTGGCCTGGCTGGAGCGCTTCCTGCCCGATCTGCGGCGCCACGTGGTGACGCGTCGCCACTTCACCCCCCTCGACTTCGAGCGCGAGCTGCACGCCCACCACGGATCCGCGTTCTCGGTGGCCCCCACCCTCGGCCAGAGCGCCTGGTTCCGCCCCCACAACCGCGACCCCGGGATCCCCGGCCTCTACCTGGTCGGCGCCGGCACCCACCCCGGGGCCGGCGTGCCCGGCGTGGTGAACTCGGCGAAGGCCACGGTCGCGACGCTGCTGGCGGACCGCGGCGCGTGAGCGCCAGCGCCGCCGACTTCCGCGCCTGTCGGCGGGTGATCGCCACCCACTCCCGGAGCTTCTCCCTCGCGTCGCGCCTGTTCCCTGGCGAGCGGCGGGACGAGGTGGCCGCCGTCTACGCCTGGTGCCGCCGGTGCGACGACCGCATCGACCTCTCGCCGCCCGAGCGGCACGCCGAGGAGCTCGCGGCCCTGCGCGCCGAGCTGCGTTCGGTGTACGCCGGCGAGCCGCAGCCCGACGCCGTCGGTCGCTGCTTCCAGGCCGTGACCCGCCGCCACCGCATCCCCGAGCCCTACCCGGCCGAGCTGCTCGAGGGCATGGCGATGGACGCACTGGGCCACCGCTACGAGAGCCTCGAGGAGCTGCTGCTCTACTGCCACCGCGTGGCCGGCTGCGTGGGGCTCCTGCTCTGCCACGTGATGGGCGTCTCCCGGCCCGACGCGGTGCGCCACGCCGCGCACCTGGGCATCGCGATGCAGCTGACCAACGTGTGCCGCGACGTGCTCGAGGACGCCGGGCGCGGTCGCGCCTACGTGCCCGAGGAGCTCGTCGGCGCCGAGCTGGCCGAAGCCCTGCGAGGGGGGCTGGCGCGAGCGCCGGACGCGGCGCAGCGGGCCACGCTGGCGGGCGCCGTCCGCACCCTGCTCACCCTGGCCGAGCGCTTCTACGCCTCGGGCGACACCGGGCTCGCCTTCCTCGAGCCGCGCTCCGCCCTGGCGGTGCGCACCGCGCGCCTCGTCTACGCCGAGATCGGGCGGGTGATCGAGTCCCGGGACTGCGACGTGCTGCGGGGCCGGGCCGTGGTCTCGGGCCCGCGCAAGCTCGTCCTGCTCGGCCGCGCCCTCGCCGCCTTCGCGGTGGCGGGCCGCCGGGGCCCGCGCCTGCGCGTCGCCGCCCCGGACCGCCTGCTCCAGCCCGCCGAGGCGGTGACGCTCGACTGAGGGCCCGCGCCCTCCGCGGTCATGGGTTTCGCCCGGGATGTGGCATCGTGGGGCCGAGGAGGGCCCCGTGCATCAGCTCACCGGACTCGACACGAGCTTCCTGAACCTCGAGACGGCCAGCACCTTCGGCCACGTCTCGGGCCTCGCGGTCTTCGACCCGTCCACCGCCTCGGTCCCGCCCTCCCTCGAGGACATCAAGCGGCTGATCACGGATCGCATCCACCTGCTGCCGCCCTACCGGCGGCGCCTGGTGGAGGTGCCCTTCGGCCTCGACCACCCCTACTGGCTCGAGGACCCGGACTTCGATCTCGAGTTCCACGTGCGCCACATCGGGCTGCCGCCCCCCGGCGACGACCGCCAGCTCGCCGCCCAGGTGGCGCGCATCGTGGCGCGTCCGCTGGACCGCAGCCGGCCGCTGTGGGAGCTCTACTTCATCGAGGGGCTGCAGGGCGGGTGCGTGGCGCAGCTGACCAAGATCCACCACTGCGCGATCGACGGCGTCTCGGGCGCCGAGCTGCTGACCACCCTGCTGGATCTCGCCCCCGACCCGCGCAAGGTGGACCCGCCGCGGCGGCCCTGGCGGCCCGAGCCCGAGCCCACGGAGCTCGAGATGTGGCTGCGCGGCGTCTGGGCGGTGGCGGGGACGCCGCGCAAGGCGGCGCGGCTGGTGCGGGAGTCCATGCGGCACCTGCCGGCCCTGTCGCGCTCCCTCGGGTTCGGCGCGCTTCCCGGCGAGGCGCTGCTGGATCGCGCCATCGGGCGCAGGCCCGCCCCCATGCTCTCGGAGGCCTCGACGCCCGCGCCGCGCACGCCCTTCAACGGCAAGATCACGCCCCACCGGCGCTTCGCCTTCGGCTCGCTCTCCCTCGACGAGGTGAAGGAGATCAAGAAGCAGCGCGGCGTCACGGTGAACGACGTGGTGCTGGCCCTGTGCGCCGGCGCGCTGCGCCGCCACCTGGAGGAGTCGCGCGAGCTTCCGCGCGAGCCCCTCATCGCCATGGTGCCGGTCTCGGTGCGCACCGAGGAGCAGAAGGGCGCCATGGGGAACCAGGTCTCCTCCATGACGGCGTCGCTCCACACCCACGTCGCGGACCCCCTCGAGCGCCTCGCGCGCATCCACGAGTCCATGCGCATCGCGAAGGAGCAGCACAAGGCGCTCCCCGCCACCCTGCTCCAGGACTTCGCCCAGTTCGCGCCGCCCGCCGTGGCGGCGCGCGCGGCCCGGGTGGTGGCCCGGGCGGCGGCGGGCAGCTGGATGGACGTGCCCTTCAACGTGGTGATCTCGAACGTGCCCGGCCCGCAGTTCCCGCTCTACGGGGTGGGGGCCAGGCTGAAGGCCCACTACCCGGTCTCGGCCATCGCCGACGGCGTGGGGCTCAACATCACGGTGCAGAGCTACGACGGCAGCCTCGACTTCGGCGTGATCGCCTGCCGCGAGATGGTTCCCGACGCGTGGGAGCTGATCGACCAACTGCGCGGCGCCCTCGACGAGCTGAAGCAGGCCACCAAGGAGGCGACGGCGCTTGGCTGACGGCGCGCTCGCCGCTGCGCGCCGAGTGCCCCGGGGCGTCGCGTGACCGGGCGGACCGAGACGCTGCTGGACGGCCTGCGCTTCCCGGAAGGGCCGCGCTGGCGCGACGGGCGGCTCGTGTTCTCGGACATGCACGACCAGAAGGTGCTGGCCGTGGGGGTCGACGGGCAGGTCGAGACCGTCGCCCGCGTGCCCGAGGATCCCTCGGGCCTGGGCTGGCTCCCCGACGGGCGCATGCTGGTGGTGTCGATGCGCGACCGCCGCCTGCTGCGCCAGGATCCCGAGGGCCTGGTCGAGGTGGCGGACCTCTCCTCCATCGCGACCCACCACTGCAACGACATGGTGGTGGATGCGGCGGGCCGCGCCTACGTGGGGAACTTCGGCTTCGACCTCTACACCGGCCAGCAGCCCGTCACGGCGAAGCTCGCGCGGGTGGATCCCGACGGCTCGGTGTGCGTGGCGGCCGAGGACCTGAGCTTCCCGAACGGCACCGTGATCACGCCCGACGGCCGCACCCTGGTGATCGGCGAGAGCTTCGCCGCCCGGCTCACCGCCTTCGACGTCGCCGAGGACGGCTCGCTCTCGGGCCGGCGCGAGTGGGCGCGCATGGAGGGGGCCGTGCCCGACGGGATCTGTCTCGACGCCGAGGGGGCGATCTGGGTGGCGTCGCCCATCGGCGGCGTGGTGCTGCGCCTGCGCGAGGGCGGCGAGGTGACCCACCGCATCGAGGTCGAGCACGAGGCCTTCGCGTGCATGCTGGGCGGGCCCGAGAGGCGCACGCTCTTCCTGTGCACCGCGGCGGACTCGGACCCGGCAAGGACCGGCGCGCGCACGGGCCGCATCGAGGTCGTCGAGGTGGACGTGCCCGGCGCCGGCCTGCCCTGAGCCGGCGGGCCGCCTCAGATCCGGCGCAGCACCCGGGGGCCCAGCAGCGCACCCAAGACGGCGAGGGCCAGGATGGGCGCGACGTGGTGGGTCAGGTTGTGGGAGGGCTCGTACATGCAGGCGAACTGCATCATCAGCCCGGGGAGCGCGCCGGCCACGGCGCCGAGCAGCGCGCCGGTCCAGGCCCGCGCGAAGGGAGCGAGGCGCCGCGCCAGCCAGAGGCCCACCGCCAGCGGCGGCGCTCCGAACACGAAGGTCTGGAGCCAGCAGCCCGCGCGCTTGCCCTCCATGGAGGGCGTGAGCAGGGGATCCCAGAGCGCGTAGACCTGGAGCGCGCCCCACAGGCCGAGCAGCGCCAGCGCCGGGGCCACCCGCCCGAGCGGGGCGCCCGGCCGCGGGATGCCGAGGCGCAGCGCGGCCGCGATCCCGACGGCGCCGGCCGCCAGGCCGAGGAGCGACTCGAGCAGGAAGCGGGCCGAGCCGAGGATCTGCTCGCCCACGCCCGGTCGCAGCGAGCCGCTCGCCAGCATGGCGGCGCCGACGAAGATCCAGGCTCCGGTCAGCCAGGCGAAGGTGGTGCCGGTGGTGCGCCCCGGGCTCCTCACCGGCGTGAGGTCCTCGGCGAGGTCCTGGATGAGGTCGTCGCGCGGTCGGGTCACGGGTCGGTCTCCTCGCGCTCGAGCAGGCGACGCGCGGCGCGCAGTGCGCGGTGGACACGGGTCTTCATGGCGGACTCCGAGCAGCCGGCGCGGGCGGCGGCCTCGGCGAGCGAGTAGCCGCCGAGCTTGGTGAGGGCCAGGGCCTCGCGCTGGTCGGGCTCGAGCCGGTCCAGCAGCGCGCCGGCGTCGATGCTGGCGCTGGGGTCGGCGCCGGACGGGTCGGCCACGGCCTCGAGCCGGGAGGCCTCCTCGGCCTGCTCCTTCGCGCGGGTGCCGCGGCGGCGCAGGAAGTCGATGGTCTTGTGGCGCACGATGGTGAACAGCCACGGCCGGAACGGCCGCTGCGGGTCGTAGGTGGCCCGGGCGCGGTGCACCGCGAGCAGCGACTCCTGGACGCAGTCCTCCAGGAACCCCGCGGGCCCCAGCTGGGAGCGAACGAAGGCCTCGACGGCCTGTCCCAGTTCCTTCATCAGCGCGCGATAGGCCTCGGCGTCGCCCTGGTTGGCGCGAGCCATCCACTGCGACCAGCGTTTCTCGTCCTCTTCGCGCGCCGGCACGCGCGAGAGCTTTCCATGCGCGGTGCCGGCCCGCCAACATGCCGGACCGACACCGCGCTCCCCCGGGCCGCGACGCCCGACCGAACCGTTCGGGCGGGCGCCGACGACGACATCGGCTAGTGACTGCCTCCGCAGGGATTCGCCGCCCTGGCTGCACAGGGGTTCGCCCGCTTCGCCGCGCAGGGATTCGCGGCGCACGGGTTCGCCCCGCCGGTCGCCTTCGCGGGCGCGGCACAGGGGTTGGCGGCCGCCTTCGCGGCGCACGGGTTCGCGGCGACGCAGGGGTTGGCGCCTCCCTCGCCCGCGCCGGGCGAGCAGGCCGCCACGAAGGCGGCCAGGGCGAGTCCCGCCAGGACGGCTCCCAGGCTGATTCTCGTTCGAGCTCTCATCCTCGTTCCTCCTCGGGAAAGGGGGGTGGGGGTCAGGCTGGAAGGGCCCCGTGCGTCTCCTCGGCCTCGAGGGCGCGGCGCAGCGCCGCGCGCGCACGGTGCAGCCGCGTCTTCACCGCCCCGTCGGTGGTGCCGAGCTGCCGGGCCACCTGCCGGGTCTCGAGCTCGCAGACGTCCCGCAGCCAGAGCACGGTCCGGTGCGGCTCCGGGAGCTGGGCGGCGAGCTTGAGCATGCGCCGATGGAGCTGCGTGTTGGAGTACAGGGTCTCGGGATCCCGGGACGCGCCGGGGGTGCGCGCGTCGGACTCGTTCTCGCCCGAGAGATCGCCGGCGGGCACCTCGCGGGTGCGGCGCCGCTTGCGCAGGCGCATCAGCGCCGCGTTGGTGGTGATGCGGTGCAGCCAGGTGGACAGCCGGGAGTCGCCCCGGAAGCCGTCGATGTTGCGGAAGGCGGCGAGCAGCGCGTCCTGCACCACCTCCTCGGTGTCCACCTCGTCGCGCAGCATGCGGCGGGCGAGTGCGCGCATGCGCGGCGAGTGCTCGTCCACCAGGCGCCGGGAGGCGTTCGAGCAGCCGCTGCGCACGGCCTCGATGAGCTCCCGGTCGCGGGCGAGGCGGGTCTCGTCTTCGTCCTGGTTCCTCATGCGTCCCTCCGGTCTCTCGGGTTCGGGGACGTCTACGGGCCAGCTGCGAGAAAGGTCGCAGCGGCGCCCGGCGCGGCCCGCGCTCCGGGTCGGAAGCCGCCGGAATCGCGACGGTTTTCCGGCGGCGGCCACGAGGGGGTGGGCGGAGCTACCGTGACGGTTCCACGACCCAACGGCTCCGGAGGTGCCCGTGAAGGAGCTCATCTTCTCCCACACGTTCCTGCCCGCGCTCGAGCAGTACGGCGAGCGCGAGGCGATCGTCGACGGCGGCTACCGCGCCACCTGGAACGCCCACGCGGAGCGCGTCGCCCGGCTCTCCCACGCGCTGGCGAACCGCCTCGGGGTGTCGCCCCAGGACCGCTTCGCGGTGCTGGCGCTGAACAGCCACCAGTACCTCGAGCTGTGGCACGCGGCCTTCGTGGGCGCCGGCGTCATCAACCCGCTCAACCTGCGCCTCGCGCCGAAGGAGCTGGCCTACATCGTCGGGGACTCGGGGACCGAGGTGGTCTTCACCGATGCCACCTTCGCGCCGCTGGTCGCCGCGGCCCGCGCCGAGCTGGGCGCCGACGACCCGATCCGGGAGGTGGTGCTGATCGGCGAGGGCGAGGTGGAGCACACCGCGAGCTACGAGGCGCTCGTCGCCGAGGCGTCGCCGGAGCTGCCCGCGGAGCCCGAGGAGACCGACCCGGTGGTGCTGATGTACACCGGCGGCACCACGGGCCTGCCCAAGGGTGTGCTGCTCGAGCACCGCGCCGAGATGCTGAACGTCTACCACGCCGCCATGACGCTCGGCGGGCTCGAGCTCGAGACCTACCTGATGCAGACGCCCATGTTCCACGCGGCGTCGATGCTGGGGATCCTGGGGCCGCCGGTGCTGGGCGCGCGGGTGGTGTTCATCCCCATGTTCAACCCCGACGGCGTGCTCGACCTGATCGAGGCCTACGAGGTCACGGACACGCTGATGGTTCCCACCATGATCGGCCTGTGCCTCGCCAGCGAGAAGTACGGGCCCGAGCGCCTCGCCTCCCTGCGCCGCCTCGTCTACGGCGCGTCGCCGATGCCCGAGGCGACCCTCGCGCGGCTCCAGG
The DNA here is from genome assembly GCA_028277885.1 of Myxococcota bacterium. Classification (GTDB taxonomy): domain Bacteria; phylum Myxococcota_A; class UBA9160; order UBA9160; family UBA6930; genus JANQFK01. Next base: position 28,721 of record JANQFK010000041.1, read on the forward strand.
CCGAGCTGCCCGACCTCGAGCTGATCCAGGGCTACGGGATGACCGAGGGCGCCTCGACGGTGACGCTGCTGCTCCCCGAGGACCACGCGCCGGGCTCGCCGCGGCTGCGCTCGGTGGGCCGGCCCGTGCTCGGCGTGCAGGTCTCGATCCAGGACGCCGAGGGCAACCGGCTGCCCCGGGGCGAGATCGGCGAGGTGTGCGCCCGCGGCGGGAACTTCATGCGCGAGTACTGGAACAAGCCCGAGGCCACGGAGGAGACCTTCCGCGGCGGCTGGTATCACACCGGCGACGCGGGCTACCTCGACGAGGACGGCTACCTGTTCCTCGTCGACCGCGTGAAGGACATGATCGTCACCGGCGGCGAGAACGTCTACTCCGCCGAGGTCGAGTCGGCGATCAGCACCCACGTGGCCGTCGCCCAGGTGGCGGTGATCGGGATCCCCCACGAGACCTGGGGCGAGGCCGTGCACGCCATCGTGGTGCCCAAGCCCGGCGTGGAGATCGCCGCCGAGGCGATCATCGCCCACGCCCGCGAGTACATCGCCGGCTACAAGGTGCCGAAGTCCGTGGAGATCCGGACCGAGCCGCTGCCGCTCTCGGGCGCCATGAAGGTGCTGAAGCGCGACCTGCGGGCGCCCCACTGGGAAGGGCGCGACAAGCGGATCGGATAGAGGAGTGCCGATGATCCTGCTCGACCCGAAGAACCTGACCCGCCCCTATCCGGACGCGCGCTCGGCGGAGATCATGCGCAGGACCGTCGACTTCTTCGAGTCGAAGGGCAAGCGCCGCCTGCTCGCGGACTACTACGACCGGCCCTGGTACTCCGACTTCCTGGAGTTCGTGGGCAAGGAGCGCATCTTCGCCTCGATGTGCACGCCGGCGGGCGAGGGCGCGCCCGACGCCCGCTGGGACACCTGGCGCATCTGCGAGTTCGCCGAGATCCTGGGCTTCTACGGTCTCCAGTACTGGTACACCTGGCAGGTCTCGGTGCTGGGCCTGGGGCCGATCTGGATGACCGGGAACGCCGCCCTGCGCCGCAAGGCGTCCCGGGCCCTCGAGGACGGCGGGATCTTCGCCTTCGGCCTGTCGGAGAAGGACCACGGCGCCGACATCTACTCGAGCGACATGGTGCTCACCCGCGACGGCGACGGCTGGAAGGCGAACGGCCGCAAGTACTACATCGGCAACGGCAACGAGGCCGCCATCGTCTCGACCTTCGGCCGCTTCGAGGACGACGACGAGTACGTGTTCTTCGCCGCGGACCCGAAGCACCCGAGCTACCACCTGGTCCAGAACGTGGTGGCGAGCCAGAACTACGTCTCGGAGTTCGAGCTGCGCGACTACCCGGTGCGCGAGGAGGACATCCTGCACCGGGGCCGCGCCGCCTGGGACGCCGCCCTCAACACCGTCAACATCGGCAAGTACAACCTCGGCTGGGCGTCCATCGGCATCTGTACCCACGCCCTCTACGAGGCCATCACCCACGCCCACAACCGCAGGCTCTACGGGATGCGGGTGACGGACATGAGCCACGTGCGGCGCATGTTCGTCGAGGCCCACGCCCGGCTGGTGGCCATGAAGCTCTTCGCCCTGCGCGCCGCGGACTACATGCGGTCCGCCTCCTCGGAGGATCGCCGCTACCTGCTCTACAACCCGATGGTGAAGATGAAGGTCACCACCCAGGGCGAGCGGGTGATCGACCTGCTCTGGGACGCCATCGCGGCGAAGGGCTTCGAGAAGGACGGGTACTTCGGCCAGGCCGCGGTGGACATCCGGGCGCTGCCCAAGCTCGAGGGCACGGTGCACGTCAACATCGCGCTGATCGCCAAGTTCATGCCCAACTTCTTCTTCGATCCGGCCGAGTACCCGGAGATCGGGCGCCAGGACCAGGAGGCCAACGACGACTTCCTGTTCCGCCAGGGGAGCGCGCGCGGCCTCGGGCAGATCCGCTTCCACGACTACCGGCGCGCCTTCGAGGGCGTCGACCTGCCGAACGTGAAGCTCTTCGCCGAGCAGGCCGAGGCCTTCCGCAAGCTGCTCCAGGAGGCGCCCCCGGGCCCGGACCAGATGAAGGACGTGGACTTCCTGCTGGCGGGCGGCGAGATCTTCGCCCTGGTGGTCTACGCCCAGCTCATCCTCGAGAACGCGCCCCGCTACGAGCTGGATGCGGACCTGCTCGACCAGATCTTCGAGTTCCTGGTGCGCGACGTGGCCGAGCACGCGCTCCAGCTCGCGAACCAGCCGGGCAGCAGCGAGGTCCAGGTGGCGCGCTGCCACGAGATGCTGCGCAAGCCGATCCACGACGCGGCCCGCTACGAGCGCGTCTGGAAGCAGCACGTCGAGACCCTCGACGGCGCCTACGCGATGAACCCCTGAGCCCGGTGCAGGTCCGCCGCCTCCGCGCCGCCGAGCAGGGCGAGGTGGCGGCGCTCTGGCACGCCGCGCGCAAGGAGACCCACACCGCCATCGGCATCTCGATGGAGGAGGGGGTGACGCCCGAGGAGAGCCAGCGGGTGTTCCGCGAGCTCATCGCCCCCCGCAACGAGATCTGGGTCGCCGAGGAGTCGGGGTCGCTGCTGGGCTTCCTGGCGATCCAGGGCTCCACCCTCGAACGGATGTACGTGCGCCCGGACGCCCAGGGCCGCGGCGTCGGGACCGCCCTCCTGGACAAGGCGCGCGAGCTCTCGCCCGACGGGCTCGAGCTCCACACCCACCGCGCCAACGAGCGCGCCCGCCGCTTCTACGAGAAGCACGGCTTCGAGGCCTTCGCGTTCGGGGTGAGCCCTCCCCCCGAGAGCGAGCCCGACGTCGAGTACCGGTGGCGTCCGCGCTAGCCGCTGTGCCACCCTGCCCGCCTCGACCGCATTCGCCCGACGAGGAGCCCCCATGCCCACCGAGATCGGACGCCTCGGCGTCTGGACCGCGCTCGACGCCAACACCCCCGAGGAGAGCGCGGAGTTCGCCCGCCGCCTGGAGGCGTGGGGCTACTCGACGCTCTGGATCCCCGAGGCCGTGGGGATCGATCCCTTCTGCACCCTCGCCTACCTGGCGGCGCGCACCGAGCGGCTCGTGCTCGCCACCGGCATCGCGAACATCTACGCCCGCGACCCCATGACCCTGAAGGCGATCCACAAGACCATGTCGGCGCTGGCGCCGGGGCGCTTCGTGCTGGGCATCGGGGTCTCCCACGCCCACCTCGTGGACCGCATCCGGGGCCACGAGTACAAGAAGCCCGTGCCCGCCATGCGGGACTTCCTCGACACCATGGAGAAGGCGCTCTTCATGGCGCGCGAGCCCGAGGAGGACGCCCCCATCGTGCTGGCGGCGCTGCGCCCGCTGATGCTGAAGCTCTCGGCGACGCGCACCCGCGGCGCCCACACCTACCTGGTGAACCCCGAGCACACGCGCCGCGCCCGGGAGCGCATGGGCCCCGACGCCTGGCTGTGCCCCGAGCAGAAGGTGCTGCTCGAGACCGACCCCGAGAAGGCCCGCGCCGTGGCGCGCCAGGCCATGAAGGTCTACCTGCGCGCACCGAACTACCAGAACAACCTGCGCGAGCTCGGCTTCGAGGACTCGGACTGGGAGGGCGCCGAGGCGAGCGACCGCCTCGCCGACGCCATCGTGGCCTGGGGGGACGAGGCGGCGCTGCGCGAGCGCATCCAGGCCCACCACGACGCGGGGGCGACCCACGTCTGCATCCAGCCCCTGCGTCCCGACGGCGGGCTGGGGGCGGACCTCGATGCGCTCGCCGCGCTGGCACCGGGCGCCTGACCCCGGAGTCCAGGAGCCCCCTCAGCCCTCGTCCGCGACCCAGTTGCAGTGGAAGCCGAAGGGCACCCGCTCGGGCAGGTGCACCGTGGCGATCGGCTCGCCGCCGAAGTCCTGGGCGTGGAGGATCTGGACGTCGGCGCGGTTCTCCTTCGCGT